>NZ_JARDJI010000001.1:0-643061 GCF_039907765.1 Mesorhizobium sp. CC13 | reverse complement strand
TCCCCACGGCAGCCTAAAGTCCAAAACACCTATCAGTCGCCTCGCTTTGACCGAGGACAACCTGTTGAGGCTCCACACCTAGCTAGATCCGGCCGACAAGGCTCGCGCCGATCGCCACCATCACGAAGCCGATCAGCATATCGAGCACGCGCCAGGAAGCAGGCCGGGCGAACACCGGCTGCAACAGCCTCGCGCCATAGCCGAGCCCGAAGAACCACACGAATGACGCGGTTGCCGCGCCGATGCCATAGGCAAGGCGCGCCTGGCCCTCGTATGCGGCCGAAAGCCCGCCGAGCAGCACCACCGTGTCGAGATAGACATGCGGGTTGAGGAAGGTGAAGGCGAGGCAGGCGGCCACCGCCGGCCCCAGCCTGGCCTCCCCGGTCCTGGCGGCCTGCAGCGCCTCGGGCTTCATGGCCCGGCGGAAGGCGATCACCGCGTAGGTGAACAGGAACAGGGCGCCACCCACCGTCACCGCCATGATCAGCCGCGGCGACTGCGAGATCAGCGTGCCGAGGCCGGCGACGCCGGCGGCGATCAGGAGCGCGTCGGAAAGGGCGCAGATCAGCGACAACACAAAGACGTGCTGGCGCAGCAGGCCCTGGCGCAGGATGAAGGCGTTCTGCGCGCCGATCGCTATGATGAGCGAGGCGCCGAGCAGGAAACCGGAAATGGCGGCGGAGAAGACAGAGCCAGTCACGCGGCCCTTCTAATGCATCGGCCCGAAAACCGAAATCGGTTTTCGGAATGCACGACCCATGGATCGATAGGGCCAGGGCGTCGGTCGCGCGTCCAAGCGGACGTCGTGCGCCGTCAGAACAGCTTCATCTGGTCGTCGTCGGACTTTTCCGCCTTTGGCTTTGCGGCCTTCACCTTGCCCGGCGCGGCCTCCGGCAGCGGCTCCACCCGGTCCTGGATCTCCGGCCCCATGTTGGTGACCTTGTTGACCAGCTCCGACACCGGGATCTGTTCGAAGAAATCCGGCTGCGCCGGCCGCATCAGCTCGGCCACGTCGCGTGGCTCCCGGGTGCGGCAGTCGAGCCAGCGGGCGAAGTCCTCGGGCTGGATGACGACGGGCATGCGGTCGTGGATGTGGGCGATGTCGGCGCTCGCATCGGTGGTCAGAATCGCCGCCGTGTCGATCTCCGAGCCGCCCGGCTCGCTCCAGGTTTCCATCAGTCCGGCCAGCGCCACCAGCCCGCCCCGGCGCGGCCTCAGCCAGTAGGGCTGGCGGCGGTTGCCCGGCAGCTTCTTCCACTCGTAGAAGCCCGAGACCGGCACCAGCGCCCGCCGGTGCCGCATGGCATTGCGGAAGGCGGCCTTGTCGATCGCCGATTCGGAGCGCGCGTTGAACAGCAGCGGCAGGTCCGAAGGGTTCCTGGCCCAGGCCGGGATGAGCCCCCAGCGCGCCAGCAGTGCCCCGCGGTCGGGCAGGTTCGAGCCGGGCGGGCGCGGCGGTCCGGCCGTCACCACCAGGATCGGCTGGGTCGGCGCCACGTTGTAGCGCGGCGGAAAGCTCTCGAGGTCGCCGACGCCGATGAAGGCAGCCGTCTCCTCGGGCGAGGCGATCACCGCGATACGTCCGCACATGGCTTAAAATCCCTGTTCCGCCCACAAAGTGGCGATGGATCGCCATCGCCGCAACCGCTAAAGCAGCTTTTCCCCCTGCCGAGCCAACCGGCCGGAGGGCAACGCATAAGGACGTGCAGTCGCCATGAACGAAACCACCATCGTCCCGGCCGTGTCCGTCGCAGTCATGCGCGGCCGCGCGATCATGCTGGTCAGGCGCGGGCGGGCGCCGTCCAAGGGCCTCTACGCCTTCCCCGGCGGCCGGGTAGAGGCCGGCGAATCGCTCGAGGACGCCGCGCGCCGCGAACTCCTGGAGGAAACCGGCATCGCGGTGGGCACACTCGTGCCGCTGCGCGATATCCTCATCGACAGCCGCAGCGACGGCGGGTCGGTCTACCTGCTCACCGTCTTCGGCGCGCGGCACCTCGCGGGCGAGCCGGTCGCGGCCGACGACGCCGACGAAGCCGCCTTCTTCGGCCTCGACGAGATCGAGCGCCTGCCGCTCACCGATTCGACGCTGGAGATCGTGCTCGAACTGCTCGGCGGCGGCGTAATTCTGCCGGGATAGAGGTCCGCCCCGCCTTGCGGCGGACAATTTGTTTCGCCACAAAAGCTTATGCGCCGTGCCTCGACCATTCTCTTTGCCCTGACGCTCGCTGCGAGCGGCCCTATCGCCGCGCGCGCGGTCGAGGCGCCCTTCGAGCCGGGGCTGATGCGCCTGGCCGAGGTCATGGGCTCGCTGCATTTCCTGCGCAATCTCTGCGGTGAAAAGGGAACCCAGTGGCGCGAGCAGATGGAGAAGCTACTCCAGTCCGAGAACCCGACGCCCGAGCGGCGGGCCCGGTTCATCGCCAGCTTCAACCGCGGCTACCGGTCGTTCGAAGGCACCTACACCGCCTGCACCGCGTCGGCCACCGAGGCGATCTCGCGCTACATGAAGGAGGGCGAAACGCTCAGCCGAGATATCGCCTCGCGTTACGGCAATTAACAGGCTATTTACTTTCACGGCATTGCCTGCCGTACACGAACGGCCGATTGTGCTAAGTCTCTTAACGGGACATTAAAGGGATAGCTCAAGTTGATCCGAATCACCGGGTCGCTTGACAGGGTGAAAGACCGAAATGGAACAACGCGTAAGCGACATCGACGCGCTGGTCAGGGAAGAAAAGCGACTGACCGCCGTCGAGAGCCACAACGAGGCATGGGCGGAAGGCCTTTCCGCCGGCATCGAGCCCGAGATCATCGCCGAAGCCGCCCTCACCACGGCCTTCGCCGAGATCGTGGCCGCCAATGGCGAGCAGGCCGCGCTTGCGCTGCTCGACCGCATGCGGGCGAAGGTCGAGGCCGGCGAATTCGAGCCGCTGCGCCTGCGGCATTGAGCGCTGCAGCGGTTCTTTGACTAGCCGTGGCCGTTTCGGCATCATGCCGGCCGTCACGAGGAAATACCGGAGTCTAGCCTTGATGCGGCCACAGAACGATTTTGCGCCCCGCGCCGCCATGCGAGCTGCGGTGCTTGCTGTGGCGGCCGCCCTGGCGATCACGCCGCTCGGCACGTCTTCGGCGCTGGCCCTCAGCGAGATCAAGCGCGAGGAACTGCCCGTACCGGCCGCCCCGGCGGCGCCTTCCGACCAGAACGCCACCCCCGAAAGCGCGGTGCCGATGCCGGACCCGATCCAGAAGGTGCCGCCGGCCGGCACCGAGGCGGCGCCGCAGGACCAGCAGACCGAACCGCAGGAGGAGGCCCCGGCCGAGCCGGAGGACGCAAGCAATCCGGCCATGCCGCATCCCGATCCCGAGGCGCCGCTGCCCGAGATCGTCTATGACCTCAGCCGCTTGCCCGAGCCGGTGCAGCGCATGCGCAACCTGCTCGTCGAGGCCGCCAAGACCGGCGACATCGAAAAGCTCCGGCCGCTGATCGGCACGGGCGAGGACATGCCGCAGATTTCCTTCGGCGACGTCGAAGGCGACCCGATCGCGTTCCTGAAAAGCCTCTCGGGCGACGGCGAAGGCCAGGAAATCCTCGCAATCATGGAAGAGGTGCTGAGCGCCGGTTACGTGCATCTCGGCGAGGGCACCGACGAGGACCTCTATGTCTGGCCGTATTTCTTCGGCATGCCGCTGGAGAAGCTCGATCCACGCCAGAAGGTCGAATTGTTCAAGATCGTCACCGCCGGCGACTACGAGGACATGAAGCAATACGGCACCTACGTCTTCTACCGCCTCGGCATCACGCCCGAGGGACGCTGGGCCTTCTTCGTCGCCGGGGATTGACCTTTTTCCTTCTCCCCGTTCACGGGGAGAAGGTGGCCCGAAGGGCCGGATGAGGGGCAGCGCATCGATCTGTGAGGCTGGCTCCGCCCCTCATCTGCCTGCCGGCATCTTCTCCCCGTGAACGGGGAGAAGAAAAATTACCTCACCACCGCTTCCGAAAACTCCACCGCCCTGCCCTGCGACGGGTTGGCGATCTCGCCCTCCCACATGACACGGATGCCGCGAACGATGGTGCCCACCGGCCAGCCTGTCACCTCTTTGCCGTCATAGGGCGTCCAGCCGGCCCTGGAGCCGGCCTGGGCGTTGGTGATGGTTTCCTTGCGCTTCATGTCGACCACGGTGAAGTCGGCGTCGTAACCGGCGGCGATGCGGCCCTTGCGCGCCATGCCGAAAATCCGGTTCGGGCCGTGGCTCGAAAGATCGACGAAGCGTTCCAGAGTCAGGCGCCCTGCATTCACATGGTCGAGCATGATCGGCACCAAGGTCTGCACGCCGGTCATGCCCGAGGGCGAGGCCGGATAGGGTTTTGCCTTTTCGGCCAGCGTGTGCGGCGCATGGTCGGAGCCCAGCACGTCGACGACGCCCTGGCCGATGCCGTGCCAGATGCCGTCGCGATGGCGCACTGAGCGCACCGGCGGGTTCATCTGCAGGAGCGTGCCGAGACGGGCATAGTCGTCCGAGGACATGGTCAGGTGGTGCGGCGTCGCCTCGCAGGTGGCGACATCCTTGTGATGCTCGAGGAAGGCGATCTCCTCCGCCGTCGAGATGTGCAGCACGTGGATGCGCGCGCGTTCCTGCCGGGCGATGCGCACCAGCCGCTCGGTGCACTGCAGCGCGGCGATCTCGTCGCGCCAGACCGGATGCGAGGACGGGTCGTTCTCGACGCGCAGGTTCTGCCGCTCGCGCAGGCGGAACTCGTCCTCGGAGTGGAAGGCGGCGCGGCGGCGGGTGTTGCGCAGGATCGATGCCACGCCCTCGTCGTCCTCGACCAAAAGGTCGCCGGTGGACGAACCCATGAACACCTTGATGCCGGCCGCACCCGGCAGGCGCTCCAGCTCGGCGACGTCCCCGGCGTTGTCGCGCGTGCCGCCGACCCAGAAGGCGAAGTCGCAATGCATGCGCGCGGTCGCACGGCTCACCTTGTCGGCAAGCGTCGCCTCGCTCGTCGTCAGCGGGTTGGTGTTGGGCATCTCGAAGACGGCGGTGACGCCGCCGAGCACCGCCGCGCGCGAACCCGTCTCCAGGTCTTCCTTGTGCTCCAGACCCGGCTCGCGGAAATGCACCTGGCTGTCGACCACGCCCGGCAGGATGTGCAGGCCGCGGCAGTCGATGGTCTCGCCGGCCGAGGCGGCCGTCAGGTCGCCGATGGCGGCGATCCGTCCTTTGGTCACGCCGAGGTCGCGGAGACCGATGCCGTCGTGATTGACGACCGTCCCGCCCTTGAGGATGAGATCGAAGCTGGTAGCCATCGCGGGTGCCCTTGTCTGGAAATTGCCTGCGGCTTACGTAATGGCTCTCCGAATTGCAAGATCAGGTCCATGCCAACAGCCATTCTCGCCGACCGCGCCATTATCGATGTCTTCGGTACAGACGCCGAGCATTTCCTGCAGAACATCGTGACCGTCGACCTTGCGGCGCTCGGAGAGCGCGAAGCCAAGCCCGGTGCGCTGCTGGCGCCGCAGGGCAAGATCATGTTCGATTTCCTGGCCTCGCGCAGCGGCGAAAATGCGCTGAGGCTCGAGTGCCGCGCCGACATTGCCGACGATTTCGTCCGCCGCCTGATGCTCTACCGGCTGCGTGCCAAGGCCGAGATTTCCAAGCAGGATCAACCGGTTGTCGCGGTCTCGTGGGAAAGTGATTCAGCCGCTTCCGACGCCGATTCAACTGCCTCGCAAACTGATTCAACCGTCCGCGACAGCCGCTTCCAGTCGCCGGTCCTTCGCCACTACGGCGCTGCCCCTTCGGCCGACGCCTCCGAGGCGGATTGGCATTCCTTCCGCGTCGCCGCCGGCGTCGCCGAAAGCGGCCCCGACTATGGGCTGGGCGACGCCTTCCCGCACGACGTGCTGCTCGACCAGATGGGCGGCGTCGGCTTCAAGAAGGGCTGCTTCATCGGCCAGGAGGTCGTCTCGCGCATGCAGCACCGCGGCACGGCCCGCCGCCGTGTGCTTTTGATCCAAGCCGCCTCCGACCTCCCCGCCCCCGGCACCGACCTGATCTCCGGCGGCAAGGTGGTGGGCACGCTCGGCTCCGTCTCGGGCAGCCACGGCCTCGCCATCGCCCGCATCGACCGGGTCAAGGCAGCGCTCGACGCCGGCGCCGAGATCACCGCTGGCGATGTCGCGGTGACGCCGGCGATCCCCGCCTGGGCGCGCTTCACCTATCCCGAGGCCGCCGGCGCGGAAGAAGAAGCCTGATGGCCGATCGTCCCGGCGCCCCGCCGCGCGCCTGGCAGCGCATGCTGTCGGGGCGTCGCCTCGACCTGCTCGACCCCTCGCCGCTCGACGTCGAGATCGCCGACATTGCCCACGGCCTCGCCCGCGTCGCCCGCTGGAACGGCCAGACCTCGGGCGACCATGCCTTCTCGGTGGCCCAGCACTCGCTGGTGGTCGAGGCCATCTTCCGCAGGATCGTGCCGGCCGCCGGACCCGACGCCCATCTGGCCGCCCTGCTCCACGACGCGCCCGAATATGTCATCGGCGACATGATCTCGCCGTTCAAGTCGGTGGTCGGCGGCGGCTACAAGTCCTGCGAGGAGCGCCTGCAGCACGCCATCCACCTGCGCTTCGGCCTGCCCGCGGCAATCGCCCAGGGGCTGAAGAAGGAGATCAAGCGCGCCGACCAGATCGCGGCCTATTTCGAGGCGACGGAGCTCGCCGGCTTCTCGGTGGCGGAGGCGACGCAGTATTTCGGCCGCCCGCGCGGCATTTCCGTCGACGGCCTCGACATGGCGCCGCAGCCGGCCAAACGTGTCCAGAAGGCCTTCGTGGAGCGCTTCCAGGCGATCGAGAAGCAGCGCCTGGGGTAAAGCTCAGGCTGGCGGGATGAATTCCTGGCTGATTTCCTGGAACACCAGCATCGCCTCGAGCCTGGCCGAATGCGCCGCAAGCGCCGGGAAGTCGCTGATCCGCACCAGCGCGCCATGCACGTCGTTGACGAAGCGCAGCACCGCCGCCACCGCGATGTCGGCATGGCCGATGCGGTCGCCGAACCAGAATTCGCCCTTGCGCGCGACGCGGTCGGCCTCGAGCACGGCGAGCACGCTCTCGATCTGCGTGCGGCAGCGCTCGACCCACACTTGCGACACCCGCTCATGCAGCCGCCCTTCGTAGAACAGGCTCACCGCCTTGTCGCCCAGCCCCGTCGCCAGTGCCGCGACCTTCAGCGCCTGGTGGCGCTCCGGCTCGGCACTTGGGAACATCGCCTGCCCGGCCGGCACGAGGCTGTCGAGATAGTCGAGGATGATGTGGCTCTCGATCAGCACCTCGCCATTGTCGAGCACCAGGGTCGGCACCCTGGTCAGCGGGTTGTAGCGCCTGATCTTCTCGGCATCGCCGAAGGACGACCATGGCTCGTGGGTGAAGGGGATGCCGTAGAGCCTGAGCGCTACGCCGACGCGGCGGACGAAGGGGCTGTCATACTGGCCGATGAGGATCATGGCTGCCTCCCGATACGATTTTTCGACCGGATACTACACCCTGCCGCGCGCCGTCCATGCGCCGGGCAGCGCGCTCCCGATGGTCCAGCAGGCGCATTGGCATGCACCGGCTTGCGGTCGCCCAGCGATTGCAGCAGAAGAACGGTACTTTCCACAACAAGGCTTGGCCGAGTCGTGACCTTCGCTGACGTAGCGCTGTGGCAATATCTGCTGGTGGCGGCCGTGTCGTTCTCGGCGGCCACCATAGGCGGCGTCACCGGCTACGGAACCGGCCTGCTGCTGCCGCCGGTGCTGCTGCCGATCGTCGGCCCCGAGGCCGTGGTCCCGGTCATCAGCGTTTCGGCGCTGATGACCAACGGCAGCCGGCTTGCCGCGTTCCGCAAGGATTTCGACAGGCCGACCGCGCTTGCCGTCGGTGCCTTCGCCTTCCCTGCCTGCATCGCCGGCGCCTGGGGCTACACGCTGCTCTCCGGCCCTGGCATCACGCTGCTCATCGGCACCGTGCTCCTCGCGCTGGTGCCGCTGCGCCGCCTGCTCATGCGCGCCCGCGGCCGCCTGCGCGGCACCGGCCTCGGCGCCGCCGGGCTCGGCTACGGCCTGCTCGCCGGCGGCACGTCGGGTTCGGGCGTCGTGCTCATCACCATCCTGCTCGCGTCCGGCCTGGGCGGCACGGCTGTCGTGGCCACCGACGCCGGCATTTCGATGACGCTCGGCCTCGCCAAGGTGCTGGTGTTCCGGTCGGCCGGTTTCCTGCCGCTGTCGTCGGTCGCGCTCGCCCTGCTCATCGGTGTCTGCGCGACCCCCGGCGCCTTCGTCGCCAGGCGCCTCACCTCGGGCCTGACCAATTCCGCCCACATCGCCATACTCGACGCGGTGGTGGTTTGCGGCGGCCTGCTTTTGATCGTGCAGGGCCTGCGCGGCTGAACGGGCTCAGCTCTCCTGCTTGTGCTGCACCCCAGGCTGGCCGCGCAGCTCGAGATAGGCCACCAGCACCATCACGAGCGTCGTCGCAGCCCCTATCGCCAGCGGCGCCATCATGGTGGCGAGCGGCACCAGCGCCGCAAGGATCGCCAGGCCGACGATATGCGACAGCGGCGCCCGGCCGACCACGTAGCGCTTGAACAGGAGATTGCCCGCCAGATAGAGCGCGGTGCCGCCGATGGACGTCCAGATCACCGCGGCGCCCGCGTCGCCGAGCGGATGCGCCAGCACCAGTTCGTCCGACACGGCGACCACGATGATGCCGGCCACCAGGATCATCGGGATGTAGGTGTAGGCGCCGCGCGCGATCTGGCCGGTATCGGCGGCATGGGCGATCTTGTGATGCGCCAGCTCCTGGCCGACGTTGAAGTAGATCAGCCACATGGCGACAGAGGCGAAGAAGGTGGTGAGGAAGGCCGCGAGGTTTACCCAGTTCAGCTCGAGTTCGGCGAAGCTCACGCCCGAGACCAGGATCGATTCGCCGAGTGCGATGATGACGAACAGCGCATTGCGCTCGGACATGTGGCCGCCCTCGACGTCCCAGTCGGCCGTGGAGGAGGCGCCATGCCACGGCGTCCAGAAACCCAGCGCCGGCGACACCAGCTCGATCAGTAGCGCGATGGCCCACAGCGCGAAACGGCTCTCTGGCGCGGCCAGCCCGCCGGCGACCCAGAAGACGGCCGACAGCGCCAGCCAGAGGACGATGCGGACGAAATTCGTGTAGTTGGCCGGGTTGTGGTTCCTCAGTGCCCACATCATGAACAGCGTGCGGCCGACCTGCATGACGACATAGGCGAGCGCGAACTGCAGGCCGCGCCCCTCGAACGCCTCCGGGATCGAGGTCGAGAGCATCAGCCCGGCCAGCATCAGCGCAAACAGCATGCCACGCACCGGCGCCTTCGCCGGGTCCAGCCAGTTGGTCACCCAGGCGGTGTAGTTCCACACCCACCACACGGCGATCAGCATCAGCAGGCTTTCGAGCGCACCCTCGAGGCTGAGGTCCTTCAGCAGGAAATGCGACAGTTGGGTGACGGCGAAGACGAAGACCAGGTCGAAGAACAGCTCGACGAATTCGACCCTGGCGCTTTCGCCGCTCCTGCGCGGGCGCTGGTAGTCGCGGCTTGCCCCGGTCAATGCCATGCCTGTCCCCCCTCTCTCGTCTGGTGCCAGCATTCACGGCGGCAAGGCTTCGCGTCAAGCGGGCAAGATGCGGCGGCTGCCAGGCATGGTCGTCACCGCCGCTCGGGCAAGGCTCACGCGGCGACGCGCAAAGCTCAGAGATGCGGAGCGAGTCCTGCGGCGGCGTCCTTGCTGGTCGCCACCGGCACGATCTCGAAGCCGACGAGGTCGTGCCATTCGACGACCCAGCGCTGCACCAGCGTCACGTCGTCGGCTTCCACCAGCATGAAGCAGCGGCTCAGGTCGGCCGCGACCCAGCTGTGGTGGACGACGAAGCCCTCGGGCGCTAGCCGTCCCCTGTCGCGAAATCGGCGGTAGATCGCCTTGGGGTCCCGCCCGCGAAAATCCTCGATGACGATGAACTGCATTGCACGTCCTCCCTGTTCCGCGGACGCGCCGATGCCTTGGCCGCCGATCGCCGGCCGCCGGTCCGATCGTCGTCCCCTACTTCCCGTTCCGCTCCAGGCGGTCGAGGAACCATTGCGTCAGCCGCACCCAGACCTCGTCCTTCTCGCCGGAATCCTCGACGCCGTGGTCGAGGTTGGGATTGTCGTTGACCTCGATGACGAAGACCCCGTCCTTGGTCTCCTTGAGGTCGACGCCATAGAGCCCGTCGCCGATGCAGCGCGCGGCCTTCACGGCCGTCTCCACCACATGGGCCGGCGCATGCTTGAGCGTGAAGGTCTTGATGCCGCCCTCGACCGGCTTGCCGCCGTGATCGTGGTTGACGATCTGCCAGTGCTTCTTGGCCATCAGATAGTGGACGGCGAAGAGCGGCTGGCCGCCGAGCACGCCGATGCGCCAGTCATATTGCGTCGGCATGTATTTCTGGGCGATCAGCAGGTCGGAATCCTCCATCCAGGCCGCGGCAAGCGCCTTCAGCTCGTCGAAGCTGTGCGCTTTCTTCACGCCGCGCGAAAACGAGCTGTCGGGGATCTTCAGCACCAGCGGAAAGCCCAGCGTGTCGGCTGCGACCTGCAGGTCGGCCGGGCTCGCGATCATCACGGTCGGCGGCACCGGCACGTTGTTGTAGGCCATCAGCTCGTTCAGATAGACCTTGTTGGTGCAGCGGATCATCGACAGCGGATCGTCGATGACCGGCATACCCTCCTGCTGGGCGCGGCGCGCGAAGCGGTAGGTGTGGTTGGAGATCGACGTCGTCTCGCGGATGAGCAGCGCGTCGTAGTTGGCGAGCTTGGCGAGGTCCTTCCTGGTGATCGGCTCCACCTCGACGCCCATCTTCTCGGCGACGCGGGCCCAGTGGCGCAGCGACGATATCGCCGACGGCGGCATCTGCTCGTGCGGGTCGATCAGGGTGGCGAAGGTGTAGCGCGAAGGCGTGCGCGCCTTGCCGTCGCGCCATTCGCGGCTGGTATAGGTGTCCAGGGCGGCGACGAAGCGCCGCTTGTCGGTCTCCTCCAGCCGCCCCAGCGCGGCAAAGCCGATCTTGTGGATCGAGGCCCATTCGCCGTCCTTGATCGCCACCTCCAGCGCCGGCGCGCGGAACCAGTCGAACAGGAGCTTGGCGAAGCGGTCCCACGCCTTGGACGGACCGATGCCGAAGAACACCGTCACCTTGGCGGGAAAGCTGCCGCCGATGTCCTTGCGGCATTTGTTGAGCGCAAGCTCCAGCTCCGGCAGCGCGTTTTCGTAGAGCTTGCGCTCCGACAGGTCGATCATCGTCTCGACCGACGGGATCACCTTGTGGCCGCGCGAGCCGGCAAGCAGCGAGGCATAGTAGCCGCGGCTCTGGTAGGTGTAGCGGTTGGACAGGTTGATGATCTTCGGCCGCTGGCCGCGGAACAGCGACGGATGGGCGAGATAGTCGCGGTTGGTGATGATCTTGTGCGGGGTCGCGGCCTGGTCGAGGTCGCTTTGCCGGCCGGTGAGGATGACCCAGGTCATTTGCTGGCGGACTTTCCGAGAATGATGGCTGCGCGCAGGCCGTCGGCGCCGAACTGGGCCATGCGCATGAAGATGTCGTAGGGCACCGGGATGTTGGCGGCGTCGGCGGCGGTCTCGCGCTGTTCGTCCTCTATCCAGGGGTCGTGGATCAGGATGTGGCCGCCGTCGTCGCCGATGGCGAGCACCCAGTGCGGCACCTTCTTGCCGAACATCAGGAAGCCCGAGATCAGCACCAGCGCCAGCTTGCCCTCGGCCAGCCGCGCCCGGATGTCGTCGAGGCCGAAGGGCCTGTAGGTGACGGGAATGGCGTATTTGTCGGCGCGGCCGCGGAAGTCCGCCTGCGCCAGCTCCATCACCCGCCGCTTCTCGGCGCTGCGCACCGATTGCAGGAACAGCGCGCCGGCGGCCGAGACGAAGATCTCGGTGCCGAGCCCCGCCTCATATGCTGCCACCGCCAGCCCGAAGGGCTCGCAGCCGCCCGGCCCCGACATCATGAAGATGGTGGTCGCCTCGCGCCACAGCCTGATCTCCATCACCGGGTCGGGCACGAAGCCGCGGTCGAAATTGGCCATCGCCATCATCAGGCAGCACGGCCCGCAGGTGAAGTCGCAGGTCTGGGCGTAGAACGGCACCGTCGTGGTGATCGGCACGTCGCCGCGCAGCGTCTTTTCGTAGCGCAGCGCGGCCATGCCGTCCTCGTAGTAGTCGGCCTCCACCCCGATCCGGCGGTAGCCGTTCTGCTCGTAGAGCCGGATGGCGCGCGCATTGTCCTCGCGCACCTCGAGCCGCATCATCATGCGGCCGTGGTCGTAGGCGATGTGCTCGACCGATTCGAGCAGCAGGCGGCCGATGCCGCGGCCGCCGAAGTCTGGGGCGATGGCGAAGGAATAGAGCCGCGCCACCCCGCTGCCCTTGCGGAACAGCACCATGGCGTATCCGGCCAGCCGCCCGTCGCATTCGGCGACGAGCGTCTCGGCGGTCTCGCGTTCGATCAGTTGGCGGAAGGAACGGCGCGATATGCGGTCGCCGGGAAAGACCGCGTTCTCGATGGCGCAGAGCGCATCGACATCATCAGCGCGTGCCGTACGGATGTCGGCTGCCATGCGGACCCTGAGAACCTCGCTTGGGCGGGAAGATTGCCCCTGAAGGAAACGTCCCTGCGAAGCAGTCACGCGCCCGCATCGCTTGCGCAGTCACGCCTCGATTCGGGCCTTATTGTGACACGCCGCCCGGGTCCCCGGCATTTGAATCTCATAGGAATCCAACGCTGGTTAATGGGCCGCGGGCGAGCTAGGTCCGGCTCATCCCGGACCCCGCCAGAAGCTGCTTGTAGGCGTCGCGGGCGACCTCGCTCAGCCGCTCCTGCGGCAGGTTGCCGACGATGGCGCAGGCATAGCCCTGGTCGAGCCAGTAGACGGCGCGGGCACCGCCGTCCTCGGGTCCGTAGGTTCCCTTCGCCTTGGCGCCGCCCTCGGCCGTGACGTAGACGGAGATGCGCTCGCCCTGACCGTCCTCGTAGATCATCAGGGCCGCGGTGCCGTGCTTGGCCGGCAGCACGCGGCCGCCGACCAGCTTGAAGCCGCTGGTGGCGAGGTCCGGCGCGATCAGCTTCAGCCCGGTGCGCTTGGACAGCCAGCCCGTCAGGTAGTCGGGGTTCTCGCCGCTGACCTCGACCGGATGCGCCGCATCGGCGATGTAGGTGGCATGCGCGGCGAGCGCATCCTCGGCCACCCGGTCGTCGTCATGGAGGCCGAAGCCCAGTTCGCTCGACCCGGCAAGGTATCCGCCCAGTCCGCCGGCCACGAGCAGCGTGGCCGCGGCGGCCATGCGCCACCACTGCGACGCCGGCCTGCGCTTGGGCGCCTCGCCATCGACGGCGGCCGTCAGCCGCGCCGGCACCTTTTCGTCGAGCACGCCGGCAAACGCGCCGCGCAGCGCCGCCTGGTCGGCGGCATAACGCTGGCTCCTGGCCTTCATGTCCGGGTTGGCGTCGAGCCAGGCCTGGTAGGCGGCGCGTTCGTCCTCCGGCAGCTCGCCGTCGAGCGCCAGGTGGATGTCGCGTTCGGTGAAGGGTCGCGCGATCATCTGTCGACGATCCTTATCGTCCGGCGCCGCGCCTGGTCGTCCAGCAGCGCGCGCAGTTCCTCGCGCCCGCGGGCCATGCGCGACATCAGCGTGCCGGCCGGCACGCCGAGCATGGTCGCGGCCTCGGCATAGGAAAACCCTTCTATGGCGACCAGCACCATGGCGGCGCGCCGGTCCGGGCTGATCGCCTGCAGCGCGTCGATGATCTCGCGCGAGGCCACGCTCTCGGCCTGGACGGCGGGCGTGGCCAGGGCTTCGCTGGTGTCGAGCGGCAGGATCGCCATCTCGCCGCGCCGGCTCACCTTGCGCATCTGGTCGATGAACAGATGATGCATGATCGTGAACAGCCACCTCCTGGGGCTTTCTCCGGTGCGCCAGTTGTCCATGCGGACGAGCGCCCGTTCCAGGCTGTCCTGGACGAGATCGTCCGCCGCGTCGCGGTCGCGCAGAAGCGCGCGCGCATACCGGCGCAATCGGGGAATTTCCGCAAGTATCGCTGCCTTCTTTTCGTCCATCACCGCGGATCGCAAGCCCTTCACAGCACACCGATTGAACCCGCCTTGCCGGCGCAGTGCAAGCGGCTGGATAGAGGTGGCCCGCGTCCCCGGTCACCCAAGCATGCAACTAACGCCTGCGACGGCCGCGCTATTCCCGACGCATCAGATTTCTTGAAGCATTGGCCGAAACCAATTGATTATGCGGATCGGGTGCGATCGGCTAGAAACATTCCCCTCACGGGAGATGCGATGATGACGGCAGCGGCGGTGAACACCAGGTCGGGGTCGAGTGTGCCCTGGCTCATCATCATCTGCGGCTGCCTGATCGCCGCCCTCACCTTCGGCCCGCGCTCGGCCATGGGCTTCTTCCAGTTGCCGATGCTCGCCGAAAAGGGCTGGGACCGCACCACCTTCGGCCTCGCCATGGCGATCCAGAACCTGTTCTGGGGCCTCGGCCAGCCGATCTTCGGCGCGCTCGCCGACCGCTTCGGCAGCTGGCGGGTGCTGACGCTGGGCGCCGTGCTCTATGCGATCGGCCTCTATTTCATGGCCAATGCCGACAGCGCCTCGATGCTCTACATCAGCGGCGGCGTGCTGGTCGGCCTCGGCGTCGCCGCCGGCTCGTTCAGCATCGTGCTCGCGGCCTTCGCCCGCAACACCACGCCGCAGAACCGCAGTCTCGTCTTCGGCATCGGCACCGCCGCGGGCTCGGCCGGCATGTTCATCTTCGCCCCGATCAGCCAGGGCCTGATCGACGCCTATGGCTGGTCGGACACGCTGGTGTTCATGGCGATCGCCATGCTCGCCATCCCGGTGCTGGCGATCCCGCTGGTGGGCAATTCGCGCTCCGGCAAGGTTTCGGCGGTCGAGATCGACCAGACGCTCGCCGAGGCGCTGTCGGAGGCGTTCGCCCACAAGAGCTATCTCCTGCTCGTCTCCGGCTTCTTCGTCTGCGGCTTCCAGGTGGCGTTCATCACCGCCCACTTCCCGGCCTACATCCGCGACATCGGCATCGACGCCCGCTACGCGGTGATCGCGCTCGCGCTGATCGGCTTCTTCAACATCATCGGCTCGCTGGCGTCGGGCATCATCGGCCAGCGCTATTCGAAGCCGATCTTCCTCGCCTGGATCTATCTCGCCCGCTCGGCGCTGGTGACGGCCTTCCTGCTCCTGCCGCAGACGCCGACGAGCGTCATCGTCTTCGCCACCCTCATGGGGCTGCTGTGGCTGTCCACGGTGCCGCCGACCAACGGGCTGGTCGCCATCATGTTCGGCACCCGCCACCTCGGCATGCTCGCCGGCATCGTCTTCTTCTCGCACCAGATCGGCTCGTTCCTCGGCGTCTGGCTCGGCGGCTATCTCTACGACCGCTTCGGCACCTACGACCCGGTGTGGTGGCTGGGCGTCGTGCTCGGCCTGTTCGCCGCCGTAGTCCACTGGCCGATCAAGGAACGCCCAGTCCACCGGCCCACGGCGCTCGCCGCGGCGGAGTAGCGGGACGCTGCCTGACGGTGTCAGGCCAGGTCGGTCCGCGTAAAGTCGTCGCCCTTGTAGAGAAGCGGCGCGCCAAGCGCCTTGGCGCAGGCGTAGGCGAAGCAATCGCCGAAATTGAGGTCGGCGGGATGGCCGACCGCCTTGCCGTAGCGCATGCCGGCCTCGAGCGCGATCACACCGATCTCACTGGAGATCGGCATTTCCCGTGCGCCGATCTCGGCCATGAAGTCGTCGACGACAGCGGCGACATTCGCCACCAGCTCCGACGTCGGCTTCCTGCCGCTGCCGCCCGTCGCGGCCCGGGCGACCGACATGACGGCCTCGAAGCGGACCAGCGGTGAAACGTGGCAATCGCTGCGGCGTCCGCTCAACTGCTTGACCAGTCCCTCCCAGCCGGGCTCTTGGTTGAGGATGGCGACGATGACCGACGCGTCGACGAACATCAGTCGTCGCTCCACATTGAATCCGTGAACTTTTTCATGTCGAAGTCGCGGTTGGGCAGCCCTAGTTCCGCGGCCCGCGCCTGCAGCTTGGCGAGGCGTTCGCGCAGCGGCACCTTGGCGCGGTGGCGCTGGAGTTCGTGCTGCAGCGCCGCCCGCACGGCTTCCGTCTTGCTTTGCGCTCCCGAGACGGCCTGCAATTCGGCCGCCAGGGCATCGACCTTATTGTCCCGAATGTAGAGCGGCATCCGTATATCCTTCCTGGATATACAGATATCCCCTTCGGGATATACGCGCAAGCGCGAGCCGCCGCCTCCCCTTGAAACGGAAGAACCCCGGACGCGATGCCACGCCCGGGGCTCCAGTTCCTGTTCGATCGGCGGTACCGGTCAGAACTTGTAGTTCACGCCCAGCTTGAGGGTGTGGCTGTCCAGATCCTTGGCCCGGTTGCCGACGCCCGAGATGGTCGAGCGGACCTTGCCATAATCGACGTAGTTGTATTCGGCCTTGGCCGACAGCTTGTCGCCCAGCGCCTGCTCGACGCCGCCGCCCAAGAGGTAGCCGCCTTCCCAGTTGTCGCCCGACGTCACGTTGCGCTTGGCCTCGAACTTGGTGACGCCGTAGCCGGCGGTGCCATAGACCAGGGTGCGGTCGAGGGCGACGCCGGCCCGGACCTTGGCTGCGGCATCCCAGTTGCGTTCGAGCTTGGCGCCGTTGCCGATGTCGTAAGTGGCGCCGGTCGAGTAGCTGCCTTCGACCTCGCCGCCATAGACGACCATGCCGGACTGGAAGTTGATGCCGCCCTGGGCGCCGATCTGCCAGCCGGTCTTGCCCGAGAACGGGTTGGGGAAGCCGTCCCTGGTGATACCGACCTGGGCGCCGGCATAGGTGCCCGACCAGTCGTGGCCGGCCGACGATTCCTGCGAATTGTCGTAGGTCGAGGCCACGTCGGCCGCCGTTGCGACGGCCGGAAGGGTAAGCGGCGCTAGGCCAGCGAAGAGGACGAAAAACAGATTTCGCGTGGACATGAGTATTGCTCCGACATTGCTCGAGGCTGCTCGGCATCGGGCTTCGCAGCTCCCTCGGCGGGACGTCGGCATGGCGGCAAGGGGGAGGATCCGCCGGCCTGGTCCCGCACGCCAGTTCATTGGCGCGGCCGGACCTTGGCCCCGATCCATTGCCGAAACATTGCGCCGGATCGCTAAAAGGCGATATCCGGCGGCAAAGTTTCGGTAAGCTTAACAGATGGTTACCGGACCTTCCTGGCGTGGCCCTACCGCGCGCTCCGGGTCAGCAGCCGCTGGTAGAACAGGCCGATGCCGATGAGCACGGCGCCCAGCCCGATGAACGACAGCGCCCGCAGCACGCCCTCCAGCTCCGACATGTCGAACAGGAACACCTTGGCCACGGCCACCGAGATGAGGGCGGCCGAGGCGACGCGCAGCACCTGCGAGCTCAGCTTCACGCCGGCGACCAGCAGGGCGACGCCCATGGCGAGCCAGAGTGCGGAATAGGAGTAGGTCTCCCACTGCCCGAGCCCGGCCCACAGGCCGATATATTCGCCCTGGAACAGCCGGCGCACCGAAAGCGTCGCATAGGCGAAGGCGAGCAATGCGGCGACCAGCGCCAGCATCGCCGAATACCATTGCGGCCGCTTGCCCCTGGCGTAATAGGCCAGCCCCGCCGCCGCCACCGCCGGCAGCAGATAGGCGAGGAACAGGAGGTTGAAGAACGGAATGCCTCCCGTCCGCTCGTCGGTGAACAGCGGGTTCAGCACCAGGAAATGCTGGGCGACGACGAACAGTACCGACAGCACGCCGATCGCCAGCGAGCCGTAGCGCAGCACCGGGCTCGGCGAGCGCATGTCGAGCGCCGTCAGTATGCCGCCGCCGCCGATCGCGATGAGCGTGTAGATCGCCTGTTCGGCGAGCGTCGGCGTGCCGGCATAGATGACGCCGCCGTTCATCGCGTGGCGCACCAGCATCGCCACCGCAAGCAGCGAGAACAGCGCCGCCACCGCCTCCATGACCAGCCGCGGCCTGCCGTCGGTGGTGCGCGCCAGCTGCCAGGCGGATAAGCCGAAGGCGAGCGCGGGAATGCCGTAGCCAGGCAGCAGCCAGTTGAACACCGGCGTGGTGCCGAGCACATCCGCGCCGACGATGGTCGGATCGAAGGCGACGCGCGCCAGCACCACGGCCGCGGCGCCGACGCTCAGCCAGCCCAGCACCGGATAGCCGCGCTGCCGCGTCGCCAGCGCCGGCAGCGCCGCCGCCGCCCCCGAGAGCACCGTGGTCCAGCCCGAGCCGAAGCCCATGTGCAGGGCAAGCAGTAGGGCGACGCCGGCGCCGCCGAGCGCGAATGAGACGGCGGGGCCGCCCGTGAGCGGCGGCTCCTCCGCCCGCGCCAACCACTCGCCGCCGGCGGCGAAGGCCACGACGAGCACTGCCGCGATCACGGCGCGCAACAGGTCGCGGTCCGGGTTGCCATAGGCGAACCAGAGCGAGAACAGCACCACCAGCGGCACCGCCACGCCCCATCCCATCCAGGCGGCCGCCCGCCACGGCGTGGCGACCAGCAGCCGCCTGGCCTGCCACAGGCCCAGGCCGGCGAAGACGAGCCCGAGCCCCCAGCCGATGCGGGTGAGCTCAGCGCCCGACAGCTCGATCGGCAGGCCCTCGAAGGTCAGCCCGCCCACCGGCAGGTCGAGCTCGAGCGTGCCGCCCGACGCATTGCGCAGATAGACCAGCACGGTCGCCGCCCCGGCCGCGAAAAGCAGCGCCAGCGCGCCGGGCCGGCAGGCCGCCACCGCAAGCAGGCCGAGCAGAAGGGCAGCCCCCCTGAGCGGCCCGCCGAGCCCGGCATAGGTCGGATGGACGAACAGCACCAGGGCGGTGATCGCCAGGAAGAACGCCGGCACGATCGACGGCCAGTCCAGTTCCGCCTGATCCTCGCCGCGTCCCAGCCAGACGAAGGCGAGCGTGGCGAGCGTTGCGGCACTGATGAACAGGATGACGGCGAAGTCGGCCAGCGGCGCGTCGGCGAGGTAGAGCAGCGTCCACAGCCCGGTGCCGACGAAGGCCGCCCCCATCAGCAGCGTCCAGCGCCTGATCCGCGCCACGGCCGCCGTGGCCGCAAGCACGATGGCGAGATAGCCGAACAGCGCCCAGATGTTGGGCGCCGTCGACGAGATCAGCGCCGGCGTCACCATGGCGCCGAGCAGGCCGAGCCCGGCCAGCGCCTGGCCGTGCGCGAGGGCCGCGGCGATCGTCGCCACGCCGATGATGCCCATCAGCACGAAGGCCGGCCCCGCGCCGATGAAGCCGTAGAGCCCATGCGCGGCATAGACCGTGCCGAACAGCGCGAATGCCCCCGCCGCCGTCAGGATCGCCGGGATGTAGGCGCTGCCGCCGCCCTCTACCGGCACCCGGTAGCCGGTGCGACGGATGAACTCGCCGCCGCCGACCAGCGCGAGACCAAGAAGTGCCGCGAGCGTCAGCCGCGCGCCGGGGCCGAACAGGCCGGATTCAATCGAATATTTGATCAGGAAGACCGCGCCGAAGGCCAGCGCCAGCCCGCCGACCCACACCGCCCAGCGCGTACCGAGCGCGGTTTCGATGTCGGGCCTTTCGCGCGCCGGCGCGGGCTCCGCGGGCGCTTCGGCGCCGCTCCACGGACCGGCCTGCGTGGTCTCCGCGGCAGCCGCGGCAGCAGCCGGAAGCTCTTCGGCTCTCGTCGGCAGGGCCTGCTCGGCAGCCTGTTCGGTCACCGGCGCGAGCGCGGGCGCTTCGTCTGCCGCGGCCTTCGGCGCCTCGGGCGCAGGCGGCTCGCCGACGGCCTCCGCCGATGCCTCGCCAGCCTTCGTGGCGACCGCCGGCGCCACGCCCGAAAGCACGAGACCGCGCAGCGCGCGCAGCTCGCGTTCGAGCAGGTTGAGCCGCGACTGCTGCTTCGAGGCGATGATGATCAGCGCGACGATGGCAATGACGCCCAGAAGGCTTTCGAACATGGCCAGCTCCCCCTCAGATTTGGCCTTGGATGATCACCGCGCCGCGAGATTGGCGACGGGAAAGATCGAGCATGTTTCGGTCCCGAAGGCGAACAGCTTGCCGCTGCCGTCCTTCAGGCTGGCCTCGGCGACGGCAAGCGTCCTGCCCTTGTGGATCACCCTGCCCTCGCAGACCACCTCGCCCGTATTGGGGGTGATCGGCCGCGTCAGGTTCACCTTGAACTCCGCCGTGGTATAGGCCTCGCCCTTGGCGAGCGTGCTGTGCACGGCGCAGCCGAGTGCCGAATCGAGCAATGTCGCGGCCCAGCCGCCATGCACCGTGCCGAGCGGATTGAGATGATGCGCGCCAGGCAGCCCGCGGAACACCGCCCGCCCCTCCTCCACGCCCGTCAGAGTGAAGTTCAAGAGGGCTGCGATCGGCGGCGCCGGATAGAGCCCGTCGACCACCCGCTGCAGCAGTTCCAGCCCCGAATGGAGATGGACGTCGTCGTGCGGGATCGTGCCCAGGCCCAGCTTCGAGACATGGCCGGGAAACAGCTCGACTTCGCTCATGCGGCAGTGCCTCCATGCGAGATCGCCCGGGCGGCGTAGAACTTGCGCAATGCCGCAAGCAGGCCGCCCCGCGCCTCGGGCGCATCGAGGCCGCGCGGTTCGTAGACATGGCGGGCAAAGAAGAAGCTCGTCAGCCGGAACGCATCCTCGATCGCGGCAAGGTCCGCGCCCTCGCGCGCCCCGCGCCGCAGGAAGGCGGGCAGCGGCAACAGCTTGTCGCGCCACGGCCCGGCCGCCGCGCGCGATACGGCGCGGCCGGATTTCGGCGACACGTAGCTCAGGTCCTCGCGGCTGCCGGTCGCCGCGCATTCGCCGAGGTCGAGGCCGAAGCCCAGCTCCTCCAGCACCAGAAGCTCGAAGCGCACCACCAGTTCGCCGACGCCGTCGGCCTCGCCGAGATGGTCGATCATGATCGCCAGCGTCTCGTAGAGCCCGGCATGCGGGTCGCGCTCAGGCAGGAGCCTGAGATGCGCGGCAAGCGTCTGCAGGGCGTAGACGGCGACGGCGCTGTCGATCAGCCGCGCCGCATTGAGCTCGATCGGCTCGGCCTGGAAGGTGCCCAGGTGCTCGTCGAGCCGCGCCCGCCAGACCAGGTCGACGCGGTTGCCGGCCTGCAGCACCGGCTGCTGCTTGCGCGAGCGGCCGCCGCGCACCAGGCCGAGATGGCGGCCATGGGCGCGCGTCATCACCTCGAGCACGGCGGAGGTTTCGCCGTGCCGTCTCGTGCCGAGGATGATTCCTTCGTCGCGCCACTCCATGGCCGGACCATCAGCCGGTTGGGCCGCGAAATCAAGGACAATGGCGAGGGCTCCGGCCGAGCCGAATCCGGGGCCCGCCGCAGATCGGCCAGTTCCCCACGGTCGGAGCGGTAGCCCTCCCGCTCACGCCTCCCGCAGCGGCGGAATGACGGCGATAAGCAGCAATGCCGCAAGCACCAGCGCGGCCGCCGCGATGGCGAGCGGCAAGAGCCCCAGCGTGATGAACGGCGCGACCGCGGCGGTGCCGGCGGCCGTCGTGCCGAGAATGGCGACGACGACGAGTGCAGCGCCCCGCGCGTCGTCGCCCTGCGACGCCACCACGGCGCGGTGGAAGCCGGGCGGGCCGCGGAAGCCGAGCCCCGTGTTGAAGGGCACGAACAGCGCCGTCACCACCAGCGTGTCCGTTCCGCCCGCGAGCGCATAGGCCAGCATCGCCACGCCGCCGAGCGCGGAAAGTGCCGTGCCGGCCCAGATCATCCGCTCGGCGCCGAAGCGCCCGGTCAGCCGGCCCGTCCAATTGGCGGCGACGATGAAGGTGGCGATGCCGGTCATCTGCATGACGATGAAGTCCTCGAGGCCAGCACCCAAGGCCGTGACGAACACCGTCGGCGCCGCAAAGACGATCACCAGCAGCGCGCCCAGCGTGAAGGCGTGGCTCAGCGCATAGCGCAGGAACACGGCGTCGCGCAGCAGGTGGGCGTAGCCGCCGGCGCCGCGGCCGGTGGTCAGCGGCGGCAGGTGGCGGCCAAGGCCGGCGACCGCCGCCGCGAGCAGCAGCGCCAGCACCGCGATCACCGTGAAGGAAGCGTTCCAGCCGGCGATCGACAGCAGCCACACGCCGGCTACTGGCGCCAGCGCCGGCGTCAACGATTCGATGCTGCCGAGCAGGCCGAGCTTGGCCACGGCGCGCTCGTCGCCGAACAGCGCCCGGATCATGCCGGGCGCGAAGACCGCCGCCGCCGAGCCCGCGGCTCCTTGCAGGAAGCGCAGGCCGATCAGCATGTCCAGCGACGCGCTCATGCCGGCCAGCGCCGAAATCAGGCCGTAGGCCGTGAGCGATGCCACCAGCAGGCGCCGCTGGTCGAAATGCGCGCCGAGCGTGCCGAAGGCGAGCAGACCCGCCGCCGAACCGGTGACGAAGGCCGCCAGCACGAATTGCGCTTGGGCATGGCTGCCGCCCAGCACCTCCGGCAGGCTCGGCACCGCCGGCAGCACGAGGTCGGTGCCGGCGATGCCGAGCACGGTGCTGGTCACGATGAGGGCGAAGGCGATGCCGCCATGGCCGCCATGCTTGCCGGTGGTCATTGTCCTGCCAGTCCGTCGATCGAGGGCCTTTTTCGGGACGGCGTCAGTGCCCCATCGCCGGCCACGGGTCAACAACGGCCGGTTGGGCCAACATCCTCGGTCAACCCTGCGCCCTGACCGCCCGACGGCACGGCCGCCAGCTCTCAGCCGTGGCGCGGCCATTGCGTGTGGAGCGCATCGATGACGAAGCCATGGGCGTGCCGATGCCCGAGGCGGTGGCCGCCCTCGGTCCAATGCGGATCGTCGTCGGCAAGGTCGTGATGGTCGTGGTCGACGACGTCCGGATCGGACGACGGCCACAGGACCACCGCCGCGGCCGTGGCCACGGCCGCGATCGCCGCCATGGCGACGAAGGTGGCCGACAGGCCGACGGTTACGCCGAGCCAGCCCGCCAGCGGGTAGGTGATCAGCCAGCAGGCGTGCGACAGCGCAAACTGCGCGGCAAACACGGCCGGCCTGTCCTCTGGACGCGACGAGCGCCTCAGCAGCCGGCCCGCCGGCGTCTGGGCGATCGAATAGCCGAGGCCGAGGACGAACCACAGCGGCATCAGCGACGCGAGGCCCTCTACCTGCGTGCCGGCAACAAGGCCGAGCGCCAGCAGGGCTATGCCCGCCAGCATGATCGAGCGATCGTTGATCCGGTCGAGGATCCTCGGCAGCATCAGTGCCGCCAGCATCGACCCGCCGCCATAGGCAGCGAGCGCGATCGCCGTCGACCGCTGCGTCAGGCCGTACTCGCCCTGGACGATGACGACGGTGTTGACGATCACCATCGCGCCGGCGGCGGCGACCGCCATGCTGACCGCCAGCAGGCCGCGCAGCCGAGGGGTGGCGAGATAGATGCGCAGGCCGCGCGTGGTCCGCTCGTAGATGCCGCGCGGGGCGGAAGGCTGCGGGCCGGGCAGCGTCACCGAGACGACCAATGCGGCGGAGGCCAGGAAGCCGACGACGGTACCGGCGAACAGGTCCTGGAAGCCGACCACCGTCAGCAGCGCCGCCGCCAGGATGGGACTGACCAGGCTCTCGAGGTCATAGGCCAGCCGGCTGAGCGACAACGCCCGCGTATAGTCCCGCTCGTCGGGCAGGACGTCGGGAATGGTCGCCTGGAAGGCCGGCGTGAAGCCGGCCGACGCCGACTGCAGCACGAAGATCAGCACATAGACCTGCCACACCTCGGTGACGAAGGGCAGAAGCAACACCACCGCCGCGCGCACCAGGTCGAGGCAGACCAGCATCGAGCGCCTCGGCAGCCGCTCGGCAAAGGCGGCGGCCACCGGTGCCACGCCGACGAAGGCGATCATCTTGATCGCCAGCGCGGTGCCGAGCACCACGCCCGCGTCGGGTCCCGCCAGTTCATAGGCGAGCAGCCCGAGCGCGACCGTGGCAAGGCCGGTGCCGATCAGGGCGATCACCTGGGCCGCGAACAGATGGCGGTAGGTTCGGTTGGAGAGTATCTGAAGCATCGGTCCGGCTCCGGCAGTGTTCGGCGGCCCCGGGGCCAGGACGTGGTTCGGCGCAGGCGCGCGCCCCTCAAGGCCTGCGACGGTGCCGCGCTAGAGGTATTTGGTGATTTCCTTGAACTCGTCGATCGACTGGCGCTGCTCGCGCGGCAGCGGTCCGACGGCCTCCTCCAGGCAATGGTCGAGATGGTCTTGGATCAGCGTGCGCTTGGCCTGGCCGACGGCCTTTTCGACCGCGTGCAGTTGCTGGGCGACATCGAGGCAGGGCCGGCCCGCCTCGATCATGGCGATGATGCCGCGAAGATGGCCCTCGGCCCGCTTCAGTCGCTTGAGCGTGTCGGGGTGGGAAGCGTGGACATGCGCATGTTCCGTCATATGCAATTGCTATCCCCCCGGAGGGGATATTGCAAGTGCGATTGCGACTTGGGCGCGTCGGTGGAGCGGCCTTGCTACGCTACGAGACGTGGCGGCAGTCGCATTCGCCTAAACGTCAGACGACCAGCGTGCCCGCCCCTACCTGTAGCCCGTCGCGTCGGCCGGCTTGCCTGCCGCCTCCACCTCGTCGAGATAGCGCCAGGCGTCGGGCCGCGAGCCGTCGAGGTCGGTGAAGCCGTAGACCTGGGCGAGCCCGCCGCTCGACAGCGACTGGCCGTTCCAGCGCGCCACGTCGGGATCGGCGGCAAGTGCGGCCACCGCCCGGCCGACGAAGCGCGGCGTCTCCGAAATGACGAAGTGCGGCACCTTTGTCGTCGCATCGCGCCAGTTGTCCTCGCCGACGCCGAAGGCCTCCAGCATCATCTCCGAGCGCAGCCAGCCGGGCGTGATCGCCACCGCGGTCGCGCCGTGCGGCGCTAGGTCCTTGGCGTGCGCCCAGGCCATGCGCAGCACCGAGGTCTTGGCGAGGTCGTAGAAGGGCGACAGCCTGTAGTTCCTGGCATTGTAGTCGGCGGTGCCGTCGGTCACTTCGACCAGCAGCCCGCCCTGCCGCTCGATCATCAGCGGCAGGGCGAAATGCGCGGTGATCAGATGCGTGTCGATGCCAAGCCGCAGCAGGCGCAGGCCGTTGTCGAGGTTGTGGTCCCACACCGGCTTGTTCCACTCGAACAGCTTTTCGCCGCCCCAGATGTCGTTGACCAGCACGTCGAGCCTGCCCTCGTCCCTGCGCAGGCGCTCGACCAGCGCGCGCACCTCCTCCGCCACCAGATGGTCTGCGGGTACGGCAACGCCCTTGCCGCCGGCGGCGGTCACCAGTTCCGCCGTCTCCTCGATGGTTTCCGGCCGGTCGTACTCGGAGCCGCGGTCGCGCGTCGTGCGGCCGCTGACATAGACCGTCGCCCCGGCCGCGCCCAGTTCGACGGCGATGCCGCGTCCTGCGCCGCGTGTCGCGCCGGCCACCAGCGCCACCTTTCCCTGAAGCGTCATCGAACTCTCCCGTACGACTTTTTCGGCACAAGGGGGCGGCGCTGCGTCCGCCTCGGGCATTCGCCGCGCCAGATGCACGTTCCTCACAGACCAGTCGGAGCCAGCGCACGCCAGACTGGCTTTTCCCATCGAAGCGATATATAAATGAATATTCGTTTATAAACAAAAGGTCAATATGGCCCGCCCCAGAACCCTCTCCGACCTCGACATCCTCGACGCCGCCAACCGGCTTCTCCACCGGCACGGCCCCGAAGCGCTCACCTTCGAAAGCCTCGGCCGCGCCTGCGGCCTGTCGCCCGCGACGCTGGTGCAGCGCTTCAAGTCGAAGGCCGGCCTCAAGCGGGCCGCCCTGCTCCGCGCCTGGGACGGCCTCGACGAGATGACCGCAGCGCTTGCTGCCTCAGCCCCGCAAACGCCCGACGGCGCCATCGAGCTGCTTGTCGGCCTGTCGCACTATGGCGGCATCGAAACCTATGCCGAGGGGCTGCTGCTGTTGCGCGAGGATCTGCGCGATCCGGTACTGAGGGCGCGCGGCGCATCCTGGAAGACAGCGCTGTGCACGGCGCTCGACGAACGCCTGTCGGGCATCGCGGGCGCACCGGCGGGCCTGGGCCTGCTGATGGCCTCGTTTTGGCAGGGATCGCTGCTGTGGTGGGCGTTCGAGCCCGAGGGCCAGGTCGAGGACTTCGTCGAGGCCGGCCTCAGGCAGTTCGTGGCCGCCTTGGTCACCCGCCCGGCCGAAAGATGACGGCGGCCGCGCAGGCCCCGGCTACGCCCGTTCTTCCCACACCCTGGCGAGCTCGACGATGGTCCTGACCGCCTTTTCCATGTCCTGCCGGCTCACCCACTCGAGCGGCGAGTGGAAGGCGTGGCCGCCGGCGAAGATGTTGGGGCAAGGCAGGCCCATGAACGACAGCCGCGAGCCGTCGGTGCCGCCGCGGATGCTGCCGCGCACCGGCTCCATGCCGGCGCGGCGGATCGCCTCGACCGCGTGTTCGACGATCTCGGGGTGGCGGTCGAGCACCACCTTCATGTTGCGGTACTGCTCTTTCACCACAAAGCCGTAGCTCGAGCCGGGATACCCCTTCAGCACGTCCTTGACGATCGCCTCCAGCATCGCCTCCTTCTCGGCCAGGCCCTCGTCGCGGAAGTCGCGCACGATCAGGCTGATCGTCGCCTTCTCCATCGAGCCGGTCACGCCCGTGGGGTGCACGAAGCCCTGCCGCCCATCGGTCGTCTCGGGCGCTTGGTCCTTCGGCAGCCGGTCGACGATCGCGCCGGCGATCTTGACGGCGTTCTCCATCCGGCCCTTGGCGAAGCCGGGATGCATGGCCACGCCCTGGATGGTGATCTCGACGCCGTCGGCCGAGAACGTCTCGTCCTCGATGGTGCCGGCGGTCTCGCCGTCCATGGTGTAGGCGAATTTCGCGCCGAGCTTGGCGAAGTCGACCTTGTCGACACCGCGGCCGATCTCCTCGTCCGGCGTGAACAGTATCTTGATGGTGCCGTGCCGGATGTCGGGATTGGCGACAAGCACCTGCGCCGCCGCCATGATCTCGGCCACGCCGGCCTTGTCGTCGGCGCCGAGCAGCGTCGTGCCGTCTGTGGTGACGATGTCGTTGCCGATCTGGTTGTTCAGCTCCGGATGCTCGCTGACCTTGATGACGCGCGAAGGGTCGCCCGCAAGCACGATGTCGCCGCCCTCATATTTGCGGATGATCTGCGGCCTCACGCCGGTGCCGGTGAAATCGGGCGCGGTGTCCATGTGCGAGCAGAAGCAGATGACGGGCACTTGCTTGTCGCTGTTGGCGGGGATCGTCGCATAGACGTAGCCGTGCGCGTCGAGATGCGCGTCGGTCAGGCCCATCGCCAGCAGTTCCTCGACCAGCACGCGGCCAAGGTTCTTCTGCTTCTCCGTCGAAGGCTGCGCCGCGGACCTGGGGTCCGACTGGGTGTCGATGACGACATAGCGGAGGAAACGGTCGAGCACGGTGTCGGTCATGGCAAGGTCCAATGCGTCTGTCGGTCCGCCTGCTATAGCCGCGACGCCCGCCGCCGTGAATGCCTTTCGCCGCCGCCGCCGTTGGACCAGGGAGGGGCACACGAGCCTGAAATGGATCGAGGGCCCGGTTGGAAGTTCTTGGGCAGAGGCACACATTCGGTTTCATCGCGCGAAGGTGCCGCGCCCTATTCGGAAGCTGGAACTTGCCGTTCGCAATGCCTGACCCATAACATTCATGTGGAAACCGATCTTCGCAACATCCTCGATGAAACGCTGGTCTTCACCCGCGCGTGGCTCGTCAATGCCGCCACGCCATGGCTTCTGTATCAAATCGCCATCGTGGCAATTCTCTACATCGGAGCGAAGCTCGCTGCGCGACGCCTCGAACCGCTCCTGGAGAACCGGGCGCGGCGGATAAAGGGACATCCCGACCTGTTGCGGGTCATAGTCGCGCTGTTGCGGCGCATCGACTGGATTTTGTTCACGCTCTTCTTGCTTGTAGCGCTCACGATCATGCGGAGCCTCACCTGGCCGAGCCGTACGCATCTGATCTCAATCGCGCTGTCGTTGTCCCTCGTCTGGCTGTTCGCGTCCGTGCTGTCGCGCATCGTCCGCAACCGCCTGGTTGCGCGCTCCCTTGGCTGGTTTGCATGGTTCTTTGCCGCCCTCGTCATCTTGGGCATCAACGATGAAGTCGCGGCTTTCCTGGACAGTCTCGCCTTGCCTCTGGGCGAGAGCCGCCTTTCGGCTCTCACGGTGCTGAAAGCGGCGCTGTTGCTTGCCGCGACCGTTTGGTGTGCGGTCATCGTCGGCAAATATCTCGATGAGCGTGTTCAGAAGTCCGAAGAACTGACACCTTCGATCCGCGTGCTCATCGGCAAGGTCGCAAAAATCGGCCTGGTGTTGGTGGCCGGTGCCATTGCCTTGTCTTCCGTAGGTGTCGACCTGACGGCGCTGACGGTGTTTTCCGGCGCCGTTGGCGTCGGTCTGGGCTTTGGCCTGCAAAGGGTCGTTTCGAATTTCGTCTCCGGGGTGATCATCCTTCTGGACAAGTCAATCAAGCCAGGCGACACGATTTCGCTTGAAGGTACATTCGGATGGACACGCGAGCTGCGGGCGCGATTTGTCTCCGTGGTGACGCGAGACGGCCGCGAGTACCTGATCCCGAACGAGGACTTCATCACCCAGAGGGTCATCAATTGGTCGTTCAGTGACAACCTTGTCCGGCTCGACGTGAATTTCGGCGTCACCTACGACGCGGACCCGCATACGGTCAGCCAACTGGCGATTGAGGCCGCCATGAACGTCCCGCGAGTCGAAGCGGACCGGCGACCGGTATGCTGGCTGACGGATTTCGGCGAATCCTCGCTCAATTTCGTCTTGCGTTTCTGGATCCACGACCCTCAACAGGGCCTGGCCAACGTTCGCGGCAAGGTCCTGCTCGCCTTGTGGGAGACTTTCGCCAAAAACGGAATTGCCATCCCATATCCGCACCGCGAGATCATTCTCAAGCGGGACGGAGGCGACGCTACCAAGCCATCGGCGCAATAGTAGCAACAAAAAGCGGCAACCTGGCTCATCAAACGTCGCGCGAGCGCGGCGTCGGCGCCAATCCATCGCCCGGCGCGAAGCATCACACGAAGCCGCCGCCCCCGCCGGGCTCGCGACTAGTCGGAGCGTTGACCTGCAACATTGCCCCTAGATGGATATTGGTCACCTCTACTGTGGAGCCCTGCTTATTGTGGCCAGCGGAAAACCGGCAATTATCTCTCTGATTGCGCGACTGACCTGCAGTGTATGGCAATGACCCGCTGCCCCGACATTCATCCATGACTAACACATTGACTCATTCAAATGCGTGAACTCAACTTCGGTTTAGATTCGAGGGGGAGTGCGGCGCCGAGACTGGTCGTCGCTTGGAGCTCCGAGAATAATGAGAGCCCCGAATGTACGGACCAACGATACTCGCCCGAACGTTATCTTCGACAACTCGCCGCGATCGCTACGGCAATCATTGGCAATATCATTCGCGCAGTGATCATCATTCGAAAGTCGCCTGCTGGGGCGTAGTGTTCGATCTACTTGCGACGACGCCATTGCTGCGTCGGCACGTCGATGCCGGTGTCGTCTGCTTCGGTATCAATCATGAGATGCGAGACTTCGTTCATGATCGTAAGAAAAATCTCGATCTCGTCCTCTGCACGCCGAGTGGGATCGCAACCGATGAGACGCTGTCGAGTATCACGCGGGGGTACGAAATCGAGTTGACGCAAACGGAACAGGCGGTGCTGAATGATCTTCCGAGGCTCGTTCGGGCGCCAGTGGGTTCCGTGATCATGGCTCTGGAAGCCAAGGCGTGCATGACCGCCCACCAACGTGCGTTGCCGCGCCTCTACGACGAATTGAACTCCTCGCATCTCACCGTGCATGGGGCAAGTGAGCAAGCGATTGCGGTTGGGTTCACGATGGTAAACGTCAGCAGCCGTTACCTTAGTCCCGACCTGAACAAGAAGAACCGGGCGACAGACCCGGAATGGAGCCAGCACAAGCAGCCGCGAGACGCCCAGATCGCCGTCGACAAGATAAAGCAATTGCCCCGCCGTTCGAAGGTTGGGGACGTCGGCTATGATGCTCTCTCCATCGTGGTCGTAGACATGCCCAACGATGGCGCGCCTGTCCGATTGATCAACGACCCGCCAGCACCACAGAGTGGTGAGATCTATCACTATGACACGATGATCGCCCGGTTATCGGGTATCTATGCGACGCGCTTCAAGGATCTTGCATAGTCTGGCGCGGATACGGTCCCGTTCACATTCCCAGATTACGACTACGCGATACCCGTCGCGTCTTAGTTTTACGATTGCTTGAGCGTCTCGACGCCGATTGTCACGAAATTTCGTAGTCCAAAAGCTCGTATTCGACTTGGGTAGAGTCGCCTTCGTGCAACTGGTGTGATGATGCCAGAAGCAACCATTGACGAATATGGCCCAGCGGCGTGCGCGATTGGCGAAGTCGGGGCTACCCGGAAGCTGCTTTACATTCTTACGATATCGAAGGCCCATCTCACGCAACTCGGCAGCGACCAGCATCTCGATCTTAGTGCCCTTCTGCCGCACACCCGCCATGCGCACCGACGTAGCGGCGTCTGGATGCGAAGCCTTCATTCCGCAGCGATGGCGGCTACCACGTCGTTCACGCGTTCCAGCATCTCCATGCGCTCGAGATGATCTCGGAGACGATCCTGGAAGCCGTTTGCGAATCGGAGCGTAGCCCGCTCAGTCCGGGAGATGAACCCACGTGTTGCACGCGCCGACAATGGCTTACCGCGATGCCTGAGGAAGCCCATCAAAGCCGGTCTTGCCTCCCACCGCGGATAGGCGTTGATGGACACTCCATACCGCCGATCTCCATCGAAGCGCGCAGCCTTTGGCCAACGGCCGTTCGCCGGCAACTCTCCGTCTCGACCTGCATCATAAATTCCCGGTTCGGCAAGCCGCTCACCCAACCATCGAGCGACGGGGACCGTAACCGCGTTGCCGATTAGTGACCAGCGAAGCGACGCTCGCCCAACAGTTTCGGCCGGAGACGTCCAATCTTGCGGAAAACCCTGAAATCTCTCCGCGTCGCGGATATCGGGAGTGATGACGTCGCTCGTGGGCAGAAGGATCGCTGGCGGGGATGCAATGCCAATGGTCGAGCCGTTCTTGAGTGTCGGAATGGCGTCCGGTGCCCAGCCCAATCCGCGCACACCCTCGGTCCAATAGAATCCGTGAGCGCGAGCATCTAAGTCGGTCAACGCGAGTCGAGGCTCCGTCTCGTCGACTAGAATGGTCGAAGCAGGATCAACATCCGTCGTAGTTGCGACAAAGAGGACGCGTTCACGCCGCTGAGGCAGGAATGCAAGGCTATTTACGACACGATATGCCCAACGGTAACCGCGCTCTTCGAAAGCCTCGATTAGGATGCGCATGGCGCGTCCTTTCTCCAACTGCAGCATGAAGGAGACATTTTCAAGCACGACCCAAGGAACGCGACGCCGGTCGAGCAGTCGAAAGATTTCACTAACGAGCCCCGATCGTGCACCGTCGATACCAGCCGTGAGCCCAGCTTGGCTGAGATCCTGACACGGGAAGCCACCGACGAGAAGGTCAACGTCGTCAGGTATCGCCTTTAGATCCCGAACGTCGCGCTCACAGGGAACTTCGGGCATTCTCGATGCGAGGACTGCGCGCGCGGGCTCCCAAATTTCGCAAAGGAGGGCCGTCTCATGCCCCGCCGCGGCAAGCCCACGTTCCAATCCTCCGATGCCCGCGAACAATCCCGCAACCTTCACGCCGCCCTCTCAAATTCTCTCACACCGCCCATCACAAGGTCAAAGGCACAACGCCAACTGTTCCCTTTATGTTCTAATTTGTCAATCCGTTTCCAGATGGCACTTGGCCCCTCCTCAGGCACGTACGTCAATGGCGAGAAGCCAATTATCAACGGACAAAGGGGGGACTTTGGAAATTTTGCGAGGCGGGCTTGATCGCCTTGTTCGGCTCGACCACAGCCCGCCCCCAATGGCCTCAAACCTCCACACTCGGCTTGCTGCCAATGCCGAGCTAGCGATTCTTGAAGGACGTGTTACCCATCATCCTCAATCGTCCGCCTGAAAATGGTTAATGCGGGAACTCCAGTCCCATCTCGCGGTAGCGCTCGGGGTCGTCGCCCCAGTTCTCGCGCACCTTGACGAACAGGAACAGGTGCACCTTCTGCTCCAGGATGCCACCGATTTCCATGCGCGCCGCCTGGCCGATGGCGCGGATGGTCTCGCCCTTGTGGCCGAGCACGATCTTCTTCTGGCTGTCGCGCTCGACATAGATGACCTGCTCGATGCGCACCGAACCGTCGGGCTTCTCCTCCCACTTCTCCGTCTCGACATGCGACGAATAGGGCAGTTCCTGGTGCAGGCGCAGGTAGAGCTTCTCGCGGGTGATCTCGGCGGCGAGCTGGCGCATCGGCAGGTCGGAGATCTGGTCCTCGGGATAATACCAGGGCCCTTCCGGCAGGCGCTTCGCCAGGAAGTCGAGCAGGTCCTTGCAGCCCGAGCCGGTCAGCGCCGAGACCATGAAGGTGCGTTCGAATTCGACGCGTTCGTTGGCGCTCGAGGTCAGCTTCAGCAGCACCTCGGGATTGACCCGGTCGACCTTGTTGAGGATCAGCACCTTGGGCTGGCGCACGTCCTTGAGGCGCTCGAGGATGGCGTCGGCATCGCCCTTGATGCCGCGCTCGGCGTCGATCAGCACCAGGATCAGGTCGGCGTCCTTGGCCCCGCCCCAGGCGGTCGTCACCATGGCGGTGTCGAGGCGGCGGCGCGGCCTGAAGATGCCGGGGGTGTCGACGAAGACGATCTGGGCGTTGTCGTGGGTGGCGATGCCGCGCACGATGGCGCGCGTGGTCTGCACCTTGTGGGTGACGATCGACACCTTGGCGCCGACCAGCTGGTTGACCAGCGTCGACTTGCCGGCGTTCGGCGCGCCGATCAGGGCGACGAAGCCCGAGCGCGTGGCTGCCGCTTCGGATGCGGCGGTTTCGGGGGCATCGGTCACGACGCGGTCTCCTCGTTCTTCCACACGCCCTCGCGCAACAGCACGGCGGCGGCGGCATTCTGCTCGGCCTCGCGCTTGGAGCGCCCGGTGCCGGTGGCCGGCGGATAATCCCCCACCCGCACGCTGACGGTGAAGACGGGGTCGTGGTCGGGGCCGGTTCGGCCCTCGATCTGGTAGGCGGGCACCGCGCTTGCGGCCTGGTGGGCCCATTCCTGCAGCTCGGTCTTGGGGTCGCGGCGGGCGGCGTCCACGGCCACGGCGCGCGGTTTCCAGTATTTGTGGATGAAACGCTTGGCGGCGTCGAGCCCGCCGTCGAGATAGATCACCGCGATCAGCGATTCCAGCGCGTCGGCGCGCAGGTTGACGCGCTTGCGCTCGGCGAGGTTGCGCACCTCCGAGCCGGCGCGGATCAGGTCGGCAAGGCCGATCTGGTCGGCGATCTGGGCCAGCGCCTCGGCATTGACCAGGGCGTTGAGCCGCACCGAAAGCTCGCCCTCGGGCGCCTCGGGGAAGTCGGCCAGCAGCATGTCGGCCACCGCCAGCCCCAGCACCCGGTCGCCCAGGAACTCGAAGCGCTCGTAGTCGACGCCGGCGTGGGCGCTGCGGGCGCTGCCATGCGTCAGCGCCCGCAGCAGGCGCTGGGGGTCGCTGAAGGCGTGGCCGGTGCGGAGCTGCAGCGCATCGGCGAGATCGGTGGCGGTGAGCCGCTTGGCAGACATTTCCTATCTGACGAAGTTGAGCAGGCGCGAGCCGCGCATCTCGGTCGGCCACTTCCAGATCTCGAGCGGGCTGGCGCCGCTGGCGATGGAGAAGAAGATGATGTTGGCGCGGCCGACGAGGTTCTCTGCCGGCACGAAGCCGACGGTGAAGCGGCTGTCGGTCGAGTTGTCGCGGTTGTCGCCCATCATGAAGAAATGGCCCTCGGGCACGACGAATTCGCGCGTGTCGTCGCCGATCGAGTTGGGCGTCAGGTCGAGCGTGTCGTAGGAAACGCCGTTGGGCAGCGTCTCGCGGTAGACGTCGACCGGGCGGTCGACCTCGGTGATGTCGGGATTGTCGATCTGGCCGACCTTCTCGCGCGGCACGGCGGTGCCGTTGATGTAGAGCACGCCTTCCTTCATCTGGATGCGGTCGCCGGGCAGGCCGATGACGCGCTTGATGTAGTCGAGCGAGGGGTTCGGCGGGAACTTGAAGACGACGACGTCGCCGCGTTCGGGGTCGGACCCGAAGACGCGGCCCGAGAACAGGTTGGGCGACAGCGGCAGCGAGAAGCGCGAATAGCCGTAGGCCCATTTGGTGACGAACAGATAGTCGCCCTCGAGCAGCGTCGGCCGCATCGAGCCCGACGGGATCGAGAACGGCTGGAACAGGAAGGTGCGGATCACCAGCGCCAGGAGCAGCGCCTGGACGATGACGCTCACGGTCTCGCCCAGCCCGCCGGACTTCTTCTGTTTTTCAGCCACGCTCATGTCGTCCTCGATTGTAGGTCGCGATGGGTATAAGGGCTCGCAGGCCCGGGGGCAATGTCTCTGCCGCCGCCAAGAGCCTAGGAAGATGGCGGTTGTTCGGCGGGCTGCAGCTCGATCACCACAAAGGCCTGCGCCAGCGGAAAATCGTCGGTGATGGTCAGGTGCACCACCACCCGCTTGCCTTGCGGCGTCATCGCCGCCAGCCGCCGCGCCGCGCCGCCGCTCAGCTCCATGGTCGGCCGCCCGCCCGGCTGGTTGACCACGCCCATGTCGCGCCAGAACACGCCTTCGGCGATGCCGCAGCCGAGCGCCTTGGCGCAGGCCTCCTTGGCGGCGAAGCGCTTGGCATAGGAGGCGATGCGCCCGCGCCGGCCTTCCGCCCGCGCCTGCTCGGCCTCGGTGAAGACGCGGCTGATGAAGCGTTCGCCATGGCGCTCGATCGACTTCTCGATCCGCCTGATGTCGACCAGGTCGCTGCCGATGCCGATGATCATGGGTGCCCTCCACCCTGCCCCTTGTGGGGCGGGTCGACGCGCAGCGCCGGGGTGGGGGCCAAAAGGGGTCGGGAGAGGCACGGCGTGGATGCCCCCCTCTCCCCGTTCTTCACGGGGAGAGGGTAAGGGTGAGGGGCAATCTGGCGGCGCCGCCCCTCATCTGCCTGCCGGCATCTTCTCCCCGTGAAGGACGGGGAGAAGGCAGCCGTCCGCGGCGCCGCACACCACTGTGCGACGCCTGCGATCGGCGCAGGCGGCGATGTCAGCCGATCTCCCCCCTTGAGGGGGAGATGGCCTGCAGGGCAGAGGGGGGCGAGCGGGCTCACACCTAGATATTCCGGCTGCCCGGCTTGATCGCCGGGATCGCGGCGAGTTCAGGCGGCAGCTGGTCGGCCGGATAGGCCGGCACCTCGTATTCGGCGAGCGCCACCAGCGGCACGCCGACGTCGGCCTTGCCGGCCGAGCGGTCGATGATGCAGGCAGCTGCCACCACCTCGGCGCCGAGCCCGCGCAGGCATTCGATGGTCTCGCGGATCGACAGGCCCGTGGTGACGATGTCCTCGACGATGACGACGCGCGCGCCCTTCTCGATCTCGAAGCGGCGCAGGCGGAACACCCCCTGCTCGCGCTCGACCCAGATCGCCGGCACCTTGAGATGCCGCGACGTCTCGTAGGCCGGGATCAGCCCGCCGATCGCGGGCCCCACGACGTAGTCGATGTCGCCGCCCACCTCGTCGCGGATCTTTTCGGCCAGCGCCTTGCACAGCGCTTCGGTCTTGTCGGCATGCATGAACACGCGTGCCTTCTGCAGGAAGACGGGGCTGCGCAGGCCCGAGGTCAGGATGAAATGGCCTTCGAGCACGGCACCCGCCGAGCGGAAGATGTCCAGGACTTCGCTTGTCTGCATTTTTTCCTTCCTGTCGTCGTCCAGCGCGCGGCGGCCGTCAGCCGTTGACGCGGCGCGCGTCGCTGACGCTGTTGTTTTCCTTGAGCTGGGAGATCAGCCGGTTGAGGTGCTTGAGATCCCACACTTCGAGATCGAGCAGCATTTCGGTGAAGTCGGGCGCCGTGCGCACCATCGATAGCGAGTGGATGTTGGCGTCGTTGGCCGCCACCACCTGGGCGATGTCGGCGAGCGAGCCCGGCGCGTTGATCGCCGTCACCGAGATGCGGGCGGGGAAGCGCTCCTTCGAGCCCTCGTCGAGGTCCCAGCGCACGTCGATCCAGCGCTCCGGCTGGTCGTCGAAGGCCATCAGCGACGGCGACTGGATCGGATAGATGGTGATGCCCGAGCCCGGCTGCATGATGCCGACGATGCGGTCGCCCGGTACCGCGCCCTCGGGCGCGAACTTGACCGGCAGGTCGCCGCTGACGCCGCGGATCGGCACAGCGGGCCCCCAGCGCTTCGTCTCCTGGCGCTGGCTCGGCGCGCCGCGCCCGGGGATCTGGAACAGCATGCCGGCGGCGTTGCGGATCTTCGACCAGCCCTCCTCGCGCTGCTTGGGCGTCGTCGGCGTGGCGCGCTCCTCCTTGTAGTCGGGGAAGACGGCGCGCACCACGTCGTTCGACGACAGCTCGCCGCGGCCGACCGCCGCCAGCACGTCCTCGATGTCCTTGCGCGCCAGCCGGTGCAGCACCGGCTTGAGGCCGTCCTTGGAGAACTTCTTGCCGGCGCGCTCGAAGGTGCGCTCGAGGATGCGCGTGCCCAGCCCCGAATATTGCTTGCGGATGGCGTTCTTGGTCGCCCGCCGGATCGCGGCGCGCGCCTTGCCGGTCACCACGATCGATTCCCACGCCGCCGGCGGCACCTGCGCCTTGGAGCGGATGATCTCGACCTCGTCACCGTTCTTGAGCTCGGTCATCAGCGGCATCACCCGGCCGTTGACCTTGGCGCCCACGCAGGTGTCGCCGACGTCGGTGTGCACCGCATAGGCGAAGTCGATCGGGGTGGCGCCGCGCGGCAGCGCGATCAGCATGCCCTTGGGCGTGAAGCAGAACACCTGGTCCTGGAACAGCTCGAGCTTGGTGTTCTCGAGGAAGTCCTCGGGGCTGTCGCCCTCGGCCAGTTGCTCGATGGTGCGCCTCAGCCAGGCATAGGCGTTGGTGTCCTTCGAGATCTGGTGGCCGGCACCGTTGAGCTTGGCGACGCTATCCTTGTAGATCGAGTGCGCCGCCACGCCGTATTCGGCGATCTTGTTCATCTCGCGGGTGCGGATCTGCAGCTCGATGCGCTGGCGCGAGGGGCCGACGATGGTGGTGTGGATCGAGCGGTAGTCGTTCTGCTTGGGCGTCGAGATGTAGTCCTTGAAGCGCCCCGGCACCATCGACCACGAGGTATGGATGGCGCCGAGCGCCCGGTAGCAGTCCTCGACGCCGTCGACGACGACGCGAAAGCCGAAGATGTCCGACAGCTGCTCGAAGGACAGCGCCTTGGTCTCCATCTTGCGGAACACCGACCACGGCTTCTTCTGCCGGCTCGTCACACTGGCCTTGATGGCATATTTCTCGAACAGCTCAGACAGCGACTTCTCGATGTCGGCGAGCACGCCCCTGTTGCGCTCGGACAGGTCCTTCAGCCGCTCCGTCACCGTCCGGTAGGCTTCCGGATTGATGTAGCGGAAGGCGAGCTCCTCCAGCTCCTCGCGCATGCCCTGCATGCCCATGCGGCCGGCCAGCGGCGCATAGATGTCCATCGTTTCCTCGGCAATGCGCAGGCGCTTGCTCTCGGGCACGTGGTGCAGGGTGCGCATGTTGTGCAGCCGGTCGGCGAGCTTGACCAGGAGCACGCGCACGTCCTCGGAGATCGCCAGCAGCAGCTTGCGCAGGTTCTCCGCCTGCTCGGCCTTCTTGGACACGAGGTCGAGCTTCTTGAGCTTGGTCAGACCCTCGACCAGCTTGCCGATGTCGGGGCCGAACAGCTCGTCGATCTCGGCGCGCGTGGCGGTGGTGTCCTCGATCGTGTCGTGCAGCAGGGCAACCGCGATCGTCGCCTCGTCGAGATGCATCTCGGTGAGGATCGCCGCGACTTCGAGCGGATGCGAGAAATAGGGATCGCCCGAGGCGCGGCGCTGATGGCCATGCTTCTGCATGGCATAGACATAGGCCTTGTTGAGCAGCGCTTCGTTGACGTCAGGCTTGTAGCGCTGCACGCGCTCGACAAGCTCATACTGACGCATCATGGGCGGCTTCCCGGAACTTGAAATGAATCATGCGCCGCAATGACTTGCGGCGCATGCCATAGATAACCACGAAAATGCCGGGACGAAAGGGCCGGCAGATGCCGGATCGGCTCCGGACGCGGCCTTTTTGGCGAATTCGCCCCGCCGCGGCACCGCGGCGGGCTCGAATTCGCAAGAGATCTCAGTAGTCGTCGCTCTTTTCCGGAGCAACCAGGCTCTCGATGCCGGCGAGCAGGTCTTCTTCCGACATGCGGTCGAAGTTGATGTTCTCCTCGGGCTCGTCGCTGTCGATGGCCGAGGCCGTGGTCTGGTCGGCAGCTTCCGGCGCCTCGGGCTCCGGCTCATCGACCTCGACATGCTTCTGCAGCGAGTGGATCAGGTCTTCCTTGAGATCGTCCGGCGACAGCGTCTCGTCGGCGATTTCGCGCAGCGCCACGACCGGGTTCTTGTCGTTGTCGCGCGGAAGCGTGATCTGCGCGCCCTGCGAGATCTGGCGGGCGCGGTGGCCGGCCAGCAACACCAGCTCGAAGCGGTTGCCGACCTTGTCGATGCAGTCTTCAACGGTTACGCGGGCCATGAAGTGCCCCTTTCATGCATGGATGTGACGGAAAGCTTGACGGCTGCCTTATCGCGAAAGCCCGGATAATTCAAGCATGAAGCCGGCGCGCGTGCATGTCGCTTCCGGGCCGGTCGCGTCCAGCCACAATTTTTTTACCCGCAGGCAACCCTACCCCTCTTGGAATGACGGCGGACGGGCGATATTTCCCGGATTGGGGTAAGACCATTGTTTGGGGAGAACGGACGCTCCCAGGAGCGAATTTGGCATCGGCCTATTTCAACAAGGAATTTTCCTATGTTTGATCCTCGCGAGAAGATCGCACTGTTTATCGACGGAGCAAATCTCTACGCCACCTCCCGCTCCCTCGGCTTCGACATCGACTACCGAAAACTGCTCGCAAGCTTCCAGAAGCACGGCTACCTGCTGCGCGCCTACTACTACACCGCCCTCGTCGAGGATCAGGAATATTCCTCGATCCGTCCGCTCATCGACTGGCTCGACTACAACGGCTTCAAGGTCGTCACCAAGCCCGCCAAGGAGTTCACCGACGCCACCGGCCGGCGCAAGATCAAGGGCAACATGGACATCGAGCTGACGGTCGATGCCCTCGAACTCGCCGACGTCGTCGACCACTACGTCATCTTCTCGGGCGACGGCGATTTCCGCACCCTCGTCGAGGCGCTGCAGCGCCGCGGCCGGAAGGTCAGCGTGGTCTCCACCATGGCCTCGCAGCCGCCGATGATCTCGGACGACCTGCGCCGGCAGGCCGACCATTTCATCGACCTGATGACGCTCAAGGCCGAAATCGGCCGCGAGCCGTCGGAGCGCCCGGCCCGCAAGCCCGATCCGGTCGAGCCCACGCCGGACGACGCCTGACCGATGCTGTCACCCGCTTCAGCCAAGCCGGTCGATCCCGACCGGGATTGCCCGTTCTGCCCGCGCCTGCACGGCTTCATCGCCGGCTGGCGCGAGCGCGAGCCGCACTGGTACAATGCGCCCGTCCGCTCCTTCCTGCCCCCGGAGGGAGAGGACAGCGTCAGGTTCCTCATCGTCGGCCTGGCGCCCGGCCTGCGCGGGGCCAACCGGACGGGACGGCCGTTCACCGGCGACTATGCCGGCGACCTGCTCTACGCCACGCTCAAGCGCTTCGGCATGGCGCGCGGCGAGTTCCTCGCCCGTCCCGACGACAGCCTGGAACTCATCGGCACGGCGATCACCAATGCGGTGCGCTGCGTGCCGCCGGAAAACAAGCCGGTCGGCGCCGAGATCAACACCTGCCGCAGCTTCCTGGTGCCGACGATCCAACGCTTTCCCAACCTGAAGGCCATCCTGACGCTCGGCTCGATCGGCCATCAGTCGACGGTCAGGGCACTCGGCGCGCGTGTCGCGGCCGTCCCGTTCAAGCACGGCGCCCGCACCGACGTCGGCGGCATCGCGGTGTTTTCGAGCTATCACTGCTCGCGCTACAACACCAACACGGGCGTGCTGACGGAAGAGATGTTCGTCAATGTTTTCCGTGATGTAGCGGAATTCCTGCAGAAATAGGCGTTGGCGGCCCGGCCGGGCTTCCCGCAAAAAAGCCCGATCGCGCACGCGGCGACGACCGGGCGAGGCGCAGTGGAATATGGAACGGCTGGCTATCGCGCCAGCCGCATGATCGCGAACGGACCATCATCGTGGCCGCAGGCCGGGCTCACGCATGAAAACCGCGCGCCGGCGACGACGATGCCCCGCTCGGGCAACGGACTGGGTGAGCCGCGAGTTCAGCCGGCCCAGCCCTTGCCCGGAATGAAGCCCCTGCCACCCCTCGTCGACGAAACCGTACCGCTCCTGTTGGCCCCATTGGCCAGCTGCATGGCAGCATCCTTCGGCTTTTCACTGCTGGCCACCGGCTTCGCGGCAGTCTGGACCGTCACCGGGATAGCGGCAAATGCCGCAGGCATCAGCATCGGCGACGCCGCCGCCGCCATCACGATCGTCTTCATCGATTGGTTCCTTTCACCGGCCATTGGCCATTTGCGGCACAGCAAGGCACCACGCCGGTGCCGAACCTCGATTGCGCCACGAGCGTGGTCTGCATGGTGGAATGGACGCACGCCGACGCGGGCATACGGCAAATGCCGTATTCGACGCCCCTTCCGGCAATTCGGCTGCGCTTGGTTAATCGCTGATTTCGGCAGCGCGTGCCAATTCGCGCCAGGATCGACATTGCTTACCGGGAATCCGAGAAGACGAAGCATGGTCCGGATCATAGGGCTTTGCGTCGAGACCCCACCCGAGGCGCTGACAATCCCTCGGAGGCTTCTGCCTCCCGATGCCCAGGTTCCATGCCGCGACCGCTGGTCTTGCGTGGAGATATTTTCCACGGCCGGGAGATTCTTCTCTCTCCGGCGGGCCATCCCTTCTGGGGGCATTCGGCCCTTTCGGCGACCACGCCTGGCCGGCCAATCGCATGTGAAGCGACCCCCACCCCTGACCCCTCCCCACAAGGGGGAGGGAGATTCTGCGGCACCGCCGTCACGCGCCAACCGTTGGCGATCTCGGCCGCAGGGCGGCAAGGAATTCCCCTCCCCCTTGTGGGGAGGGGTTAGGGGTGGGGGTATGAGGCCGGTCAAACCCTCAAATCCCTTGCGGCATGAAAGCCTCGGGTGAGACGCCGGAGCTGCCAATCTCCCCCCTTGCGGGGGAGATGTCCGGCAGGACAGAGGGGGGGTGGGACGGAATGAGACGTAGAAGGCTTGCCTCCCGCGCGCTCCCTCCCTTTGTCAGGAACTCTGTCAGCAATGTGCGTTGAGAAATTCTCCCGTTTTTCCACCCCCCCAAAACCTCGCGTATTCTTGTGCCATCGCCCTTGTCGGGACCTGGTGCGCACCGGGTGTCAGGAAGGGCGGCGGTGACCTCCCGCCACGGCTGCGGTAGCCGTGGCTCCGAGGGCCCGTCGACAGGCCGGCGTCGTCCGGCGCGCGCCGCAAATGGCGGGTGCCGGAGGATGCGGAGAAGCCGCGGGTTCAGGCCACGAAAAGACCGTGGGACGGACCTGTGACCGGCCGACCGAGGGACAGACACCGGGCGGGGCGCGCGGTTCGCGCCACGTATCAAACTATCGGACGGCTCGGCCGCGCGCCCCGCCTCCCGAACCACCTCCCGCAAAGGGAGTGTTCTTTGACAATGGCCAGGCGCGAAAGCGAGCGTGGCAATGGATAGGTATGCGGGACAGAGGGGGGGGGAAGGAATGAGGCGTGGCAGAGGATCAGGGTGGAGCCTCCAGAGGCAGCGCGCGACGCCATCCTCGGGAGGTGCCGAGCGCAGCGGGGCGGAGGAGGTGTCGGAGAGGTGAGAAGAGCCCCCTACCCGCGCTCCTTGAGCAAGCGCCCCTTCTCGCGGTTCCAGTCGCGCTTCTTCTCGGTCTCGCGCTTGTCGTGCAGCTTCTTGCCGCGGGCGACGGCGAGCAGGAGCTTCGCCCGGCCGCGGTCGTTGAAGTAGATCTTGAGCGGCACCAGCGTCATGCCCTCGCGGTCGATCGCCTGGCCGAGCTTGGCCATCTCGCGCTTGCTGAGCAGCAGTTTGCGGCGACGGCGCGGCTCGTGGTTGAAGCGATTGGCCTGCAGGTACTCGGGCAGGTAGGAATTGATCAGCCAGAACTCCCCGCCTTCCAGCGACGCATAGGATTCCTGGATGTTGGCGTGGCCGTCGCGCAGCGACTTGACCTCGGTGCCGGTCAGCACCAGCCCGGTCTCGAGCGTGTCGAGCACCTCATAGTTGAAGCGCGCCTTGCGGTTTTCCGCGGCGATCTTGTTGTTGGGGTCGGATTTCTTGCCCTGGCTCATGTCTCTCACTCGCTCAGGCGAGCCAAATGTTGGTGTTTTCGTGGCCGGCGCGGCAGGATTGCCGCCGCGCGGACAGCGCGAAAGACGCCTTCAGATGACCGCTCGGGCGGGCTCTTTCAAGGGCTTCGCGCAGCTCAGTTGATGAGGCCGGCTAGCTTCATCGCCGCGTCGATCTTCTCGGCGGTCGACTGCTCGATGGTGACCAGCGGCGAGCGCAGCACGTTCTCGATCCGGCCGAGACGCGACAGCGCATATTTCGCGCCCGAAGCTCCCGGCTCGATGAAGATCGCCTTGTGCAGCGGCATCAGGCGGTCCTGCAATTCGAGCGCCTTGGCGTTGTCGCCCGACAGGCTGGCGTTCTGGAACTGGGCGCACAGCCTGGGCGCGACGTTCGAGGTCACCGAAATGGCACCGACGCCGCCATGGGCGTTGAAGCCGAGCGCCGAGGCATCCTCGCCCGACAGCTGGATGAAATCCTTGCCGCAGGTGATGCGCTGCTCGGAGACGCGCTCGACCTTGCCGGTCGCGTCCTTGACGCCGGCGATGTTCTTGAAGTCGTGGGCAAGCCTGCCCATCGTCTCCGGCGTCATGTCGATGATCGAGCGCGGCGGGATGTTGTAGATGATGACCGGCAAGGTCGTCGCCTGGGCAACGGCCGCGAAATGCGTATAGAGCCCGCGCTGCGTCGGCTTGTTGTAATAGGGGGTGACGACCAGCACGGCGTCCGCACCGACGCTTTCGGCGAACTTCACCAGGCCGACGGCCTCTTCGGTGTTGTTCGAACCGGCACCGGCAATCACCGGCACGCGGCCGCGCGCCACCTCGACGCACATCTTCACCACATGGCGGTGCTCGTCATGGGTCAGCGTCGGCGACTCGCCGGTCGTGCCGACCGGAACGAGGCCCGTGGTGCCCTCGGCGATCTGCCATTCGACGAGTTCGCGAAAGGCTTTCTCGTCGAGACGGCCATTCTTTTCGAATGGTGTCACGAGCGCGGTAAGTGAGCCTCTCAGCATGTCGTCCAACTCCAGGGAACGCTACGGTTTCGCGGTCTTTTTGATGTCGCCGGCTTTCTAGCCGAAAGCAGGGCCGCGCACCATAGTCTCGACACCAATTTGCGGCAAGTGGGGCGCATCGGGCATACGGGGCAATTCGAGTGAATGCGCTAACCTTTCGTTTACCGCCTCTTCACCAGCGGCTGTTAGAGTTTCTACTACCCGCTTCCAAGGGCAAAGTGTAAGGACAAGGAATGGCGAAGCTCATTCCGGCCGGCAGGCCGTATCGTGCTGTATTCCTGGGCGCATTTCTTGCGATGTCGACGGCCATTGCGTCGGGATCGAGCCTCGATCAGCAGACGACTTCGGCACTTCCTTTCGCCAGCGTCGGCAAGCCCGACGCGATGCGCGCCGCATTTGGCAACATCGACGGGTTGAAGGGCGGCCTCGACGCGCTGTCGAGCGGCAATCTGGCGCAGGCACGCGCGATACGCGACGGCCTGCCGGAGACGGCCCTCGACCGGCATATCCTGATGTGGGCCATCGCCATCAACGGCGGCGACCAGGTGCCGAGCGGCGAGATCGCCGCGGCGGCACAGGCGCTGCCGGCCTGGCCGGGGCTGGCCAACCTGCGCCGCAACAGCGAGCGCGCCATGGCGCGCGAGAACCCGTCAGCCGACATCGTCGTGTCGGCCTTCGGCGGCAGCGAGCCGCAGACCATCGAAGGGGCGATCCTGCTTGCCCGCGCGCAGGTGCAGCTCGGCGACGGCAAGGCGGCACTCGCCACGCTTCGCCCCTACTGGCGCGCCGAGAAGCTCGACGCGGACAAGGAAGCGACGATCATCAAGGAATTCGGCTCGCTGATCCCGACCGCCGACCATCGCCTCAGGATGGAGCGCATGCTCTACGCCGACCGGGTCGAGTCGGCGCAGCGCGTGGCCGTGCTCGCCGGCGCCAAGCCGCTGGCCGACGCCTGGGGCGCGGTGATCAAGGGAGACAAGAAGGCCGCGGCGCTGCTGGACGCGGTCCCCGCCAAGCAGCGGGCCGCCGGCTACATCTACGCCAAGGCCCGCTATCTGCGTAAGGAGCAGAAATTCACCGAAGCCGCGGCCGTCATGCTGAAGGCGCCGAAGGACCGCGCCGCGCTCATCGACCCGGACGCCTGGTGGATGGAGCGCAGGACGCTGTCGCGCGAACTCCTCGACAAGGGCGACGTCAAGACGGCCTATCGCATCGTCGCCACACGCGGCGCCGAAAGCCCCGTCAATGCCGCGGATGCCGAATTCCAGGCCGGCTGGTATGCGCTGCGCGGCCTCAACGATGCGGCAACGGCGGCACAGCATTTCGCCCGGATCGCCGAGATCGGCAGCAGCCCGATTTCGCTGTCGCGCGCCTATTACTGGCTCGGCCGTGCCGCCGAAGCCGGCGGCCCCGGCAACGCCAAGGACTATTTCGCCCGCGCGGCGGTCTATGGCACGACCTTCTACGGCCAGCTCGCCGCCGAAAGGATCGGCCAGAAGTCGCTTAACGTCGTCTATCCAAAACCGACCGACCAGGACCGGCAAGGGTTCGAGCAGCGCGAGGCGGTGAGCGCCATCCGGCGCCTGGAAAGTGCTGGTTATGCCCGCTATGCCGAGCTGCTCTATCGCGACCTCGCCTCGCAGCTGAACAGCCCGGGCGAGCTGGCATTGCTCGCGGCGATGGCCGAGAAGCAGGAAAACCACTATCTGGCGCTCCGCATCGGCAAGATCGCCGCGCAGCGCGGCATCGACGTGGGCGCGCTGTCGCATCCGATCGGCGTCATTCCCGACACGGCCAACATATCCGGCTCCGGCAAGGCGCTGGCCTATGCGATCGCGCGCCAGGAAAGCGAGTTCAAGGTGTCGGCGGTGTCCGGCGCCGGCGCGCGCGGCCTGCTGCAGCTTCTGCCCGGCACCGCCAAGGACGTGGCCAAGAAGGCCGGCCTGACCTATTCGAAGGACCGCCTGACGACCGACGCCGGCTACAATGCGACGCTGGGTGCCGCCTTCCTCGGCGAGCAGCTCAGCCGCTTCAACGGCTCCTACGTGCTCACCTTCGCCGGCTACAACGCCGGCCCCCGGCGCGCCGCCCAATGGGTCGAGCGCTATGGCGACCCGCGCGGCAAGGACGTAGACACCGTCGTCGACTGGATCGAGCGCATCCCGTTCACGGAAACCCGCACCTATGTCCAGCGCGTGATGGAAAACTATCAGGTCTACAAGATGCGGCTGTCGGGCCGCTACGACATCGAGGGCGACCTGGTCAACGGTCGTTGAGCCGGCCCCGCTGCCGTTTGACCTTGCCTTGAGGCCGCGGTAGCAAGTCCTGGGGCATAGCGCGCGATGCGGGGACGCGAATGGTCAGAGGCCAGGGCTTTTCGGACTTCTTCTATTCGGCGCAGGATGGGCTCAGGCTGCATGCGCGCCTCTACGGCGAGGAAGACAGCGGCAGGCTTCCCGTCGTCTGCCTGCCGGGCCTGACGCGCAACGCCCGCGACTTCCACGATCTCGCGATCAGGCTTTCGTCGAGCCGCGACAAGCCCCGGCGCGTCATCTCTTTCGACTACCGCGGCCGCGGCCAGTCGGACTACGACCGCAACTGGCAGAATTACAGCGTGGCGACCGAGGCCACCGACGTGGTCGACGGGCTGATTGCGCTCGGCATCACCGGCGCGGCCTTCATCGGCACCTCCCGCGGCGGGCTCATCGTCCATATTCTCGCGGCCATGCGCCCTGCCCTGCTCAAGGCTATCGTGCTCAACGACATCGGACCGGTGATCGAGCCGACGGGGCTCGCCCACATCCGCTCATATCTCGAAACCTCTCCCCGTCCGGCAGACTTCGACCAGGCCGTCACCATCCAGCGCGGCATCCACGGCCCTGCCTTTCCGGCCCTGTCGAAGGCCGACTGGCAGCGATTCGTCCGCGCCATCTACCGCGACGACAACGGCAAGCCCGTGCCCGACTTCGACCCGAAGCTTTTGAAGACGGTATCGGCCATGGATCTCGACCGGCCGCTGCCGGATCTCTGGCCGCAATTCGAGGCGATGGCCGCCGTTGCGGTCCTGGCGCTCCGCGGCGCCAATTCGCGGCTCCTGTCGGCGGCAACGCTCGAACAAATGTCCAAACGCCACCCGCGCTGCGAGACGGTCACCGTCCAGGGCCAGGGGCACGCACCGCTGCTCGAGACCGGCGACCTGCCGGAGAGAATCGCGGCGTTCATGGACGCGGCGGAGAGCGGCGGCCGATAGAAGCTGCGAATAGCGATCCAAGTCGGCGAGCCAGACCGGCACTCTTGGCTCTTGGTTGCGTCTCCGCTGGCCTCCACTGCTGTTTGACCCTCAAATGCAAAAAACCCGGCGGTGACCCGCCGGGTTTTCCTCAGATCAGCTGTAGAGCCGATTAGAACGAAGCGTCGAGACGGAGGAAGCCGCCCCAAGCACTGCCATGATCGCCGTCTTCGTAATTGACAGCCAGCTTGGCATTGAGGTTCTCAACGACCTTGTAGTCGACGACCGCACCGGCAGCCCAAGCGTCGTCGTCAGTGAAATTGAGCTCGTCAGCGAAGTACTGAGCGCCGGCACCAATGGCCAGCTTCTCGTTCACTTGGTACTTGGCATAGCCGCCCAGCGACCACGTGAACCCGTCATAGCTTTCGCTGATCGGCGTGTTGACACTGTAGAAGTTCTCACCCGACTCATAGGTGGCAATCGCCGACAACGTCAGAGCGTCAGTTGCCTTGAAGTTGGCAATAGCCTTGAGGGCAAATTCTTCCGCGGTCGCATCATAGGCAGCGAAGAGGTCAACACCGCCCCAGCCCTGCGCGATCGACACCTTGCCAGTGATGTTGGGGACGTAATCTTCGTTGTAGTCCGCTTCTTCGAGACCGGCCGACACAGCGATTCCGTTGCCGGCATCGAAGGTGTAGCGAATCTGATGAACACGAGCGCCACCACCCGAGTCGAATTCACCCGACAGGTCGCCGTCATACAGCGTGTCGGTGAAACCCACCAGCAGGCCACCCAATTCAAAATAGGCGTGGCGGAGCGTGGTCGCCGTAGCGGACCCGGCAACGTTCTTGAACTCGACTTCGATGAAGCGCCTGAAGGTGCCGTATTCGGTCTCCGAACGGGCATCAAAGTTCAGGCGAGCGAGGGCAGTCTTGGCCCAACCGTCAGAGAGATCGTCGTCGGGGAAGTCGTCGCTGCTCACCCAGTCGATCTGATAGCGAACGAGGCCGCCGATCTTGAGGCAGGTCTCGGTGCCGGGGATGTAGTAGAAGCCCGCGCCGTAGACGTCGCAGATACGGACATATTCCATGGGTTCCGGCTCGGCGACGACGACAGCGTCGGCCGCACGGGCGCCGGAGACTGCGAGCAGAGCCGCAGCGGAGCCGAGAAGAAGGCTCTTGATGTTCATTTTCTGACCTCCAGTCAGAATCGCGACCGGAAGCCGAAAATTTGCGCAAAAATCACCATCGGGCCGCCGAGACATCCTGTGCGCGGCGCCACAAGCGATTGAAATATCTAGAGATTGTTGGGCTTCAGAAACGAGGCAGCCTGTCGGCTGGCGGAGAGGATGGGATTCGAACCCACGAGAAGCTTTTGACCTCTACTCCCTTAGCAGGGGAGCGCCTTCGACCACTCGGCCACCTCTCCGTTGCGCCGCTGGATAAAGAAAAGGCGCGGCACAATCAATAAGCCTTTGCGTTTGCCGACACAAAAAGCGGCGACAGGCGGCTGCGGCCATCGAATCGGCAGCCGAATCCGCGCCTGGGGTGACAGGATTTGCTTCACGATTCGTCGCCGACCGAGCTCCCACTCCGCCGATTCCGTGCCGGAACCCGGCCCGCAAAGGGCGCCATTTCTTAATGAGTTCTTTATAGGGGGTATCAAATCGTGTCATTTGTGCAACAACGCCTCCGGATAGAACGCCACAAGCGTCTCCCTCGACACGTTGGCTGTTGAACCGCGCCGGCTCATCGGTAATGTCGGCCTCGAAGAAGCAGCGCGGTGCGCAACTTTTTCAAACGGGGATGGGGCAGGGAACGCTGTCCTTCAGCAAAAAATACCCAGACCCTCTTTTGAAACTTTTGACTGGAGGTCAGAAAATGAACATCAAGAGCCTTCTTCTCGGCTCCGCTGCGGCTCTGCTCGCAGTCTCCGGCGCCCGTGCGGCCGACGCTGTCGTCGTCGCCGAGCCGGAGCCCATGGAATATGTCCGCATCTGCGACGTCTACGGCGCGGGCTTCTACTACATCCCCGGCACCGAGACCTGCCTCAAGATCGGCGGCCTCGTCCGCTACCAGATCGACTGGGCCGACAACGACGACGGCTGGCGCAAGACCGCCCTCGCCCGCCTGAAGTTCGATGCCCGTTCGGAGACCGAATACGGCACCTTCAAGCGCTACATCGAAGTCGAGTTCAAGAACGGTGGCGGCACCGACACTTTCGTCGACGAAGACGGCGTTCTGGTCTATGACGGCTACAGCAACTCGTCGACGGCGACGAAGCTGCGCTACGCCTACTTCGAGCTCGGCGGCCTGATGGTCGGCCGCAACGACACCCTGTTCGACGGCGACCTGTCGGGCGAGTTCGACCTCGGCGGCGGCGACTTCATCAACCAGATCCGCTACACCTTCGACGCCGGCAACGGCATCGCTGTGTCGGTCGGCCTGGAAGAAGAGCGCAACAACTACGACTACGTCCCGCTCGTCACCGGCAAGGTGTCGATCGCTCAGGGCTGGGGTTCGGTTGACCTGTTCGCCGGCTACGACGACTTCTACAGCGAGTTCGCTCTGAAGGGCATCGCCAAGATCAAGGCTACCGACGCCCTGACCGCCGAGCTGATCGCGACCTACGAGTCGGGCCCGACCTTCTTCAGCCTTGCTGACTTCTACGACGGCTACAACTGGTCGGCCGGCGGCTACCTGAAGTACCAGGTCAACGAGAAGCTGGCGATCGGCGCCGGCGGCCAGTACTTCGCTGACCGTCACACCTGGGTTGACGAAACCTCCTACGCCGAGACCGACGCCGACGATTGGGCGATCGGCGCGGTTGTCGACTACACGATCGTCGAGAACCTGAACGCCAAGCTGGCTGTCAACTACAACGACGGCGACAGCTACGACGACGGCGTGTTCAGCGGCTTCCTCCGCCTCGACGCCTCGTTCTAATCGACTGACGTCGTAAGCAATCGGCAGCCCGGGTTTCTCGCGAGACCCGGGCTGTCTTTTTCTACCGGCGGGACACGCCGGGAACCTGACCGAAGGGAGGAGTATACGACGCTGTAAGGCACGGATCGCGACAAGGCGAACATATTCGTGATGTTCCCGCAGGTTTGTCGTCGTCCGCCGTCATCTTGTAGGCCGCCACCCGCTGGAGTACCAATTCCCTCCGGTCACCGGATGTGCCGCCGACACCCATATGAAGAAATCAACTTCACGGAACGATATTATGAGCGGCCACCATTCAGCCGCCCTGATGACCAATTGCAAAGTTACCTACGATTTCGGCACAATCAAAGAAGTAAAGTCATTCAGGGTTTTAGAACTTTTTTCTCAGTATAAAGATATTTTATGGGATGACGGAAAACACAAGTACAACGTCAGCTCCTTCATCGGCGAGATCGACGAGATTCTTCTTGGCGAGCGCTTCAGCGCATTTTCCCAAGAGACACTCGACGGCCTGATAGGTTCCCTGCGCCAACGCGGAAACAGCAACGCGACCATCAACCGGAAGATGGCCGCTTTGAGCAAACTGCTGCGCAAGGCCTACAAGATGGGTGACATCCACAGCCTGCCGGAGTTCCGTCGCCAGAAGGAACGGGCAGGACGAATCCGCTTTCTCGAGATCGAGGAAGAGGACCGGCTCTTCGCGGCCATCAAGGCCAGGAGCGAGGACTGCCACCGGCTTGCCGTGTTCCTGGTCGATACCGGATGCCGCCTCGGCGAGGCGATCGGGCTGATCTGGAACGACATCCAGGACACCCGCGTCAGCTTCTGGATCACCAAGTCGGGCCGCAGCCGCACGATTCCGCTGACCGCACGGGCGAAGGAAGCCACCAGATGGCCGGCCGAGCGCGGTCCGCGCCCCAAGGGGCCGTTCGCGATGCTGACCCAGCCGCAGTTCCGTGCCGTCTGGAACGAGGCCAAGGACGAGGTCGGCCTCGGCAGCGATGCCCAGGTGGTGCCGCATATCCTGCGCCACACCTGCGCCTCGCGGCTGGTGCAGGGCGGCATCGACATCCGCCGCGTGCAGATGTGGCTCGGCCACCAGACGCTGCAGATGACGATGCGCTATGCCCACCTCGCCACCAACGACCTCGACCGCTGCGTGGTGGTGCTGGAGCGCCACTGAACCTGGCGCTGGCCGCGGGGCCAACCGCCGACGGATGCGTGCAACGAGGGCGGCAGCGCAACAAAGCGCTGCACGCCGGACATTTGTGTCGTATAGGCAGGTGAATTCACCCGCCGCCCGCGCGGCCCTTCGACAGACCACGGGTTACCCCATGTCCATGCGCCCGCCGCTCACGCCCGTCATCCAGGCCCTGCCCGTCACCGTTCCGTTCGTCGGACCGGAAGCGCAGGAGCGCGAGCGCGGCAAAGCCTTCCGGGCGCGCATGGGCGCCAACGAAAGCAGCTTCGGCCCCTCCCCCCGCGTCGTCGCGCGCATGGCCGAGGCGGCGGCGGAGATGTGGAAATACTGCGACCCGGACAACCATGAGCTCAAGGTCGCGCTGGCGCGGCATCTGGGCTTAGACGTTTCGAACATCGTCGTCGGCGAAGGCATCGACGGGCTGCTGAACCTCGTCGTGCGCATGTATGCCAGGGAGGGGACGCCGGTCGTCACCTCGCTCGGGGCCTATCCGACCTTCAACTTCCATGTCGCCAGCGTCGGGGCACGGCTGGTGCCGGTGCCGTTCCGCGACGACAAGGAGGACCTGGAGGGCCTGCTCGCCGCGGTGAAGCGCGAGGATGCGCCGATCGTCTACCTGTCCAACCCCGACAATCCGATGGGCAGCTGGTGGGAGACGCCCGATCTGCTTGGCTTCATCGACGCATTGCCAGAAACGACGATGCTCGTCCTCGACGAGGCCTATGGCGAGACGGCGCCGGCCTCGGCCCTGCCGCCGGTCGACGTTTCGCGGGCCAACCTGGTGCGGATGCGGACCTTCTCCAAGGCCTACGGCCTGGCCGGCATACGCTGCGGCTACGCCTTTGGCGACGCCGAGGTGATCGCGAATTTCGAGAAGGTCCGCAACCACTACGGCGTCAGCCGCATGGCCCAGATCGCCGGCGCCGAGGCGCTGGCCGACCAGGCCTACCTGGCCGAGGTGGTGGCCAAGGTCGCCGCCGGGCGCGACCGTATCGCGGCAATCGCGCGCAACAACGGCCTCGAGCCCCTGCCGTCTGCGACCAACTTCGTCACCATCGACTGCGGCCGGGACGCCACCTTCGCGCTTGCGGTGATGCGCTACCTGCTCGGCCGCGACGTGTTCATCCGCAAGCCGATGGCGCCGGTGCTCGACCGCTGCATCCGCGTCAGCGTGGGCCTGGACCACGAGATCGACATCTTCGCCGAAGAGCTGCCGAAGGCGCTCGCAGCTGCCCGAAACAGCTGACCGGACGCAATCCCTGCAACCTCGAATGGCAGGCGCGTATGCGCCCTCGCCCGGGTGCGCGAAGATATATGCGCATATCCTAATTTATCTACCGCGGCGCCGCATCATCAACACAGTTCCTGCCTAGGGCCGGATCTGGGCGGACGGGAACATGGGGGTTCAACAGCAATCGGAACCGACGGGGAGACCCTATGCCTCTGCACAGCGCCAACGAGCAGTATCTGCTCGAGCTCATCAACGCGGAACGCGCCAAGGTAGGCGCCCAGCCTCTGGCATTCGACAACGACCTCAGCGAAGCGGCCGAAAACCACGACAAGTGGATGCTCGCGACCGACATCTTTTCCCATACCGGTTCCGGCGGTTCGTCGCCGACCAGCCGCATGAAGTCGGCCGGCTACGTGCTGACCGGCACATGGGCGACCGGTGAAAACATCGCCTGGGCCACCACCCGCGCCCCCACCGGCTACACCGACGAGGTGAAGCTGCTGCACACCAACCTGATGAACTCGTCTGGCCACAGGGCGAACATCCTCAACCCAACCTTCCGCGAGGTCGGACTGGGCTTCGAGGTCGGCGACTACAAGGGCCGCACCAGCGCCTTCGTGACGGAAGACTTCGCCAAGTCCGGCACCGACCTGTTCCTCACAGGAGTTGCCTTCGACGACAAGGACGGCGACCGCTTCTACGATCCGGGCGAAGGCATGGGCACGATCAGCGTGACCGCGAGGAATTCGCTTGGCCAGACCTTCAAGACCACGACCTCGGCGGCCGGCGGCTATGACCTGGTGCTGAAGCCCGGCACCTACACGGTGACCTTCTCGGGCACCAACATCGCCACCTCGACCAAGACCGTGTCGATCGGCACCAAGAACGTGAAGGTCGACCTGATCGACCCGGTGATGAAGTCGGGCACGCTGGGCGTGAGCGCCTCCGCCGAGAACCCGACGGGCGACGTGGCGACGACGCAGCCGGCGGTTCCGACGACGACTGCCGAAGCCAGCGACGACGGCGCAGGCACCGGAAGCGGCAAGCCCGCCAGCGACTGGCTGGCGGACTTCTTCAAGAACATGGAGAAGGACCCCGGAGCGGACCACTCGGCTCACGCTGCGGCCAAGGCCGGCGGGGCGACGGACGGCCCGGGCAAGCACTCGGTGAGCCTTAACGGCGACCAGTTCGCGTTCGGAGCGAACGTCGCGGCGCATGCCAACGCCGAATGGGCAACCGACGCCGCCGCCGGCAGCCATGCCCAGCAGGCCCTGGACCACGCGATCTCGGTGCTGCAGGCGCATCTGCCTGCCGACACGGTCGCCGATGCCGGTGACGCGGCCCAGGCGGCAGTCGCCAAGATCCTGGCGCAGATGGCGGCCCATTCCGACCACCACCAGGGCGACCTCGTCGCCTGACGCCAACACTTGAGACGCCGGCGGAACCTTTGGCCCGCCGGCCACGCCTTTGATCCGGCAGCGAGGGGAAAAGCCCTGACCCAACCGATCCCGACAGATCCCGTCCGCTCAAGGACCTCGGAACTCGGCGCAGCTCTCGCCTCGTTCCGCAGCACATTCATGGCGGTTGCCGGCTTCAGCGGTCTGATCAACGTGCTGATGCTGTCCGGTTCGCTGTTCATGCTGCAGGTCTATGACCGCGTGCTGCCGAGCCGCAGCGTGCCGACGCTGGTGGCGCTCATCGTCATGGTGGCCGTGCTCTACGTCTTCCAGGGCGTCCTGGAGACGGTGCGCGCCCGGGTGCTGACGCGGATCGGCGCCGGCATCGACGAGATCGTCTCCAGCCGGGTCTTCGACTGCATCGTGCGCCTGCCGTTGCGCATCCGCGACCGCGGCGAAGGCCTGCAGGCGCTGCGCGACCTCGACCAGGTGAGCGGTTTTCTCTCGGGCGGCGGACCGGCTGCTCTCTTCGATCTGCCTTGGATCCCGCTTTATGTAATTATCTGCTTCCTGTTCCATCCCTGGATCGGGGTTGCGGCGCTTGTCGGCGCTTTCCTGCTGGTTGCACTGACGGTCGTTGCCGACCGGCTGGTGCGCGCGCCCACCAGGGCGATGTCGGAATTCAGCACGCGGCGCAGCGCGATAGCCCAGGCAAGCGCCCGCAATGCCGAGGTGCTGACGGCCATGGGCATGGGCGAAAACCTCGCCCGGCGCTGGACAGCGGCAAACAACGACTTCCGCGCGGCACAGGAGCGCGCGAGCGACATCACCGGCGGCTTCGGCGCGGTGTCGCGCGTGCTGCGCATGATGCTGCAGTCGATGGTGCTGGCACTGGGCGCCTACCTGGTCATCTACCAGCAGGCGACGCCCGGCATCATCATCGCCAGTTCCATCCTGACCTCGCGGGCCTTGGCCCCGATCGAAGCGGCGATCGCCCATTGGAAAGGCTTCCTCGCGGCGCGCCAGAGCTGGCAACGCCTCGACGGCATGTTCGCCGCCATGCCCGAGGCCGGGGGCGGCATGGAGCTTCCCGCTCCGAAGTCCGAACTGGCCGTGGAAGGCATTGGCGTCGCCTCGCCCGGCGACAGGCGCATCCTGATCCAGAATGTCGAGTTCTCGCTCACGGCGGGCTCCGGCATGGGGGTGATCGGGCCGAGCGGCTCGGGAAAATCGTCGCTGGCGCGCGCGCTGGTGGGCGTGTGGCCGCTCATGCGCGGCCAGATCCGGCTTGACGGCGCAGCGCTCGAACAGTGGCCGGCAGGCTCGCTCGGACGCCATGTCGGCTACCTGCCGCAGGACGTCGAACTGTTTTCCGGCACGGTGGGCCAGAACATCTCGCGCTTCGAAGAGAATGCCACGCCCGACGCGATCATCGCGGCGGCCCAGGCGGCCGGCGTGCACGAAATGATCCTCAGGCTGCCCGAGGGCTACCGGACCGAGATCGGCGACGCGGGTGCTGCCCTTTCCGCCGGGCAGCGCCAGCGCGTCGCATTGGCGCGGGCGCTCTATCGCGATCCGTTCCTGGTGGTGCTGGACGAGCCGAACTCCAATCTCGACGCCTCGGGCGAGCAGGCCCTGACGCAGGCGATCGGACGGATCAGGGCGCGCGGCGCCATCGTCATCGTTGTCGCGCACCGACCGAGCGCGCTGGCCGCCCTCGACCATCTCTTGGTGCTCGGCGGCGGCCGGCAGCAGGCCTTCGGGCTGAAGAGCGACATTGCCCGGCAGGCGATGCAGCCGCTGCAGGCCGTAACGACCGAACGGACGGGCTCGTGACGACACTTCTGACCAACCAGACGGCGATGGACGGCTTCAAGCGTGCCCGCGAGGTTGCGCTTCAGGCCCAGGCCAAGGTCGTGGCGCTGCTCGACCGCGGTGCCAAGCCGATGGCCGGCGCGAGCCAGCAGCAACAGAAGCTGCGCCATGCCATCAGGCGCAACGTGCGGCTGGGCGCGATCGCCTCGCTGGCGCTCGTCGGCGGGCTCGGCCTGTGGGCGGCGACGAGCTCGCTGTCCGGCGCGGTGGTCGCCGCCGGACACCTTACGGTCGATTCCAACGTCAAGGCCGTCCAGCACCCGCAGGGCGGCGTGGTCGGCGCGCTCAACGTGCACAATGGCAGCGTCGTGGCGGCCGGGGACGTGCTGGTGAGGCTCGACGACACCGTGGCCAAGGCCAATCTGGCCATCGTCGACAACGGGCTCGACGAACTCGCCGCGCAGCGAGCCCGGCTGATGGCCGAGCGGGACGGTTCCGACAGCGTCGCCTACCCGGACGACCTGATGGCCCGCGCGTCCGACCCGGAGGTGACGCGGCTGATCGAAGGCGAGAACCGGCTGTTTGCCCTGCGGCGGCAGGCGCGCGACGGCCAGGTCTCGCAGCTCGGGGAGCGGATCGCCCAGTATCGCCAGGAGATCGCCGGGATCGAGGCGCAGCAGAAGAGCAAGCAGCAGGAGATCGCCCTCATCAAGGTCGAACTCGAAGGCGTCGAGGCGCTGTGGAAGAAGAAGCTGGTGCCCATTTCCCGGCTGGCGGACCGGCAGCGGGCGCAGGCTCAGCTCGACGGCGAAGACGGCGCGCTGACCGCAGCCGCCGCACAGGCACGGGGGCGCATCAGCGAAACCGAGCTCGCCATCATCCAGATCGACCAGGACATGCGCAGCCAGGTGGCGGGCGAATTGCGCGAGATCGACGCCAAGGCAGGCGAGTTGCGCGAACGCCAGGTCGCGGCCCGGCAGTCGCTGAACCAGATCGACATCCGCGCGCCGCAGGCCGGACGGGTGCACCAGCTGGCGGTCCACGCGGTAGGCGGGGTCGTCACGCCCGGCGAGGCGATCATGCAGATCGTGCCAACGGCGGATGCGCTGGTGGTGGAGGCGCGCGTGGCGCCGCAGGACATCGACCAGGTACGCGTCGGCCAACCGGCGACGCTGAGGCTGTCGGCCTTCAACCAGCAGACTACGCCGGAGGTCGAAGGCGAAGTCGACCGGATATCGCCGGACCTGATCGAGGACGCCAAGGCAGGCGTCTCCTATTATGCGGTGCGCGTCGCCCTGTCGGCGAAGAGCCTGGAACAGGCCGGGTCGCCGGAACTCAAGCCGGGCATGCCGGCGGAGGTGTTCCTCAGGACGGCCGACCGGACCGTGCTTTCCTACCTGCTCAAGCCGCTGACCGACCAGGCGAGCCGCGCCTTCAGGGGCGACTGACCGGGGCCCGGCTCGTCCACAGCCCGCCGATACTCGCCACTTGAATTAATTGAACGTTTGTTTTATTAATTGCCGGCATTCTGGAGGGATGGCTGGTGGCGCGCACTGCGGGATCCGACGGCGAAAGAACGGAAGCGGCGATCCGCGACGCAGCAGTCGAGCTTATCGCCCGCTACGGCTTCGAGGCCGTGACCATGCGCCAGCTCGCCGCAGAGGTGGGCGTGCAGGCGGCCGCCCTCTACCGCTATTTCCCGACCAAGGAAGACCTGCTCCGCACATTGATGAAGGAGCACATGGAAGCGCTGCTCGCGGCATGGGAAGCGGCGCGCCCCGCCAATGACGACCCGGTCGCCCGGCTGACCGCCTTCGTCTCCAACCACATCCGCTTCCACGTCGAGCGGCGGCACGCGACCCATGTTTCCAACATGGAGCTGCGCAGCCTTTCGCGCGATAATCTGACCGCGATCCTGAAGCTGCGCGCGGCCTACGAGAAGGAACTGAGGTCCATCCTGCGCGACGGGGCGGAGGCCGGCGTGCTCGAGGTCGACGACACCGGCCTGACCGCCATGGCGATCATCCAGATGATCACCGGCGTGATCGTCTGGTTCCGCCCGGACGAGCGGCTGTCCGTCGACGAAGTGACCGCCACCTATCTGGCAATGACGATGCGCCTGACCGGCGCCAGGACCAAGACGGAGGAAAGGCATGTACGACAAGGCGCTGAACTTCGGGCTCGGTGAGGACATAGACAGCCTGCGCGAGGTGATCCGGCGCTTCGCCCAGGAGCGCATCGCGCCGCTGGCCGCCGAGATCGACCGCTCGAACGAATTCCCCGCCGAGCTCTGGCAGGAACTGGGCGCGCTCGGCCTGCTCGGCATGACGGCCGACCCCGAATATGGCGGCTCCGGCCTGGGCTATGTCGCCCATGTCGTGGCGATGGAGGAAATCTCGCGCGCCTCGGCGTCGGTCGGGCTCTCCTACGGCGCGCATTCAAACCTCTGCGTCAACCAGATCAAGCGCTGGGGCACGCCGGAGCAGAAGGCGAAGTACCTGCCCAGGCTATGCAGCGGCGAGCACGTCGGCGCGCTCGCCATGTCGGAGAGCGGCTCGGGTTCGGACGTGGTGTCGCTGCGGCTCAAGGCCGAAAAGCGCAACGACGCCTATGTGCTCAACGGTTCGAAGATGTGGATCACCAACGGACCGGACGCCGACACGCTGGTGGTCTATGCCAAGACCGATCCGGAGCGGAAGTCGCGCGGCATCACCGCGATGATCGTCGAGAAGACCATGAAGGGCTTCTCGGTCGCCCAGAAGCTCGACAAGCTCGGCATGCGCGGCTCCAACACGGGCGAGCTGGTGTTCGACAATGTCGAGGTGCCGTTCGAGAACGTGCTGCACGAGGAGGGCCGCGGCGTCGAGGTGCTGATGTCGGGCCTCGACTATGAGCGCGTGGTGCTGGCCGGCGGGCCGCTCGGCATCATGGCCGCCTGCATGGACGTTACCGTTCCCTACGTGCACGACCGCAAGCAGTTCGGCCAGCCGATCGGCGAGTTCCAGCTGGTGCAGGGCAAGCTCGCCGACATGTACACGACGATGAATGCCTGCCGCGCCTATGTCTATGCGGTGGCTGCCGCCTGCGATCGGGGCGAGACGACGCGCAAGGACGCCGCCGGCTGCATCCTCTACGCCGCCGAGAAGGCGACACAGACCGCGCTCGACGCCATCCAGCTGCTCGGCGGCAACGGCTACATCAACGACTATCCCACCGGCCGGTTGCTGCGCGACGCCAAGCTCTACGAAATCGGCGCCGGCACGAGCGAGATCCGCCGCTGGCTGATCGGAAGAGAGATAATGGGGGAATAGCCCCGCGCGACAACGCCGCGCAGGGCCAGTTTTCAATGCTCGACCAGGCTTACCCCCCTCGCCTTCGCCCAGCGACCAAGGACCTGCAGCTCGTCCTGCCTGGCCGTCCGGTTGCCGAAGCCGCGCACCTGAACCGCCCGGTTTCGCGGGTTGAGCTCGATCGTCAGCATGCGATCGGCCCTGCCGCCGCCCGTCAGTTGACGCTTGGGAATGTTGGGCGCGGCGCGGTGTGGCAAGACTGCATCAGCGACTTGCCAGCCTCCCGGTTTGCCGCAAAATGGCCAGCATGGCATAGTCTCTTTTCCTGCCACAGATCGAGGTTCATGCCATGACTGCGCCAGAGACGCCCAAGGGGTTCGCCGAAGAACCGCAGAAGGGCTTGGACACGCCGGTCGCGCCCTCTGTGCCCTATGTCAGACTGAAGATCGGCGAAGGTGGCCGTATCGTCATCCCAGCTGAGATGCGCGCTGCCATGCTCGTCAAGCCTGGCGACACGGTAACAGCACGCGTCGTTGACGGAGAGTTCCGCATCGTCTCGCCCGGGGTCGCGCTGAAACGCGTTCAGGCCGAGGCGCTGAGATTCCGACAGAACAACCCGACGACAAGCGTTGTGGACGAATTCATTGCAGAACGCCGCGCCGAAGCAGCCCGGGAGGCGGCCGAAGCCGACGACTGGCGCGAAAGGCATGGCCTGCCCTCGCGTGACGACAAATGAGCGCCTTCGTCGTTGATACTTCGGCGGTTCTCGCCGTGCTCCTCGGAGAGCCCGGACAGAGCGAAGCGCTGCGCCTCATGGAGGGCGCACTTATCAGCAGTGTCAGCGTCGCCGAAATTGTCGCCAAATGCGTCGAACTTCGTTTCTCCGAAACTGTCGCGATCGACTACATCGAGGCCAGCAATTTGACTGTCGTCGATTTCAACCATGAACTCGCGATAGCCTCAGGCTTGCTGCAACGGCGCGCTCCCAAGGGCGTGCTTTCGCTGGGCGACCGCGCCTGCCTGGCGCTCGCCCTGCGCGAAAATGCAACCGCCGTGACCGCAGATCGCATCTGGTCCACGCTGGACCTTGGCTGCCCCATCGAACTCATCCGCTAGGAAGCTCATGCCGACGATCCAATCCCAGCTATCCCCCTCCTCCGAAAGCTTCAAGGCCAATGCGGCGCGGCTGCGCGGGCTGGTGGCCGACATCAGGGAGAAGGCGCAGCATGTCGAGCGCGGCGGCTCGGACGACGCGCGCAAGCGGCATACGTCGCGCGGCAAGCTTTTGCCGCGTGAGCGGCTGGCGCAGCTGCTGGACGCCGGCTCGCCGTTCCTCGAGGTCGGCCAGTTCGCCGCCTTCGGGCTTTATGGCGGCGACATCGCCTCGGCGGGCGTGATCGCCGGCATCGGCCGGGTCGAGGGCACCGAGGTGATGATCGTGGTCAACGATGCCACAGTCAAAGGCGGCACCTATTATCCACTGACTGTGAAGAAGCATCTGCGCGCGCAGGAGATCGCGCTGCAGAACAACCTGCCCTGCATCTACCTTGTCGATTCCGGGGGCGCCAACCTGCCCAACCAGGACGAGGTCTTTCCCGACCGCGACCATTTCGGCCGCATCTTCTTCAACCAGGCCAACATGTCGGCGGCGGGCATTCCGCAGATCGCCTGCGTCATGGGCTCGTGCACGGCGGGCGGCGCCTATGTGCCGGCGATGTCGGACGAGACGGTGATGGTGCGCAACCAGGCGACCATCTTCCTCGCCGGCCCGCCGCTGGTGAAGGCGGCCACAGGCGAGGACGTGAGCGCCGAGGAGCTGGGCGGCGCCGACCTGCACACGCGCATCTCGGGCGTCGCCGACCACTATGCGGTGGACGACGAGCATGCGTTGGCGATCGTCCGGCGCATCGTCAAGAACCTCAATCGCAAGAAGGACGTCGGGCTCGTCCTGAAGAATTCGATTCCGCCTGTTCACGCGCCGGAAGAGGTCTATGGCGTGATCCCCGCCGACATCCGCCAGCCCTATGACGTGCGCGAGGTGATCGCGCGCACGGTCGACGGCTCCGAGTTCGACGAGTTCAAGCAGAACTACGGCACGACGCTGGTGACGGGCTTCGCCCATATCCACGGCATGCCGGTGGGCATCATCGCCAACAACGGCGTGCTGTTTTCGGAAAGCGCGCTGAAGGGCGCGCATTTCATCGAGCTGTGCTGCCAGAGGAAGATCCCGCTGGTGTTCCTGCAGAACATCACCGGCTTCATGGTGGGCGCGAAATACGAAGCCGGCGGCATCGCCAAGGACGGGGCCAAGCTGGTGACGGCGGTGGCAACCGCCCAGGTGCCGAAGGTGACCATCATCATCGGCGGCTCGTTCGGCGCCGGCAACTACGGCATGTGCGGCCGCGCCTATTCGCCCCGCTTCCTGTGGATGTGGCCGAACGCGCGCATCTCGGTGATGGGCGGCGAGCAGGCGGCGACGGTGCTCGCCATGGTCAAGCGCGAGGGCATCGAGCGCAAGGGCGGCACTTGGTCGAAGGAAGAGGAGGCCGAGTTCCGCGCGCCGATCCTGGAAAAATACGAGCGCGAGGGTCATCCGCTCTATTCGTCGGCCAGGCTGTGGGACGACGGCATCATCGACCCGGCGAAGACGCGCGAGGTGCTGGCGCTCAGCCTGTCGGCGGCGCTCAACGCGCCGGTCGGCGACACCAGGTTCGGCGTGTTCAGGATGTGATGGCGCCCGATGCAGGGTTCGCACATGGATGGGTTGACGAGGTTGGCGGGGGCCGTACCCCCACCCCTTACCCCTCCCCACAAGGGGGAGGGGGACGATCTGGCCGCCGCTGCGACCAAAACGGCCGAAGACTGGAGCTGGGCCGTAGTGGAACAAGATTCCCCTCCCCCCTGTGGGGAGGGGTCAGGGGTGGGGCAATTTCACATGCCTTCGCCCGCGCACGCGGTCGAGCGTGGCACCGATTGGCGAAGGATGCAGGAGCCTTGAGCGAGAGCCCGCAACAACAGTCCGGTTCAGCCGGCCTGCGGCTGGTAGCGCAGGATGACGCCGCCCGTCTTGAGCGGCGTGGTCTGCGTGAGCTTCATCGCAAGCTGGCGGCCGGGCTTGAACAGCGGGTTGCCGGCGCCGAGCACGACGGGGGCGAGGCAAAGGCGGTATTCGTCGACGAGGCCATGGGCGAGCAGCGTGTCGAGAAGGTCGGCGCTGCCGAAGACGTAGATGTCCTTGCCGGGCTCACGCTTGAGCCGCTCGACCGCCTCGGGCAGCTCGCCTTGGAGCAGGCGGCTGTTGTTCCAGGTCGCCTGCTTCAGCGTGCGGGAGGCGACGGCCTTTTCGAGGCCGTTCATCATGTCGGCGATCGCGCCGGTCTCCCTGGACCAGTAGCTGGCCATGCCCTCGTAGGTCTTGCGGCCGAACAGCAGCGTGCCGATCTCGGCGCCCTGCTCGAGCGAGAAGGCCTCGAGTTCCTCGCCCCAGACGCTGGTGTGGAATGCGAGGTCCCAGGGGGTCGTGCCCTCGAAGCAGCCGTCGAGGGTCATCAGGTTCCAGGCGACGATCTTGCGCATGTCAGCTCCTCCAATGTGATTGCATACTGCAACTGGTTTTCAGATTACACAACTGGTACGTTTTTGCAACCAGTTTTGAATTACGTGGCTGTTGAGCGTGGCGATACCCCCACCCCTAGCCCCTCCCCACAAGGGGGAGGGGGACCACGTCGGCACTCCTGCCACCCGGTTCGTCGACGGTCGGCGTTGAATGGTCGTGCAAAATCCCCCTCCCCCTTGTGGGGAGGGGTTAGGGGTGGGGGTACACGCCAGGCCCGGCTCATCGATGCACACAAATCCCATCGCGGTGCCCGGCAAAAGGAGGCCGCATGACACAGCGCATCTCCGTCATCGTCGCCGACATAACCACGCTCGACGTGGATGCCATCGTGAATGCGGCCAACCGCTCGCTGCTCGGTGGCGGCGGGGTGGATGGCGCGATCCATCGGGCCGCGGGGCCCGAGCTTCTGGCCGAATGCCGGCTGCTGGGCGGCTGCGAGACAGGCGACGCCAAGATCACCGGAGGATACCGGCTCAAGGCGCGTCATGTGATCCACGCCGTCGGCCCGGTATGGCAGGGCGGCGGCGCGGGCGAGGTCGACCTGCTCGCCTCCTGCTACACCCGCTCGCTTGCCCTTGCCGCCGAGCGCGGTCTGGCGAGCATCGCCTTCCCGTCGATTTCGACCGGCGTCTACGGCTATCCGAAGGACGAGGCGGCAAAGGTCGCGGTGGCGGCCGTCGCCCGACACATGCGGGCCACAGCCATGCCGGGCAGCGTGATCTTCTGCTGTTTCGACGATGCAGCCGCCGCATTCCATCGCGCCGCGCTCGATGCTCTCGGGAGCGACGATGAATAGCGCGCTCCTTTCCATTTTTCACTTCGTTTCGGGGGAATGATGTTCTCGAAAATCCTCATCGCCAACCGCGGCGAGATCGCCTGCCGCGTCATCCGCACCGCCCGCAAGCTGGGCGTGAAGACGGTGGCCGTCTATTCGGACGCGGATGCGCGGTCGCTGCATGTCGCCATGGCCGACGAGGCCGTGCATATCGGCGCCGCGCCGGTGGCCGAGAGTTATCTGCGCGGCGACGTGATCATCGCAGCTGCCAAGGCGACGGGCGCGCAAGCCATCCATCCCGGCTACGGGTTCCTCTCCGAAAACCCCGATTTCGTCGACCAGGTGACGGCGGCGGAACTGGTGTTCATCGGCCCCTCGGCGGCCTCGATCCGCGCCATGGGGCTCAAGGATGCTGCCAAGCGATTGATGGAGAAGGCCGGCGTACCGGTTGTGCCCGGCTATCACGGCGAGGCGCAGGAGATCGTCGTCCTCGCCAGCAAGGCGCGCGAGATCGGCTATCCGGTGCTGATCAAGGCGCGCGCCGGCGGCGGCGGCAAGGGCATGCGCAGGGTCGACCACCCGGACGACTTCGCCGATGCGCTTTCCGGCGCGCGACGCGAAGCCAAGGCCGCCTTCGGCGACGACCGCGTGCTGGTGGAGAAATATGTCGACAAGCCGCGCCATATCGAGGTGCAAGTGTTCGGCGACAATTTCGGCAACGCCGTGCATCTCTTCGAGCGCGACTGCTCGGCGCAGCGCCGCCACCAGAAGGTGATCGAGGAAGCCCCTGCCCCCGGCATGACGCCGGAATTGCGCGCGGCGATGACCGAAGCCGCGGTGAAGGCCGCCAAGACGATCCAGTATTCGGGCGCCGGCACCATAGAGTTCATCGTCGATGCCTCGGACGGGCTCAAGGCCGACCGGTTCTGGTTCATGGAGATGAACACGCGCCTGCAGGTCGAGCATCCGGTGACCGAAATGGTGACCGGGGTCGATCTGGTCGAATGGCAGCTGCGCGTTGCTTCCGGCGAAGAACTGCCGATGGCGCAGGAGGAGATCAGCCTCACCGGCCACGCCTTCGAGGCACGGCTCTATGCGGAAGACCCGGCCAAGGGCTTCCTGCCGGCCATCGGCACGCTGCATCATCTGCGATTTCCAGCCGAGACGGCGCCGCAAACCGCGCTGCGGGTCGAGACAGGCGTGCGCGAAGGCGATGCCATCTCGCCCTATTACGATCCGATGATCGCCAAGATCGTGGCGCATGGACCGGACCGCTCAACCGCGCTCGACGCGCTGGCGGATGCCATCTCGCGCACCGAGGTGGCGGGATCGATCACCAACGCCGCCTTCCTGGGCGCGCTGGCGCGCGATCCGGACTTCGCCGCGGGCGACGTCGACACCGGCCTCATCGGGCGCAAGCAGGAGGCATTGACCGTCGCCACGGCGGCACCGACCAGCCGTGCGGTGGCGCTTGTGGCGCTGGCGGCGACGGGTGCAGACGGACTCGACGGCTCCACCGATCCGTGGTCGCACCTCACGGGCTACGCACATTTCAACCCGATGGCGCGGCGCGTCGCCCTCGCCTACGCCGGAACGACCATCGCCGCGCATGTGACGGCGCGCGCCGACGGGCGCTTCGAAGTGCGGCCGGACGGCGCCGATGCCTTCGTGCTGTCGCCGCAAACCGCCGATGGCGGTTCGACCGTGGCGCTGTGGCCCGGCCATGCCACGGTGTTCGAGAACGGCAAATCCTTCGACTTCGCGCTCAGCGACCCGTTTGCGCGGGCGGCCGAGATCGGCGAGAGCGGCTCGAGCATGCGCGCGCCGATGCCGGGCCTGGTCAAGCTGGTGCGCGCCGGCAAGGGCGACGCGGTGACCAAGGGCCAGCCGCTGCTGGTGCTGGAAGCGATGAAGATGGAACACACCATCACCGCCACGCATGACGGCGTGATCCACGAAATTGCGACGGAGGGCTCCCAGGTGACGGACGGGACCGTTCTGGTGCGGTTCGAGGAGTGACGTGGTGAGGGGAGTAAGGCAGTAGGGGAGTAGGAAAACCCGAACTTATGCCCTACTGCCCTACTGCCTTATTCCCCTACTGCCCTACTCTGCTGCCGGATATCTCGATGGACATCAACAACGAAGCCGTGCCGCACAGGCAGTACGAAGACGTGCTGGCGCTCCTCACCGGCACCATGCTGGTGGCGCTCGGGCTGGTGCTCTACACCCATGCGGGGCTGATCACCGGCAGTTCGGCGGGGCTGGCGCTGCTGATCCAATATGTGACCGGCTACGGCTTCGGCACGGTGTTCTTCGTCATCAACCTGCCCTTCTACTATCTCGCGGTGAAGCGCATGGGCTGGCCGTTCACGCTGCGCACCTTCGCCGCCGTGGCGCTGATCTCGGTGCTGTCGCGGCTGACGCCGCAGTGGATCGGCATCGAAAGCCTCGACCCGCTCTATGCGGCGGTCGCCGGCGGCGGGCTGATGGGCATGGGGCTTCTGGTGCTGTTTCGCCACCGCGCCGGCCTCGGCGGCTTCAACATCGTGGCGCTCTACCTGCAGGACAATCACGGCATTCGCGCCGGCTATTTCCAGCTCGCGGTCGACCTCTCGATCCTCGTCGTGTCGCTGTTCTATCTCGACCTCGACAAGGTGGCGCTTTCGGTTGCCGGCGCCGCAGTGCTCAACCTGATCATCGCCATCAACCATCGCCCCGGCCGCTATGTCGGCATGAGCTGAGCCTCAAGACGAAAGAGCCGCGCTCGATGGCGCGGCTCTTGCCGAAGCGGCCCCGGAAGGGCGTTCAGTTCAGGGTCGGCTGCTTGGTCTTGCGCAGATAGGGCAGCACGCGCTCGAACTCGCCGAAGCGCTTGATGGCATCCTCGTCGGACACCGCGGCCATGACGATGACGTCCTCGCCCTGCTTCCACTGCACCGGCGTCGCGACCTGATGCTTGGCCGTCAGCTGGATCGAATCGAGCGCCCGCAGGATCTCGTCGAAGTTGCGGCCGGTCGACATCGGATAGGTCAGCATCAGCTTGATCTTCTTGTCGGGACCGATGATGAAGACCGAGCGCACGGTGGCGTTGTCGGCCGGCGTCCTGCCTTCGGACGTCTCGCCGGCACCGGCCGGCAGCATGTCGAAGAGCTTGGCGACGGCAAGCGTCGGGTCGCCGATCATCGGATAGTCGACCTTGTTGCCCGACAGCTTCTCGATGTCGGCCTTCCACTTGTGGTGGCTCTCGACCGGGTCGACGGAGATGCCGATCATCTTGGCGTTGCGCTTGGCGAAATCGGCCTTGAGCCCGGCCATGTAGCCGAGTTCGGTGGTGCAGACCGGCGTGAAATCCTTGGGGTGAGAGAACAGGATCGCATAGCCGTCGCCGATCCAGTCGTGGAAAGCGATCGGGCCTTCCGTGGTGTCGGCTCTAAAATCCGGAGCGGAATCATTGATACGAAGACTCATGGTCGGTTTCCTCCCAATCCAAACTCGACGCTTCGAACAACCCACACCCGTGCCCTCGCTGAAACCGGGCGGCAGGTGGTGAAGGACGGCATTGTGCGCCAACGCCATTCAAAAGAAAACAGCGCGGCAGCGCTCCGACCCAGCGACAAAATGACAATGGCCGGGACGGTGCCCGGCCATCGATCAAGGCCGCCCGGCGCGGCTTATTGCGGAATCGGCGCGTACTTGCCGTTGCTCCACTGGTTGATGTCGTAGCTGGCGTTCTTGAGATCGCCCTTCTCGTCGAAGGTGACCTTGCCGACGACTGTGTCGATCGGCTCGCCGTTCTTGAGGGCCGCTGCGACCTTGGCCGGATCGTCGGAGCCGGCACGCTCGATGCCCTGGGCGAAGGCCTGGATGACGGCATAGGAGAACAGCGTGAAGCCTTCCGGCACGAAGCCGCCCGCCTTGATCTTCTCGACCGCTTCCTTGGCCTCCGGCTTGGACTGCGGGTCGGACGGGAAGACGAACATCGTGCCCTCGCCGGCGGGACCGGCGATCTGCCAGAATTCCGGCGAGGCGATGCTGTCGGGCATGATCAGCTGGAACTTGAAGTTCTGCTCGGCCGACTGGCGCAGGATCAGGCCGGCCTCGGGGTGATAGCCGCCGAAATAGACGACGTCGGCCTTGAGCTCCTTGAGCTTGGTGACCAGCGCCGAATAGTCCTTCTCGCCGGCATTGATGCCTTCGTAGAGGATCTCCTTGAGGCCGGCGGCGCCCATGGTCGAGCGCACCGCGTCGGCAACGCCCTGGCCGTAGGCGCTCTTGTCGTGCAGGACGACGACGTTCTTGCCGGCATATTTCTTGGCGATCCACGGGCCGATGAAGGCGCCCTGGGCGTCGTCGCGGGTATAGAGCCGCATGATGGTCGGCCAGCCCTTGGCGGCGGCGTCGTCGGTCAGCACCGGGTTTGACGAGGCCGGCGACATCATCAGCGCGCCGCTTTCGGCATAGACGGCGGAGGCCGGGATGCTCGAGCCCGAGCAGGCATGGCCGTCGATGAAGTTGATGCCATTGGCGACGATGCGGTTGGCGACCGAGACCGCCTGCTTGGGATCGCAGACGTCGTCCTCGACGGAAAGCTTGACCTGGCGGCCCATGACACCGCCCTTCTCGTTGATGTCCTTGACCGCCGCCTCGGCGCCCTTGCGGAACTGGTCGCCGATGTTGGCGAGCTGGCCGGTCATCGGCCCGACCACCGCAAAGGTGATCTCCTGGGCGAACGCCGCGCCGGCGCTGAGCGACAGACCGACGAGCGCCGCCCCGATAGTACGTTTCAGATGCATCTTGTCTCCTCCCTCGAGCCTGCACGAGATGCCATTTCGCGTCTCGCTTGCAATTGGCGCATGCTTTTCACCCGCGCCCGACATTGTCTTGGCGCATGGGCGGGGAGCCATTGTGCCTGTGCCGACTTCGCCTCGCAATCCGTGCGTGTGCCGGGCGCCGAAAGCGAGGAAGCCGCGCCGGCCTTGTTTCGGCCGGTCGCGGCTTTGTCACGGAACGCTTCGCGGGGCATCTTGGTCCCCGTCGCAGCCTTGCCTGCCCTGTCAGCCCGGCGCGCCTCGCCCGTCCTTCAAGCCGTCGCGCTCTTGTTGTTGGGGACCGCCGCCCGCGGCAGCCCCGGCCTTCCCCCGAAGCTCTTTCTCAGTGCGCCGTCATCCATTCGCGCGCTTCGCGCAGGGCTCGTGCGATGTCGGTCTTGGACATCGCCATCGACAGTTCCGAGCGAAGCTCGGCGGCGCGGGCCGATCCCTTGATCGCGGCGATGTTGAACCACTTGTGGGCGGCGACGACGTCGACGTCGCAGTCGCGGCCGGTCGAATACATCATGCCCAGTTCCACAAGGATGTCGGCCTGAGCGGTGCTGCCCATCGCACCGAAGCCGGCCTCAAAGATCTCGAAACGTGCCATTTTCTTGTCCCCTGTCCGTCTCCCGGAGCGGGCAAGCCGGTGTCGTCCGGAGCCGCTCTTTCGATGCTTCCGAGGATGCCGGCGAACCTTGAATCCGCCGTAAAATGGCTTGCTTAACCCGAGGAAAACAAACTTCAAACAAAGGGTAAACCTTGGAATTCATTAAGGATAGGAAGCCTTGCGGCGACTGGGATTTGAGAAAAATGCGCTGAAAATTCGCGTCCCGCCGCGAAAGCCTTTGATAACCACGCCTGAGCTTTGCGCTGGCCGCTGTCGCCCCGCCGGAGACGAAATGCGCCGATGGAAGCGCCAAAAATGCTTCGGTCTTACCCAGCGGCACCGCTTCCGTTTTCGGCGCGCCTGATTTACGCTTACGTTTGCGTAAACGTCAGGCGGGGGAGCCTGTGAGCAAGACACCAACCGGGAGGACTTCAATGTTTGGCAAGATGAGCCTGGCCGTCGCGGCCACCATGATGCTGGCGGGTGCGGCGATGGCCGATCCGATCGAAGGCAACTGGAAGACCGAAGCCGGATCGACCGCGGCGATCGAGACCTGCGGCGGCAGCTTCTGCATCACCCTCAAGGACGGCAAGCATGCCGGCAAGAAGATCGGCACGTTCAAGGCCGACGGCGACAATGCCTATTCGGGCAAGATCACCGATCCGGCCAACGACAAGACCTACTCCGGCAAGGCCACCCTCGCCGGCTCGAACCTCAAGATGAGCGGCTGTGTGCTCGGCGGCCTGATCTGCAAGAGCCAGAACTGGAAGAAGCTGTAAGAGAGCGAGTAGGGAAATAGCGAATAGTGAGTAGTGGGGTATGCGTGTCGGCTCCGGCCGGCGATCCCCTCACTACTCTCTACTCTCTACTCACTATTCGCCATTCCCTACTCGATCCCGTCAAACCCTCGCCCGCTGGCCGAACAGGATCTTCTGCGCTTCCTTGTCGTCGGCGAGATTGCTGCGATGGTCCTCGCCGACGGCGAGGCCGCGGATGACCGCCGGGCGGGCGAGCAGGGTTTCGAACCAGCGCTTGAGGTGGGGGAATTCCTCGAGGTCCTGGCCCTGGTTCCTGTAGGGCTTGACCCAGCCGAGCGAGGCGATGTCGGCGATGGAGTAGTCGCCGGCGAGGAAATCGCGGTCGGCCAGGCGCTTGTCCATCACGCCGTAGAGGCGATTGACCTCGTTGGTGTAGCGGTCGATGCCGTAGGCGATCTTCTCGGGCGCATACTGGCGGAAGTGATGGGCCTGGCCGGCCATAGGGCCGAGGCCGCCGACCTGCCAGAACAGCCACTGGTCGACTTCGGCGCGGCCACGCTCGTCGGCCGGATAGAACCTGCCGAACTTGCGCCCGAGATATTGCAGGATGGCGCCGGACTCGAAGATCGAGATCGGCTCGCGGCCCCATTTGCCGTCTGCGCCCGGACCTTCGGGGTCGACGATGGCCGGCATGCGGTTGTTGGGCGCGATCTCCAGGAATGACGGCTCGAACTGCTCGCCCTTGCCGATGTTGACGTATTTGACCGTGTAGGGGACGCCGAGCTCCTCGAGCATGATGGATATCTTCCAGCCGTTGGGCGTCGGCCAATAGTAGAGGTCGATCGGCAGGGTCTGCGTGGTCATTTCCACGGTCTCCATTGGTGAGCGATGAGCTGGAGATATGCGTGGGAAACGCAAACACAACCCCGCCAGCCTGTCGTTCGCCGTCAATAAATTTGAACCGAAGATGAACGGAGGTCTCAGAGCCCGTTCAGCCGCCGCGCCGCATAGTCCGTGTCATCGAAGGGGATACACCAAATGCTCGCTCGCCGGTTCACCATCGTCTGCCTGCTTTCGGCGCTGTTCGGCATCCTGTTTGCCACGCTGGTCGCGGAGACAAGCCGCCCGGCTCGGTCGTGGGGCATCGGCCAGGTGGTGCCCTGCGTTTTCGAGGAAGGCATGAACTGCAAGCCACCCTTGCGACACTAACAAACGAAGAGATCAACCAGTTCCAACCGAAAAGAACACGAAGATGACCCGCACCGCCCTCCAGATCGCAAAGTTCGCCCGGCTCCTGCCGCGTGCCGTGCTGATCCTGATGGTGCTTGCCGCCCCGGTCCTGGCCGTGCCGCAGCTGCGTGCCGACAACGGCTCGACGATCGAGGCGCCTGCGGCGCGCAAGGGCGGCGTGGGTTTCGTGCTGCTGGTCAGCCTGCAGCGCGGCTGACCCTCGGAGACGCTGCGGCAGCCCCCTCCCAACCGTCACGATTGATCTCTATACTGGGTCATGGAAAAGCGAATCTATCCCGAACCCATCGAATCCATCCTGACGCCGGAGCCGTTTCCCCGGCAGAGCTTCACCGACGCCGCGAAGGCTGTCGAGGCGTTGAAGCGCCTCTATGACCGCAACACCGCATTTCTGCGCGAAGCCTTCGCCTCGCTCGCGCACGGCACGCCGGCAAGGCGCTTCCGCGCCTGCTACCCGGAAATCGGCGTCATCACCTCGTCCTATTCCCAGGTCGATTCCCGCCAGGCCTACGGCCACATGCCGACGCCCGGGAACTTCACCACGACGATCACCCGGCCCGACCTGTTCGAGAGCTACCTGACCGAGCAGCTGAAGCTGATCATGCGCAACCACGGCGTACCGGTCACGGTGTCGGAATCGTCGACGCCGATTCCGCTGCACTTCGCCTTCATCGAGGGAACCCATGTCGACGGCGCCGCGGCGGACCGCATCCAGCGGCCGATCCGCGACCTGTTCGACGTGCCGGACCTCGACGGCACCGACGACCACATCGCCAACGGCACCTTCGAGATCATGCCCGGCGAGGCGCGGCCGCTGGCGCCGTTCACCGCCCAGCGCATCGACTATTCGCTGCACCGGCTGGCGCACTACACGGCGACCACGCCGAACCACTTCCAGAACTTCGTGCTGTTCACCAACTACCAGTTCTACATCGACGAGTTCGTGGTTCTCGCCCGCAGCCTGATGGCCAAGGGCGGCGAAGGCTACACCGAGTTCGTCGAACCGGGCGGCGTGGTGACCAAGGCCGGCGCCACGGAACCCTCCGCCGGCACGCCGCCGGCGCGCCTGCCGCAGATGCCGGCCTACCATCTCAAGAAGCCCGGCCATGGCGGCATCACCATGGTCAATATCGGCGTCGGGCCTTCGAACGCCAAGACGATCACCGACCACATCGCGGTGCTCAGGCCGCATGCCTGGCTGATGCTCGGCCACTGCGCCGGCCTGCGCAACACCCAGGCGCTGGGCGACTACGTGCTGGCCCACGCCTATGTGCGCGAGGACCACGTGCTCGACGACGACCTGCCGGTGTGGGTGCCGATCCCGCCGCTGGCGGAGGTGCAGGTGGCGCTGCAGGAGGCGGTGGCCGAGGTGACCGGGCTCACGGGCTACGACCTCAAGCGGATCATGCGCACCGGCACCGTTGCGACCATCGACAACCGCAACTGGGAACTGCGCGACCAGCGCGGCCCGGTGCAGCGGCTGTCGCAGTCGCGGGCGATCGCGCTCGACATGGAATCGGCCACCATCGCCGCCAACGGCTTCCGCTTCCGCGTGCCCTACGGCACGCTGCTGTGCGTCTCGGACAAGCCGCTGCACGGCGAACTGAAGCTGCCTGGCATGGCGACCGAATTCTACAAGCGGCAGGTTGCCCAGCACCTGACGATCGGCATCCGTGCCATGGAAAAGCTCGCCGAGATGCCGATCGAGCGGCTGCACTCCCGCAAGCTGCGCAGTTTCTCGGAGACGGCGTTCCAGTAGGGCGCCGCACCGACCATCAATGGGCCGCAATTCCGCCGACATGAAGCTGGCATGACGACAATGGCCTTTCGCAAGCTCGGCAAGACCGCCTGTTTCGCGGCGATGATGCTGCTTTCGCTGCCGCTGGTCGCCGGGTTCTTCGGCGCCTGGCATCCGGCGCTCGATTCCTTCGCCCATTTCCGCGCCCATCTCGCGGTGCTGACGATGCTCGCCGCGCTGCCGCTGCTGCTGACGTCGTTCCGCTGGACGGCCGCGGCAGCCCTCGCCTTCGGCACGGCCGCACTCGCCTCCACCTCGTCGACGCTGACCCTGCCCATCATCGGTCCGGTGCAGGCCTCGTTCGAGCCGCGGGCGGAAGGCCGGCCGGTGTATCGCCTGCTGCAGATGAACCTGCGCTACGACAACGCCACGCCTGAACGCGTGCTGTCGCTGGCGGGCCGCATGCAGCCCGACGTCGTCACGCTCGAGGAGGTGTCGGACATGTGGGAGGCGAAGCTCCGGCCGCTCGCCGCCCGCTACCCGTACAGCAAGTTCTGCAGCCATCCGAACGGCGTGTTCGGCGTGGCGATCCTGTCGCGCCGGCCCTTCGCGGCAGGGTCCGAGCCGCAATGCTTCGACGGCGGGGCGCTGGCCGTCGCCAAGGTCGACTTCGGCGGGCGCACGGCCGACGTGGCGGCACTGCACCTCGGCTGGCCCTGGCCGTTCGAACAGTCCCAGCAGATCGACAGACTCGAGGGCCCGCTCGCCGCGCTCGACCAGAATGCGGTGCTCGGCGGCGACCTCAACGCCACGCCCTGGAGTGCGGCGGTTGCGCGCGTCGCCACGGCAGGCGGCCTGACCCGGATGCCGGCCGCCGGCCGCACCTGGCTGGAACTGGCCTTGCCCGAATTCCTGCGCTTCGCCGGCCTCACCATCGACCATGTCATGGCCAAGGGCGACGTTATGGTGCACTCCGTCACGATGGGCGAGTATGCCGGCTCGGACCACCGCCCGCTGCTGGTGGAGTTCTCGTTCCGCGACACCGCGACCCAGCCCGAGGACAGCGAGAGCACGACCGTGTCGGCGGAAGTCGCCGCGACGCCGCGCAGCTGAAGCGGCGGGCATTCTGCGAATGCCGCTCCGTCGCCGTAGGTGCCTTTCCTAGCCGCATTTGTGCGACGCCAGACGATTCCATCTGGCTGCAAGATGCTCCAACTAACGTCCGTCTTCGCGCACCAGCGCCTCGATCAGGCGGTCTACCCGGCCGCCTTCGGCATGCTCCAGCGCATCGAATGCAAGCTGCCGCGCCTCGTAGCCGGCGATGACCCGGTCGACACGGGCCTTGATCTCGCGCCGCGTGGCCATGCAGCCCCGGTCCACGGGCAGCGACAGGCCGCGCACCGCGCGCTCGGCCGCGTCGACCATCTGGCGGGCGAGCCGGGCATGGGTCTCCTCATGCCGGCGGGCACCGGCGAGGAACGTTCGCCAACGGCCTTCCAGCGCCGGCGAAAGCGGATCGGATGCCTCGGGATAGGTGAAGGTTATCGACAGCCTGGCGTCGGCACGGCGCAGGCGGCACATGCCGCCGCGCTCGCCGACGTCGAAGGACCAGGTGACGGTGTATTTGGTCTGCGCGATGGCACGCGTCAAAAAGCCGTGGCGCGGGCCGTTGCGGTCCATCGACCGCAGCAGCTCGGTTCCGGTGTTGCCGGAAACGGCGTAGCTGCGCGAACTGGTGGTCTGCCTGACGCCGGCATCCGCCGGCCCCAGGGTCGTCACGGCCCCGGCCAGGACTGCGATCAAGGCAGATGCAATGCGGGACACGCCGAACTCCGCTGCTCGCGCAAGCTCAGCATATCCCGCCGCTTGTTTCAACGCGGCCGATGGGCCGCGTCGCCGGATCACATGTTGGGGTAGACCGGCCCCTCGCCGCCCTGCGGCGGCACCCAGTTGATGTTCTGGTTGGGGTCCTTGATGTCGCAGGTCTTGCAGTGGACGCAGTTCTGCGCGTTGATGACGAACTTCGCATCGGCATGGCCGGGCTCGCCGGCAATCGCGTTGCCGTCGGCATCGACCCATTCGTACACGCCCGCCGGGCAGTAGCGCGTCGACGGACCGGCATAGACGCCATACTCCGAACGCTTCTGCAGATCGCCGTCCTTGACCTGGAGGTGGACCGGCTGGTTCTCCTCGTGGTTGGTGTTGGACAGGAACACCGACGACAGGCGGTCGAAGGTGAGCACGCCGTCGGGCTTGGGATAGTCGATCTTCTTGTGCTTGGAGGCCGGCTCGAGCGACTGGGCGTCGGTCTTGCCGTGCTTGAGCGTGCCGAAGGGCGAGACGCCGAACAGCGTGTTGAGCCACATGTCGAGGCCGCCGAGGCCGACGCCGAGGATGGTGCCGAAGCGCGACCACAGCGGCTTGACGTTGCGGACCTTCTTCAAATCCTTGCCGATGTCGGTGGCGCGCCAGGCGGCCTCGTAGGAGGCGAGCTCGTCGTTGGCGCGGCCGGCGGCGATGGCCTCCGCGACGTGCTCGGCAGCGAGCATGCCCGAGAGCACGGCGTTGTGCGAACCCTTGATGCGCGGGACGTTGACCAGGCCGGCCGAGCAGCCCATCAGCACGCCGCCGGGGAACGACAGCTTCGGCACCGACTGGTAGCCGCCCTCGGTGATGGCGCGGGCGCCGTAGGACAGGCGCTTGCCGCCTTCGAAGGTGCCGCGGATCGCCGGATGCGTCTTGAAGCGCTGGAACTCCTCAAAGGGCGCGAGATAGGGGTTCTTGTAGTTGAGGTGGACGACGAAGCCGACGGCCACCATGTTGTCCTCGAGGTGGTAGAGGAACGAGCCGCCGCCGGTCTTGAAGTCGAGCGGCCAGCCGAACGAGTGCTGGACGAGGCCCGGCTTGTGCTTCTCGGGCGCAACCTGCCACAGTTCCTTGAGGCCGATGCCGAACTTCTGCGGCTCCTTGCCGGAGCCGAGGTCGTATCTGGCGATCAGCTGCTTGGCGAGCGAGCCGCGCGCGCCCTCGCCGATCAGCACATACTTGCCCATCAGCGCCATGCCGGGGGCGAAGCCGGGGCCGTGGCTGCCGTCGCGCTCGACGCCCATGTCGCCGGTGTAGACGCCGGTGACGGCGCCCTCGTCATTGTAGATGAGGCCGGCGGCGGCGAAGCCGGGATAGATCTCGACGCCGAGCGCCTCGGCCTTGGCGGCCAGCCAGCGGCAGACATTGCCGAGCGAGACGATGTAGTTGCCGTGATTGCTCATCAGCGGCGGCATCAGCAGGTTGGGCAGGCGGAACGAGCCGGCCGGCCCGAGGACGAGGAAATGATCGTCGGTGACCGGCGTCTTGAACGGATGGTCGGGATCCTGGCGCCAGTCGGGCAGCAGGCGGTTGATGCCGATCGGGTCGACCACGGCGCCGGAGAGGATGTGCGCGCCGACCTCGCCGCCCTTTTCGAGCACCACGACGGAGAGATCGGGATTGACCTGCTTGAGCCGGATCGCCGCTGCCAGGCCCGCCGGCCCCGCGCCGACGATGACAACATCGAATTCCATGCTTTCGCGTTCGACTTCGCTCATCTATCCCTCCGCTTTGGCTCGCCCTGTCCCAAGGGCAGAATTGGCTAAGCGCTGCATAGCGCATCGTTTGGAAACGTCAAACCGGACCATTCAGCACATCGGCCATTCGGACGGGTGAAGCCTCACAAACACGGTGATTTATCTTACGTTAACGTAAAGGTCAAAATATTTAACCTTCCGGCGGTGGGCGCCGCCCCTTAGTGTCGATGTGCAGGTGACCGTCATCAGCCAGCCGTCCGTCTTTTTCATGCGCCCTAACGTGCCCAGCAGGACAGGACCGAAGCGCCTCCTCACCAGACGCCACATCCTGGCCGGGGCTGCCCTCCTTATTGCGACATGGCTGAACGGCGAAGGTCGCGCTCAGGAGAGCGAGGGCGATCAGAAGGTCTGGAATGCCGGCGCCTACTCGTTCTCCGACGAACTCGGCGGCTTCCGCATCACCTCAGTGTCCGGCACCGGAACGCGGGAAGACCCGATCGTCATCCAGGAAGAACTCGCCTCCTCGTCGCCGGTGACGCTGACGATCCGCACGATCAGGCCGATCAGGCCCTTCGACAACTCCGGCTTCTACGCCAACGGCATCCTGTTCATGCGCATCGAGGCCCTCAACAACAGCGGCCAGGCCTGGGTCGAGTTCGAGTTCGAACTGCAGGAGATCGAAGGCAAGGCGAGCGTTTTCGGCGACGGGCTGTCCTTCGACCAGCGGCGCACCGACAACGTCAACATCACCTCCGACAGCTTCGCCGAGTACAGCCGCGACTTCGAACCCTACGACCGGCTGCGCTATACCGACGGCAAGGTGGACCCCCGCGAAACGGCCGGCTTCAGCTTCCTGGTGACCGACTATACGCCGCGCTGGCGCTTTTATCTGGTGCAGGACCCGCGCATCCCCTCCTCGTGAACTTGCAAATCGGCGCCGCAGCGTCGAAAGTGGCGCATGGCCTCCATTTCGGGAAATGAACGTCCGGATCTGCGCGATCTGCTCGCCTTCTATGCGGCGGCGGGCGTGGACGACGCGCTTGCGGAGGAGCCGATCGACAGGTTCGCCGAGAGCGCGCAGCGCCAGGCGGCGGCCCCTGCCCCGGAAGTCGCGAGGCGCATGCAGGCCGACACCGGCCGGCCGGAACGGAACATGCCCGAACGGGCAGCACCGCCGCCACGCCCCGCGGCCGCGGCCGCCTTGCCCGACGAGGCGCAGGCGGCGGCCGCGCGCGAACTGGCCGGCAAGGCGGCGACGCTCGACGAGCTGCGGCAGATCATGGAAGGTTTCGAGGGCTGCAACCTCAAGGCCACGGCGAAGAGCATGGTGTTTGCCGACGGCAACCCGGAGGCCGACCTGATGCTGGTGGGCGAGGCGCCGGGCCGCGACGAGGACCTCGAGGGCCTGCCCTTCGTCGGGCGCTCGGGCCAGCTGCTCGACCGCATCCTCGCGGCGATCGGCCTCGACCGGAAATCCGCCTATATCGCCAACGTCATTCCGTGGCGGCCGCCGGGCAACCGCACGCCGACGCCGCACGAGACCGAGATCTGCCGCCCCTTCATCGAGCGGCAGATCGCGCTGGCGAACCCCAAGGTGCTGGTGACGCTCGGCGGGCCGTCGGCGAAGCTGCTCGTCGGGTCGCCCGACGGCATCCTCAGGCTGCGCGGCAACTGGAAGACCCACTCGACCGCCCAGGGCACGGTCATTCCGGTGATGCCGACGCTGCACCCGGCCTATCTGCTCAGAAATCCCGCCCACAAGAAGCTTGCGTGGCGGGACTTCCTGGAGGTCAAGGCGAAGCTGCGCGAGCTCGGCAGCCTCTAGGCCGCAACGACGCCGGCGCGGCGGATGGCGACGAACTGCAGTTCGGCGAAGACGGCCACGACCAGCGCCTGGGCGGCCACGAAGGCGACGCCGAGCGCGTTGGGCGACACCGCGCCGGTAGCGAGCAGGGCAAAGCTGCCGATCACCCAGAGCGCATTGAGGGCGACGATGTCGAAGAGGACGAGCTTCGGCACCGCGGCACGGCGCGCGACCACCACCAGCATGGCGACGAAGGGGACCAGCACCAGGCCGGCCCACAGCAGCAGCGCTTCCGGCAGGTCGAGGAAGGGCGCAAGCAGCGGCGCCCCGACGATCGCCAGCAGGGCCGTGGCGCCTGTTGCGAGCGCGTCGACATAAAGGGCGTTGCGGAGGAAGGGCGTGACGGCGACGGACATGTGATGCTCCCGTGGTTCGGTTTGCGAGGAGGCTTGGCAGATGCGGCCGCCTTCCCTCACCAACCATCCCACCGTCATCGCCGTGTTGCGATTACGCCCGAGGTAATGGAAACGAGAACAGGCTCGCGCTAGGTTGCAGCCATGGACACGAACACCGTAGGCAGTCTCATCCGCGAATGGCGCACCAGGCGGCGCATGAGCCAGCTCGACCTCGCGATGGAGGCGGAGATTTCGCAGAGACACCTGAGCTTCATGGAAAGCGGGCGCTCGCTGCCCTCGCGCGAGATGGTGCTGCATCTGGCCGAGCAGCTTTCCGTGCCGCTGCGCCAGCGCAACCGGATGCTGCTGGCGGCGGGATATGCGCCGAGCTTCGGCGAACGGCCGCTGGACCACCCCTCGCTGGCACCGGCGATGGAAGCGGTGCGCATGGTGCTCAAGGGCCACGAGCCCTATCCGGCGCTCGCCGTCGACCGCCACTGGAACCTGATCGAGGGCAATGCGGCGCTTGCCCCCCTGCTCGCCGACGTCGAGGACGCCACGCTGCTGGAGCTACCGGTGAACGTGCTGAGGCTGAGCCTGCATCCAAGGGGTGTGGCGCCGCGGATCGTCAACCTGCACGAATGGCGGGCGCATCTGATCGAGCGCCTGAAGCACCAGAACGACACGGCGGGCGACCCGGTGCTCGCGGCGCTGGAGCAGGAACTGCTCGGCTATCCGGACGGGCCGCGGTCGGGGCGGCCGGTGCAGGGCGACGCCAACATCATCGCCCACCCGCTCAGGCTGCGCGTCGGCAACGCGGTGCTGTCGTTCATAAGCACCACCACCGTGTTCGGCACGCCGCTGGACGTCACGCTCTCCGAACTCGCCATCGAGTCCTTCTTCCCCGCCGACGAGGAGACGGCGGCGCGCCTGAGGGCGCTTGCGGCGGGATAGCTATTGCGGCGGCGCCGCCTTCTTGGCCGCCTTGCGCTCGATGCCCAAGCGCCGCTCGCGCAGGATGATGAAGATGCCGGCACCGATGACGATGGCCCCGCCGACCAGGGTATGGATGGTTGGCAGGTCACCGAAGACGAAGTAGCCGACGATGATGCCGAGGATCAGCGAGGTGTATTCGAAGGGTGCCACCGTCGACGCTTCGGCGTGGCGGTAGGCCTCGGTCATGAACAGTTGGGCGATGCCGCCGCAGACGCCGCCCGTCACCAGGAGTGCGGTCTGCTGCCACGACAGCGACTGCCAGCCGAACGGGATGGTGAACAGGGCCATTGCGCTCGCGCTCAGCGAGAACCACAGCACGATCGTGGCGGTGCGTTCGGTGTGGACGAGGTTGCGCACCAGCAGCATGGCGATGGCCGACAGCGAGGCGCTGACGAGCGCCGCGACGACGCCGATGGCCGCCTTGTCGCCCAGGCCGGCCCCCGACGTGAACAAGGTGAGCTTGGGCCACGACACGATGACGACGCCGATAAGGCCGATGGCGACCGCGGTCCAGCGATACATGCGCACGTTCTCGCCGAGGAACAGCGCGCTGAAGACGACGACCAGCAGGGGCTGGGCGTAGTTCAGCGTGATCGCCTCGGGCAGCGGCAGCTGGGTGAGCGCGAAGAAGCCGAAGCCCATGGCCATCACCCCCACAAGTCCGCGCATGATGTGCCCGAACGGCCGCCTGGTGACGAAGGCCGTGCCGAGTTCGCGCCGGAAGGCGAGGAACAGCAGGATCGGAAAGATGGCGAAGAAGGACCGGTAGAAGACGATCTGACCGGCCGGCACCTCGCCGGTCGCCTTGATGGCGGTCGACATGCCGACGAAGACGGCGACCGAGACGACCTTGAGGGCGATTCCGACGAGCGGCGACGAAGCGCCCTGACTTCCCTGGTGCATCACTTCTGCCGGGCCGCCTCTATTGCCGCCCAGACGCGCGCCGGGGTCGCCGGCATTTCGATGTGGTCAATTCCGTAAGCCCTGTACAATGCATCCGTCACCGCGTTGAGCGCCGCTGGCGTGGCGCCGATGGTACCCGCCTCGCCTGCCCCCTTCATGCCCATGGCATTGGTGGTCGAAGGCACGTTGCGCGTCTCGAAATGGAAGGACGGCACGGTGTCGGCGCGCGGCACCGCGTAGTCCATGAAGCTCGCCGTCAGCAGTTGCCCGTCCTCGCCATAGACCGCCTCCTCCGACAGCGCCTGGCCGATGCCCTGGACGACGCCACCATGGACCTGGCCGGCGAGCAGCAGCGGGTTCACGGTCGCGCCGAAATCGTCGACGATGGTGTAGGCGACGACCTCGGTCGTGCCGGTGTCGGGATCGATCTCGACCTCGCAGATATGGGTGCCGTTGGGATAGGTCGCCTCGTCCTGAACGAACTCGCCCATCGCCTTGATATCGTCGGGATTTTTCGCCGCGGCGTGGAGGCCGGCGAAGGAGATGACGTGGTCGGTGCCGACGATGCGCGCCTCGCCATTGCCAAGCTCGATGTCGGCGGCGGCGGCTTCCAGCTCGTCGGCGGCGATCTTCCTGAGCTTCTCCGCCAGCGCCGCGCCGGCGCGGGAAGCGGAGACGCCGCCGAGCGGGATCGAGCGGGAGCCGCCGGTGCCGCCGCCCTTGGCGAGCTGATCGGTGTCGCCCTGGTGCACGCTGATGCTCGCCACGTCGAGATTGAGCTTTTCGGCGACGAACTGGGCATAGGCGGTGGCGTGGCCCTGGCCGTTGGACTGGGTGCCGATGAACACCGACACCGTGCCGTCGGCGTTGAGCTCGACGCGCGCGGGCTCGGAGCCGGCAAAGGCACAGGCCTCGATGTAGGTCGCCATGCCGATGCCGCGGATCTTTCCCCGCGACCTGGCCTCGGCGAGCCGGCCCGGGAAGCTTGCCCAGCCGGCGCGTTCCATCGAGAGGTCCATGTGCGCCTCGAACTCGCCGACGTCGTAGCGCCTGCCGGTCTGGGTGCGGTAGGGGAACTGCTCGGGGCGGATGAAGTTGCGGCGACGGATCTCGTCGACCGGGAGCCCGAGGTCGCGGGCGCAGGCATCGACGAGCTTCTCGACCAGAAGTGCTGCCTCCGGACGCCCTGCCCCGCGATAGGCATCGACGGGACAGGTGTTGGTGTAGACGCCGGTGATCGTCACATCCAGCGCCTCGATATCGTAGACGCCGGTGGACATGCTGGCGCCGATATGGGCGATGATCGGGCCGTATTGCGAGATGTAGGCGCCGACGTTGGAGATCAGGCCGACACGCAGGCCGAGGAAGCGGCCGTCCTTGTCCATCGCCATCTCGGCGGTCACGAAATTGTCGCGGCCCTGGGCGTCGGCGAGGAAGTGCTCGGTGCGGTCGCCGGCCCACTTCACCGGACGGCCGAGGCGTTTTGCGGCCTCCAGCACCAGCGCGTGCTCGCGATAGACGAAGGCCTTGGTGCCGAAGCCGCCGCCGACGTCCGGGGTGACGACGCGGAGCTTGTCGGCGCCGATCCCGAACACCTGGCCGGTGAGGATGTTGCGCATCGAGTGCACGCCCTGCGACCCCGTGGTCAGCACGAAGCGGTCCTGGTCCTGGCGCCACTCGCCGATGGCCGAACGCGGCTCCATGTAGTTGCAGATGAGGCGGTTGTTGACGAACTCGATGCGGGTGACGCTGTCAGCGGCAGCGAAGGCGGCGTCGGTCTTCGCCTTGTCGCCCAGATGATAGGTGAAGGCGCGGTTGGAGCCGAGTTCCGGCCAGACCAGCGGTGCGCCGTCCTCCAGCGCCGTGGCGGTGCCGGCGGCCGCCTCCTCGTCGTCGTAGTCGACCTCGATCAGTTCGGCCGCGTCCTGGGCGAGCGCGCGGCTGTCGGCGACCACGAAGGCCACGGCATCGCCGACATGATGGACGCGGTCGCGGCAGAGGATCGGGATATCGCGCGTCGGCGCGCGGGTGCCGTCGGGCTGCTTCTGCATGACCACCGACTTGAGGTCGCCGAGATGGGCGACATCGGCGCCGGTCAGCACCAGACGCACGCCGGGTGCTGTGCGGGCGGCATCGAGCGGGCCGATGCTGAAGCTGGCCTTGGCGACCGGCGAGCGCAGCACGTAGCCGTGCAACTGTCCCGCCGGCGAGACGTCGTCGGTGTAGCGGCCACGGCCGGTGACAAAAGCGCCATCCTCGACGCGCAAAACGGACGCGCCCATCCCGAATTTCGGCGTGACGACAGTCATATCGGCCTCGTGAGGATTGGTGGGGGAAGCGCAGCAGATGTGCGACCCTGAACAGTTTTGCCGAGGGGGCGTTTCGTGTAAAGACCAGCGGCCGCTTATTTTTTCTACCAGAGCGGCGAGCAGAGCGACGACGACAGGAAGGCCATCACATGCGTACCGATACCGGACAGGTGTTTCGCCTCGAGGATTACCGGCCGAGCGACTACCTGATCCCGGCGACCGAGCTCGACTTCAGGCTCGGTGCGGACAGCACGCGCGTGGTGGCGAAGCTGACGATCGAGCGGCGCGCGGGTATCGAAAAGCCGGTCCAGCTGGAACTCGACGGCGACGGGCTGACGCTGCGCCGCATCGAGATCGACGGCGAGGCCGTGGACGCCGCCAATTTCGACGCCACGCCGGAGCGGCTGGTGATCTACAATCCGCCCGGCTCCGGCCGCTTCACGCTGTTGATCGAGACCGAGCTCGCGCCGTCGCGCAACGAGGCGCTGATGGGGCTCTACCGCTCCAGCAAGGTCTACTGCACCCAGTGCGAGGCCGAGGGCTTCCGCCGCATCACCTACTTCCTCGACAGGCCGGACATCCTGTCGGTCTACAGCGTGCGCATCGAGGCCGAGCGTGCCGAGGCCCCGCTGCTGCTCTCCAACGGCAATCCGGTCGAGAGCGGCGATCTCGGCCAGGGCTGGCACTACGCCGTCTGGCGCGACCCCTTCCCCAAGCCATCCTACCTGTTCGCGCTGGTTGCCGGCGACCTCGGCTGCATCAAGGACCGCTTCGTCACCGCCTCCGGCAAGGAAGTCGAACTCGGCATCTATGTCGAGCACGGCAAGGAGAACCAGGCCGGCTACGCCATGGACGCGCTGCAGCGCTCGATGAAGTGGGACGAGGAGGTGTTCGGCTGCGAGTACGATCTCGACGTCTTCAACATCGTCGCCGTGTCCGACTTCAACATGGGCGCGATGGAGAACAAGGGTCTCAACATCTTCAACGACAAGTACGTGCTTGCCGACGAGGAGACCGCGACGGACGTCGACTTCGCCAATATCGAGGCGATCATCGCGCATGAATATTTCCACAATTGGACAGGCAACAGAATCACTTGCCGCGACTGGTTCCAGCTCTGCCTCAAGGAAGGGCTGACCGTCTTCCGCGACCACGAGTTCTCGGCCGACCAACGGTCGCGGCCGGTCAAGCGCATCGCCGAGGTGCGCACGCTGCGTGCCCACCAGTTCCCCGAGGACCAGGGGCCGCTGGCCCATCCGGTCCGCCCCAGGCGCTACCGCGAGATCAACAACTTCTACACCGCGACCGTCTACGAGAAGGGCTCGGAGGTGGTGCGGATGATCCGCACGGTGCTCGGCGCCGAGACGTTCCGAAAGGGCATGGACCTCTATTTCGAGCGCCACGACGGAGACGCGGCGACGATCGAGGATTTCCTCAAGGTGTTCGAGGACGTGTCGGGCCGCGACCTGTCGCAGTTCGCGCTCTGGTACCACCAGGCCGGCACGCCCAACCTCAGCGTCACGACCACGCACAATCCGGCGGGCGCCGAATTCACCATCGAGATCGAGCAGTCGGTGCCGCCGACGCCGTCGGAAACCCGCAAGCGGCTGATGCACATCCCGCTCGCCTTCGGCCTGGTGGGGCCGGACGGCAAGGACATGGCCTACCAAGACGTCGATGGAGCGACGATCGAGCACGGCGTCATCCACGTGCGCAAGCGCAGGCACGTGGTGAAGTTCTCGGGCGTGGCGGAGCGGCCGGTGCTGTCGCTCAACCGCGGCTTCTCGGCCCCCATCACGCTGACCGTCGAGCAGCGGCCGGAGGACAAGGCCTTCCTCGCTTCGCACGACAGCGATCCGTTCTCGCGCTGGCAGGCGTTCAACACGCTGCTCACGGATGCCACCATCGCCGCCTTCAGGAACGTGCTGGGCGGCAAGCAGCCCGAGTTCGGCGCCGAGCTCGCCGCACTGGCGGGCCGCATCGCCGGTGACGGCAGCCTCGAGCATGCCTTCCGCGCGCTGGCGCTGGCGCTGCCGGGCGAAGCCGACGTCGCCCGCGAGATCGGCAAGAACATCGATCCCGACGCCATTTTCGCCGGCCGCGAGGCCCTGGCCAGGTCGATCGCCGAGGCAAATTACGGAATCTTCTCCGGCCTTTACGGCGACTTGCGAATGTCGGGCGCGTTTTCGCCGGACGCCGCCAGCGCCGGCCGGCGCGCATTGCGCAACACGCTGCTCGACTATCTCGCCGTGCAGCCCGGCGGCGCGAAGCTCGCGGCGGCGCATTTCACTTCCGCGACCAACATGACCGACCGTGCCGCGGCACTCACCGTGCTGGTGCACCGCCATGGCGGCTCGGCGGAAGCCACGGAGGCGCTGGCCGAATTCGACAAGCGCTATCGCGGCGATCCGCTGGTCATGGACAAGTGGTTCATGATTCAGGCCACGGCCCCGGGCCCGCAGGCCGTCGACGCCGTCAGGGCGCTGACCCAGCACCCCGCCTTCTCAATCGCCAATCCCAACCGGGTGCGCTCGCTGGTAGGCGGCTTCGCCAGCGCCAACCAGACGGGCTTCCACCGCGCCGACGGCGCCGGCTACGCGTTCTTCGCCGACATGGTGCTGACCGTCGAGAAGCGCAATCCCCAGGTGGCCGCGCGGCTGGCCACGGCACTCAGGTCGTGGCGTTCGCTGGAGCCGAAGCGCCAGGCCAAGGCGCGCGCGGCGCTGGTTTCCATGCAGGCCAGGGAAGGCCTTTCGGCCGACCTGCGCGACATCATCGAGCGTACGCTCGCCTGATACGGAGCTTGATCCGGGCCAGGCAAGTCTGCGGGAAAGCGGCAGTCTCCTGCATCAGGGACCGCCGCCGTGGATCGCGCGATGCGCAGCGGTCAATTCGGCTGGCTTTTAGCCGAATTTTAATCTTTTTCGCCCGCCCCACTGGACAAGGCGAATCGCCTTTGATTCTTTAGTGACGATTCGGAAGTGCGGTGTTGCCGGATCAGTCAAATCAGAACGGGATTACGGGGAGCCATTTATGGCCAAGGCGGACGCGTGGGGCGCGCCCGATGAGAATGCTGTTGTCCGACGCAGGCAGGCGCGCGACGCCGGCCTGGCGGGCAATGCACGTCTCATCGCCGAACCCGCCTACCGCCGGCTGCTGGCCGCGGAACCGCTGCTGCGCCGCTCCATCCCAACGCTGATCGTCATCTTCCTGCTGGTGGTCGCAGGAGCGCGCTTCCTCTCGCTGATGGCGCTCAGGGACGACGTCGAACAAAACGCCAAGGCCATCCTGACGCTCGCCGCCGCCGACATGGTCAACTCGCTGATGCTGAACACGGCCGAAGGCGAGCCGCTGGCAACCGCCGGCCAACAGCTCGTCGACGGAGCGGACCAGCAAGGCGCGCTCGGGCGCAGCCATGTGATCGCGCTCACGGACCAGAATTTCCGCGTCATCGCCGTGTCGCCGCAGTCGACCAGCTGGCAAGGGCAGTCGCTGGACACGATCGTCGCCGGCGGGCAGCCGCTGTTCATGTTCGGCGAGCGCGCCGGCGTGATGGCCGTGCGCATCGGCGGCCAGGACTGGTTCGGCGCCGTGAGCCTGGCCGAGGGCAAGCGGGCGGCGGCGGCTGTGCTGATCCCGCAGGACGCCGTCTTCGCCGACTGGCGCAAGACGCTGTCGCTCAACGTCTCGCTGTTCGTGTTCACGGCCGGCATCCTGTTCATCATCCTCTACGCCTATTTCACGCAAGCCGCCCGCGCGCAGGCGGCGGACGCCATCTACCTCGAGGCGCACCAGCGCATCGACCTCGCGCTGGTGCGCGGCAAATGCGGCCTGTGGGACTGGGACATGGTGCGTGGAAAGATGTACTGGTCGCGCTCGATGTACGAATTGCTGGGCTACGAGGCCTGCGACGCGATGCTGTCGTTCGGCGAGGTCGCCCGCATCATCCATCCCGAGGACGGCGACCTGTTCGAGCTCGCCAACCAGGTGGTGGGGCACGAGATCGACCACATCGACCGCGTGTTCCGCATGCGCCACGCCGACGGCCACTGGGTGTGGATGCGCGCCCGTGCCCAGGTGGTCGACCCCGAGGCGCCCGAGATCCAGATGACCGGCATCGCCGTCGACATCACCGAGCAGCGCCACCTGGCGCAACGCTCGGAGGCGGCGGACCTCAGGCTGAGGACCGCGATCGAGAACATCACCGAATCCTTCGTGCTCTGGGACGCCGGCGACCGGCTGGTGATGTGCAACTCCAAGTACCAGCAGGACAACGGGCTCAGCGACCGCGACGTGCTGCCCGGAACGCCACGCGAAGAGCTCGAGGCGCGCATGGTCGCGTTCATCTCCGAGCGGCGGCTCGCCAACGCCAACGGCCCGCGCGCCGGCGCGACCTACGAAAGGCAGCTCGCGGACGGGCGCTGGCTGCAGGTCAACGAACTCAAGACCCGCGACGGCGGCATCGTGTCGGTCGGCTCCGACATCACCCAGATCAAGCAGCACCAGGACAAGCTGATGGAGAGCGAGCGCCGTCTGATGGCGACCATCCACGACCTCAGCCTGGCACGCCGCGCCGAGGAGGATCGTTCCAACGAGCTCGTCGACCTCAACCGCAAGTACATGAAGGAAACCGAGCGCGCCGAGGCTGCCAACCGCGCCAAGTCGGAATTCCTGGCCAACATGTCCCACGAGCTGAGGACGCCGCTCAACGCCGTCATCGGCTTCTCGGAGCTGATGGAAGGCAAGCTGTTCGGACCGCTCGGCTCGCCGCGCTACGACGAATATGCGCGCGACATCAATTCGAGCGGCAAGCACCTGCTCGGCGTCATCAACGACATCCTCGACATGTCGAAGATCGAGGCCGGCCAGTTCTCGATCGATCGCGAGGAGATCGACCTGTGCCCGCTGATCCGCGAGACGGTGCGGGTGGTGTCGCTGCAGGCGGCGCAGAAGGCCATCACGCTCGATACCCAGATCGCCGAGCAGATGACGCTGTTCGCCGACCGCCGCGCTATCAAGCAGATCGCCATCAACCTGCTTTCCAACGCCGTGAAGTTCACCGGCGAGGGCGGCCGCATCACGGTGCGCGCCCGCAACGCAACCGGCGCGCTGACGCTCAGCATCGAGGACAGCGGCTGCGGCATCCCCAAGCATGCGCTGGCCAAGCTCGGCCGGCCGTTCGAGCAGGTCCAGAACCAGTTCTCGAAGAACCACGAGGGCTCGGGCCTCGGGCTCGCCATCTCGCGTTCGCTCGCCGAGCTGCATGGCGGCGCGCTCAAGATCCGCTCCACCGAAGGCGTCGGCACGATCGTCTCGGTCCGCATTCCGGTGCGCAGGGTGCTGCGGCCGATGCAGAAGGCGGCCTGATCAAGCTTATGCCGGCGACCGGGGGATCGCCGGCACCACGTTCCCTTACTGACGCATCCGCCAGCGGCCGCCGCCGTCGCGGCGCGGCATCTCGTCCTTGACGATCTTGCCGTCGTCATTGCGGTCGAGCAGGGCAAACAGCTTCTTCTGCCGCGACTCGATCTCCGCATTGGTCAGCGCACCGTCGCCGTCGGCATCGAAGCGCTCGACCATCCGCTGCGCGGCGCGCTCGGCTCGCATGCGCATGATCTGGTCGGCGATCTCCGCCACCGTCATCTTGCCGTCGCCATTGCCGTCCGCATTGGCGAAACGCTGGTCCATCGCGGCGGCGAATTCGTCGAAGGTGACGTCCCCGCTCTTGTCGGCATCTGCCCGCTCGAGCCGCGGCATCATCTCCATGCCGTGGCCGCGCGGACCGTCCTGGGCCGCTGCGAGGGCCGATGTTCCGGCCGTGCCGGCAAGGGCGAGGAAGGCAATCGAGAGTCTGGTCGATTTACTCATGGGTCTTCTCCTGTTGCATCGTCACCCCCGATGCGAACCGAAGCGCCAATGGGCCTCCGTGGGCTTCATTTGCGCTTCGCGCGTAGCAAGCGGTCGAAATGCATCCGAACCGTTTGCGACGTCTCCTTGAGATGGGCCTCCAGCACCGCGAAATCGGGCAGGTCGGTCACCGCCAGGAGCAGGTCCGACAGTCCCGGCGGGACGTCGGCGCGCTCGAAGGCGCCGGTGAGGCACAGTCTCGTCATCTGTGTGATGGCCGAATAGAGGCCATAGGCGGCGATCAGGTCCTCGCGTAGCTGGGCGCCGGCGAAGCTCGGCGCCAGCCGGTGCAGCACCTCGGCCGTCGCGGTCGAGTGCCCCTCGCCTTCGAGGCCGCCGGTAAGGGCCGCCACCTGGGCGATGAACTCCAGGTCGATCAGGCCGCCCGGGATGAGCTTGATGTCCCACAGGTCGTGCGGGGGTTTTTCGTCCTCGATCAGCTGGCGCATGTCCCGCGCCTCGGCGGCGACCTTTGCTGCATCGCGAGGCAGCGCGATGACGGCCGTGACCTCCGCCTCCACCTGGTCGCAGAGCGAGGGGTCGCCGGCGATCGGGCGCGCGCGCGTCAGCGCCATGTGCTCCCAGGTCCACGCCTCGCTGCGCTGATACTTGCTGAACGCGTCGACATGGGTGGCCACAGGACCCTTGTTGCCCGAGGGGCGCAGCCTGAGGTCAAGCTCGTAGAGTACGCCTTCCGCGGTCGGCGCGGATACCGCCGCGATCAGCCGCTGGGTCATGCGGCTGTAATAGTGCGACGGGGCAAGCGGCTTGTCGCCGTCGGATTCTTCGGCGTGGGCGTCGTGGTCGTAGAGCAGGATGAGGTCGACGTCGGAGCCGGCGGTGAGCTCCCGGCTGCCGAGCTTGCCCATGCCTAAGATGGCGACGCGGCCGCCGGGCACGCTGCCGTGACGGCGCGCGAACTCCGCCTGGACCGCGTCGAGGGCCGCGCCGACGGTCAGGTCGGCAAGATCGGAGAAGGCCTTGCCGGCACGCGCCGGTTCGATGGCGCCCGCCAGCAGCCGCACGCCGATCAAGAACTTCTGCTCGGCGGCAAAGATGCGCAGCCGGTCGAGCACCTCCTCGTAGAGCGAGGTGCTTTCGAGAAAGGCCGCGAGACGGGCGGCGAGATAGGCGCGGTCGGGCAGTTCGGACAGCAATGCCGGATCGAGCAGGCCGTCGAAGACATGCGGCCGGCGCGTGATGATGCCGGCGAGCCGGGGTGCGGCACCCATGATGGTGGCCACCAGCTTGAGCAGCGCCGGGTTGGACTGGAGCAGGGAGAACAGCTGGATGCCCGCCGGCAGTCCGGCCAGGAACTCGTCGAAGCGCATCAGCGCCTCGTCGGCCCTGCGCGTCTTGCCGAAGGCCTCGAGCAGCGCCGGCGTCAGCTCCGTCAGCCGTTCGCGCGCCTCCGCCGACTGGGTCGCACGATAGCGGCCGAAATGCCAGGTGCGGATGACCCTGCAGATGTCGCTGGGGCGCTGGAAGCCCAGCTGCCGCAATGTGTGCAGCGTGTCCGGATCGTCGACGTCGCCGGTGAAGACCAGGTTGCCGATGCCGGAGGAAAGCTCGGGCGCGGCTTCGAACAGGGCCGCATAGTGGCGCTCCACTTCCTGGAGCGATGCACGGAACACCTTGGAAAAGGCATCGGCATCGGCAAATCCGAGCATGTGGGCGATGCGGGCCAGGCCCTCGTCGTCTTCCGGCAGCATGTGCGTCTGCTCGTCGGCGACCATCTGGATGGCGTGCTCGACGCGGCGCAGGAACCAGTATTGCCGTTCGAGCGCATCGCGCGCCTCGGCGGTGATCCAGCCGCGCACGGCGAGCTGGTCGAGCATCGGCACGGTGGCCCGGCCGCGCAGCTCCGGAAAGCGGCCGCCGGCGATCAGCTGCTGGGTCTGGACGAAGAACTCGATCTCGCGGATGCCGCCGCGGCCGAGCTTGACGTTGTGCCCCTTCACGGCGACCTCGCCATGGCCCTTGTGGGCATGGATCTGGCGCTTGATGGAATGCACGTCGGCGATGGCGGCGTAGTCCAGGTACTTGCGCCAGACGTAGGGGCGAAGCTCCTTGAGGAAGGCCTCGCCGGCCGCGATGTCGCCGGCCACCGGCCGGGCCTTGATCATCGCCGCGCGCTCCCAGTTCTGGCCGCGGCTTTCGTAGTAGTGCAGCGCGGCGTGGATCGAGATCGCCAGGGGCGTAGAGCCCGGGTCGGGACGCAGCCTGAGGTCGGTGCGGAAGACGTAGCCGTGCTCGGTGCGGTCCTGCAGGATGCGCACGAGACGGCGGGTCAGGCGGGAGAAGAGATCCGTCGCCTCGTGCGGGTCGACGACCGCCGGGGCCTCAGGGTCGAAGAAGACGACGAGATCGATGTCGGACGAAAAGTTCAGCTCGCGCGCGCCGAGCTTGCCCATGCCGAGCACGATCCAGCCGGAGCCTGCGGCGGGCACGTCGGGGTCGGGCAATTGCAGCTTGCCCTGGCGGTGCGCGTCGCGGAGCAGGAAATCGATCGCAGCGCCCGTGCAGAGATCGGCAAGGCTGCTCAGCCTGTGGACCGTCTCCGACGCGTCGGCCTCGCCGGCAAGATCGGCCAGGGCGATGAGGAAATGCGCTTCCGACTTCAGCCTGCGCAGGCGCATCATCAAGTTGGCTTCGGTGACGTCCGCCTCGCGCGGTGCCGCCGCTATGGCCTCGCCGATCGAGCGCAGGCGCTCGTCGACCGAATGGTCGAACAGGCGGTCGAGCATTTCCGGCTGCCGGCGCGCGCTATCGCGCATGAATTCGGAAAGATCGAGCACCGCCGCGAGAAAGCGCTGGGCCGCCCCCCGGCCCTCGAGGAAGGCGACGAGGCGTCCGAGATCGGCCTCCCCCGCATGGCCGGCAAGCTCCGCGAGGTTGCTTGCCGCTGCCTCGGCATCCAGCGGCGTCAACTCCATCCTGGGCGCCAGGCGCCATTCCTGAGCAGTCTTGGTCGCGGCCGGGCTCTTCATCTATTCGTCCTTGGATCCGGGAAAGGCCATCTGGACGGATAATCCGGGATTGCCGGGCAAAAGATCAAGCCGGCCCTTGTGAAAGTCCATCACCGCCTTCGCGAGGCTGAGGCCCAGGCCGGAGCCCGGCTGCGAGCGGCTCTGCTCCAGGCGCACGAAGCGCTCGGTGGCGCGCTGGCGGTCGCCTTCGTCTGGGATGCCGAGGCCGTTGTCCGACACCGTGAGGCGGATCTCGCCGTCGCGGCGTTCGAGGGAAACCGCGACAGCGGGCTTCTCGACCGCGCCGGCGGAATATTTGAGCGCGTTGTCGACGATGTTCGAAAGCGCCTGGGCGATCAGCTCGCGATTGCCGCCGACCACGAACTCGCCCGCCGCCTCGCTGGAGAAGGCGACGCCCAGTTCCTCGGCCACGGGCTCGTAGAGATCGATCACATCGCGGACGACCGGCCCCAGATCGACTTTCGCCAACGGCTCGGCCGAATAGCCCGCCTCCAGGCGCGAGATCATCAGGATGGCGTTGAAGGTCCGGATCAGCTGGTCCGACTCGGCGATGGTGACATCCAGGGCCTCGCGGTAATCCGCACCGCTCTTCTTGCCCGAGAGTGCCGCCTCCGCACGATTGCGCAGGCGGGTCAGCGGCGTCTTGAGGTCGTGGGCGATGTTGTCGGAGACCTGCTTCAGCCCTTCGTTGAGATGGGCGATGCGGGCCAGCATGGCGTTGAGATTTTCCGACAGGCGGTCGAACTCGTCGCCGGCACCGGTGACCGGCAGCCGGCCGCTCAGATCGCCGCCCATGATGCGCCGGCTCGCCTCGGACACGTCGTCGATGCGCTTGAGCGCGCGCCGGCCGACGAAGTACCAGATCAGCAGTCCGCCGACCGCCATCATGCCCAGCGCCACCATCAGCGAGCGCTGCACGACGCTGCGGAAACGCTCGGGTTCGCCGAGATCGCGGCCGACCATGAGGATCATCTGGTTGGGCAGGCGCAGCACGACCGCAATCGCGTTGTGGCCGACCGCAGGAACGGCAACTCCTTGCTCGTCGGACCCTCCCTCGCCGCGCCGGATCTCGCCGTAGCGCTCGTAGGAAAACGGCAGCTCGGTCCAGCCGTCGCGTTCGAGCACGCCCGGCTGGATGCTCTGGACGTTGCCCGACAGGATGCGGCCGTTCGGGTCGGCGAGGAGATAGAGGTTGGCGCCGGGCTGGCGGGAGCGCTGGCCCACGACCCGCACCAGGACCGGGATGCCGCCGCGCTGATAGGCTCCGGCGAGGCCCAGCACTTCCTCGTTGACGGTCTCCCTGGTCTGCGCCAGCAGCATGCGCGCCGACAGCGACGTCATGTAGAAGACGAGCAAGATGGCGCAGAGGGCGAACAGCAGCAGGTAGAGCGCCGAAAGGCGCGCCGCGGTCGTCTTCATGATGGCCGGCAGCCCGAGCCCCATCAGCCGGCCTTGAGCATGTAGCCGGCGCCGCGGACCGTGTGCAGGATCGGCTTGTCGAACCCCTTCTCGATCTTGCCGCGGAGCCGCGACACGTGGACGTCGATGACGTTGGTCTGCGGGTCGAAGTGGTAGTCCCAGACGTTCTCCAGCAGCATCGTACGGGTGACCACCTGGCCGGCGTGGCGCATCAGGTATTCGAGCAGGCGAAACTCGCGCGGCTGCAGCGTGATCTCGTGGCCGGCGCGCCGCACAGAATGGCCCAGCCTGTCGAGCTCCAGGTCGCCGACGCGGTAGACCGTCTCGGATTCACGCGCCGGTGCGCGCCGGTTGAGCACCTCGACACGGGCGAGAAGCTCGGAAAAGGCGTAGGGCTTGGTCAGATAGTCGTCGCCGCCGGCCCTGAGGCCGGTGACGCGATCGTCCACCTCGCCAAGGGCGGAGAGGATTAGGACCGGGGTGGTGTTGCCCCGCGAACGCAGCCCAGCGATGACCGAAAGCCCGTCGCGCCTGGGCAGCATGCGATCCACGACCATGACGTCGTATTCGCCGGCATCGGCCAGGGCAAATCCGGAGTCGCCGTCGCCGGCGACATGGGCGGTGTGGCCCGCTTCGCCGAAGGCCTTCTGCAGGTAGTCAGCAGCCTCGCGGTCGTCTTCGATGACGAGAATCTTCATGGCGCCGTTATACGCGATTTTGTCTGAGAGCAGAGGCAGCATGTCGTGCCTTCCAGGTCCTGGGGCGGCGCCGATCGACAGGTTCGGCGCATCGCCGCAAGCGGCAGCGGGAGACAGGTCCCGCTGCCGCTGGAGCCGTTTCGACGAGTGACAGACGATCCGGCCCCGCCGCTCCCGCCACTTCAACTCGGGGGTGAGAAAGCCGAGCGGCGGGAGCGTTCAGCTCGGTCGATCAGCCCTGGTTGACCGGCAGCGCGACGAAGCGATTGGAATTGTCCCGGCTGATCTGGAACAGGACGGCCTTGCGGCCGGCCTTCTCCGCCTGGTCGAGCACCTTGGTCACGTCGCCCGGCGCATTGACTTCCACCGAGTTCACCGTGGTGATGACGTCGCCGGCCTGGATGCCGCGATCGGCCGCGTCGCTGGAGGGGTCGACGTCGGTGACCACGAGGCCCTTGCCGTCCTCGGAACGCGTGACCGTCAGGCCGAGATCGGCGAGCGAGCTGGGTTCGCGGGCGTCGGCGGGCTCGTCGGCCGCAGCGCGCTTCTCCGCGCCGGGGATCTCGCCGAGGCCGACCTTGAACGACTGGGCCTTGCCGTCGCGCCAGACGGTGACGTCAACCGACTTGCCGGGCGCGATGCCTGCGACCAGCTTCGACAGTTCCTTGGGCGAGGCGACTTCCTTGCCGTCCACCGCGGTGATGATGTCGCCCGCGGCGATGCCCGCCTTCCTGGCCGGGCCGTCGTCCTGGGCGCTGGCGACGATCGCGCCCTTCTCGCTCTTCAGCCCGAGCGACTCGGCAATGTCCTTGGTAACCGGCTGGATCTCGACGCCGAGCCAGCCGCGCTGGACGCTGCCGTTCTTCATCAGGTCCTGCACCACCTGCTTGGCGGTCGAGGCCGGGATGGCGAAGGCGATGCCGACATTGCCGCCCGAGGGCGAGAAGATCGCGGTGTTGATGCCGACGACCTCGCCGTTGAGGTTGAAGGCGGGGCCGCCGGAATTGCCGCGGTTCACCGCAGCGTCGATCTGGATGAAGTCGTCATAGGGGCCGGCGCCGATGTCGCGGCCGCGTGCCGAGACGATGCCAGCGGTGACGGTGCCGCCGAGGCCGAACGGATTGCCCACGGCGACGACCCAGTCGCCGACACGCACCTTGGAGTCGTCGGCGAAGCCGACATAGGTGAACTTGGTGTCGGCATCGACCTTGAGGACAGCGAGATCGGTGCGCGGATCGGTGCCGATGAGCTTGGCGTCGTATTCCTTGCCGTCGTCGCTGACGATCGTGTAGGCGCTGCCGCCTTCGACGACATGGTTGTTGGTGACGACATAGCCGTCAGCGGAGATGAAGAAGCCGGATCCTTGGGCAACCGGGCGCGGACGCGCATCGCGCCCACGGTTGGGGCGGTTGTACTGCCCGCGGTTGTTGTCGCCCTCTTCGCCGAACTGGCGGAAGAAACGCTTGAGCGGATGATCCTCCGGGAGGTTTTCGAAGTCGCGCTGGTCGAAGAACGGCGACCCGCCACGGTCGGCGACCGGGTTGACCTTCGCCTTGACCTGCACGCTGACGACGGCCGGCGAAACCTGATCGACCACATCGGCGAAACCGGGAGCCTGGGCCGACTCGACGCGCACCGCCTGAGCAAAGACGGGAGCGGTTCCGCCGGCGACGGCACCCAGGCCGATCGCACCGGCAAGGGCGACGGACGCGGCGGCTGTCAGAAGGCGCTTGCGCGAACTCGAATGGGAGGTGGGGGTGCTCATCTTCTCTGATCCTCTTGAAGGGATGCCCGAAACATCCGGTGCTCAAGAGAGAGAGAGGCTCACATTACCGCGCCATTTCCGAAGGATGAAACTTTCGTAATGTTGGCTCAGCCGTCCTTGTGCAGGATCGAGTCGAGCAGCTTTTCCTCTTCGCTGCTCAGTCCGGCCGGTTCCTGCCTGCGACGCGACCGGGCCGAGAAGAAGATGAAGGCGCCACCGCCGGCCAGAAGCAGGATGGGTGCGCCCCACAGCAATGCATTGCGCAGGTTGAAGCGCGGCTTGAGCAGCACGAACTCGCCGTAGCGCGCAACGATGAAGTCGACCGCCTGGGCGTCGCTGTCGCCGGCCACCAGGCGTTCCCGAACCAGCACCCGCAAATCGGCGGCTAGCTCGGCGTCGGAATCGTCGATCGACTGGTTCTGGCACACCAAGCAGCGCAGTTCGGCGGAGATGGCGCGGGCCCGTGCCTCGAGAACGGGGTCGGCGAGCATTTCGCTCGGCTTGACCGCCAGGGCGGTGCCCGCGAACAGGAAGACGGCGAGGAAAGCCGCCGTCGATGTCAGGTTCGTTTTCATCACGACACCGCGCCAACCTTCGCGACCGCCGACCTGCGCCGCGCCGGCGCCCCGACGCGCAGGCGCCGGTCCATCAGCGAAACCGTGCCGCCCGCCATCATGAACAGTGGCCCGACCCAGATCAAGAGGACCATCGGCTTCCACCACAGGCGCACCACGACCAATCCATCGGGAGAGGTGTCTCCGAGCGAGATGTAAATCTGGCTGAGCCACATCGTCCTGATGCCCGCTTCGGTCGTCGGCATCTGGCGCGCAGGGTAGAAGCGCTTGGCGGATACGATCTCGGCGACGGCCCTGCCCTCAGCGTCGAGCAGGGAGAACCGCCCCTGGTCTTCCGTGTAATTCGGGCCGCGCGCCGGCTGGAGCCCCTCGAAACGCAGGCTCTTGCCGGCGATCTCGACGACCTGTCCCTGCTTCATCACCAGGATGGCTTCGCTCTGGAAGGCGATGACGCCGACAATGCCCAGAAGCGTCAGGCCGAGGCCGAGATGCGCCAGCGTCGTGCCAAACACCGAGCGCGGCAGACCGATCAGACGCCGCACGGCGACCGCCGGCGCCACCGATCCGACGCCAGACTTGAGGGCAAGGTCGGTAAGCGCACCAAGCACGAGCCAGGTGGCAAGTCCGGCGCCGAGGGCGGCGAAGACCGAAGTTCCGTCGACGAACAGCAGCGCGGCCAGCACCACCAGCAACGCCCCGCCGAAGGCGAACATCAGCCGCTGCGCGACGGCCGCCACGTCGCCCCGCTTCCACGCCAGCAACGGCCCGAAGGGCACGATCGCCAGCAGCGGCAGCATCACCGGGCCGAAAGTCAGGTTGAAGAACGGCTCGCCGACCGAGATCTTTTCGCCGAACAGCGCCTCGACGACGAGCGGGTAGAGCGTACCGATGAGCACGGTCGCCGTCGCCGTCGTCAGGAACAGGTTGTTCAGGACCAGGGCGCCTTCGCGCGAGATCGGGTGGAAGAGGCCGCCGGCGGTCAATGACGAGGCGCGCAGGGCAAAAAGCGTCAGCGAGCCGCCGATGAAGAAGGTCAGGATGCCGAGGATGAAGACGCCGCGGCTGGGGTCGCTGGCGAAGGCGTGGACCGAAGTGAGCACGCCCGACCGCACCAGGAAGGTGCCGAGCAGGGAAAGCGAGAAGGTCAGGATCGCGAGCAGCAGGGTCCAGATCTTCAGCGCCGACCGCTTCTCCATCACGATCGCCGAATGCAGCAGTGCCGTGCCCGCAAGCCAGGGCATGAAGGAGGCGTTCTCGACCGGATCCCAGAACCAGAACCCGCCCCAGCCGAGTTCGTAATAGGCCCAGTAGGACCCCATTACGATGCCGCCGGTCAGGAACACCCAGGCAGCCAGCGTCCAGGGCCGAACCCACCTCGCCCATGCGGCGTCGATGCGGCCTTCGATCAGCGCCGCGACGGCGAAGGAGAAGCAGACCGAAAAGCCGACATAGCCGAGATAGAGCAGCGGCGGATGCACCGCGAGGCCGATGTCCTGGAGAATGGGATTGAGGTCCCGGCCCTCGATCGGCGCCGGGATCAGCCGCCGGAACGGATTGGAGGTGATAACGATGAAGAGCAGGAAGGCGGTCGCGATCCAGCCCTGCACCGCGAGCACGTTGGCCCTGAGGGTGGCGGGTAGATTGCCGCCGAAGACGGCGACCATCGCGCTGAACATGGCCAGGATCATGATCCACAGCAGCATGGAGCCTTCGTGATTTCCCCAGGTGCCGGTGATCTTGAAGAGCAGCGGCTTCAGCGAATGGGAGTTCTCCCAGACGTTCACGACGGAGAAGTCCGACTTCACATAGGCCATCGTCAGGGCGGTGAACGACAGGGCGATCAGCGCCAGCGTGGTAATGGCCGCCGGGCCGCCCACCGCCATCAGCCTTGCGTCGCCGGTGCGTGCACCAACCATGGGAACCACCGACTGCACGACCGAAAGGACGAGAGCCAGGATGAGTGCGAAGTGACCGATCTCGACCATGTCGATGCCGCCTATTGTTTGGTTTCCTGCCAGACGCCCTTTTCCTTCAGGCTGTCTGCGACTTCCTTGGGCATGTAGTTCTCGTCGTGCTTGGCCAGCACGCTGTCGGCGATGAAGACGCCGTCGGACCCGAAGCTGCCTTCGGTGATGACGCCCTGCCCTTCGCGGAAAAGATCCGGCAAGATGCCGGTGTAGCGCACCTTGACCGTGCTGTCGGTGTCGGTGACGCCGAATGCCACCTCGACGCCCGTGCCGCGCACGATCGAGCCGTTCTCGACGAGGCCGCCGAGGCGGATGCGCTGGCCCGGCTCGAGAGTGGCCGCCTGGAGATCGCCCGGCATATAGAAATAGGAAGCCTTCTGGCCCAGTCCATAGAAGGTGAGAGCCGTGGCGGCGCCGAGAAAGGCGAGCGCCCCGGCGATGACAGACAAACGCTTCTGCTTGCGCGTCATGATTACTCCGTCACCCGCAGACCCAGCGTCCCGGCCAATTCCGAGAGCTTCCTGCCACCGTCGCTGTCGCGGCCGAGCGCCGCATAGCCCCGGTCGAACGCATCCTGCGCAAGGTCCTTCTTGCCCAGCACCGAGTAGGAACGGACCAGACGCAGCCATCCTTCCGGATCGGCCGGGTTCTGGCGCAGCTTTTCGTCGAGGCCGGCGACCATGTTCTCGATCATGGCCGTGCGGTCGCCCGACGACATGGAGGCGGCCGCCTCGATATCGGCATCGGTCGGGCCGGGCTGGCCGGCGCCGGCACTCGGGGTGGCGGGGCCGACGGCCCGCGCGGCGGCCTGTTCGGCAGCCTCGCGCCAGGGCGAGTCGGCAGGAAGGTCGACAACCATCTGCCGCCACATGGCGGCAGCCTCGGCAAGCTTGCCCTCCTGGGCCAGCGACAGGCCGAGGAAGTAGTGTGCCTTGGCGTTGGCCGGTTCGAGCTGGACCGCCGCATCGAAGGCGGCACGCGCATCGGCAGTGACTATGCCGCCGGCAGCAGCCGTCATCGCCTCGCCGAGACCGGACTGGCGCGTCGCGTTCGTACCCAAGAGCTTGATGGCATTGCCGTAGGCGACGACAGCATCGTTGACGCGGCCGGTCCGCATATAGACGGGAGCCAGCACGTCCCACCCCCTGCCATCCGACGGATTGGCGACGAGATGGGCCTCGGCACGGGCAATAAGGTCACTTACCGAACTGTTGGCCGGATTGTCGGCCATGCGGGCACTGAGCGGCTGATCAGGGATGTCGGGAGAGCCTGACAGCGTGTAGGCGCCCCAACTGACCAGCGGGACGGCCAGCACGGCGATGCCGCCGACGATCTTGGCGGCCGTCAACGACCCACCCGAGGCCTTCGGCTGATCGCCGGTACCAAGCCGCAGGATACGCCGTGCGATCTCTGCCCGCGCATGTTCGGCATCGGTTGCGGCAATGACGCCGCGCGCCGCGTCCTTGTCGATCTCGGCCAACTGGTCGCGATAGACTTCGAGGTCATGGCTGCGGTCGACCTCCTGTTCTGCTCGCCGCGCAAGCGGCAGCAGAATGGCAAGACTTGCAACCAAAGTAAGTGAAGCGGCTACGACCCAGAACAGCATGGCGAATAAATAGCCAGCGGCGACAGAACTGCCAACATCGCCGCCCTGCGGCTTATTGACGATTCAGTTGCCGCAGCCGGCGGCTGCCGCACAGCTCAGCTCAGCGGCGTCCAGCTGCCGTCGGGGTTGCGGCAGGCCGTGCCGCGGGCGACGAGCGGCGTGCCGCCGGTGAAGACGGTCTGCGAATACTGCCTGCAATCCTGGGAGCCGACCCTGTAGGGCTGGGCCGCGACGACTTCGCCGGACTGGCGTTCGCCCTTCCAGGCGACGGCCTGCCCGCCCTGGCCGTATTCGAGCGCCCGGTACTCGGCTTCGAGGGCCTTGCGCCGATCGCCGCTGCTCAAACCGCCACCGATCGAGCCACCGATGAGCCCACCATCCATGGCATCGATGATGCGTGCGGCTACCTTGCGGTTGGGGCCGGCGGCATCCGCCCCTCCAACCGAGGGAATGATGCCATCACCGCCCCCCAGCCCGCTGGTCGCACAACCGGATATGGCAAATAGCCCGGCGATCATCGCCAACCGAAGTCTCATATCTATCAACGGTCCCGAATTTCTCGTCCACTTACAAGGAGTTGGCGTCGCGTTAGTGCGCATCTTTGGCCGAAATGGGGCCGATTCGGCCAGTCGAATCTACTGCACTCCGCCCAGTTCCACGACTGCTTTCAGCCCGCCCAGGGATGATCGCTCCAATAACAGCCTGCCGCCATATTCCTTGACCAGATCGGCCACTATGGCGAGCCCCAGTCCGGTGCCCGGCTTGGTCTCGTCGAGGCGACTGCCGCGCTTCAGCGCCTCGCGGGCTTTGTCTTCAGGTATTCCGGGCCCGTCGTCCTCGATCAGGATCGCAAAGCGCGGCGGCTCCTCGCCGATGGGCGGCAGGGTTTCGACAGAGACCCTGACTTCGCCGCGAGCCCATTTCATGGCGTTTTCGAGCAGGTTGCCGACGATTTCCTCGAGGTCTTCGCGCTCGCCGGCAAACATCACCTCGCCTGCCGGCAAGGCGAGCGAGATGGTCGTGCCACGCGAGAGCTTGTCCATGACCCTCACCATCCGCTGCAGCAGCGGCGCAACCGGCGTGCGATAGACGACGCTCTCGCGCTGCGCCGCGACACGGGCGCGCTGCAGATAGTGATCGATCTGCTTCTGCATCGCCGCGGCGTGGTCGGAGATGAGCTGCCCCTTCGGCCCGCCCATCGCCCGCCCCTCGTTCAGCATCACCGCGAGAGGCGTCTTCAGCGAATGCGCCAGATTGCCGACCTGGGTACGGGACCGCTCGACGATCCTTCGGTTGTTCTCGATGAGGGCATTGGTTTCGTTGGCGAGCGGCTGGATCTCCGCCGGAAAGCGTCCGGTCAACCGTTGTGCGGTGCCTTCGCGCACCATGGCGAGCGCGTTGCGCACGCGGCCGAGCGGCTGCAGGCCAAGGAGGATGGCAATGGCATTGATGGCGATCATGCCGAAGCCGAACAGCGAGAGGTACGAGAACAGCCGCCATTCGAAGCCGCGGATCTCGTCCTCGAGTTCGGTGCGGTTGCCCATGACGCGGAACCGGGCGATGCGGTTCTGCGAATCCAGCACGAACTCGCTCTCGAACACTTCGAGTTCCTCGCCGGCAATGCCTTCCGCCTGATAGTGCCGCTGGAATTCGGTATCGAACGGCACTTCTTCGGCGCCCGGCGACGGCACCGCCTCGGTCATCGACGACGACCGCAACTGTCCCACCAGCCCCTTCGAAACCGGCTCCACCGACCAGTACCAACCGGATACCGGTTCCGAAAAGCGCAGGTCCCCGAGGTCCGGGCCGCCGGTAAGCGTACCGCTGTCCGAGACGCCGACCGAGCCGATGAGGTTGAACAGATGTGCAGACAGCAGGCTGTCGAAGCCGCGCTCGCTGGTCTGGCGATAGAGCGACCCGATGACCGTGAAGATCAAGGCGAAGGCCAGGATCGCCCAGACGGTCGAGAAGGCAATGACGCGGAAAGCCAACGACCGCGGGCCGAGGCTCAGCGCGTATCGCTTCAAGCGGGACAGACGTTTGTTGAGCTTTTCCGCCTCAGGCCTCCGGTTCGCGCATGCGGTAACCCATACCGCGGACCGTCTCGATCATGTCTATGCCCATCTTCTTGCGAAGGCGGCCGACAAACACCTCGATCGTGTTGGAATCCCGGTCAAAGTCCTGGTCGTAGAGATGCTCGACCAGTTCGGTCCGCGAGACCACCTCGCCCATATGATGCATCAGATAGGCGAGAAGCCGGAATTCGTGCGACGTCAGCTTCAGCGGCACGCCGTTGACGTCCGCTTTCGACGACTTGGTGTCGAGCCGGAGCGGCCCGCAGGCGAGTTCCGAGGAAGCATGGCCGGCGGCGCGCCGGATCAGCGCCCTCACGCGCGCCAGCACTTCCTCGATGTGGAACGGCTTGGTGACGTAATCGTCGGCGCCGGCATCGATCCCGGCGACCTTGTCGCTCCACCGGTCGCGCGCCGTCAGCATCAGCACGGGCATCTTGCGCCCTTCCCGGCGCCAGCGCTCCACCACGCTGATGCCGTCCATCTGCGGCAGGCCGATGTCGAGGACGACCGCGTCATAAGGCTCGGTGTCGCCGAGAAAATGCCCCTCCTCGCCATCGAAGGCCTTGTCGACGACGTAGCCGGCGTCGGTCAAAGCCTCCGAAATCTGACGATTGAGATCTTTGTCATCCTCGACGACGAGTATTCGCATGCGGTTTGGCGACCAGTGAAACTTGGGAAGAGATATAGGCCGATTCCGACCCAGGGGAAATCGGCGCTATTCGGCAGGGACCACCACTTCGACCCGGCGCGGTCGCTGTCCGTCCTTGCCGGGAACCAGAACGACGATGACGCAGACGGACCGGCCGCCCTTGTTGGACTCCGACGCCCTCGCCAAGGTGCCGCCATACTGGTCGGCCACCTGCTGCCCGATCGAATAGCAGTCCGCCTGGGCCACGACGTATTGTCCGTCGGTCGCGCCGCGCAGGGGCTCCGCCGCAACGGAGCTGGCCAGGAGGCCAGCCACCAGGGGCGTGGCCACCGCAAGCCGGAATATGGAACGAGACGTTGTCATGTCGGAACTTCTAATACAGCAGTGCTGAACGCCGAATGAACAATGAGTTCACGCAAATGTCGGCAATGGCAACCCTAGCGGTTGCCGCCGATCCGCTCCCTTGCACTCAGCCGCCCCAACAGCGCCACAAGCCCCGAAATCGCGGTGATCGCCTGAAGCAGCGTGTCGGTCAGCGCGGCATTGTCGACCCCTCCGACAGGCAGGCCGACAACCCCGGCGACGCCCACGAGCAGAGTGACGACGGAGGCCCAGATGGTTCGCGACAGGTACCAGGGTTTGACATCGGTCATGGCGGCATCCTTTCAAAGGTGGGCTCAGGCAAGCGCAAATCGCCGCGTGGCGGGCAATCCCCAGCCCACGGCGACACTGAATTGGCGAACGGTGATGTCGAGTGCCGTCGGAGGTATGCCGAAATCCGCGACGATCTCTGAGGCGGCATAGGTCCAGCCCGGCCCGGCAACGTCCGTCGAGCGGACGATGGTGCCGCCCACGGACGCCACGTCGACGCGGTATTCCTCCCGCTCCTCGCCGAGCGGGATTTCGCCCGCGTCCCAGCCGTCGGCGTCGATCCTGCCGCGCCTGACCCAGGCAACGGCAAGGTCGCCGTCATACGTCCGCTTCGCCCGCATATGGACGGGCGACAGGGGCAAAACCGCCCGCCGCCCGCCGATCTCGCTGTGAGCCGAATAGTTGCCGCCGGCGAAGTCGGCCCCCAGAGGGCCCACGCGCCAGTTGAGCCGAAGCCCGGCCTCGGCCGGCAGCAGGCCGGCCGCGACGACGGCTTCGTCGATGACAACGAAAGCCGCACCCGCCGCTGCGCCGGAGGCATTTGCGTCGCCGGTGCCGAGTTGGCCGCGCAGCAGTCCAGCCAACCGCCACATGCCGGGCGCGATCTCCGCCGCCGTCTCGAACTGGACGAGTTCCCACTCGCCGTTCGCGGACCGGATGGCGGCGAGATTGGCGCCATTGAGCAGTTGCGCGCGGCTTACGCTCGCAAGTTCGCCTTCATAGAGCTCGACCGTCATGCCGGCGGCCCGGTCGATCCTGCCCACCACGCCCGGCGGCATGGCCGTTCCCAACACGCCCATCTCGGCGCGACGAACCACCGATCCGCGCAGCACGAAGCCGGTATCCTCGGGGGAAACGAGCAGTGCCTGGCTTCGCCAGGGCGTCTGGATCGCGGCGACGCGAAACTGCTCATGCGGGGGTGCGGAGGAACTCCCCATCATCGGAAGGTCGAGGAACACCACGTGAGGTTGACCCGCGATGGAAGACAGCGCGGGTTCGACACCCGCATAGGACGATCGCCACGCAGCCGGCACGGCGCGATTGAGCTGGCGCGCCACGACGCGCCTGACCAACCCCTGTTCGATTTCGGTGACCAGGAACTCCGAGTTGCTGCCGGATGCCGGCACCTTGACGATCGTGCCAGGCTCGACGTCGGCCCGAGGCTCGGCAACCGCGAAGTTCAGCCGCTCGCGCTCGCCCCATCGGCGTCTCATCCAGTCCTGGGCAAGCGCCCGCGCCTGCCCCGCTTCGAGCACTCCGGGTAACGAAATGGTGTGTTGCCGGCTCCCGCTGGCGCCGAACTGCCGGCTGCGAACAGCCGACGCCTGATAATCGGTCACCGGATCGCGGAAGCCGAGCACCACCTCGGCCGGGATGTCGTGGGACGGGGCGCGAATGATCTCGGGAGCGTGGTTTTCCCCCTCGATCGCCATTTCATCCAGCTCGACGGCCCGATCGCTCGATGCCGTCGACCGCCTGAAGACGAGACGGCCGGCCTGCTGGACCACGGACAAGCCATAGAGATCGACGAGGGGCTCGAGGGCCGCACGCGCCGACGTGGGATCGGCCAGGACGTATCCCGCCAGGGTGTCGTCGACGCCATCCGCATCCGCGGCCGGCAGGCCATGGTCCGCCAGGATGGCGTTGACGAGATCGGCAACGCTCGGGCCGCTCAGACGGCCGTTCAGCCAGTGCCCGCGATGCCAGGCCGAACCGTCCGACCAGGCGGTCGCCTGCAGGGGAAAGGCCGGGTATGGCCTCGCATCCCACGCCCAGACATAGGAGCGTGCCACGTCCACCATGCGGCCGCCATAGAGCGGTGAGTGCGGATTGCGCTGGGCATCGTCAACGGCTGGCTCCCAATGCCTGGCATGGGCCTCCAGCAGACGGCGCTGGGCGATATCCGATCTCCCACCGGCGGAAAAATACGGCACGCCGCTCTCGGAAGATTTGACGTCCGGGAACATGTTGGGCTGGTTCGGGCCCTTGTCGACGGCGGGACAGCCGATCTCGGTAAACCAGATCGGCTTGCTGCAGGGTACCCATGCCGTCGGGTCGGCCAGCTCGACGCCGCCACGCCGGTCGAAATGCCCATTGCTCCACCACCCCGCGAGGTCCTTGTAGCGAAAGACCCAGGCCTTGCCGTAGGCCCCGTCAGTGATCGCCCTGCGCGACCGCTGCAGCCTGGCGGTGAAATCGGGATAGTACCAATCGAAACCTTCGCCGCCGCCGATCGAGGCGCTCAGGCCGGCAGGATCATAGGGCGAGGCGAATCCATCCGGGTTGCCGCCGGCATAGTCGACGTCGCGCCAGTCCGACAACGGCATGTAGTTGTCGATGCCGACCGCATCGATTGCCGGATGTGCCCACAGCGGGTCGAGGTGAAAGTGGACGTCCCCACTGCCGTCGCTCGGGTGATAGCCGAAATATTCGCTCCAGTCGGCGCCGTATGTGATCTTGCAGCCGGACCCGGTAACCGAGCGAACATCCGCCGCCAGCGTGCAAAGCTCCTCGACGAAGAGGAAGGCCTCCGAGCCGTCGCGCAGCGTCGTCAAGCCGCGCAACTCGCTCCCGAGCACGAAAGCGTCGACACCGCCGGCGAGTACGGCCAGGTGAGCGTAGTGCAGAATGAAGCGCCGATAACCCCAGTCTGCAGGATTTCCCAAGAATTCGACGGTGTAGGTGGCAGGGTCAAACTGACCGACCGTCGCCTGCCCGCAGAAGGCATCCACCTGGCTGCGGGCGGCGGCGGTGCGGTCGGCAGAGCCGGGAAGCATCGGCGCAGGCGTGCAGGTGATGCGTCCGCGCCACGGATAGGGTGGCTGGCTAGGCTGGCCGTAGGGATCCGGCAAGGCGTTGCCCGTCGCAATGTCCATCATCACGAACGGATAGAGCGTCACCTTCAGGCCGCGCGCCCTGATCTCGGCGATCGCCTCCAGAACGCTGCGATCGGACGGCGTGCCGCCATAGGCAGCTTCGCCGCCGTGCTTCGAGACAACGAGGGCATCGGGTCGATCGATGCCTGCCGCGCTCCAGGCCGCCGACAGGCCGGAGGTCGAGGCGGTGGTGACCCCGGGCCTCAGACGGCAGTGCCCGGCGCGCAGGTCGTCGCCGAACCAGGCCACGACCAGGGCGACGCTCTCGAGATTGGGACAGAGCAGCTGCAGCTCGTCCAGGGACGCGGCGATGTCGGTGCCGGCATGGATCACGTGCCGGTTGATCGCTTCGGTCGCGCCAGGCCGCTTCTTGCGACTGACCAGCCTGGTCGAAAGACCGTATTCGGTGGCGCCGGGGATCAGGGAAACCGCACGGATGCGGCCGTACAAGTCGCCGACCGGTCGCATCACCTCGAACTGCATCTGCGGAATGCGGTTGCCGAACTCGCCGATGTCGAGGTTCTCGACCACGACATAGGCAACGCCGCGATAGGCCGGCGTGTTGGCGGCCCCCTGCTTGGCCGCGATCAGCGGATCGGCGGGCTGGTCTTCGGTGCCACGGTGCACGCGCAGGTCGATCGTGTCGCGATCGATCTCGCGGCCATCCGCCCAAACCCTGCGAACGCCGGCGATCTCGCCCTCGCACAGCGCAAATGCCGCGTTCGCATAGTAGGAATATTCCGTCAGCTTGGGACCGAGCTTGCCCTGCCGCCGGGTGCGGCGCGTCTCCTTGAAGCGGGTCGCCCAGATCAGCGTCCCGCCGATGCGTGCGGTGCCGTAGACGCGCGGCAGCGAGCTGCCCTCTTCGGCGGTGAACGGTCGGGGGCCGGACATCCGCGGCCCGTCGATCCTCCGGGTGCCCTCGATGAGCGCCCTGTCGACGGCATAGCCCGCCAGGGCGCCTGCCGCGGTGCCGATGGCGCTGCCGATCGGTCCGAGCATGCCGCCCAGGAATGCCCCGGCGGCCTGCAGTAGGATGGTTGCCATCGGTGCTCCGAAGTGAGTTGCCTACCCTAGTCTGGAAAGGCGAATGCGGCTGCCAGGCGGCGCCGCCACTGCGGCACCATCCGCGTCAGCGTCACGCCGTGATCCTGGTAGGCGTGAACGAAGCGATCCGCCTCAACGAGGATCGCGGCGTGCTTGGCCGGCAGGTACGGCCGCCAGCGGAAGACAATCAGGTCGCCCGCGCCGGCTTCCGCAGCAGGCTTTTCGCAAAAATGACGGCTCAGGCCCTCGAGCAGGCGCTCTTCTCCCGTCGCTTCGGCCCAATCGGGAGCATAGGGCCCGGGCCGTTCGAGTTCGTGGCCATAAACCTGGCGCCAAATGCCGCGCACGAGCCCCAGGCAGTCGCAGGCAACCCCCCTTCGGCAGCCCTGGTGCCGATAGGGAGTTCCGACCCAGCCAAGCGCCTCCTCGACGACGGCAGCCTTCGCGTCGCGCTTGGTCATGGCACGATCGGCCCGCCGTCGAACACACCGCCTTCCGTGACATAGGAATATCCGGCGTCATTGCCGGGAAGGTGCGGAAAGCCCCTGAAATTGGCCGCATTGGCGAATTTCGCCTTGCAGGTGGCGAATGCCTTGTCGCAGCCGGCGCGAACCGTGAACGGATCGCCGGCGGTCGGGACGGGCCCCGCGCCCGCCTCGAGCACAAGGGTCGCGCCGCCGGCATCCTTGCGGTGTTCCGATATGCGCTCGGTCCGCCCGGCGCGTGCGCCGCCCGTCCAGCTAAGCGTGCCATGGGTGAACCAGCCGGCATCGAAACCGAACAGTCCGGCGGCAACCAGCATGTCCGGGTCGGCATATGCTGCGACGGATCCCGCGGCCGCGAACTGCGCCTGGTCCAACGCCACCCCGCATCGACGGTCGCCAAGTTCGGCATCGCAGGCGCGGACTATGTAGCGGCCATTCGGCTGGTCGAGCGCGTTGGCCGAACTCTCGAGTTCCGCGACGAAGCGCAAGCCGCTGCGCGTCACCTTGCCGATGGTCGAAACCCGCAGCAGCGCGGAATGCTCAGGGATTGCCCAGTTGACCAGGAAGGTCTCGACCCTGGCGTCGTCGTAGAGCCCGACGGCGATATCCTCGCCGCGAATGGCGTCGGAAGACAGCGCTCCTTCGACGTCGACCGTATCCACGGCAAGGCCAAGCGAGGTGCGCGCCTCGCTGGCGCTCAAGCCGGATTCGGGCTCGAATGTCGTTCCGTCCAGCACAAGGGGCCGATCGTGATCGGTGAAGCCGATCGAAACCCCATCCGCCCTTGTCAGGCGCCAGCAATGGCAGACGGTCGTCACCGGTTGGCCGAGATGCGCGGCCAGATCTGCGGGCATTGTCACAGGCGCACCTCCACCAGCGGTATGGATGGTATCTGTCCGGCGCTGAAGGCGGTTAGGCTCAGCGACAGATGCTCGATGTCGAAGCGGACGGGGACGTGGAATTCGAACCCCGCCGTAATCACTGCCCCGGACCCAGGTATCGCCGATGGAGCGAATACGACCTCGCCGGTGGCATCGTCGAAGCTGAAGCCGGTGGCGGAAGGCAGTTCGACCCCAGCCACGGCTACCCTCAATGTGGCGATAGCCGGTTTCGCTATGAGCCGCCGATAGGCCTCGCTGCCCGTTCCATAGGTCTTCATGAGCGGAAAGCGGGCCCTGATACCGTCGCCCGTACCCAATTCCTGGTCGAACGGCGACGGTGCCTCGCCCGGCCGGCACGACTTCATGTCGAACGGATCCCTGAAACGGAAGGCGTGCAGCGAGCCGCGCCGCGCTTCGAAGAACGCCACGACCGCATGCATGTCGTCGAGCGACCGCACGCCCGTGCCGGCGTCGTAGCGGTGGCGCGACTGCGAGAAGCGGAGGTTGCGTTTCTCACGCCCGGACGTCAGCGACACGATCTCGTTTCGCCGTTCAGGGCCGCCGGTCGCGCCGAAGGAAACGGCGGCCGGGAAAACCTCGTCGTGGAAACTCGCCAGGTCCGACACGTGATCTCCTCAGAATGTGCGCATGCCGCGCGACACGGCCTTGGCCAGCATGCCGGTGATCTGCGCCTCCGACTTGCGGAACGACGCGACGTCCTGGGCCGTCACGTTGAAGACCACGTTGACGGAAGTGCCGCCCTGCGCGGCGACGCCCAGGCTGCCGTCGGACGAACGGCGCAGCGGCAGGATCGCCTCCGCACCCGCCTCCCCCATCAGGCCGACATTGCGGCCTGCGGGAAAATAAGTAGGTGTCGAGACCACGCCACCCGAGGCGAACGGAACGACATTCCCCGTCACCCCGCCCTTGGAGAAGGGGAGAATGCCCGAAAGCCCGCCGAGCAGGCCCGACAGCAGCGAACCGGCAAGCGATTGCAGCGGCTTCATGCCTTCCTGGAGCGCCATGCCCGCGAGGTTGAGGCCGATGCGTCGCAGCACGTCGTCGAGCTCCTTGCCGCTGACCACGGCACTCTTCATCGCGCTGGTCAGTTGTGCGCCGAAGCTGTCGGACAGCCGCTCGAGCGATTGCAGGGCGGTCTGGAACGGCGCCGTGTCGGCGCGGATCGCGACCATGAGATCTTCGGCCACAGGTTTACTCCGATTTGTCTGGGAACAGCGCCATCATCGCCGCCAACTGATGCTTTTCGGGCGGAGCGTCGCTCCCCTTGGGAAGCGTACTCATGGCGCGCTCGAGTTCTCGCGGCGTCATCGACCAGAAAGCACCCGGCGAAAGCCGCAGCAGGCCAAACCCCGCGGCCATGACGCTGTCCCACGGGAATTCGGCTGGCCTGCCCGCTGCGGCGTTCAAGGGTTTTGTCCGGCGTCCCCGCCCTTGCCGGCTCCGAAGGTCGCGGTCAGGAGGTCCGACACGATCGCGGCGAAGCCGGCCGCGGCACCCTCGGCATGCATGGTGCCGACCTCGGCGTCGGACACGTCGTGCCCGGCACCGCGCAGGCCCGCGGCGACGACGCGGATCATGTCCTTCGCCGACAGCCGGCCGCTCGAGAAGCGTTCGACCAGTGCCGCCAGGTCGTCCGCCGCATAGCTCGCCTCGAGTTCCGCCAGCGCGCCGAGCGTCAGGCAAAGCCTATAGCTTTGGCCGTCGAGTTGGGCGTCGATTTCGCCACGTCTCCTGTTCGCGCTCATGGCGCCACCGCGAACACAACGGCACCGGCCGACTCCAGGGCCACCTCGAAGCTCACCTCGCCGTCGTGATTGCCGGTGTATTCGAGCGCTGTGATCTGGAACGGCGCTTCGACGAGGCCGAAATCCGGTACGGCCAGTTGCCACCTGACGATCTCGCCGCCGAAGAAGCAGCTGCGGATCCTGGCGTCCGACTGCTGGTCCTTGAAGATGCCTGAACCGCTCACCGACGCGCGCTGCACGCCGCTGCCAGCGAGAAGCTCACGCCAGCGCCCGACCGATTCCGCGTCGGTGACGTCGACGGTCTCGCTGTTGAAGGCGATGCGTTTGGAGCGCAGGCCCGCGACGGTGACGAAGCTGCCCAGGCCGTTGCTGTCGACCTTGAGCAGAAGGTCCCTGCCCTTCTGTGCGACCATTGCTTGGTCTCCCGATATGATTTGAGAATTGCGTGGCCGGTCAGCCTGCCGGCTCGGTCACCGCGCGGAAACGCAGCAGGCCATGCTGCACGGAGAGCCTGTCGTCGAACCGCGCCTCGGAGAACTCCAGCCGCAAGCTGACGAGATGGTGGGCGTCGAGCGCAAGATTGGCTCCGTCGAGCAGCGCGCGGACCACCTCCATGATCTCCAGCGCCTCGCGCTTGCCCTGCGATTTCGACCAGACATGGATCGAGAACAGCTGTTCGGTGCCGCTCTCGGTGTCGGTGCTCCAGTCGTAGACGCTGGTCCGGCCGAAGGTCAGGTATGGGAAGATCACATTCACTGGGGCCTGGTCGTGTATCTTCGGGCCGCCGAGCAGCCCCAAGAGCTCAACACTGCCACCGAGTGCGGCAAACACCGCCTTCTGAAGTTCAGCCGCCGGGGCGGTCATCGCTTCGCTCCCTCGTCGCTGCGCGCCTGCTCCGCTCTGTCCGCCGCGCGTCCGTCGCGTCGCCACGGTAGCCTTGTTCGACGTCCTCCGCCAGTTCGTGCGCCTTCCAGCGCAAGGCTCGCTTCAGCCCCTCGAGCGTGAGCTTCATGGTCACCTTCATTTGCCCTGCTCCCGCGTGCGGCAGACCAGGTAGCGCTGGGTTTCGTCGGGATCGTGCACCGTCACGATGTCGAGCACGCGCTGGTCGCGGCGAAACCGCATGCCGCTCCTGATCCCCTCGCGCCACCTGACGGTGACGCGATGCGTGGCAGTCTCTAGCGTCTGGCCGGCGCCAAAGGAGCTTTGCGCCGCCAGCGGCTCCACCTGGGCGAACAGCGTCGCCCGTTCGACCCAGCCTTCGGTGTAGCCACCGAAGGCATCCGGCGTCGTCACGCTCTCCTCGAGTGCGAACTCGGTTCGAAGAGCCCCCGGATCGAGGAAGCTTGCGCGCATCAGAGCCTCCTCGCCCGGTAGCTGGCGATCAGCCGGTCGTAGCCCCGCGGGTAGGACGCTGGCTGGTCCTCGGCCCCGAAGCTCGCGCGAAACTCGTACCAGTGCGCTACCAGCTGCAGCATCGCGCGCTTGATAAGGTCCGGCACGTCTGGACCCGCTTCGCCGAAGCCGGCGCGAAAATCGACCTCTATGCCGTTCATGACGCGCAGTCGGTCCGGCTTCCGGTCGAAACGCAGGCGTGCGGGCCGTGACAGCGAATCCAGCTGGTAGTGCATCGGATCCAGGATCGACGCCTCGCCCTCGCTCCCGAAGGTCGTCACCGACAGGATCTGCCGCACGGGGTGGCGCGCAATCGCCACTGCGTCCCCAGGCGGCCATCCGTCGAGGACCAGGCGCCAGGCCTGGTCGATCAGCGCCAGGCCCGTCGTTCGTTCCACGTCCTCGCGCGCGGCGCGGATCAGGGCGCCGATCAGCGTGTCCTCGCTCGCATGGGCAATCCGCAGATGCGCCTTGGCCTCCATCAGCGTCACCGGCTCGACCGCCGGGGCGCTGGTCCTGATGAGGGTCATTCGTCACCCTTTGCGTCTGCTTTGAAAAGGAAGCGGCCCCGGCCGGTACGTGACCGGAGCCGCCGCGGCACAATGGCGAACGGGAGGGGGAAAGCCGCCCGCCCTCAGGCCGTGCCGTACTTCAAGAGCTTGATCGCGGAGAAGTCCTGGACGCCGCCGCCCACCCGCTTGGTGGTGTAGAACAGGACATAAGGCTTGGCCGAATACGGGTCGCGCAGCACGCGCACGCCGGCGCGATCCACCACGAGATAGCCTCGCGAGAAATCGCCGAAGGCGATGGGCGTGGCGTTGGCGGCCGCATCCGGCATGTCCTCGGCCTCGACGAGCGGGAAGCCCATCAGCATGGCGCGCTGGCCCGGTGCCGCGGGCGGCTGCCACAGGTAATTGCCGTCGCCGTCCTTGAGCTTGCGGATCGCCGCCTGCGTCTTGCGGTTCATCACCCAGTTGGCGTTCTGGCGATAGCCTGCCTTGAGCGTGTAGACCGTATCGATGAGTACGTCGGACGGGCTCGACGCCGGCAGCGCGCCGGAGACGCCGGTCACCACGTAACCGATGTCGCCCCAGGCCCAGCTGGCCTCGGCCACCTTGTTGTAGTCGAGGAACCCCTTGGGCCTGTTGACGCCATTGCCGTTGACGAAGGCCGCCCCCTCCTGCTCGGCGAAGGCCGCCTCCACCTCCGAAGCGATCCACTGGTCGAGATCGACGACGCTGTCCTCCAGCAAGGAGGCGGTCGCCGCCGGCATCGCGTAGAGTTCCATTGTCGGAAACTGCAGCTCGGCCAGCGTCGGCGTGGCCGTCTGGGGCCGCGCCGCCGTCTCCGCCACCCAGCCGACGGCCGGACCGGAGACGGTGAACGGCTTCTTCAGCACCGCGGCCGAAACCTGCCTGACCGCGGCGATCGACCGGATCGGCGACAGCGCCGACAGCCGGCGTCCGATCTCGGCTTCGGTTTCATCGGGCACCAGGTAGCCGCCGTCCTGACCCGAACCGTAGGACATCGCCTTGGAATCGGGCGCCCTCAGCTGCCGGTCGTCGCCGGCGCGCATGTAGAGGTCGAATGCCTCCTTATGTTCGCTCGGCGCAGCCCGCCCACCTTCGCGGCTCAGCGCCGGCCTGACGCGCTTGAGCGACAGGCCGTCGAGGGCGCGCTTATGCTCGTCGAGCGCGCGCGATATCCGGTCGACCTTCTCGCTGGTCATGACGTCCGCGCCCAGCCGCCCCTCCAGCTGTGCCAGGCGTTCGTCGTTGCTGTCCTTGAAGGCCTCGAACGTGGTCATGAACTCGCCGAAGGCGTCCTTCAGGTCGAGCAATTCGCCGCTTGCCGCCTTGACCTCGGGGGCGCGCGGCAGATGTGTAGCGTTCATGCGCTGTTTCCTCTTTGCTTGATCATGCGCGTGGCCTCGCGGATGCGTTCGGCGAGACCAGTCTCCGATCCCCATGCGGCGTCCCGCCTGCGCACGAGGCTGGCGAAACCCTCGGCGATGACGGCCCGGGCGTCGCTCCTGGTCAGCCCAGCATCCCGCGTGAGCCAGCATTCGAATTGTCGGGTGGTCGGGAGCTTGCCCCGGTGCTTCACCGTGTCGATGCGCGCCTCCGGCAACATCGGGAAGGTGACGATGGAGATTTCCCAGAGATCGGCCTCGAGGATGTGGCGGATTCCGGTCGCCTGCTCCTTCCGTGCCTTGACCGCCCGGAAACCGATGGACAGTCCGTCGAGCGCGCCTCCGCGCAGCAGGCTGTGCACCTCGCGGGCACGGGCCACGTCCTTTGCAAGCCTGCCGCGGACGAACAGCCCGCGCTGGTCTTCCCTGAGTTCCGTCCAGTTGCCGATCGGCTGGTTCGGATCATGCTGGAACAGCATGCGGATGCCGGCGGCACCACGGGTCCGCAGCGACCTGGCGAAGGCGCCCCTTTCGACCACGTCCTTGCCCAGGTCGACCCGGTCGAAAAGGCTGGCATAGCCGGAAAACGTCCCGTCCGTCGCGACTTCGTCGAGCGCAAGGTCGACGAACTTGCTCTCGCCGAGCCTCACCGTTTCCTCATTCATCATGGTCGCCCCCTTTCCCGCGGTCGATCAGCTTGCCAAGGCGGCTGCCTTCGAAGGCGCGCATCACCAGGCCGAGTGCCCACCAGGCGCACAGGCTCGCGACGGCCGCGCCCATCATCATCATCTCGGCGGCGCCGAGCAGGCGGTCGATGCCAAGCTCGGCGGCGATCTTGACGCCCGCCGTGCCTCCGAACACGAGCCCGCAGACGACGCCTACGGCGAACCGCACGGCGGCCTCGCGGCGGCCCTGCGGCAAGACGTAGGCAAGCGAGATCGCCGATCCGGCAACCGCGCCCGCACCCTTGGCCAGCCACAGCCAGCCGGGATCGGACATCTCCGTCATCGTCGCGTTTCCGTGTTGGGATGGTTCAGCCGCGGGGCGGATATCCCACCGCCTGGCGTTTCTCGTCATCGCTCAGGAAGCCGGCGGCTTCGACCCGCGTCCACAAGGCCTCCCGCTCGCTCGCCAGGCCCTCCACCTGGTCCGCGTCGTACCAGAGCTTCAGGCCACCGAAAGCCGGCGCGAGCCAGGCCGAGAATTCCTTGGCCGTGCGCGCAACCAGTGGCAACACGGTCAGGCGATAGAAGGCGCGGTTCGCCTCCTGGTAATTCGAGTAGGTGTTGTCGCCGGGGATGCCCAGCAGCATCGGCGGCACGCCGAAGGCGAGCGCGATGTCGCGGCTTGCCGAATGCTTGGCCTCGATGAAATCCATGTCCTTGGGCGTCAGGCCCATCGCCTTCCAATCGAGTCCGCCTTCGAGCAGCAGCGGCCGTCCGGCCCGCGTCGCGCCGGAGTAGCCCTCCTCCAGTTCCGCCTTGAGGCGGTCGAACTGGTCGTCGGTCAGGTTGCCCCCCGTCCTTCGGTGCATAGACCAGAGCGCCGGATGGCCGGGCCGAATTGTCGAGCAGGGCCTTGTTCCAGCGCCCAGCGGCATTGTGGGTGTCGAGCGCGATCAGCGCTGCTTCGAGCGGCGGAAAGCCATAGTGGTCGTCTAGCGGATGGAACAGCGCCAGCTGCATCGCGCTGCCGCCCTGCCCTCCAGGTCCCAGTGCGATGCGCCGACGCGCGCTTCCTTCGCGATAGTCGAGCGCCGACGGCCAGCCTCCGGCGTCGCTGGCGACGGTGACCCGGTCGGGCCTCAGCAGGTGCAGTTCGCGTGCCCCGCCAGCCGCCTCGACCAGCTCCACATAGGCGTTGCCGGAAATGAGCAGATGCCCGTACAGCGCCTCCATGAAGCCCGCGCCGGACTGCCGCTCGTTGGGTCGCGCCAGCAGCCGCAGAAGCGGATGGTCGTCGAGTTCGGCCGCACCGTCATAGAGCAACCAGGGTATCGCCGACGCCGTTTCCGAAATCAGGCGAACCGAGCGGTGCACGATCGGGTTGCGCATGAAGCCTTCGCGGGCCAGGGCGGCATAGTCCCGCCTTGTCCAGCGGGCCTCGCCCTGGGCGTGGATGGCGACAAACCCCGTCGACACGCCGCTCTTGCGCTCCGGCAAGGAGCCGCCGTTTCCGGTCTTGCGTGACCAGGGCCAATTAAGAGCCATCTTGTTTCCTGTTCAGAGAAAATCGCGTATGCGCGGCTCGGACGACCAGTCCGGCATCAGTTCGCCGATCGCCCAGACCAGCGCATCGACACGATCCGGCGAGCGGCCGTTCGACAGCCCGTCCGGTCCGAAATCGCACATCTCGTCTTCGAGCGCCTCGAAGCGGCCGGCGTGCAGCACCTTGCCTTGCTGGTAGAGCGCAGCGATCGGTTCGGCGCGCAGCCATTTCGCCCGCCGGGCCCTGACCGCCTTCACGGGCACGGCCGGGTCCACGGTCCGGATCACCGCCGTGGCCATCTCGCCGCCCTGGTTCGTCTCGACGACGATACAGTCGGCCGCGAGCCGGTGAAAAAGTCCCACCGCGGCGCCGGCCCATGCCTGGGGCTTGGCCGCGCGAACCGTCGCATCGGCAAGCACCACTGCCCTCCCCGCCTCGTCGCGGCCGGCCGCGACAATGCCGCAGGCATCGGAATTGCGGTGCGAGCTCGCCGGCGGATCAACGGCAACGACGATCCGGCGAAGATTTGGCGCCTCGCCGATCAGCACGCGTTGCAGCATCTCGCGAGACCACAAGGCATCCGGACGGTCCTCGATGAATTCTCCGTCCAGTTCCTGGCGTCCGAGAACCGTGCCGCCATAACGCGCGCGGATCGCGCTCAGAAATGTCGGCGCCAGATTGGCGCTGTTCTCCTCCGATCGCATGCGGGTCACGTGCACCTGCGGATCGGCCAGCAGCCGCTTCAGCAATGGCAGCGGACGCGGTGTCGTGGTGATGATCTGCCTCGGCCTCTCCCCCAGCCTGAGCCCGAACTGCAGCATGTCGAAGCAAGCATCCGGATACCTCCACTTAGCCAGCTCGTCGCACCAGGCCGCTTGGAACTGGGGCCCGCGCAAACTGTCCGGATCCTCGGAAGAGAAGATCTGCGCCACCGCTCCGCTTTTCCACACCAGGCGCCGGCGACTCGCTTCGAAGCGCGGCCGATCGTTGCGCGAGATCGTCATGATCCCGGATGGTCCCTCGATCATCACCTCCCGGACGTCCGACAACGTTTCTCCGACCAGGGCTATCGGCGAGTGCTGGGTGCTTGCAAAGGGCGGGAAGCCCCGCACCATGCTATTCACCCATTCCGCGCCGAGCCGGGTCTTGCCGGCACCGCGCCCGCCGATCACCAGCCATGACGCCGGTTGCCGCTCGAGCAGATATTGTTCGATCCGGGCGAAATGCACCCACTCGCGGTCGACCAGCCAGCCTTCGTGCTCATTTATGTTCTTCTGCGACCAGCACCCGTGCATAGTCTCGAGCGAGTTGGATGATGCGCCGGTCGATCCTGGCGAGCACGTCGGCCGTTTCTGCATCGCGCTTGGTCTGGCTCACTTTCTCGCTTTCGGTCCCACGGCTGAGCTCTCCGATCTTCTCGACCGTCTTCAATATCGAGGAAACCAGGTCGACCTGTCCCTTGTCGAAGGCGCCTTCGTGTTCGAGCCGCAGGCTTTCCACCTGCGCCACCAGCGCGTCGGCCAGCCTCGCCAGCCTCTCGTCCAGGCCGGTGGAAATCGGGGCCGTCCAGCCCTCGCGGACAATTTGCCTTTCGATTGCGGAGGCAGCCTTGCCGCTGGCCGCAGCCAGCAATTCGACACCTGCCGTAGCCCCTTCGTAGAGCGCGCGCAGCGCCCGTCCCCGTTCGACCGCATTCGCGCCCAACGCCAACCTCCAGGGTTCGATAAATTCGGAAAACGCCGGGCGAACTGGACGCACATGCGCCGGTCGCACTTCTTCGACGATAGCCAGACACTACCAGAGCACCGTAACGCAGTCAAGAATATATTCCTATTCTCATGCATTTTTCGTCGCCAACGACGATGTTACCGGCACCCCCTTGTCCCGCCACCGAAAATCGGGGACAAGACGCCCGAGGGGCGGGGGACGCGCGCCTCTAATTCGCCAGCAAGCGTATCTAGGTATAAGCTGTAGCAACGCGCCGGACCCATTTCGAATGGAAAGCCCACTCGAACCACGCAAGAGGAGAGGCCGACTGGCCGCTGGCCTGCTGGCCATCGACGCCTGGCTCGATTCATCTCTCTACGAACTTCGATTCCGCGCGCAGCAATTCTGGGAAAACGCCACCGTTTTCTTCCGACGCTTCCGGGTCAAGGGATGGCGGCGCGGCATCATCGAGCTGTTGAGCGAGGCTTTCACGCTCGGCGCCGGCGGCTCGGTCGTCATGCTGGCCTTGGCGATGCCGGCCTTCGAGGAGACGACGAGCGACTGGCGCAACCAGGACGACTTCGCCGTCACCTTCCTTGACCGCTACGGCAATGAAATCGGCCAGCGCGGCATCATCCAGCGCGATTCGGTGCCGGTCGACGAGATGCCCGACCATGTCATCAAGGCGGTCCTCGCCACCGAGGACCGGCGCTTCTTCGACCACTATGGCATCGACTTCCTGGGACTGTTCCGCGCGATGTCGGAGAACATGCGGGCCAATTCCGTGGTGCAGGGCGGATCGAGCATCACCCAGCAGCTCGCCAAGAACCTGTTCCTCACCAACGAACGTACGGTCGAACGCAAGGTCAAGGAGGCCTTCCTGTCGATCTGGCTGGAGATGAACCTCTCCAAGAAGGAGATCCTCCAGCTCTATCTGGACCGCGCCTATATGGGCGGCGGCACCTTCGGCATCGCGGCGGCGGCCGATTTCTACTTCGGCAAGCAGGTGAAGGACCTCAATCTCGCCGAGGCCGCCATGCTCGCCGGCCTGTTCAAGGCGCCCACCAAATACGCCCCGCACATCAACCTGCCGGCGGCGCGCGCCCGCGCCAACGTCGTGCTGACCAATCTGGTGCAATCCGGCTTCATGACCGAAGGCCAGGTTCTGTCGGCGCGGCTTCGCCCGGCCGACATCATCGACCGCGGCGAGCGCAAGAGCCCTGACTACTTTCTCGACTGGGCCTTCGAGGAAGTGCAGCGCATCGCCGCCAAGTCAGGCGTCCACTCGCTCGTCGCCCGCACCACGATCGACATGAACATCCAGAGGGCGGTCGAGGAATCACTCGAATACCATTTGCGCCAATTCGGCAAGGAATACGGCGTCACCGAAGGGGCGGTCGTCGTCATCGAGACCAATGGCGCCGTCCGCGCCATCGTCGGCGGCCGCGATTACGGCGCCAGCCAGTTCAACCGCGCCACCCGGGCGCAGCGCCAGACCGGCTCCTCGTTCAAGCCCTATGTCTACGCCACGGCCATGGAAAACGGCTTCACCCCGGAGTCGGTCATCTCCGACGCGCCGATCAGCTGGGGCGGATGGTCGCCGAAGAACTACACGCGCGGGTTCTCCGGCCGCATCACGCTCACCACCGCGCTGGTGAAGTCGATCAACACAGTACCGGTGCGCCTGGCCAAGGAGAACCTGTCCATCCCGCCGATCAAGGCGATGGCTGAGGCCATGGGCGTGGAATCGCCGGTCAGCTCGCACAAGACGATGGTTCTGGGCACCTCAGGCCTTACGGTGATGGACCAGGCCACCGGCTACAGCGTGCTCGCGCAAGGTGGCGTCGTCGGAACCCGGCACGGCATCAACCAGCTGGTCACGCACGCCGGCCAGGTCGTCTATGATTTCAACAAGGATGCCCTGCCACCCAGGCGCGTGCTGTCGGAGCAGGCTGTCGCGTCGATGAACTCGATCATGGTCCAGATTCCCGAGACCGGCACGGCCCGCAAGGCCGCACTTCCGGGCATCCGCTCCGCCGGCAAGACCGGAACCACGCAGTCCTACCGGGACGCGTGGTACATCGGCTACACGGGCAACTACACGGCAGCCGTCTGGCTCGGCAACGATGACTTCACGCCCACCAACAAGATGACCGGCGGCTCGCTTCCGGCGATGGTCTGGCAGCGCTTCATGGCCTATGCGCACCAGAACATCGACCTGAAGCCCATTCCGGGTATCGAGAATCCCTTCGTCGACCCGGCCACCGTGGCCAAGGCCGACGAAGCTGCCAAGGCCGGCGCTGAAGCCGCGGCGACCGACGCGGCGGACCGGCCGCCGGTGCTGTCGAGCACGACGACCCGCACGCTGCGCGATATCGCCACCTTCTTCCAGCAAGCTCCGGCGATAGAGCCCCCTCCGGAGCCGAACACGCTCTCGGCCCTTTAGGCAGCGTAGGTCATTGGGCTTCTTTGGAAGCATTCGTGCCTCCTCGACTTGCCATCCCTTTGGATGACGGGATATTCCTCCAGCAACTCCATCCTGCGACGGCTCATGCTGAAACAATCGGTACTGATAGCGCTTGCGTTGGCCCTGGCCGTCGGAGGCGGAGCCGCGAGCGTCGGGCTGGTGCTCGGATCCGGAGAAGGCATCGGCGCCGTCTCGGTCGGTCCATGGACGGCCTACCCCGACATCGGCACGCCCGAGGCCGATCCCTATTCGAAGGCGCGCGTCGCGCGCGATGGCATCTTGGCGCTCGGCCGCGCCGAAGGACTGAGCTTCGCGGCGGAACGCGATTCCGACGGCGTGCTGCTCAGGCGCGAATGCACCTACCGGATCGAAGGCAGCCTCCCCATCGCGAGGTTCTGGACGCTCTACGCCACCGACAAGTCCCAGGTAGTCCTCAGGTCCCCGGCGCAGCGGAGGCCCTCGCTGAATTCCCTCGAAGTGCTGCGGCAACCGGACAACTCGGTGTCCATCGAGGTCGGTGCACGGGCAACACCCGGCAACTGGCTGGCTGTTTCCGGTTCCGGCGAGATGTCGCTGGTCGTGACCCTCTACGACACGCCCGTCGCCGCCAGCACCGGCATTTCCGGCATCGAGATGCCCCGCATTTCTAGGGGGCAATGCGATGCGTAAGCTCCTTCATGCTCTTGCCGTTGGAGTAGTCGGCGCCGGCATTGCCCACATCGTCATCCTGCTTTTGGTGCCGAGCTTCTCGGAACGGGATGCATGGTCGCGCCTTGCCATGGTCGCGGGGCCCAACAAGGTCGTCCGCCTCGACGCCGACATAGGCGGCACGCCGGTCGTGAAGGCGCTGGACCCCTCCTTCTTCGAAGCCGCCTGCAGGTTCGATCTCTCCGAAGGCGTGGTGCGCATCGACAACGCCGGCAAGGTGCCCTACTGGTCGGCCTCGGTATATGACCGCGGCGGCGAGAACATCTACAGCTTCAACGACCGCACCGCCACTGACGGCAGTCTCGATTTCGTGGTCGTCACGCCGGCTCAGATGATCGAGCTGCGCAAGGATTTGCCGCAGGAATTCGAGAAATCGATCTTCGTGGAGACGCCGATCGACGAGGGTATCGTCGTTGTTCGTGCCTTCGTGCCCGACGAAAGCTGGAAGCCTACGGTGTCGCGCTTCCTCGACGGCATCAACTGCGAGATGCAGTGACCGCTCGACACAGCCGAACGCGATCCCTCAATGCCGCGGCAGCGGCTCGTTGCGCCTCATGCCGTCAATGCGTCCCGCGCCGTCGTCGACGCCTGGCTCGCGCGACATCACGCGCTCGTAGCGGACGCCCGGAAAGATGATGATGGCTGCTGGCTTTTCCGCGACACGCAGAGGTCTGCGGGCGGTCCGCTGGCGCGGTATGAACGATACAACGCTGCCCATGTCTGCGATTTCCCTCTCGGTTGCACCGGAGCAAGCACGCAACGCCTCCGCGTCGATAAGGCCACCAGACAGTTAACAGTACGCTAACAAATCGCCGCTAAGTTTATGTTCATATTCGGCATCTCGCGGGGGCAGTTCCGCGGTTGCGGATAGTGTGCAAAGTTGTTCAGGCGTACGCGTTCGTGTCAGCATCGGACTTCAGGCAAATCGCCATCGGCCGCGAAAACGGAAAGCCCGAGAGGCTTTTTCGTGCAGCCGTTTCTGCCTTCTGTGCCCTGCCGCGCCCCTCGCGCCGCGAAATCGCCCAACTCGAAGACCTGACGTTGCCGCTCTTCGACAAGGTCTCGGTCGAAGCTCGACGGTTCGTTTCTGCTGCACTGTCCGAAAGCGAATATGCGCCAATGGGCTTGGTCAGGCGCCTTTGCGACGAAAGCGTCGACGTCGCCGCGCCCTTGCTTGTGCGCTCGCCGCTGCTCTCCGATGTCGCGCTCATCGCGCTGATCGGACGGCATGGCCTGCCGCATGCCCGCGCCATCGCACGGCGCCCGGGCCTCAACCAGGCCATTGCCGACCTGATCCGCGCGCTCGAGCGCCCTCGCCTCGTCTATCCAGAAGTACCGGCGGACAGGTCAGAGACGCCAGCGTCTGCACCTCGCGCCGACCATCTGGAGCACTCCCGTTCCGAAGGCACCCCGGCAACGGGAGCGCTTGCGGAAACCGTGCGTCGGCGGCTTCGGTCGATGATGGCGTCAAACGTGGCAAGCGCTCCGGAAGAGCGGGCGCCGGCCTATGAGCGGCTCAAGGTCACCGCGCTCACCGGCAACAGCGCCTTCTTCCAGACCGCGCTTGCCGACGCGCTGGAGATCGACTTCCAGACAGCGCGATCGATCACCGAAAGATCCGGCTATTCCTCGCTCATCGACGCCCTGAAGGCGCTGGAACTGCAGGAAGAGCAGGCTTTCCTCCTTGCAGCCGCAACCTTCCCGGGCCACTTCGCCCATGCGGAAGGCGTCAGGCTGTTCCTGGAGCGCTACCGGCTGCTGCACCGCGACGTGGCCATGGACAGGGTCCGCGAATGGAAGGCCGCCGCCGTCAGCGCGCGAATCCGTGAGAACGCCAATCGCCCCGATGCCGGCGCAACGCCGAAGGACAGCCACCTCAGGGCTTCGTGAGCGCAATCAGGTCCTGGACCGGCGAATTGCTTTCGATCTCGACGACCCAGATATCGGGGTCAAAGCGACGCTCGCGCTCGAGTCGCGCGTCGATCGACGAGGCATCTTCCGTGGTTTCGAGCAAGCTGAACTGGCGTTCGTCAGGTCGCGCCGAATCGTAGCTGGTCTGGGGAGCAGGCCCGTAGAGGGAGGTGGTGCCGAAGCGGTCGCGGGCGAGGACGAAGACGGCTCCGGCCTCGGTCGCCCCCCGGCTCAGGATGGCCGCGAAGCCGCCCTCGCCGAACACCCTTCGCATCAGGGCCGATACCCAAAAGTCTGTTGTTACGCGCATCCAGCCGTTTCGCTCTCCAGGTCGCCACGGCCTCTATAGCCTCATGCACCTCCCGCGCACAGGCCGGGAGCGCCCTATTCGGTCAGCCCGATCTCGCGCATCTTCTGGTAGACCTGCTGATTGGGCTCGCCGGTCTCGGGCAGGCCGAAGAGCGCCTGGAATTCGCGAATCGCCGCCGTAGTCCGACCGCCGATCACGCCGTCGATCTCGATTCCGTCATTGCCGAAGGCTTTCAGCCCGACCTGGATCTTCCTGATGCGTTCCGCCGGCGACGCTTCGCCGGCCTGGGTAGCGCGAAGCGCCGGTGACGGCTGAGACGGCCGTGGCTGCTGCGCTGGCAGCGCCTCGGAGCGCGGCGACGGTCTCGGCGTGATGCCTGCCGTCGTCTCGTCGGCGCCCAGTTGCTCGATCAGGGCATGATCAATCGTCCCCGTGACCGGCAGCCCCACCTTTTGCTGGTAGGCCTCGACGGCCCGGCGCGTGTTCGGGCCGTTGAGCCCGTCGACCGAACCTTGGTAGAAATCGAGGTCTCTCAGGATGCTCTGCACCTGTTCGACCTCGGGATCGCCCTTCTGCAGTCGCTGGGCTTCCTCGGGGCGCTCGATCGTAATGGTCGTCTCGGGCAGGGCCGGATCCGCCTCCGGAAACGCTGCCGCATCTCTAGTCGAGAAGAACGCCCCCTTGTGGGCGTAGGGCTGGTACCAGAGCGCGTTCGCCGACACGTAGAACAGCGCCACCAGGAACGCCGTCGAGCCCCCTACCAGCACCGGGTTGCGCGCGATCAACCCGCCCAGCGCCAGCGCGCCGTCCTGCAAAACGCTGCGGTCTTCGACTTGACGCCTAGCCTGCCTTGCGGAGCGAGCCATTGCGCATCTCCTTGATCCTGCCTGTGGGCAAGCGCATCAGTTCGCCCATGGCCGGCTCGGCGTGGAATGACGGGCCGTCGACAGGCAGGCTGATGGTTACCTTCGTTCCTTCCTGCGGAGCGCTTTCGATCGACATGGTGCCGTCGTGCAGCGCGACCAGCCCCTTCACCAGGGACAGGCCCAGGCCGGTTCCTTCGAAGCGACGTGTATAGTCGTTCTGGATCTGCATGAAGGGCGTGCCGAGGCGGGAAAGATGCTCCTCGGCAATTCCGATGCCGGTGTCCGACACCCAGAAGTGCAGGCGGGAGCCCAGGCGCTTGGCGCCGATCTCCACCCTGCCGCCATCGGGCGTGAACTTCACCGCGTTCGAAACCAGGTTGATCAGCATCTGCTGCACGGCACGACGGTCGGCGGTGACCTCTCCGGCGCCGGCGGCGACGTCGATCGAAACCGTGAGGGCCTTTGCCTCGGCCTGCAACGCCATCATCGACGCGCACATGTCGACGGCCTCGCGGAACCTGAACGGCTCCGGATTGATCGCATAGCAGCCGGACTCGATCTTGGACACGTCGAGGATCGAGTTCACCACGTCGAGCAGATGCTGCCCGGAATCGCGCACGATGCCGACATATTCCTTCTGGCGCGGCTCCTTGAACGAACCGAACATCTCGTGCAGCAGCATGTCCGAGAAACCGATGATCGCATTCAGCGGCGTGCGCAGTTCATGACTTACCGCCGCCAGGAAGTTGGATTTCGCCAACTCGGCGCTCCTTGCGGTGTCGTCCGCCTTGGCAAGGTTTTCGCGCAGGTCGGCGACCATGTCGTTCGCCCGCACGATAGCCACGATTGACGCACCCTCGCCCTTCATCATCTCCAGCGCGAATGGCTGGAAATTGTCGCCGGCGTCCTCCGCGGCCTGGCGCGGCAGGCGCAGGCGCAATTCCACCGCGCGGAAATCCGCGCCGCCCCGCATGTCGGCCAGCGCGCAGAGATAGGCCACGCGGTCGCCGACATGGATGCGGTCGAAGAAGGAGGTCCCCAGCAGCAGTTCCGGCTGCAGCCGCAGCAGGCTCCGCGACTGGTCGGAGACTTCGACGATGTCGCCATTGTGCGCGATGCGGAGCACGACCGCCCTGACTATGCTTTCCAGCCCGGTTGCCGGTGCGGCATCGCTCGAACCGGCACCATGGCCGACAAAAAGCGGTGCGCGCGCAGCGAGCGTCGCCAGCCAAGTGATCGACAGCAGCCAGTGCCAGCCGGAAGCCAGGGCGCCCTCGGCAAAGGGAGCGGAAGAAAGAAGGCTCGCCAACACCGCTGCTGCCAGGGCGGCAAGCGCTCCGAGGGTCGCCGCCCTGCCTGTGCGCCACACCCAGGCGGCCTCCACCGGAAGTGCGGCGAGAAGCAAAGCCGCCGGTGAGGTCAATCCGCCGGCAGCAGCGACGATCGCCGCGAGCGCCAACGACCCGGCGATCAGGGCAGCCGTGGCGACAAGCCCTGCCCGGCGGATGGGTGCGATCGAAAGGGCCGCGAGCCAGCTCAGGCTGAATACGGCGAAGATGACGGCAACCGTCGCTGCAGCCCCGAGATAGGCGGAAACTAGCACGACTCCCGAACCCGCGACGAGAAACGGTGCGACCAGCAGCGTGCCCACGAGCCGGCGCTGCCGCGGGCGCTCGGCATTCGAGGCTGCGGGATGGACCAGACGGTCGCAGCCGCCGGCCAACGCGCCGGAAAACTCACCGTATCTGGTCATGACAAAACTCAACGCTACGCACTCTTCCGTGGCTCGCTTCGCGGCTCTTCTGTAGTTGGCAACCAAACTCGCACCGAGCCTTTAATGAAGCGATAAAACCGGGGGATCACACCGCGTACCCGCGGCAAATATCGGACCGGCGGTGCCCACTTTCGAGGACAGTTCGCGTCATGGTAAACGGAGGGTTAGCCGGCCCATTCGCCCGGCTGAATCACCTTTCCCCGGCCGGGATTTCCTATCGCCCCGGTTTCGCAATTTAAATCAAATACTTACGAATCTGGAGCATGACTCGCGCGGTCACGGCGCGTCCCGGCGCTCCGGAACAGTGAAAATTCGGTGAAAAAGCAACGCAAAATGCCGCCTTTTGCTGCAAGCGCTCCTTTCCTGGTCCGTGCCATTGTCGCGGCAATGCAGACACGCGGCCGGAGCGATTTCGCCCCGGCCCTCAATTTGGCAAGAGGCATGCCATGGGCTTTCTGATACGGGCCGCCTTCTGGTTCTCGCTGGTGCTGCTCTTCCTGCCGTTGAGCACCGGTCCGGACGGGGAAAGCCAGGTCAGCCCCCTGCAGGCGCTGTTTGCCGCACGCGAGGCGGTCGGCGACATCGCCGGCATTTGCGAACGCAAGCCCGAAGTTTGCGAAACCGGCAAGGCGGCGATGCAGACCATTGGGGTCAGGGCACGCGAAAGCGCCCGGATCGCCTACGAACTGCTGGACGAGCAGTTCGGCAAGCCCGACACAGCCACGCAGACGGGAAGCGTCGAGCCAGCGCCGGAAGCCGACGACCACCCGCAGCCAGCGCCGGCGCCAGCACCCGCCAATTGAGGCGACCTGCCCCCTCGCCCCCTTCCTGGCGGCATCTTTTTTCGTGACGGCCGAAGGCGCGGCCACTATATCCACCGGTATGACGACCTCGATCGACACCATCCGTGACGACTTCGCCTTCCTCGACGAGTGGGAAGATCGCTACCGCTATGTGATAGAACTCGGCGAAGCGCTGCCGCCCTTCCCGGACAGCGCGCGGATCGACACCAATAAGGTCCAGGGCTGCGTCAGCCAGGTCTGGCTCGTGACGCATCGCGGCGACGGGGCCGACCCGGTCATCCGTTTCCAGGGCGATTCCGATGCCCATATCGTGCGCGGGCTGGTCGCCATCATGCTCGCCCTGTTCTCGGACCGCCAGGCGAGCGAGATCCTGAGCACCGACGCCGAGGCCACGCTGCGGACGCTCGGCCTCGACGAGCACCTGTCGCCGCAGCGGGCAAACGGCCTGCGATCGATGGTCAAGCGCATCAAGCGCGATGCAGAGGCGGCGCTGCAGCCCGCCTGACCTATCCTTGCTCCAGCTTGGGACGGTAATCCGCCGTCCCCCAGTGCAGAACCTTGCCGCGTCGCCCATTGGCCGAGCCGGGATCGTAGTGGCGAGCAAGGGCGCCGAGTGCGGTCTTGAGCATGATCTTCGCCGAACGCACTGGCCAGCCGCGCTCGACTTCCACGCGCTCCAAGCCTTTCAGAAAACAGCAGACGTCGATCAAGACGCCGGCTAGTTCCGGACCCACGGCGTCAATGGCCATGTTGACGCGCTGGCGCGCTGCGAGCGCCGCGTCAGTGAGGTCGATCAGCCCGCCGCCACCAGTGCCGCGGCGGCCGGAGGCCACGCTCGCTTCCCAGTTGGCAGCCAGCCTCGGCATGATCTGCCCGCGCGTGTAGTCCGCGCGCAGGCGCTCGCCCGCCGCGAATTCGCCCCCCGTCAGGAAGGGATCGCCGGTCCTGTTCCGGCGGCGGACGAGTTGGCCCAAAGGCGACTCCGACAGGTTTATCAATGCAGCCTGGGCTCCGGCCGCGGTATCGACAAGGGCAATATCGAGATCGCCGTGCTGGGCCCTGAACGGGTCGGTCTCGCCGGCCTGCCGCCGCGCTGCGGACATCCCCTCCGGGGTCAGGCCGACGATTGCGCCATGTCGGCGCAACAGGCCTTCACGGGCAAGATCGGCCAACTGTCCTGCGTCGACGGCAATGCGGTCGCCCGTCTCGCTTTCGAGCAGGACCTTGTCGCCGCTGGCCGCCGGCGCGCAGTTGGCCCGCCCCTTCGCGAGCAGCTTCAGGATGCGTGCGTGCGCCTTTGCAGTTTCCCCGGTCATGATCAGCGCCCCAGCCTGTCTCGGAAAGCGGCGATCGCCACGCGCTCCGCCAATGAGACGATGCGGTCGAAGTCGGGGTCGTCGCGCAGGTCTTCGACCAGATGGCATGCATACAGGACCGTCGTCCTGTCACGCCCGAATCCGCGGCCGACGTCGCGCATGCTGAAACGGAAGACGACATGCGCGACATACATCGCGATCTGCCTCAGGCGGCTGATGTCGTTTCCGGTTCGGCCCAGGCGACGCAACTCCCTGCTGGGAACCCCGAACAGCGCCGCCATCAGGTCGATCATGGCATCGCACTGCTCGATGACCTCGTCGCTTCGCCTGTCGGCAGCAAGCTCCAGCCCCGTCCGTTCCAGCTGCGCGGCAACCTCGCGCGCCTCGTTCTGCCTTTTCGCCAGCACTGTCGACGTCGCTCCCACCAAACTCGCCCTCTCCGAAGATAGGAATAAGTTCTTATAGCGAGCATCGAGTCAGGTGTGAACAAAAAAAGAACGTATTTTCTTGTCCGGGGCCGCCAACCCCATGGAAACACTCATGCTTTTCTGTGCGAACAACAAAATTCGCTTTCAATTTCTCCTCACCTGCCTGGGCCGACGCATCATTCATCGAACAGCAACAAGGCAGGTGAAGATGAGAGATTTCCGAAACGAGATAATCGCATTCAGGCAGGACAAGCTGGCGGAACTGGCCGATGCCAGGCAGAGGGCGGCTTTGCAGCTCTGCTGCGGAATCGAACTCGCCGATGCGCTGTCCGGCGGACTCGCCTCCGCCCATTCCGTGCTGAGGCGCCTCGAGCGGGCGATCGAGCGCGAAAGGCTGAAAGGCGTCAACCGCCACTGGAGCTATGACTTGAACCGCCACATAGCGCTCAAGCAGGTGCGCGACCGGCTGAAAGGCGTTTCGCCTGCGGAACCTGCCAGGCTCACCTATCGGCCGCGCCACAGGCGCCGGAAAAGCAAAGCGGCACCCGAAGGTGCCGCTCATTGAGCAGAGGGTGGTGGGCGTTCACTTGCCCTTGCGCTTGCGGCCCAGGCCCATCTTCTTGGCCAGCTGGGAGCGGGCGGCTGCGTAGTTGGGCGCCACCATCGGATAGCTGGCGTCGAGGCCCCACTTCTCGCGATACTGGTCCGGCGTCATGTTGTAGTGGGTCATCAGGTGCCGCTTGAGCGACTTGAACTTCTTTCCGTCTTCAAGGCAGACGATGTAGTCGTCATGCACCGACCGCTTCGGGTTCACGGCCGGCTTCTGCTTGTCTGCGGGGGGCGCTTCGGTCGCGTTGCCGACGCGTCCAAGTGCTGCATGCACATCGGCGATCAGTCCCGGAAGCTCTCCGACCGGAACCGGATTGTTGCTGACATAGGCCGCCACCACGTCGGCGGTCAGCTCGATCAGCGTATCATTGTTTGCTGCAGGCGTTTCGGAAGTATCCATATTCTTCAGGCCCCAATGTGACTGGTTGTTTTTTTGCCCGATATTGCGATCGGGACGCGGCACGATTTTATACCGCAGTTTGCGACTGCGACTCGCGTTCCGTCACTTTAATGAGCCCGTATCAGCAATAAGTCAATTCACTATTCTTTTCGAATTCAAGAACAACGAATTCGACACTTCTCTAACAAATGAACGTTTTTGAAAACCATATATCATTTTCTGAGATCAACTCGCCCGATGACGATAGATCTCGCCCAGGCTCACCATCGTCATCCACCTTGGATTTGACCGTTCTTCTTGGGTGACACCACATTTTGGGCCAGTTCGTCCCGAACAGAGCCCTCCCACATGCGATATCCGGCCGAATATGACGCCTTGGCCAGTAGATGAGCCGAGATTGGTGCGGTGAGCACGAAGAAGCCGGCGCCGGCAAGAGCCCTGACACCGGTTGCGAACTCGCCGATGTGCAGCGCAAGCGCTACCAGCATCAGGCAGGATCCCAGCGTGCCGGCCTTGGAGGCGGCATGCATCCGGGTGAATACGTCCGGCAGGCGCAGCAGCCCGATCGAGGCCGTGAGCGCGAACAACGCCCCCACTACGATCAGCAACCCAGCCAGATAATCGCTGAATTCGCCCATCATCGCCGCTCCTCTTCCGTCTGTTCTTCCCGTTTCTTGGCGTCGGCGCCGCCGTTCATCACAAATCTTGCGAAAGCGACCGTGGCCAGGAAGCCGACCAGTCCGAGGGCAATCGCCACATCCATGTAGAGCCTGAACCCCGATCGGATGCCGAACACCGCGATGAAGCCGATGGCAACGGCAACCAGCATGTCGAGGGCCAGGATACGGTCGGGCAGCGACGGTCCCCTGACCACACGCACGACAACCAGCAGGAACGAAATGCTGAGTATTCCGAGAGCGAAGATCGCACTTGCTTCCAGGAAGGCTGCTCCAGACGTCATCTGAACGCCTCCATTATTCTTCTCTCGAAGCCTATCCTTATTTCTTCTTTTGCCCTTTCCGGATCGGAACAATCCATGCCGTGCACGAACAATGTGCGTCGATCCTCCGAAACGTCCACGGACAAGGTTCCTGGGGTCAGGGTGATCAGGTTGGCGAGCAGGGTGATCTCGAAATCACGTTCGACCTGCAGCGGATAGGCAAAGATGCCGGGCTTGATGTCCATGCGGGGCGAAAGCACCAGCCGAGCGACGCGCATGGCGGAAAGGACGAGTTCCTTGATGAACAGCAGCGCAAGCAGCAATGCCGCCCAGGGGCGAACCGTCACCTTCGCCGCTCGGAGCTGGTCGCGGACCAGGAACAGGACGCCCCAGCCGATGGCGATGCCCAGGATAAGGTTGGGCAGCGTGTAGCTGCCAGACATTCCGACCCATGCCAGCGCGAGCAGCACGACGTAACGCACGGGGATCATTGTCCACCTCCCGGCGGAAACACTGCCTGCACATAGGCGGACGTATCGATGAGGCCGCCGGCTGCGGCCGTCGCCGCCCGGACGAATGGCTCCGGCATGACGCCCATGCCCACCATCGCCAACGCCAGCAGCGTTATCGTGGCGACGCCCAGCCGGGACGCCGCAGCCTGGCCAGGTGCTTCAACTGGCCTACCCCCGGCCGGCACGGCGTCTGTCCGCCAGAAAGCAAGGATGAACACCCGCCCCAGGGCAATGGTCGCCAGGAAGCCGCTCAAGAGGACTGCGAAGGCAAGCGGCCATTCGCCGCCATCGAGCGCCGCCTTTACCAGCATGACCTTCGGCCACAGGCCGGAGCCTGGCGGCAGTCCCGCAACGGCGAGCGAGACCACCATGGCCAGCAGCGTCAGAAACGGGCTTGCCGCATACAGTCCGGAGAGCGAGTGAAGCGAGAAGCTTCCGCCGCGCTGGCGCATCAGGCCGCCAAGCAAATAGAGCGCCGAAAGCGAAACCATGGAATGCACGGCGTAGAAGATCGTGCCGGACAGGCCGCGTTCCGTGCCCAGCGCGATGCCGGCAAGCATCACGCCGACGCCGGAGATCACCAGGAAGCCGGAAATCCGCCGGATGTCGGATTGCGCCAGGGCGCCGAGCGCCCCGACCAGCATCGTCGCCGCCGCTATCCAGCCGATGACGCCTGCCAGTTCGGCGCGTTCCACGGCAAAGATGGTCAGCATCGTCCTGAGCAGGGCGTAGATGCCGACCTTGGTGAGCAGTCCGCCGAACAGCGCCCCGGTGATCACGGGCGGCGTGTGGTAGGAGGCGGGCAGCCAGAAGTTGACCGGAAAGGCCGCCGCCTTCATGCAGAAGGCGAGGAGGAACAGGGAAGCCAGCGTGGTGAGCGGGGCCGCGGCGTCCGCCTGGCCTACCCTGGCGGCGAGGTCGGCCATGTTGAGCGTGCCGAACGTGCCATACAGATAGCCGGTGGCGATCAGGAACAGGGTCGTGCCGACGAGATTCAGGATCGCATATTTGGTCGCGCCGTCTATCTGCGGCTTTTCCGAGCCCAGGATCAGCAGGCCGAACGAGGAAATCAGGAAGACCTCGAACCAGACATACAGATTGAACATGTCGCCGGTCAGGAAGGCGCCGCTGACACCGGCCATCATCAGGAGCAGGAACGGGTAGAAGCCATAGCGCCGGCCGGTGGCATCTATGTCCAGCACCGAATAGGCACAGCAGGCAAGCGCCACGAATGATGCAGTCAGCGAGAACATCGCTCCCAGCGCATCGACCGTGAACGAGATGCCGAAGGGCGGCAGCCAGCTGCCCATGGTCATCGAAACCGGCCCCTCGGCCAGCACGCGCATGAGCAGTGCGACGTTGGCGGCCACCATGGCGACCAGGGCCGCCACGGCCACCACAGCATGCCAGCGGACGTTGTGGCGGATCATCAGCAAGATCGCGCCGCAGACGATCGGAACCAACACCGGCGCCACCACCAGCCAGTCGGCCGCAGTGACGGGTGCCGCGATCATGGCAGCAGTCCTGCCGACGATTTCACCCTCGATCGCCATAGTCAGTACCCCATCGGCGGCAGGCCGTCGTCCGCCGGCTCGGCGATGCGCATGCCGTCGGTGTCGTCGGTGCCGATCTCCTGATAGGCCCGATAGGCCAGCACGAGCAGGAAGGCGAAGAACGAGAACGAGATGACGATCGCGGTCAGGATGAGGGCCTGCGGCAGCGGGTTGGCGACCCCCCCCGCGGGAACGTCGAGCCCTTCGGCGATGACCGGCGGGATCTCGCGCATCAGCCTGCCGTTGGTGAAGATCAGCAGGTTGACGGCGTTGCCGAACAGGGACACGCCCAGCAGGATGCGGATGATGTGCCGCGACAGCATCAGATAGATGCCGGCGGCAAAGAACAGGCCGACCAGGATGGCGAACACACTTTCCATCAATCGTGTTCCCTGTCCTCGAGCGCCAGCGCGATCGACGTGAACGAACCGACCACGACGAAGTAGACGCCGATATCGAAGAACATCACGGTCGACAGATCGACGCTGATGCCGAAAAGGCTCGGGGACGCCCACAGGCCCGTCAGGAACGGCACGCCGAACACCAGCGACGGCAGGCCGGCCATTGCCGCCAGGAACAGGCCGAAGCCGGCAACGGCCATCGGGTGGAAATGGAGCGCCCGGCGCACCGCCGGCACGCCGAAGGCGATGCCGTGGATGGCGAAGGCCGATGCGGCGATCAGGCCGCCGGTGAAGCCGCCTCCGGGCTCATTGTGGCCGCGCAGCATCACGAAGACGGAGAACATCAGCATCAGCCCGGTGAGGAAGGGTGCCGCGGTGCGGAAGATCAGCGTCTGCATGCTAGGCGTCCTCCGCCACGCGCGCGCGCGCCACCGTCTTCCTCGAGCGGATGCGGATCAGCGCCAGGATCGCGAGCCCCGTAATCATGACCACCGCGATCTCGCCCAGCGTATCCAGCCCGCGATAGTCGACGATGATGACGTTCACGACGTTGCGGCCATGCGCGATCGTCTTCGAGTAAGTGGCGAAGAACTGCGACAGCCTGTCGTCGAAGGGCAGCTGCGTCACCTTGAGCAGCAGCAGGGTGAAGGCGAGGCCGCAGGCGCCGGCAATCGTCATGTCGAGCAACTGTTGGCGAAGCGGGCGATGATCGGTGGGCGAAAGCCTGAGCCGCGTCATGACCAGTGCCAGGATCACCACCGCTAAGGTCTCCACCATGAACTGGGTGAACGACAGGTCAGGCGCCCCGAACAGCATGTACAGCACAGCCACCGCAAAGCCCTGGATGCCCAGGGAGACGATGGCCGTAAGGCGGCTGCGCGCCTGGACGACGGCGGCAAGGCCGATCACGGCAATCGCCATGACCGCCCATTCGTAGAACCGCAAGGTGGGCAGCACCGGCGCCGATGGCAGTTCGCCGGTGACGATCATCGGCACCAGCAAGGCGACGGCAACGGCGATGAAGGTGGCCGTCAGGTAGATGTCGAGGCGCCCGCTCTGGACGATGCGCGTCAGCCCCGTGGCGAAGCGCAGCAGCGCGCGCAGCGCCTGGTCGAAGCCGCGGTCCGGCCCCCAGCCGATGCCCGCGAGCACGCTGGCCATCAACGAGCGCAGCCGGTCGAGCCCGAGATAGGCCGTCACCCCCAGCGCAACCGTCAGTGCCGACAGAAAGAGCGGGACACCGAAGTGGGGCACGGCGGAAATGCTGACGTCGAGAGGGGTGCCGGCGACGGCGGTTGCGGCGGGCGAGGACAGCAGCTTGTGGGTCGTGGCCGACGCAAGGGCGGCCACGAGACCGGCTCCGCCGAGCACCACCGGCCCCAGCCAGAGCGAGGCCGGTCCTTCATGCGCAGGCTTCGGCGTCGCGACCGGCGCGCCGGCGAACGGGCGCAGCGCAACCGCAAATCCGATGGCGAACATCAGCGCATTGGCGCAGATCGCCACGGCAAGCAGCAGCGTGCGCCATCCGTCGGTCTCGTTGAGTGCGAGGTAGATTTCCTCCTTGGCGAGGAAGCCGAAGAAGAGCGGCAAGCCTCCCATCGAGAAGGCGGCCAGCATGGCGGCCGCAAAAGTCACTGGCATGGCGCGGCGCAGCCCGGCCAGCCTGGTCACGTCGCGCGTGCCCGCTTCGTGGTCGATCAGGCCGGCAACCATGAAGAGCGCGCCTTTGAACAGGGAATGCGCGATCAGATAGAGGGCTGCCGCCTCGACCGCCTTGTCCGAACCCAGGCCGGTCAGCATCACGAGCAGTCCCAGCGACGCGACGGTCGTGTAGGCAAGCATCAGCTTGAGGTCGACCTGCCGGATGGCGAGCAGCGCACCGACGGCGAGCGTGGCACCTCCAAACAGCGGCAGGATCGTCTCCCAGGCCGTCGTGCCGCCCATCACCGGGTTGAGCCGCATCACCAGATAGACCCCGGCCTTCACCATGGTCGCCGAATGAAGATAGGCCGACACCGGCGTCGGGGCCTCCATGGCGTTGGGCAGCCAGAAATGGAACGGAAACTGGGCCGACTTGGTGAAGGCTCCACCGAGCACGAGCAGCAGCGCCGCGAGGTAGAGCGGGCTCTGCCGCAGCGCCTCCCCCGACCCCAGCAGCGCCGAGAGTTCGCTGACGCCGGTCGCCTGCGATACGACCAGCAGGCTGGCAAGCAAAGACAGCCCGCCCAGTCCCGTCACCAGGAGTGCCTGCAATGCCGCGCGCCGCGCCGCCTCGCGGCGGTGATCGAAGCCGATCAGCAGGAAAGACGTGATGGAGGTCAGTTCCCAGTAGACGAACAGCATCAGGAACGAGTCCGAGACCACCAGCCCCAGCATCGCTCCCATGAACAGCAGCATGAAGGAGAAGAAGCGACCCTGATGCGGGTGCCCCTTCAGATACCCGCCGGAATAGACGACGATGAGCGTGCCTATGCCGGAAATCAACAGGGCAAAGGTCAGCGACAACCCATCCAGGAACCAGGCGAAGCGCAGACCCAGGCTGGGCGCCCAGTCAAATCCGCCGGAAACGCTGCGTGCATTGCCGACTGCCTCCAGCATCCCGGCGAAATGCACGAACATGATGAGCGGAATAGCGGCGAGCAGCCAACCGGCATAGTGTTTCGTCACGCGGACCAGCAACGGAGCGAGCAATGCCCCGACAAACGGCAGCATGAGTATCAGGAAGGTCAGCGCACAGGCCCTCTTTGTTTCTCACGTTGTTAGGGGCATAGACGTCCCGTCACACATGGGCAAGCCTGAACCGACCTTTTCAACGACAAGCGTGTTCCATTCGACAGTTGAACGGCGCCTCGCCTTCAGTACGCCGCGATGTACTTGCCGTAGACCCAACCGGTGACGAAGTTTCCGTTCTGCGCGGGGTCGTGCCAGACTTGGCACCAGCGGTAGCGGACGCGCTGCTCCTGCTTCCATTCAGCCAGATGGCCGATGTCGCGCAGATCGATCCCGCCGGTGCATTTGCCGGTCATCTGCAGCACGGCGCCGTTCGGATAGGCCGCCTGCTTCTGCGACGCGTTGGACGGGAACTTCCGAATATTGAGCGTATCGCCCCAGGGAACCTTGGCGACCTCCCAGGCCGAAAAGGCGGCGGCATTCGACTGGCCGGCGAAAAAGGCAACAGCTGACGCCGCGGCCAGCGCGGCTGCTGTCTTGAAAAGCATCTTCATCATCTCTCTCCGGCCTCAAGGGCGATGGAACGATGCAGCCACCATGCAACTCGGCTCTTGAACCCGCCCTGATCGGCGTGTTCATTCGCCATTCAAGATTCACACCATGCGAGACGCAATGACGAGACCCTCCATCTTCGCCGACATCCCTGCACCCCAGACCGAGCGGCGCCCGGTGAGCGACACGCGGCACGGTGTCACCCGTGTGGACGAGTACGCCTGGCTGCGCGCCGACAATTGGCAGGAGGTGTTCCGCGACCCCGGCCTGCTCGATCCGGCCATCCGCGCCCATCTGGAAGAGGAGAATCGCTATCAGGCCGAGCTGATGGCCGACACCGCCGGACTCAGGAAGGCGCTGTTCGCCGAGATGAAGGGGCGCATCAAGGAAGACGATTCCTCGGTGCCGATGAAGGACGGGCCTTTTGCCTACGGCTCCTCCTACAAGAAGGGAGGCGAACAGCCGCGCTACTTCCGCATTCCGAGCGCAGGTGGGTCAGAGGAGATCATCCTCGACGGCGACAAGGAAGCCGAAGGCCAGGCCTATTTCCGCCTCGGCGGGATGGACCATTCTTCAGACCATCGCCGGCTGATCTGGGGCTTCGACGACAAGGGTTCGGAATTCTACACCCTGCGCGTCCGCGACCTCGCCAGCGGCGGCGACCTTGGCGACGTGGTCGGCGACACCGGCGGCTCTGGTGTCTGGGACGGCGCCAACAAGGGCTTTTTCTATACCCGCCTCGACCCGAACCACCGGCCCTCGAAAGTCCTGTACCATGCGGTAGGCAGCGACGCCGCCGGAGACCGGCTGGTCTACGAGGAAACCGATCCGGGTTTCTTCATGAATGTCGGCGGCACGCGTAGCAACGAGTGGATCATGATCTCGATCAGCGATCATGAGACCTCCGAATACCGGCTCTTCCCCGCCTCCGACCCGGCCGCCGAACCCAAGCTCGTCGCCGCGCGCGAGACCGGCCTGCAATACGACCTCGAGGAGGGCGGCGACATCTTCTTCGTGCTGACCAATGCCGACGGCGCCAAGGACTTCAAGGTCATGACCGTTCCGGCTGCCGATCCGGTACGCGCCAACTGGAAGGAACTGGTCGCCCACGAGCCCGGCCGCCTGATCCTGTCGGTCATGGGCTTCAAGGATTACATGGTCCGCCTGGAACGAAAGGACGGCCTGCCGCGGATCGTCGTCCATGAACGGGCCACCGGCGACGAGCACCACATCGCCTTTGCCGAAGAAGCCTATTCGCTCGGCCTGTCGGGTTCGTACGAATACGACACCGACATCATCCGCTTCAGCTACTCGTCGATGACCACGCCGGCGCAGGTCTTCGACTACGACATGCGGACGCGCGAACGCGCCCTGCTCAAGACCCAGGAAGTACCTTCCGGCCACAACGCCGAAGACTACGTCACACGGCGGCTGATGGCGCCGGCGGAGGATGGCGAACTGGTGCCCATCTCGCTGATCCATCACCGCGACACCACGCTCGACGGCTCCGCGCCGTGCCTGCTCTATGGCTACGGCTCCTACGGGATCGCCATACCGGCCTCGTTCAACACCAACTGCCTTTCGCTGGTAGATCGCGGCTTCGTCTACGCCATCGCCCACATTCGCGGCGGCAAGGACAAGGGCTACGCCTGGTACGAAGACGGAAAGCGGACCGCCAAGCAGAACACCTTCAGGGATTTCATTGCCTGCGCCAGGCATCTCGTGGCGGAGCGCTACACCGCCCACGACCATATCGTCGCGCAGGGCGGATCCGCCGGCGGCATGCTGATGGGGGCGGTCGCCAACATGGCGCCCGAGGCCTTCGGCGGCATCATCGCCGAAGTCCCCTTCGTCGACGTGCTCACCACGATGCTGGACGACACGCTGCCGCTGACGCCGCCCGAATGGCCCGAATGGGGCAATCCGATCACCTCGGAGCACGACTACGAGACGATTGCGGCCTATTCGCCCTACGACAACGTCGCGGCGCTCGACTACCCGCCGATCCTCGCCGTTGCCGGCCTCACCGATCCGCGCGTCACCTATTGGGAGCCGGCGAAATGGGTCGCCCGCCTGCGCGAATGCAAGGCGGGCGCCAACCCGGTCCTGTTCAAGATCAACATGGATTCAGGCCATGCAGGCGCCTCCGGCCGCTTCTCGAGGCTGGAGGAGATTGCGTTCAACTATGCCTTCGCGCTGAAGATCGCGCAGCGCGCCTGATCGGAGCCAACCGAGCCGGCGGCACGCGCCGCCGGCCGGTTCAGTTCGCAGCCGCCTTCGCCGGCGGATAGCCGTTCGGCTCTGCCGGGATCGCCTTGAGATAGGCCGCGATGGCCTCGCGGTCCTCGGCCGCGAGCCGCGCCATGTTCTTCTGCACTTCGACCATCGTGCCGCCGACGGAATCGAATTCCGGCGTGAAGCCGGTTTCGAGGTAGCCCGCAATGTCGCTTTCGGACCAACTCCGGATGCCATTCCCGCCCGGCGTGATGTTGGGGACTACGCCCGTGCCTTCCGCCGCCACGGCGCCGGCCAGCCACTGGCTCCGCTTCGGTCCGCCGTCGAGTGCGCGCGGCGTGTGGCATTCGCCGCAATGGCCCGCGCCTTCGACCAGCATGCGTCCCCGCAGCACCTTTTCGGGCGTGCCGCCTGCGAAGGCCACGACCGGTTCGTCGCTGAGGTTGAGCAGCTTCCAGAGGCCCACCCCCCGCCGGACGTTGTAGGGGAAACTGAGGCTGTGGTCGGGCGCCCTGCCCGCCACCGGCGGCAGCGTCTTCATGAAGGCATAGAGGTCGGCGACGTCGCCCGGCTGCATGCGCGCATAGGACGGGTAGGGAAATGCCGGATAGAGATGCCGTCCGTCGCGCGACACCCCCTTCAGCATGGCATTGGCGAAGTCTTCCAACGACCAGGCCCCAATGCCGTCGGTCGGGTCCGACGAAATGTTCGGCGCCACGAAGGTTCCGAACGGCGTCTTGAGCTCGACACCGCCGACGAGCTGCAGGCGGGCATCGCCTTCCGCCTTCGGCCGGGCGTGGCAGGAGGCACAGCCGCCCGCGTCGAAGATGCGCTGGCCGCGAACGGCATCTCCCGTCCCGAGCGACGCGAGCGTCTCGGGTCCCAGTCTTTCCGGTTCGGTCAGCCACCAAAAGACCGCGGCCCCGGCGCCACCCAGCGCCAGAGCCGCAATCGTCAACTTCCTGAGAATAGCCATCCGCAGAGGATCAGCCCTTCTTGACGCGGAAGGCCTCATGGCAGGCGGCGCAAGTCTGGCCGATCGTGCCGACCTGAGCCTTCAGCGCGTCGAGATCCTGGGCCGGAGCCGCGGCGGCAGTGGCGGTGACCGACTTGAACTTGTCCACCTGCGCCTGGAATCCTGCCGCATCCGTCCAGATCTTCGGCGAGGCCGTGGTGTCGCCCTGGTCGCTTCCCGCGGGGAACGAAGCAGCCACGTCGATCTTCTGGACGTTGTCGTTGAGAGTCGTCAGCGCCGCCAGGACGGCCGCGGCATCGAACTGTGTTTCGCCCTTGACCATCGACACGAGGACGCCGACCTGCTTTGCGTTTTCCTTCATGACCGCCTTGCGATCGGCGATCACATCGGCAAGCGCCGCCGTGGTCGCGAGCGCCAGCGCCGTGATGGCAAGTACGTATTTTCTCATCAGTCCTCTCCGGGGTTGCAAATGCTGCCTTGGGGCAACGGCGAAACTGGCCGAATTCGTCCCGGAATTCTCTTCACGCTTACGTGATCTGGAAGGTTGGTCGATCACATCGAATAACAAAATGAAAACCCCGGCGTAGGCCGGGGATTTCACTTACTTGATCAAGTAATGGTCGTCGGGCTGATCTATTCAGCCCTTCGCCTTTTCATAGAGCTCAAGCACGTAGTCCCAATTGATCAGGCTGTCGACGAAAGCCTCCAGGTACTTCGGGCGCGCGTTGCGATAGTCGATATAGTAGGAGTGCTCCCACACGTCGACGCCCAGGATCGGGGTCGCGCCGTGGACCAGCGGGTTCTCGCCGTTCGGGGTCTTGGAGATCTCGAGCTTGCCGTTCTTGACGGAAACCCAGGCCCAGCCCGAACCGAACTGCGTGGTGCCGGCGGCGATGAAGTCAGCCTTGAACTTGTCGTAGCCGCCGAGATCGGCGTCTACCGCCTTCTGCAGCGCGGCGGGCAGCTTGTTGCCGCCGCCGCCCTTCTTCATCCACTTCCAGAAATGGACGTGGTTGTAGTGCTGGGCGGCGTTGTTGAACAGGCCGGCGTTCTTGCCGAACGACTGCTTCACGACCTCTTCCAGCGAGAGTTTGTCCAGGCCAGCTTCGGCCGCCAGCTTGTTGCCGTTGTCCACATAGGCCTTGTGGTGCTTGTCGTGATGGTACTCGAGCGTCTCCTTCGACATGAAGGGCTGCAGCGCCTCGTAGTCGTAGGGCAATTCGGGCAATTCAAAAGCCATGGATCATACTCCCTTGCTGGCAAAATCGCGGCATGTGTATGCCGTCTAGAGATAGGTTGCCACCTGCATGTGACAACGGTTGCGAGGCGCGTTTTTTCGGTTTGCGCCGCTCAGGCCCTGGGGGCCGAGTGCGCCCATTCCCAATATAGCTCGCGCGACAATTTTGCTACCGGTCCCGGCTGGAGAATTCTTTCTTCGATCCGCGTGATCGGGACGATCTTCGAGTGGTTGCCGGTGGAAAAGATCTCGTCGGCCTCGAGGAATTCCCGCACCGAGAGCGTCTTCTCGACGACGGACATGCCACGTTCCGCAAGCAGGCCCATTGTGCGGGTCCGCGTGATGCCGGAAAGGAAGGTCCCGTTGGGTGCCGGCGTGAAGACCTGGCCGTTCTTGACCATGAAGATGTTCGACGAGCCGGTCTCTGCGACATTGCCGAGCATGTCGAGCACGAGCGCATTGTCGAAGCCGCGCATCTTGGCTTCCAGGATCGCCCTGCCGTTGTTCGGGTACAGGCAGCCCGCCTTGGCGTTGGTCGGCATCGTCTCGAGGCTCGGGCGGCGGAACGGCGACAGGCCGATCGAGAAGCCCGCCGGCGGGATCATTGGCGCTTCATAGAGGCAAAGGCAGAACCTGGTCGACGCGGGATCGGCCGGCACGCCCATGTAGCCGCCGTGCTCGGCCCAGTACATGGGGCGGATGTAGACGGCCGTCTTGCCGTCGAACTTCTTGAGCCCGTCCCAGGTCAGTCCGACAATGTCTTCCGCAGCCATCGTCGGCTTCAGGCCAAGCGCGATCGCCGATGCGTTCACGCGCCGGGAATGGGCCTCGAGATCGGGAGCCACGCCTTCGAACCAGCGGGCGCCGTCGAACACGGTCGACGCCAGCCACATGGCGTGGCTGCGCGGCCCGATGACCGCAACGTTACCCTCGTACCAGTCTCCATCAACGAAGGTCCAAGTCGTGGATTGTGCAGCCGCTGCCAGCGTCATTGTAGGTTTCCCGTAACATCCGATTGATGGCGGTCATGGAAGAGGCTTTGTCCAGGCACGTCAACCGGCAGCCGGCCGAAATGTTGGAGCCAGACGCTCGGCGCCCTTGCGTCAGCCGGCAAGTCGGTGGAAAACCCTGCCATGCGCCATGCAGCCTACATATTCGACGCCTACGGCACGCTGTTCGACATCCATGCGGCCGTGCGGCGACATGCTGCCGAAATCGGTCCCGACGGCCTGTTGCTGTCCGAGATATGGCGGGCCAAGCAGCTCGAATATTCCTGGGTCCGCACGCTCATGGGCGCCCACGCCGATTTCTGGCAGTTGACCGAGCAGGCGCTCGACTACGCCTTCCGCAAGGTTCCGTCGGTCGACCCTGCGATGCGCGCGAAACTGCTCGACGCCTATTGGCACCTCGACTGCTATCCGGAGGTTCCGGCCGTGCTGCGCGCGCTCAAGGACAACGGCGCACGACTGGCCATCCTTTCGAACGGATCGCCCGAGATGCTCGACGCTGCGGTACGGTCCGCGGCTCTCGACATGATCCTGGACGAAGTGTTCTCGGTGGAAAGCGTCCGCCGCTTCAAGCCGGATCAGTCCGTCTACGACCTCGTGGCGAGCAACTGGCGGCTCTATCCGGACGCGGTGTCCTTCCAGTCGTCCAACCGCTGGGACATAGCAGGCGCGGCAAAGTTCGGCTTCCGCACCGTCTGGATAAATCGAAATTCACAGCCTGACGAATATAGCGACCATCCGCCGCATTTAATCCTTCCGTCGCTGGAAGGTTTGCTGACGCACGGCTAAGTCGTCACTGCAACACTTGTGGCAATATAGCAACAGTGATCAGTCGATCACAGATTTGCCATTGTTTTTCCACCTTCAAGCCTGAATTAACGACGCCTATCATCATACGCGTTAATGCGAACGCAACAGGTTTCTTTTATATTCACCATATCATCCGAACTGGAACTCCAGACTGCTGTCATGTCCATAATTCTTCCCCCTAAGCCATCCCTAAGCCGTCGCGGCTTCCTGAATCTGACGGCGGCCGGCGCCGCAACGGCGGCCCTTTCGGCTTGCGCCACCACCAACGGAGGCGATCAGGCTTCGGCCGCTTCCGTGGGACAGCCGCCCGCCAGCGTCGAGCCGGCATTCGGCGACTATACGACCATGTACTCGTCCGTCGTCGACGAGGGGTATGAGATCCCGGCGATCCCGCTCAAGAAGGTCCAGAGCAAGTTCATGCGGCAGATCGTTCCCGATCCCACCGGTGAGCGGCCCGGCACCATCGTGGTCGATACGTCGGCCTTCTTCCTGTATCTGGTGCGTGAAAACGGCGAGGCGCTGCGCTATGGCGTCGGCCTCGGACGCCAGGGGTTTGCATGGTCCGGCCGCGCCGTCATGCAGTGGAAGCGCAAGTGGCCGACCTGGACCCCGCCGGATGAAATGATCACCCGCCAGCCGGAACTCGAGAAGTACAGCGCCCGCAACGGCGGCATGCAGCCCGGGCTGACCAACCCGCTCGGCGCCCGTGCGCTCTACATCTTCCAGAACAAGCAGGACACGCTTTACCGTATCCACGGCTCGCCGGAATGGTGGTCGATCGGCAAGGCGGTTTCCTCGGGCTGCGTCCGCATGATGAACCAGGACGTGATCGACCTCTACGATCGCGTTCCCAACGGAAGCCCGATCCTGGTCACCAGCGGGCTTGGTACCGCTTGATCTGATTTCGGATTGACCAAATATTGCGGCGGCGTGCCTTTGCACGCCGCCGTTTTCGTTAAAGCAATTCCAGGAAAAGTGTGAAGCGGTTTTCCGTCCGGAATTGCGTCAAAACAAAGAGATAGAGCGTTCTCGCAATTCGAAGAAAGGCGGAACCGCTCTAGAAGCCCTTCTTCAGGCTCCCCAGAATTCCTCGAACCAGCTCGCGTCCGAGCGACGAGCCGACCGAGCGGACCACCGACTTGATCGCGGCTTCGGCCACGGATTGGCGGCCAGAGCTGCTGCGCTGCCGCGGGGCGCCACCGGACGTGCGGTCGCCGTCGTTGCCAAAGCCCGGGATCGTCCAGCCGCCGCCACCGGTATCCGCCTTCTGGGCCTCCTGCTGCGCCTGCTGAGCCTCGGCTGCCTTCTTCTGCAGCCTTTCGAACGCCGATTCACGGTCGACCGTCTGGTCGTACTGGCCGGCGACCGGGCTCTCGTTGATCAGCTTGCGCCGCTCGTCGGCGGTAACCGGGCCGAGGCGCGAAGCCGGCGGACGGATGAGCGTCCGCTGCACCATCGCCGGCACGCCCTTGGCCTCGAGCATCGAAACCAGCGCTTCTCCGGTGCCGAGCTGGGTGATGGCGGTCGCGCAGTCGAAGTCCGGGTTCGGCCGGAATGTATCGGCGGCCGTCTTCACCGCCTTCTGCTCGCGCGGCGTGTAGGCACGCAGCGCGTGCTGCACCCGGTTTCCGAGCTGGGCGAGCACGGTATCCGGAACGTCGAGCGGGTTCTGGGTGACGAAATAGACGCCCACGCCCTTTGATCGGATCAGGCGCACGACCTGCTCGACCCGGTCGACCACGATCTTCGGCGCTTCGTCGAACAGGAGATGCGCTTCGTCGAAGAAGAAGACCAGTTTCGGCTTGTCGGGATCGCCCACCTCCGGCAGCACCTCGAACAGCTCAGAGAGCAGCCAGAGCAGGAAGGTCGCATAGAGCCGCGGGTTCATCATCAGCTTGTCGGCGGCCAGAACGTTGATCGCGCCGCGGCCATCGCGGGTCGTCCGCATGATGTCGGCAATCTTCAGCGCCGGCTCGCCGAAGAAGTTATTGCCGCCCTGCTGCTCCAGGACGAGCAGCGAACGCTGGATCGCCCCGACCGAAGGCTTGGTCACGTTGCCGTAGCGGGCGCCGATCTCGTCGGCGCGTTCGGCGATGTTGGCGAGCAGCGCCTGCAGGTCCTTCATGTCGAGCAGCAGGAGCCCCTCTTCGTCGGCGATGCGGAAGGCAATGTTCAGCACGCCTTCCTGCGCCTCGGTCAGGTTCATGAGACGCGACAGGAGCAGCGGGCCCATCTCCGACACCGTTGCCCGGATCGGATGTCCCTGTTCGCCGAACAGGTCCCAGAAGATCACCGGGAATTCCTGGAACTCATAGGGGTCGAGCTTCACCGCCTGGGCGCGGGCGACCAGGAAGTCCTTGGCCTCCCCCATCATGGCAATGCCCGACAGATCGCCCTTGATGTCGGCGCAGAAGACCGGCACGCCGGCATTCGAGAAACCCTCGGCGAGAATCTGCAGCGTCACGGTCTTTCCGGTGCCGGTCGCGCCGGTGACGAGGCCGTGGCGGTTGCCGTATTTCAGCAGCAATGCTTCGGGCCGCTGGTAGCTGTCGTCCGGCTTGCGGCTGGCACCAATGAAAATGCTGTCGTCCTGCGCCATGGGCTTCCTCTCCGGCAATGCGATGTCGCGACCGCCTTCGCGGCCCCTGCAAGGTATAGTGGCCGCCTCACCGGGCGACAATGGCTTGGTTCCTTCCAGCCTCCATGTTATACATGGGTTATAACATGGAGATGCAGCCATGAACGTGACCGTGCGCAAGATCGGAAACTCGGAAGGCGTGATCCTGCCCAAGGAGGTGCTCGACCGGCACAATCTCAGGGCTGGCGATACTTTGGAGATTATCGAGTCCAAGGATGGCCTGACCCTGAAGCCGACCGACGACGTCTTCGAACGGCAGATGGAGGCCGCCCGCAAGTTCATGGACAAGTACAAGGTCGCGCTTCAGAAGCTGGCCGAATGAGCCCGCTTTTCCTATCCAGGCGCGTCGTGGAAGCAATGCATGCCGAGCAACTGAAGCGGCATGGCGGCGCTCACGGCCTGCGCGACGAAAATGACCTTGGGTCTGCTCTGGCGCGGGCGGAAACCAAGGCCATCTATGGCGAACCTACGGTAATCGAGCTCGCCGCGGCATATCTCTTCGGCATCGCGCGCAACCATGCCTTCGTCGACGGCAACAAACGAACGGCGATTGTCGCCGCCGGCACCTTTCTGGCCGTAAATGGCTACGAACTGATCGCAGACGATGGCGCACTTTATCTATTTGTGATGGGCGTCGCCGCCGGCGAGATCGATGAAGCGGGCGCCGCCGCGTTCTTCCGCGACCACACGATCGCAATCGAAAGCTAGATACGGATCTCGACGATCTCCCAATCGCGCCCGTTGACGGTGGCGACTTCGCCCACGCCCTTGCCGAAAAGAGCCTGCGCCATGGGCGAAACATGCGAAATGCTGCCCGTGGCGGCATTGGCCTCGTCTTCGCCGACAAGGCGCCAGGCATTGCGCTTGCCGTCATCGTCCTCGATCGTCACCTTCATACCGAAGCGCACGACGGAACTGTCAGGTTCGGGAACCGAGACCTCCGCATTTTCCCGGCGCGCCTGCCAATAGCGAAGATCGCGCGAAACCGTCGCAATGCGCTCGCGGTCGGCCTCGCCTTCGGCCTTCGCCAAATCCTCGCGCAGCCGGCCCAGCTCGGCCTCGATCTGCGCCAATCCGTGCTCGGTCACCAGATTGCGGTGTGTGCTTACCGGCCTCTCGCCGATGTCGGCGATCTGGTTTTCGCTATCGTCTTCACGTGTGAAAGCTCTACTCATGGAAAGAACCTAGGCCTTCGTTTGGTCGATAACAAGCCGGCTGATCTCAGCGTATCTCAGCACCCTTTAGGCTAGTGCTTCGGTTGGCCTGAGCGACGCGGCCTCGATCGCGTTCCAGTTCTTCAGGACAGGATTGGCCGCGTGTCGCATCCTGGCAGCCAGCCCGCCGTCGCCCGAAAGAAGCCTGGCCAGCACGGCCGAAATCATCACCTCGGCCGCCCGGCCCGCGCCGTCGTCGCATTTGAGCGCGATGCCGAGCCCAAGCTCCGGCATCGCCGCGCAATAGACGCCTTCGGCACCGACCTTGACGAAGATCCTTCCGGGGGCAGCCTCCATCAACTCGGTATCGGCCCTTCCGGTTCCGGCGACCATGAACGGTTCCGCCATGCAGGCTGCAAGAAGCCGGCGCGCGGCCTTGGCTCGCTCCGGTCCCAAACCAGTTCCGGTCGCCATCCGGGCAAAGCCCAGGGCAAGATTGTCGAGCGGAATGGCGAATGTCGGGATCGAGCACCCGTCGGTGCCGCGGTTGGAGGCGTCATGGGCCGTGCCGGTCACTTGCTCCATCGTCTGGCGAACCATCTGCTGGAAGCGATGGTCGGCGCCGACATAGCCGCGATGGTCGATGCCCAGGTGCCTGCAGGTGCAGACGAAGCCCGCATGCTTGCCCGAACAGTTGTTGTGGAGAGCGCTCGGAGCCGCCCCGCTGCGCGCCAGTCCAATCATCGCGCCCTGTCCGGACGGCCAGTGCGCGCCACACTCCAGGGCCTCCGCTCCGAGACCGGCCTTGGCCAGCATGGATTGCGCCAGTTCGACATGGCCCGGCTCGCCGGAGTGCGAGGCGCAGGCAAGCGCCAGTTCGCGCTCGCCGAAGCCGAAGCGGTCCGCAGCACCACTCTCGACGAAAGGCAGCGCCTGGATCGCCTTGACGGCCGATCGCGGAAACACCGGCCGCGCGGTGTCGCCCAGGGCAAGAACCTTCCCGCCATCCGCATCCATCACCACGACCGAGCCGCGATGGACGCTTTCGACGGTGCCGCCACGCAGCATCTCGACGAGTACCGGATTTGTCATGTCTAGCGAGCCTTCATGCAACTGCAACAATCGATGACCGACGCGATCTCACGCAGGGTCGCTCACGGTCGGTCTATCGATAGCCCGGCTGCAAGCAATCCGCCATCCACGGCCAGCGTATGGCCATTGATGTAGCTCGCTTCGGGTGAAAGCAGGAATGCAGCAGCCGCTGCGATCTCGTCCGGTTCGGCAAACCGCCCCTGCGGGACATGCCTCGATTCGATGCGGCCATTGCCGGGCGCATATGCGTCTTCACCCGATGGACCGGCAGCAATCGCATTCACCCTGACCCCGCGCCCCGCACATTCGAGCGCCAGCGCCTGCGACATCAGCTTGAGCCCGGCTTCCGAGGCGGCCACGGCCAATTGGCCGTGATTTGCCCGCAGCCCCGCCAACGAACCGATGCTGACGATCGAAAGCGATGCGCCCATGCGTTCGAGCGCCGCCTTCGCCGCGATGAAGGGGGCCACGAGGTTGAGGTCGAGCGCCTCGCGCAACGTTTCGGCGCTGGTGTCCTCGACCGAGGAACTCCGCCCAAACCCGGTCATCGCAACCAGGCCGCCTATGAGGCCAAGCCGGTCGACCACCTGGTCGAAGGCGTCGGCCACATCGTCCTCGTCGGTCGGGTCGGCCTCGATGAAGACGACTTCGTCGTTGTCGATCTGATCTTCCGCCGCCTGGAGCGCTCCGCCGTCGGGGTCGATCACCGCCACCGGCCATCCGTCGGCGATCAGGCGCTCGGCCACTGCAAGGCCGATGCCCGAAGCGCCGCCGATGACCACGGCGGAATGCCTCATCTGATGCGGTCCAGGATGGAGACGTAGTTGGCGACGGCCGCACCGCCCATGTTGAAGATGCCGCCGAGCCTGGCGTCCTTGACCTGGATGCCGCCGGCCTCGCCGGCCAGCTGCATGGCCGTCAGCACGTGCATCGAAACCCCGGTCGCACCGATCGGGTGGCCCTTGGACTTGAGGCCGCCGGAGGGATTGACCGGCAGGCGGCCGTCCTTGGCGGTGATGCCTTCCATGGCGATGCGGGCACCCTCGCCGCGCGGCGCCAGCCCCATCGCCTCGTATTCGATCAGTTCGGCGATGGTGAAGCAGTCATGCGTCTCGACGAAGGAGAGGTCGTCGAGCGAAATCCCGGCCGACTTCAGCGCCTTGTTCCACGCCACCTCGCAGCCTTCGAACTGCAGGATGTCGCGCTTCGACATCGGCAGGAAGTCCTGCACGTGCTCGTTGGCGCGGAAGGCAATCGCCCGGCGCATCCTCAGCGCCGTGGTCGCGTCGGTCAGCACCAGGGCGGCAGCGCCGTCCGACACCAGCGAGCAGTCGGTGCGCTTCAGCGGCCCGGCGACGAAGGGGTTCTTCTCGCTCTCCTGGCGGCAGAAGTCGAAGCCGAAATCCTTGCGCATCTGGGCGTAGGGGTTGTCGACGCCATTCTTGTGGTTCTTGGCCGCGATCATCGCCAGCGCGTCCGACTGGTCGCCGTAGCGCTGGAAATAGGCCTGGGCGATCTTGCCGAACACACCCGCGAAGCCGGCAGGCGTATCGCCATCCTCGGGCAGGTAGGAGGCACGCAGCAGGTTCTTGCCGATCTCCGGCCCCGGCGTCGTGGTCATCTGCTCGGCGCCGACCACCAGCACGATTCGCTGGCCGGCATTCACGGCGCGGATTCCCTGGCGCACGGCGGCCGACCCGGTGGCGCAGGCATTTTCGACACGCGTCGCCGGCTTGAAGCGCAAGCGGTCATCGGCCTGGAGCACGAGGCTCGCGGTGAAGTCCTGGGCCGAGAAGCCGGCGTTGAAATGGCCGAGCACGATCTCGTCGACATCGTCCGGGCCGATGCCGGCATGTTCGAGCGCTTCGTTCGCGACCTTGGTGATGAGGCTTTCGAGCGTCTCGCCTTCGAGCTTGCCGAAGCGCGAATGGGCCCAGCCCACGATGCATGCGGTCATGTTCGTCTCCGTCGCCGATTCACATTTTGCGCCATTTGCCAGGCGATTCCAACGCCCTCAATTCCGTTCAACTATGAACAATTTTGACCAAGTTGCAATGCCGCAATTGGAACTACGAGCGCCGCGCATTTTCATTGATTGATGAGTCAATTAAAAATAAGGTCGCTCGCCGGAGGAAGCTGATGCCCAAGGTCGGAATGGAGCCGCTGCGTCGCAAGGCGCTGATCGACGCGACGATCTCTGCGATCGGCGAACGTGGCACGCTCGACGTGACGATGTCGGAGATTGCCGGCCGCGCCGGCGTGTCGTCGGCCCTCGCGCACCACTATTTCGGCGCCAAGGACGAACTGCTTGCCGCCACGATGCGGCACCTGCTGTCCGAACTCCTTATGGACACGACCGCGGCACTGCGGCTGGCAGAGACGCCGCGCGCCCGCGTTTCGGCCGTCATCTCGGTGAATTTCTCGGACAAGCAGTTCCGTTCCGAGACCATCGCTGCATGGCTTGCCTTCTACGTGGAAGCGCAGAAGTCGCCGGCGTTGCGCCGCCTGCTGCGTATCTATGCCCGCCGCCTCCAGTCCAATCTGATGAGCGGCCTGGGCCGGCTCCTGCCGCATGGCGAGGCTGAGCGCGTCGCCGAAGCGACGGCGGCGCTCATCGACGGCCTCTACATTCGGCGTGCCCTGCGCGACGGCATCCCCAATGCGGCGTCGGCCGTCGCGCTGGTCGAGGACTTTCTGGAAACCAAGCTTTCGCAGGTGTCACCGAAGCCATGACCCGCCAGCCGAACATCCTCATCATCATGGTCGACCAGCTGGCCGGGACCCTGTTCCCAGACGGGCCGGCCGGCTTCCTCCACGCCCCGCACCTCAAGGCGCTGGCAGCACGCTCGGCGCGGTTCAAGAACAACTACACCGCCTCTCCGCTCTGCGCGCCGGGCCGCGCCGCCTTTATGTCGGGCCAGCTACCGTCGCGCACCGGGGTCTACGACAACGCCGCCGAGTTCGCCTCGTCCATCCCGACCTTTGCCCATCACCTGCGTGCCGCCGGCTATCACACCGTGCTCTCGGGCAAGATGCATTTCGTCGGGCCGGACCAGATGCACGGCTTCGAGGAACGCCTGACGACCGACATCTATCCGGCCGATTTCGGCTGGACGCCGGACTACCGCAAGCCCGGCGAACGCATCGACTGGTGGTACCACAACCTCGGCTCGGTCACCGGCGCCGGCACGGCCGAGATCAGCAACCAGATGGAGTATGACGACGAGGTCGCCTTCCTGGCGACCCAGAAGCTCTACGACTTCGCCCGCGTCTCCGACCAGGCAGAGCGCCGCCCCTGGTGCCTCACCGTTTCGTTCACCCACCCGCACGACCCCTATGTCGCCCGGCGGCAGTACTGGGACCTTTACGAGGATTGCCCTGCCCTCGACCCCGAAGTCGGCTTCATCCCCGAAGACAAGCAGGACCCGCACTCGCAGCGCCTTTACCTCGCCAGCGACTACGCCAGCTTCGACATCACGCCCGAGCAGGTGCGCCGCTCACGCCGCGGCTACTTCGCCAACATCTCCTACATCGACGACAAGGTCGGCGAGCTGATGTCGGTGCTCGAGCGCACGCACATGCTCGACGACACGGTCATCCTGTTCTGCTCCGACCACGGCGACATGCTGGGCGAGCGCGGCCTGTGGTTCAAGATGTGCTTCTACGAAGGCTCGGCGCGCGTGCCGCTGATGGTCGCGGGCAAGGCCATCCCGAGCGGACGGATCGACGCACCGACCTCCAATCTCGACGTTCTGCCGACGCTGTGCGACCTCGCCGGAATCGACCTGACCGCCATAGCGCCCTGGACCGACGGCCAGTCGCTCGTTCCGCTCACCGCCGGCAAGCCGCGAACCGCCCCTGTGCTCATGGAGTATGCCGCCGAGGGTTCCTACGCCCCGCTGGTCGCCATCCGCGAAGGCCGCTTCAAGTTCGTCCATTGCGAGATCGACCCGCCGCAACTGTTTGATCTGGAATCGGATCCGCAAGAGCTTACCAACCTTGCAACCGATCCTGCTCACGCCGACCTCGTCGCCAGCTTCATGGCGAAGGTCCGCGCTCGCTGGGACATGGCGGCCTTCGATGCGGCCGTGCGGGAAAGTCAGGCGCGCCGCTGGGTTGTCTATCCCGCCCTGCGCAACGGCGCCTACTACCCGTGGGATTTCCAGCCGCTGCAGAAAGCGTCCGAGCGCTACATGCGCAACCACATGGACCTCAACGTGCTCGAAGAGAGCAAGCGTTTCCCGAGGGGCGAATGATGACAACGACGGTTCCGAGCCTGGACAGGCTGCGCCAGGCCTATGCCGAGACCTCGGGCGCGACCCAACTCACGCCGCTGCTCGAATCTGCAGCCCTTGCCCGTGAGTCGGGCGCTGCGCGCGTCTTCGTCAAGGCCGAGTCGCTGCAATGGGCCGGCTCGTTCAAGGCGCGCGGCGCCTACTGGCGGCTGAAGCAGCTGACAGCCGACGAGGCGAGGCGCGGCGTGGTCGCCTATTCCTCCGGCAATTTTGCCCAGGGCCTTGCCGCCGCCGGCCAGGCACTCGATATCCCCGTCACCATCGTCATGCCTATCGACGCCCCCGCCGCCAAGCGCGAAGCGACCAAGGGCTACGGCGCCCGCGTCGTGCTCACCGACCACGGCGATCGCGCCCGCGAAGAGGTCGCCGCAGCCAAGGCGCGCGAGATCTCGGAGACCGAGGGCCTCGCCCTGCTGCATCCGTTCGACGACCCGGAAATCGTCGCCGGCCAGGCAGGCGCCGGGCTCGAAGCGCTGGAACAGCTGGCGGCGAAGGGCGTCGCGGCCGACATCGTGCTCTGCCCGGTCGGCGGCGGCGGGTTGATCGGCGGCGTGTCGCTCGCCTTCCACTATCTTTCGCCGTCAACGCAGGTGTTCGCCGTCGAACCCGAAGGCTTCAACGGCATGGGCAGCTCGCTCGCCCACGGCGCCATCGAAACCATGCCGCTCGGCCCGAAGTCGATCTGCGACGGGCTGATGGCGCGCAAGCCGGGCGAAGCACCCTACGCAGCCGTGACGGCCACCAACGTGCGCGGCCTGACGGTCGACGACGCAACCGTCCGCGGCGCGATGAAGGTGGCATTCGAGCGCCTGAAGCTCGTGCTCGAGCCGTCGGGTGCTTCTTCGCTGGCGGCACTTCTGGGAGGAAAGGTCGACGTGTCCGGCAAGACCGTGCTCGTCGTCGCAACCGGCGGCAACGTCTCGCTCGCCGATTTTATGGTCCATGTGAACAATGCTTGAAGCAGATTTCGTAATCGTCGGCTCCGGCTCCGCCGGCTCGGCCATGGCCTACCGCTTGTCGGAGGACGGCAAGCACTCGGTGATCGTCATCGAATATGGCGGCACCGATTTCGGCCCGCTGATCCAGATGCCGTCGGCACTGTCGATTCCGCTCAACATGAGCCGCTACGACTGGGGCTATGCCAGTGAGCCGGAGCCGCATCTCGACGGTCGCGTACTGGCCACCCCACGCGGCAAGGTTTTGGGCGGCTCATCCTCGATCAACGGCATGGTCTATGTCCGCGGCCACGCCCACGACTTCGACCACTGGGCCGAACAGGGTGCTGCCGGCTGGGGCTACGCCGACGTGCTGCCCTACTTCAAGCGCATGGAACATGCGAACGGCGGCGAGGACGGCTGGCGCGGCACCTCGGGTCCGCTCAACATACAGCGCGGCCCCCGCAGGAACCCGCTCTACCAGGCCTTCGTCGAGGCGGGCCAGCAAGCCGGTTTCGAGCTGACCGAGGACTACAACGGCTCGAAGCAGGAAGGGTTCGGTGCCATGGAGCAGACCATCCATGGCGGTCGGCGCTGGTCGGTGGCCAACGCCTATCTGCGGCCGGCGCTGAAGCGCGGAAATGTCCGTGTCGTCAATGGCTTCGCCCGACGCGTGGTGATCGAGAATCAACGCGCGGTCGGTGTCGAGATCGAAGCTCGCAAGAAGATTCAGATCGTTAAGGCACGACGCGAGGTGATCATTGCTGCCTCCTCGATCAACTCGCCAAAGCTGCTGATGCTGTCTGGCATCGGACCCGCCGAGCACCTGAAGAAGCATGGCATCGCGGTGGTCGCCGACCGGCGCGGCGTCGGCCAGAACCTCCAGGACCACATGGAGCTCTACATCCAGCAGGAGGCGACGCAGCCGATCACCTTGCACTCGGTCTTCAACCCTTTCTCCAAGGCGCTGATCGGGGCCGAGTGGCTGCTGTTCAAGACCGGGCTCGGCGCCACCAACCATTTCGAGGCCGCAGCCTTCGTGCGCTCGAAAGCCGGCGTCGACTATCCCGATATCCAATTCCATTTCCTGCCGGCGGCCGTGCGCTACGACGGCAAGGCGGCGGCCAAGTCGCATGGCTTCCAGGCCCATGTCGGGCCGATGCGGTCGAAGTCGCGCGGCTCGATCAGCCTCAGGTCGAGCGATCCGTGGGCCAAGCCGGAAATCCGCTTCAACTACATGTCGCACCCCGACGACTGGGAGGACTTCCGCCACTGCATCCGCCTCACCCGCGAGATCTTTGCCCAGTCGGCCTTCGATCCGTTCCGCGGCAAGGAGATTTCCCCGGGCAGCCAGGTCCAGACCGACGAGCAGCTCGACGCATTCATCCGCGAGCATTCGGAAAGCGCCTACCACCCTTGCGGCACGTGCCGCATGGGTCGCGCCGACGACCCGACCAGCGTGGTCGATCCGGAATGCCGGGTGATCGGCGTCGAGGGCCTGCGCGTCGCCGACTCCTCGATCTTCCCGCGCGTGACCAACGGCAACCTCAACGGACCGTCGATCATGACCGGCGAGAAGGCGGCCGACCATATCCTCGGCCGATCCCCGCTCGCGCCGTCCAACCAGGAGCCGTGGATCAATCCGCGCTGGCAGGTCTCCGACAGATAGAGCATCATCCGGCCAACTCGCCCGGACACCGAAAATACAACTGGAGCAAACGCATGCGCGCCCAGCCCAAAGCCTCGCATTATGTCAACGGCCGCTACATAGACGACGAACGCGGAGCCCTGATCCCTGTTATGTATCCGGCCACCGGCGAGACAATCGCCGAACTGCGGTCGGCAACGCAGAACATCGTCGAGCTGGCCGTCGAGGCCGCGCGCGAGGCACAGCCGGCCTGGGCCCGTCTGAAGCCGGTCGAACGCGGCCGTATCCTGCGGCGGGCCGCCGACATTCTCCGCGCCCGCAATGAGGAGCTCTCCAGGCTGGAGACCCTCGACACCGGCAAGGCGATCCAGGAGACGCTTGTCGCCGACGCGGCGTCCGCCGCCGACTGCCTCGAGTTCTTCGCCGGGGCAGTAGCCGCCTTCAACGGCGACTATGTCGATCTCGGCGGTCCCTTCGCCTACACCAAGCGCGAGGCGCTCGGCGTCTGCGTCGGCATCGGCGCCTGGAACTATCCCATCCAGATCGCCGGCTGGAAGTCTGCCCCCGCGCTCGCCATGGGCAACGCCATGGTGTTCAAGCCTTCCGAAAACACGCCGCTGTCGGCGCTGGCTCTCGCGGAAATCTACACCGAAGCCGGTCTGCCCGACGGTCTGTTCAACGTCGTCCAAGGGTATGGCGACGTCGGCGCGGCGCTTGCCTCGCATCCGGTCGTCGACAAGATCTCGCTCACAGGCTCGGTGCCCACGGGCAAGAAGGTGCTGTCGCTCGCCGGCTCGCACATGAAGCATGCGACGATGGAACTCGGCGGCAAGTCGCCGATCATCGTCTTCGACGACGCCGACCTGGAGAACGCCATCGGCGGCGCCATGCTTGGCAACTTCTACTCGACCGGGCAGATCTGCTCCAATGGCACCCGCGTCTTCGTCCAGAAGGGCCTGCACGACCGCTTCGTCGAGCGCCTGGTCGAACGCACCAAGGCGATCCGCATCGGCGACCCGCTCGATCCCGACACCCAGATGGGCCCGCTGGTCAGCAAGGCGCAGCACGACAAGGTTCTCGACTACATCGCCGTCGGCAAGAACGAGGGCGCCGAGCTGCGCTGCGGCGGCGGCACACCGTCGCTGCAGGGCTTCGAGGGCGGCTTCTTCGTCGAGCCGACCGTCTTCGCCGGCGTCAAGGACGACATGCGCATCGCCCGCGAGGAAATCTTCGGTCCGGTCATGAGCGTTCTGTCCTTCGACAGCGAAGAGGAAGCGATCGCGCGCGCCAACGACACCGAGTTCGGCCTCGCGGCCGGCGTGTTCACCAAGGACATCACGCGCGGCCATCGCGTCATCGGTGAACTCAAGGCCGGCACTTGCTGGATCAACGCCTACAACCTGACGCCGGTCGAACTTCCCTTCGGCGGCGCCAAGCAGTCGGGCATCGGCCGCGAAAACTCGCTTGCCGCACTCCAGCACTATTCCCAGCTGAAAACTGTCTACGTCGAGACCGGCGACGTCGGCAGCCCGTACTGATCGTCCAGACCCAAAATGCGAAAGCCGGCCAATGGGCCGGCTTTTTCTTTGCCTGATCGCTAGTGAGCGACGTCCTCGGTCTTGTCGAGATACTGCGTCAGCGCCGTCACCAGATGGTAGAAGATGCTCGCCGGCACTTCCTTGGCCAGCGAGCGGCCGCGCTCGTCGATCTGGTCGATCCACAACCCTTGAGGCGCCGGATCGATGTGCCAGCGGAACAGGCGACCGACACGTGCCTCGATCTCGGGCTTGAGATCGGGGCCGCCGGTGCCGTCGAGCGCCACGGCCGCCTTGATCGCCTCGGTCTGCGGCCAGCTGCGCGAGATGCGGTCGAGCGGCAAGCCTTGCCGGGACACTGCGCCATAGGCCAGTCCCGTCGCGCGGTTGAGCCCGTTGGCGACAGCCGACGCATAGAGCTTGCGGCCGAAGGCAACCAGTTCCTTCTGGCCGCTCTTGTCGGCGAAGTCGACCAGCAGCGAAGCCCATTCGAAATGGTGGCCCGGCTCGGTCCACTGGCCCTTCTCGCCTGAGGCCGGATGCCAGTCGCGGTCGAAGAACTCGCCCAAGGTCCAGCTGTCGACTTCGAAGAAGTGGCTGCGGAACAGATCGATGATGCGGGCCGCGCGGCGCAGATACGCCCTGTCGCCGGTCACCGCATGCCAGGCGAGAAATGCCTCCAGCAGATGCATGTGCGGATTGGAGCGCCGCAAGCCTTCGCCGTCGGGGCTTTCCATGAAGCCCGTCATGCGCTCGTCCTCGAGGTGCTTGTCGAGGAAGGCGAAGGTCTGCTCGGCAAGCGCTAGCGCCTCGGCGTTGCCGACGCGATGCGCATGCGCCAGTGCCAAGAGCACGCAGGCGTGGTCGTAGGCGTCCTCGACCGGGTCGACGACACTGCCGTCGGGGTTCAGCGCCCGCACCCAGCCGCCGCGGTCGGTGCGGCCCTTGTCGGCCATGAAACGGATGCCATGGTCGATCAATTGGTCGGCATTGCCGTCCCAGCCGCGCTGCTTGGCCACCGCGAAGGCATAGACCTGGCGCGCCATCGTGCGCATGCGCTTGGGCTTGGCCAGCGGCCGCGCGTCGAAGCCGAGCGCCTCGTGGAACCCGCCGAACTGTTCGTCGACACCAACGGTGGACCACAGCGGCAACGTCTCGTCCATCAGCCAGTGCTGGACGCGCCGACGCCAGGCGCCGTTGGCCAGCACCCGGCCGTGCGCGGGCGTGAACTTCGTCTCCAGGCGCCCGCTTTTTTCGAGCTGCTCGACGATCTTCTTGACGTTCTGGCTGTGGCTGACCGGCGCGACGAAGGTCGCATCGGAGGTCGAGACAATGGCGACGTCCTTCATGCCGATCGCCGAAAGCAGCCGTCCGTCACCGCGCAGGTAGGAGTTTTCGCAGTCGATCGCAACCACGTCGCCGACGATGACATTGCCGTCCTTGTCGGAGGGGCTAACGTCGAGCAGCGACTGCCACGAGCCGAGATCGTTCCAGCGGAAACTCGCCGGCACCATGGCTATGCCACTGACACGCTCCATGATGGCATAGTCGATCGAATTGGACGGTATGGCCTGATAGGCATCCAGCGGCATGTAGACGCCGGAGAGATCGCTGGTCGCGGCCTTGAACGCAGTCTCGGCCTTCTGCCAGATTTCCGGCTGGTGCTTCAGGAAGGCGTCGCGCATGGCGCTTGCCTTGAACAGGAAGATGCCCGCGTTCCAGAAGAAGTTGCCGGCAGCGAGATAGACCTCCGCCGTCTTGAGGTCAGGCTTCTCGACGAAGCGCGTTACGTCGGACACGCCGCCGGTGTCGGCGCCAGCCTCGATGTAGCCGTAGCCCGTCTCGGGCGCGGTCGGGCGGATGCCGAACACAACCATGCGGCCGGCCCGGGCCGCCGGCACGCCGCGTTCGACCGTGTCCCAGAACTGACGCTGCGTCGAAATCTCGTGGTCCGAAGGCACCACCAGCACGATGCCGTCGCCATAGGCCTTGATCGTCTGCAGCGCGGCAATTGCCACCGCGGCAGCCGTGTTGCGGCCCGTCGGCTCGAAGATCGCGCCGCCGCCGGAAAGTTCGATCGCGGCAAGGTCGGCGCGCACCCGTGCCGCGTGGCGTTCCGATGCGATGAGGAAAATCGGCGTTTCGCCTTCGTCCCGTGCGGCCAGCCGCTTCAACGTCTTGACCAGCATCGAGCCGTCGCCCGAAAGATCATGGAACTGCTTGGGGTTGTCCTCGCGCGACAGCGGCCAGAGCCTGGAGCCCACGCCGCCACTCATGACAAAACTGGCGATTCTTTCAGCCATACCCGCTTCCCTCAGAAGGTCTGGTTGTAGGCGCCGACGGCCGGATTGCGCCTCAGCACCGCATCCACCGCATCGAACATCTCGCGCCGGCGCTCGGATGACACCGGGCTCTCCACCACCACGACCAGTTCCGGCTTGTTGGAGGATGCGCGCACCAGACCCCATGTGCCGTCCTCGGCAACGACACGCACGCCATTGACGGTCACGAGATCGACGATCTTCTGGCCGGCAAAGATCTCGCCACTGCGCTTCATCGCCTCGAAATCGGCGACCACCTTGTCGACGACGCCATATTTCAGCTCGTCGTCGCAATGCGGCGACATGGTCGGCGTGCCATAGGTCAGTGGCAGATCGCGATAGAGATCAGCCATCGACCTGCTTGGGCTGCGATCGAGCATCTGGCAGACGGCGATGGCCGTGACGATGCCATCGTCATAGCCGCGGCCGATCGGCGGATTGAAGAAGAAATGGCCGGACTTCTCGAAGCCGGCGATGGCGCCCAGTTCGGCGACGCGACGCTTGAGATAGGAGTGCCCGGTCTTCCAGTAGTCGGTCTTCGCGCCATTGGCAGCCAGCGCCTTGTCGGTGTTGAACAAGCCGGTCGACTTCACGTCGACGACAAAGGTCGAGTTCGGATAGAGCGCCGAGATATCGCGCGCGAGCATGACGCCCACCTTGTCGGCGAAGATCTCGTTGCCCTCATTGTCGACCACGCCGCAGCGGTCGCCGTCACCGTCGAAGCCGAGGCCGACGTCGGCGCCCGTCTCCAGCACCTTGTCCCTGATGGCATGCAGCATCTGCATGTCCTCGGGGTTGGGGTTGTAGCGCGGGAACGAGTGGTCGAGTTCGACGTCGAGCGGAATGACCTCGCAGCCGATGCGCTCCAGTGCCTCGGGTGCAAAGGCGCCGGCGGTGCCGTTGCCGCATGCGGCCACCACCCTCAGCCTGCGGGTGATGCGTTTGCCGGCGACGAGATCGTCGAGGTACGTCTTGCGGAAATCCGGCACGAATTCATAGGCACCGCCGCCGGTCAGGTCGAAGTCGCCGTTGAGGACGATCTGCTTGAGGGCCGTCATCTCGTCCGGACCGAAGGTCAGCGGGCGCTGCGCGCCCATCTTGACGCCGGTCCAGCCGTTCTCGTTGTGCGAGGCCGTCACCATGGCGACCGAGGGGGTGTCGAGCGCGAACTGGGCGAAATAGGCCATGGGCGACAGCGCCAGTCCGATGTCCTTGACGCGCGCGCCCGTGGCCATCAGGCCCGAAACCAGCGCCAGCTTGATCGACAGCGAATAGGAGCGGAAGTCGTGGCCCGTCACGATGTCCGGCCCGGCCCCGAGACGGCGAATCAGCGTGCCGACGCCCATTCCCAGCGCCTGCACGCCGATCAGGTTGAGCTCCGGCTCCTTGGCGGAACTCGGATGCCCGAACCACCAGCGTGCGTCGTACTCGCGGAAGCCGGTAGGCTTGACCAGCGCACGCGTCTCGAATTCGAAGCTGTTGGGTGTGGCCTGGCCCACTGGCTTGATGTTCACGACTATACTCCACCTGCGCAAACGCTGCGCATTCGCTCTAGCCTGCACCGATTACCGCAAGATTGAGGCGCTGTCCCCCCTTACGCAAAGGCAGCACAAAGGCTTAAAAGCACAGCAAGATTACCTACTTGCGAAAAATTGTGCCAGTCGGTCCTTTGGCGCTTGCAGGATACGGAAGCGGCAGCTATAAGCCCGCCGTCTGGTCACGGAGTGTAGCGCAGCCTGGTAGCGCACATCGTTCGGGACGATGGGGTCGCAGGTTCAAATCCTGCCACTCCGACCAGAAAAATCAAAGATGTGGGCCGCCATATCTTTCCCGGCCATACTCCCGCATAGATTTCATTCTACCGAACTTGCCGGACAATAGGTGTTCGCAGATTTTCTGCCATAGGAATACCTTCGGCCAATTCACGTTCCTTCATTTGCCATTTTGAGCAATGGCTTGACGCGGTGTCCGCCGATCCACATTACCATGTGTTTGATCTGCTTGGGGTACATAAATATAACCGATCAACCTCAGCTTGCACTGCCCTACAGAGGGCACGCTCCGCGGTCAAATTTCCTTAAAATCCCATTCGAATTTTATCTTCAAGCTTGAACAATTCTTGAGCATATTCCTTCACAAACTACTTCATTAGCAAAGCGATAATCTTCCAGAGGCAGGATGGCCTTGATCTTAGGAGCACCCAATTTGGTGTCCGGACATAGATCGCAGCCAACCGAACAGGTGGCACATGGAAGAGCATGAATACTTGAAGTACAAACCGTTTTCCAAAGAACTCCCTCACACTGCCAAGCTCATTTGTGCATTGAAGGCCTCTCGCCGGCACGCCAAGGCCGGAGCCGACGGTTCCAAGCCTTTTACGGAACTGATTGACCTTCATGACCGGCGGGGCATCCTGCCACGCACACGGCCTCCTGACCGACTTTCCTTCCTAATCAATCAAACCGGCACCTCAGCGATCGAATTCGCAATTGTCGTCCCGGTCTTCATCCTCCTCGTATTCGGGATGATCGCCTACGGAATCTTTTTCGGCGCCCTGCACTCCGTCCAGCAAATGGCAGCCGATGCAGCCCGCACGGCAATTGCGGGTCTCGATGAAGCCGAGCGCAAGACGCTCGCGCAGAGATACATCGATCTCAACGCCGACGGATATGTGTTCATCGACAGGAAGAAGCTCGTCGTCGACGTCAAGGACAGCGACAAGGACGGGCAGCAGTTCGTGGTCGCCTTGCGCTATGACGCGAGGCAGCTGCCGATCTGGAATCTCCTGCCAATCCTGCCGCTGCCCGAGCAGACCATTTCTCGATCGTCGACAATTAGGGTGGGGGGCATCTGAATGCGTGGGGCCATTCTGAACAAAATTGGCGCGTTTCGGCGGGCCTGCGGGGGCAACATCGCGACGATGTTCGCGCTGACGCTGCCGATCGGCCTCGCGGTCGCAGCCTTCGCGGTCGATGAAGGCTCGCTCTACGTCGAGCGCCGGGAAGCACAGTCGATCACCGACCTCGCGGCCATCTACGGTGCGGCGAACATCGGCAAGGCCAACGAGGCCGTTCTGAAGGCGTTCGCCAACAATGGCAACGGCGACGTGTCGCTGGTCGGAAGTCTCGACGTCGAGCCCACGCTTGTGGGCTACAAACAGGTCCTCGTGGAGAAAGGCCACTACGCAGCCGATCCCAGCGTTGCCGCCCTGCAGCGGTTCGTCGTGGGGGCAACACCCTTCAATGCCGTTCGCGTCACCTTCCGCAAGGACGGCACCACCTATTTCGCCGGTGCCCTTCTGGGCGATCGGCAGATCGTCACGACCGCGGTCGCCAGCGCGCCAGCGGAGGCGGCGTTCTCGGTCGGGTCACGCCTGGCGAGCCTCAAGGACGGCGTGCTCAACGGCATCCTCGGCGGACTGCTGGGCACGAACCTGTCGCTGAGCCTGATGGACTACAACGCGCTCGCGGCTGTCGACGTCGATGCACTCCAGTTCATGGATGCGCTGGCGACCGAGCTCAAGATCACGGCGGGCACCTATAACGATGTCCTGAAATCGGAGGCGACGGTAGGCCAGGTGCTGTCGGCGCTGGCAACCACGACGGCGGACAAGGCAGCCGATGTAGCGATCGCCAAGCTCTTGGGCGCCAACATCTCGCAATCGCTAAAGGTGCCGCTGTCGCATTTCCTGGACCTGGGCCAGGTCGGCAAGCTCGCGCTTGGCAAGGGTGCTTCGGCGTTCGACGCCAAGGTAGGCGTCATGGAACTGATCGGCGCGGCCGCGGCCATCGCCAACGGGACAAACCAAGTCGCGGCGAACATAGGCGCCGGACTGCCCCCGCTTGCCGCCGTCACCGTCAACGTCGCCATCGGCGAGCCGCCGCAGGGTGGCACATGGTTCGCCATCGGCGAGGCAGGCAAGATCGTCAGGACCGCGCAGACCAGGCTCAAGATCGAAGCCGCCGTCGGGTCGAGTGGCCTGTTGGGCGGCAATCTGGGCACGTCGATCAGGCTGCCGCTCTATGTCGAACTGGCCTATGCCGAGGCGCAGCTCAAGAGCGTGTCCTGCCCTACCGGCAAGCCGGCAAGCGCCATCGTGACCGTGGCCGCGCAGCCCGGCGTGGCCGAAGTATGGCTCGGCGACATCAATCCCGCCGACCTGAAGGTCTTCACCAAGAAGCCGGTGGTACAGCCCGCTCACATCGTCCACGCCGGTCTCGGACTGATCAGGGTCGACGTCATCGGGAGCGCCCATATAGACATCGGCAACATGTCGCCGACGACGAAGACCTTCACCAAGAGCGATATCGACAACCGGGTCGTAAAGAACGTTTCGTCCCGCAACCTGACGCAATCGCTGACGGCCTCGCTGATCGGCGATCTGTCGCTCGGGATAGACGTCGACCTGCTGGGCCTCATCCCAATCGGCCTGTTCGTGCCGAGCGACAATGCGGTCAAGTCCACGGTCACCAGCCTGCTCAGCGGCGTGACGGCGCCGGTCGACGAGTTGCTCTACAATACGCTGATGCTCCTCGGCGTGAAGGTCGGCGAGGCCGACATCCGCGTCCATGGCGTAAACTGCGGCAGGTCGGTCCTCGTGCTCTGAACGCAGACGGGTCCGGAGTAGATCTCCGGACCCGCCAATTCTCGGTCGAAAGCTTGTGTCGTCAGGCGGACTGGCGGAACTTCGTCTCGTCGATCGCAGCCGCCATCAGGGTCTTGGTATAGGCTTCGCGCGGATTGCCGAAGATCTCGTCCGTCGGCCCCTCCTCGACGATCTTCCCTTGCTTCATGACGATGATGTAGTCCGACATGGCGCGGACCACCGCGAGATCGTGGCTGATGAACAGGTAGGACAGGTCGTGGTCGGCCTGCAGCTTGCGCAACAGTTCGACGATCTGCTTCTGCACGGAGCGGTCGAGGGCCGATGTCGGCTCGTCGAGCACGACCACCTTCGGCTTGAGGATCATCGCCCTGGCAATGGCGATGCGCTGCCGTTGCCCGCCAGAGAACTCGTGCGGGTAGCGGTTGCGGGCCGCGGGATCGAGGCCGACCTCGCGCAGCGCCGCGACGGCGCGTGCGTCCCGGTCCTTGGCGGACAGCGACGGCTCATGCACCAGAAGACCCTCGGTGACGATCTGGCCGACCGTCATGCGCGGCGAGAGCGACCCGAACGGATCCTGGAAGACGAGTTGCAGCTCGCGCCGCAGCGGCCGCATTTCACCCCGGTCCGCCTTGGACAGATCGTGGCCGGCAAAGCGGATCGATCCTTCGCTGGGCAATAGCCTGAGCAGCGCCCGGCCGAGTGTCGACTTGCCTGAACCCGACTCGCCGACGATGCCGATCGTCTGGCCGCGCTTCAGCGTCACCGAAATGCGATCCACCGCCTTCAGCAGCATCGGCGGGCCGGCCAGGAAGCCGCCGCCGATCTTGAACTCGACCTCGACGTTGCGTCCATCCATGAGAACGGGCGCGCTGTCGGGCGGCGCCGCCTTGTGGCCGGTCGGCTCCGCAGCGAGCAGCATCTTGGTATAGTCGTGCCTGGGATTGGCGAAGAGTTCGTCGGTCCGCCCCTCCTCCATCACCTCGCCCGAGCGCATGACATAGACGCGGTCGGCGAAGCGCCGGACGATGCCGAGGTCGTGGGTGATGAAGACGATCGCCATGCCGAGCTTCTTCTGAAGTTCGGCGAGCAAGGTCAGGATCTGCGCCTGGATGGTCACGTCGAGCGCGGTCGTCGGCTCGTCGGCGATCAGGATGTCGGGGTCGTTGGCGAGCGCCATGGCGATCATCACGCGCTGGCGCTGGCCGCCCGACATCTCGTGCGGATAGGATTTCAGGCGCCGTTCCGGATCCGGGATCTTGACCAGATGCAGCAGCCTGAGAGCTTCGCTGCGCGCCTCCGCTGCACTCAGCCCGCGATGGCGGCGGATCGGCTCCATGAGCTGGTTGCCGATCGTGTAGAGCGGATCGAGCGAGGTCATCGGCTCCTGGAAGATCATGCTGATCTTTCGGCCGCGAACCTGGTTCAGTTCCGACTTGCTGAGCGTCAGCAGGTTCTTGCCGCGATAATCGACGGCCCCCTTCGCCTCGCCGTTGGAGGCGAGAAGGTTCATGGCCGCCATCATCGTCTGGCTCTTGCCGGAGCCCGACTCGCCGACAACGGCAACCGTCTCGCCGGCATCGACGTGGAGGTTGATGCCCTTGACCGCGTCGACGGCGCCGTCGAGCGTGCGGAAACGGACGCGCAGGTCCTTGACCGAAAGGATGGTTTCGCTTGCCATCGCCTCACCTGTCCTTCGGATCGAGGGCGTCGCGCAGCCCGTCGCCGATGAAATTCAGCGCGAACAGCGTGGACACCAGGAAAAAGGCTGGGAACAGAAGCAGCCAGTTGGCAGTGCCGATGTTCTTGGCGCCGACGGAGATGAGCACGCCCCAGCTCGTCATCGGCTCCTGCACGCCGAGCCCCAGGAAGGACAGGAAGCTCTCCAGGATGATGACCTGCGGCACCAGCAGCGTCATGTAGATCACCACCGGTCCGAGCAGGTTGGGGATCACGTGCCTCTGCACGATCCCGCGCGACCGCACGCCGAGGGCTTCCGCCGCCTGCACATACTCCTGCCTGCGGATCGACAGCGCCTGACCGCGGACGATGCGTGCCATGTCGAGCCACAGCACCGCGCCCACCGCCAGGAACATCAAGACGAAGTTCCGCCCGAAAAAGACGACGAGCATGATGACGAAGAAGATGAACGGCAGCGAATAGAGCACGTCGACGATGCGCATCATGACCTCGTCGGTCTTGCCGCCCATGAACCCGGACGTGGCGCCGTAGATAACGCCGATGACCACCGCGACGATGCCGGCGAGCAGTCCGATCGCAAGCGAGATGCGGCCCGCCATCAGGGTCCGCGACAGCAGGTCGCGGCCGGTGTTGTCGGTACCGAAGAGGAAATATTGCTGCTTGATCGAGGCGCTGACCACCATCGAAAGCCCGTCGGCAGACTTGCTCTCGACCTTCCCGCCGTCGAGCGTGTCGGAACGGTCGACGTAGCGGATGTTGCGCTCGTCGATGGGCTTGGTCGAGCTGAGCGTCATGAACACCTGCTCGCCCTCCTGGCGCCATTCCTTGAGATCGACGCGCATGCGCTTGACCACGTCGTTCAAAGCGGTTTCGACCATCTCCGGCTTCGGATAGGCAGAAAGGCTCGGCGGCGTGCGGACGTAGTCGGCGTAGATGGTCGTGTACTGATGCGGCACGAACAGTGGACCGGCAATACAGACGACGGCGATGAAGATGAGATAGAACAGGCTGACCATGGCAGCCTTGTTGGCCTTGAGGCGCGCCCAGGCGTCAGCCCACAGGGAACGCCCGACGACGGGCGTGGCGATGGCGGTATCAGTCATAGCGGACCCTCGGGTCGAAGACCGCGTAGAGAATGTCGACGATCAGGTTGAAGGCGATGGTGAACAGCGCGATGACGACGACGGTCCCCATGACGAGCGTGTAGTCGCGGTTGAGCGCGGCATCGACGAAGTAGCGCCCAACGCCCGGAATTGCGAAGATGGTCTCCACCACGATCGAGCCGGTCAGAAGGGCCGCGGCTGCGGGGCCCGCATAGGAAACGATCGGCAGGACGGCACCGCGCAAGGCGTGTTTGACCACGACCGACCAGTTGGAAAGCCCCAGTGCCTTTGCCGTGCGGATGTGATTGGAGCGCAGCGACTCGATCATCGATCCACGCATCAGGCGCGCGACGATGGCGATCTGCGGCAGCGACAGGGTGATGATCGGACCGATCTTGTTGATCAGCGCACCGTCGCCCCATCCGCCGATCGGCAGCAGCTTCCAGGTCAGGCCGAACAGCAACTGGATAACCGGCGCGATCACGAAGGTCGGAATCGTGCTGCCTGCAGTCGCCAGCGCGATGACCGAATAGTCGCCGACCTTGTTCTGGTTGAGCGCAGCGATCACGCCGAGCACGGTGCCGACGGCCAGCGCCAGAATCAGCGCCGAGCCCCCGAGCTGAATCGAAATCGGCAGGCCCTTGGCGAAAAGCTCGGTGACGGTGAAGTCCGGCAGGTTGTAGCTCGGACCGAAATTACCCTGCAGCAGATTCTTCAGATAGTTGACGTACTGCAGCCAGAGCGGGTCGCTGAGACCGAACTGCGCTTCGAGATTGGCCTTGATCTCGGGACTGAGGCCCCGCTCCTGGTTGAAGGGGCCGCCGGGGGCGACGCGGATCAGGAAGAAGGCAAGTGTGACGATGACGAACATCGTCGGGATCGCGGTCAAAAGCCGCCTGAAAACATAGAGGAACATCGTACCTACGCCTCGCAAGAAACCCGGGAAACCGCCGCCCCCGGTTCGGGGACGGCGGCAGTGCCGGGACTATTCCTTGCTGACAAAGCGCGAGGGGTGCACGTCCATGACGTTTTCGTCAAAGCCCTTGAGCTTCGGCGAAACCAGGTTCTTGTAGCTGTAGTAGAGCAGCGGGATCTGGCCGACATCGTCGATCAGCACGCGTTCTGCTTCCTGCATGTCCTTCAGGCGGGCTTCCGGCTTGCCGCCATCGGCCGCAGCCTTGTCCATCAGCTCTTCGAATTTCGGGCTGTTGTAGTTCGAGTAGTTGTTGCCCGAGGCCTTGCGCGAGATGCCGAGGAAGCTTTCGGGATCCTTGTAATCGGCAATCCAGCCGGCGCGGGCGACGTCGAAGTCACCCTTCTGCTCCAGGTGCCCGTAGTGCGTCTTGGTGTCGGTATTGAGCAGCGACACTTCGATGCCGAGCGGCTTCAGTTGCTCCTGGATCGCGACCGCCGTGTTTTTGTGGTTCTCCGACGTGTTGTAGCGGATCTCCATCTTCAGCGGCTTGTCCGGGCCGTAGCCGAGCTTCTCGAGGATCTTCTTGGCTTCGTCCTCACGGTCGATCTGCGACATCTCGGCGAACTTGGCGACCGAAGGCGTGTAGCCCTCGATGCCGGGCGGCACCATCGAATAGCCGGGCAGCATCGAATTCTGCCAGACCTTCTCGGCGAGGAAGTCGCGGTCGATAGCCATCGAGACGGCGTTGCGCAGCTCGACATTGTCCCAGGGAGCCTTGTCGGTCTTGATCGCGTAGTAGTAGGTGCCGAGATAGGCGCCGATGCGCAGCTGATCGCCGAACTTGGCCTTCAGGTCGGCCATCTGCTCGGTCGGAATGTCGTCGTTCGAGTCGAGCTCGCCGGCCTCGAAGCGCTTGATGGCGGTCGAGCGATCCTCGGTCGGATAGTAGTTGACGACGTCGAGCTTCACATTGGCTGCGTCATGGAACTTCGGGTTCTTGACCAGCTTGATGTGATCGTTCGGCACGAACTCAGCGAGCGTGAATGCACCGTTCGACACCAGGTTTCCGGGCTTGATCCAATCGGCGCCGAGCTTCTCGATAGCTGCCTTGTTGACCGGATATGTAGACTGATGCGTCAGCATTTCGAGGAAATACGGGGTCGGGGCCTTCAGCGTGACCTCGAAGGTGTTGGCGTCGACCGCGCGCACGCCAAGTTCTTCCGGCTTCATCTTGCCCTTGTTCACCTCTTCGCCATTCTTCACGACGTAGAGCATCGATGCATACTCGGCGCCGGTGGCCGGATCCTGGAGGCGGCGGAACGAGTAAACGAAGTCGTCTGCCGTCACCGGGCTGCCATCGGACCAGGTCGCGCCCTGGCGCAGCTTGAAGGTGTAGACGGTGCCATCGTCCGAGACCGTCCAGCTTTCGGCCGCGCCCGGAATGATCTCGGCCTTCTGGTCCTGCATCACCAGGCCTTCGAACAGGTCGCGCAGGATGTGCGCCTCATAGACCGTCGAGGTCTTGTGCGGATCAAGCGATTCCGGATCGGCGGAGTTGCCGCGGTTGTAGACCACTTCGGCAAAGGCCGGCATCGATACCGCGCCGGCGGCCAGCGCCAGTGTCGTGGCAAACACAGTCGCTTTCAGCAAGTTTTTCAGCATGGCTTCATTCTCCCAAGTCGGCGTGTTCCCCGTAGACACGGCCTCGCCTAGTTGCGCCCGAATGCCGGACTTGGCCGGCTTCGTTGAGCGGGCTGGCGTTCCCAAGCGCCAGCGGTGGCTGAACACTATCCACGACAATTTCTTATTTCAACACGACTCGTGCTCACCTAAAGTCAACCTGAGCGCGTTCAAAACAAGCGTCCGATAAGATAACCGAGCGGCGGGATGACAAGCCGGTCCCCCCTCCGCGCCCCGCCCGAGCCCGGGAAGTCGACTTTACCGAGGCTGGAATCCTCGCCGTTCAGCGGCAACAGCGCCTCGCGCTCGGAGAAGTTGAAGGCGCAGATCAGCCTCCGGCCGCCGGCGGTGCGCACGAAGGCCAGAACGTCGTCGTTGGTTTCGAGCAACGAAATCGAGCCGTGGATAAGCTCTGGATGCTGGCGCCGCGCCGCCAGCACGGCGCCATAGTGCGACAGAATCGATGCCGGATCGCGCAGTTGCCGGTCGGCCGCGAGCGCGCGGTGCTCGGCAGGGATCGGCAGCCATGGCCTGCCGTCGCTAAAGCCGCCCTGTTCCGCCTGGGCGTCCCAGACCATCGGCGTGCGGCAACCGTCGCGCCCCTTGTAGCCCGGCCAGAAGCGGATCCCGTAGGGGTCGCGCAGATCCTCGAAGGCGAGTTCCGCCTCGCCGAAACCGAGTTCCTCGCCCTGGTAGATGCAGATCGATCCGCGCAGGCAGGCGAGCAGCGCGATCGAGAACCTGGCCACCGCTCCGGGGTCGCCCCCGGGCCGTGTCCAGCGGGTCACGTGGCGGATCACGTCATGGTTGGAGAAGGCCCAGCACACCCAGCCGTCGGCAACCGCGGCCTCGAAGTCGGCGATGCACTTGCGCACATGTCCGGCCGAGAACTTCGGCCCCAGGAGGTCGAAGGTGTAGCACATGTGCAGCTTGTCGCCGCCCGACGTGTAGTTGGCGACCGTCTGCAGCGAGCGCTCGCCGTCGCCCACCTCGCCGACCGAGGCGCGGCCGCCGAATTCGTCCAGCAAGATCCTGAATCGCTTGAGGAATTCGATGTTCTCAGGACGCGTCTTGTCGAACAGGTGATCCTGGTATTCGTAAGGGTTCTTCTCGTCGATCTCGCCCGAGATGCTCTTCTCCAGCGGCGGATTGTCCCTCAGCCACTTGTCGTGGACGTAGAAGTTCACCGTGTCAAGGCGGAAGCCGTCGACGCCCCGGTCGAGCCAGAAGCGCACCGTTTCCAGCAGCGCCTTCCGGACCTCGGGATTGTGAAAATTGAGATCGGGCTGCGAGGCGAGGAAGTTGTGCAGGTAATATTGCCTGCGCGTCGAATCCCACTCCCAGGCCGGACCGCCGAAGATCGACATCCAGTTGTTGGGCGCGGTGCCGTCCGGCTTCGGGTCTGCCCAGACGTACCAGTCGGCCTTTTCATTGTCGCGGCTGGCGCGGCTCTCCACGAACCAGGGATGCTTGTCGGACGAGTGCGACAGCACCTGGTCGATGATGATCTTGAGGCCGAGCCGATGCGCCTCTGCGACCAGCGCATCGAAATCGGCGAGCGAGCCGAACATCGGGTCGACGTCGCAATAGTCCGAGACGTCGTAACCCATGTCGGCCATCGGCGACTTGAAGAAGGGCGACAGCCAGACCGCATCCGCGCCGAGCGCTGCGATGTGCGGCAGGCGGCGCGTGATGCCGGCAAGGTCGCCGCTGCCGTCGCCGGTCGAGTCCTGGTAGGAGCGCGGATAGACCTGGTAGATGACGCAGCCGCGCCACCAATCATCGCCCTTGCTCGAAGCCTGCATCGTCATTGTCCTTTCGCCTCAGTGCCCACCGGCGTCTCGCGCGCGAAGCCTACGCTGCGTGCGGGCACGGCAAGCTTGTCTCCCGCAGCCTCGGGGCCGCCGGCAGCCGGCCGCCATTCTAAGCCTTCGCGCCGAGGCAGGACGAAGGAGGCGTTGCGCCGTGCGCCATTGACCAGCACCGCCAGCCGCCCCCCGTGGGGCGTGCCGCTCCCCAAGAGCATGGCCAGGCAACGGCGGTCGGGCTCGCGCCAGTTGGCGTCGCTCATCGGTCGGCCCGCCTCGGTCAGCCATTCGACATCGGCGACCGTCCCTCCGTCACGCAGTGCACCACTCAGGAAGCCAAGCTCGCCAAGGGCCGGGAAGTCTCGCCGCAGCCTGGAGAGCAATGCGACGAAATCTTCCAGGCCGGTGTCGCGCTCGGCCCAGTCCAGCCAGGTCAGCTCGTTGTCCTGGGCATAGGCGTTGTTGTTGCCATGTTGCGTGCGGCCGAACTCGTCGCCGGCGGTCAGCATGATGGTGCCGCGCGAGGCAAACAGCGTCGCCAGCAAGGCGCGCATGTCGGCTTCCCGCTCGGCCGCTATTTCGGGATCGCGGCTTTCGCCCTCGACGCCGTTGTTCCAGGAGAAGTTCTCGTTGTGGCCGTCGTGGTTGTGCTCGCCGTTCGCCTCGTTGTGCTTGCGTTCGTAGCGAACGATGTCGGCCAGCGTCATGCCGTCATGGGCGGCGACGAAATTGACCGTCCGTGTGCGCGCGCCGCCGCCGAACACGTCCGACGAGCCGGCGAGCCGCGTCGCCAGTGCGCCGACCATGCCACGATCACCTCGCCAGAAGCGGCGGACGTCGTCGCGATAGCGGTCGTTCCATTCGAGGAACTTGTAAGGGAAGCCGCCCAGCCTGTAGCCGTTGTGGCCGATGTCCCACGGTTCGGCGATCAGCACGCGGTCGCCGATGACCGGGTCGTCGCACATCGCCCTCAGCAATGGGGCATCCGCGCTGAACTCGCCGCCGACCCGCCCCAGGACCGGCGCCAGATCGAAGCGAAACCCGTCGACGCCGGCATGGAGGACAAAATGCCGGAGGCTGTCGAGGATAAGTTCCCGGGCGATGGGATGGTCGCAAGCGAGCGTGTTGCCGGTGCCGGTGTCGTTGACGTAGCGACCCGGGTCATCGGCGGAACGATAGTAGGCGCGGTTGTCCAACCCGCGCAGCGACAGCGTCGGGCCGAGCTCGTCGCTTTCGGCGGTATGGTTGAACACCAGGTCGAGGAGTACGCCGATGCCCGCGTCGCGAAGTGCTACCACGGCCTGGCGGAGGTCATCGATGCCGTTGGGCGCAAGCCGTGGATCGAGCGCCATGAAGGTCACGGGATTGTAGCCCCAGGCATTGCTCAGCCCCAGCGCCGGCAGGTGCCGCTCGTCCATCGTCGCCGTGACCGGCATCAATTCGACCGCCGATACCCCGAGCTTGACGAAGTGCTCGATCACGACCGGCTCCGCAAGTGCACGGATCGTGCCGCGGAGACGTTTCGGCACCCCAGGATGAGCCATCGTGAAGGCGCGCACCGGCACCTCGTAGATCAGACCGCCGGGCCGGAAGACCGGCGCGGTCCGTTCAACTCGCGGCAGCGTCTGCACCACCGCCTTCGGCATCAGCCCGGCCGTATCCGTCCCCTCACCGCGCCGCGCCGCCAGCCTGCCGTCGTAGCGGTAGGGCCGGTCGATGCGGACCGCATATGGATCGACCAGCAGCTTGTCTGGATCGAACCATAGACCCTCTTCGGGCGCGTAGGCACCATCGGCACGGAAGCCGTAGCAGGTCCCCTCCGCCAATCCCGGAACGGTCAAGGCGAAGACGCCATCGACTTGACTTTCAAGCTCCAGCCGGTTCGTCTCCGCCTTGCCTTCGGCATCGAAGATCGCAACCCACATGCGCTCCGCCGCGCCCGACCAGGCAGCGAAGCGGATGCCGCCATCGGTGATGGTCGCGCCCAATTTTTCGTCGGGGCGACGCTTCATCATCGGGCGGGACGCGTGCGGTTGGCCAATCTCCCCCCTTGTGGGGGAGATGTCCGGCAGGACAGAGGGGGGTGGGAAGGAACGCAATCTAGCCGGCTATGAAGAACGTGCGGCGCAGTTCCGTTGCGGCGATCAGAAATGGGCACTCTACGTTGCCCCCCTCTGTCCTGCCGGGCATCTCCCCCACGAGGGGGGAGATCGGCCGTCATCGTCCGTATCACGTAATCACGCTCGGCCTGTCGCGGCCGGTGTGGCCGCGGATGCCGGCGATGTCTTCGGCCGCCTGGATCAGGTCGGCGAGCGCTGCCTGCGTGTCGAGGCCATGGCGCGCCGGATCGGGTTCGAAACGCTCGATGTAGACGCGCAGCGTCGCGCCCGAGGTGCCGGTGCCCGACAGGCGGAAGACCACGCGCGAGCCGCCCTCGAACAGGATGCGGATGCCCTGGTTCCTGCTGACCGAGCCGTCGACCGGGTCGTTGTAGGCGAAGTCGTCGGCGCTGGCGATCTTCATGCCCTGCACGCTGGTGCCCGGCAGCGAGGCGAGCTTGGCCCTGAGCCCGTCGACCAGCGCGTTGGCGCGGTCGGTCTCGACCTCCTCGTAGTCGTGGCGCGAGTAGTAGTTGCGGCCATAGGTCGCCCAGTGCTTGGCGGCGATGTCCTTGGCGCTCTCGCCGCGCGCGGCCAGGATGTTGAGCCACAAAAGCACCGCCCACAGCCCGTCCTTCTCGCGCACGTGGTCGGAGCCGGTGCCGGCACTTTCCTCGCCGCAGATCGTCGCCATGCCGGCGTCGAGCAGGTTGCCGAAGAACTTCCAGCCGGTCGGCGTCTCGTAAATGCCTATGCCGAGCTTTTCGGCCACCCGGTCGGCAGCGCCACTGGTCGGCATCGAACGCGCGATGCCCTTGAGGCCCGCCTTGTAGCCCGGCGCGAGATGGGCGTTGGCGGCGAGCATCGCCAGCGAATCCGAAGGCGTGATGAAGATGCCGCGGCCGATGATCAGGTTGCGGTCGCCGTCGCCGTCCGAGGCCGCGCCGAAGTCCGGGGCATCCGGCCCCATCATCTCGTCATAGAGATCCTTGGCGTGCACCAGGTTGGGGTCGGGATGATGGCCGCCGAAATCCTCGAGCGGCACGAAGTTGCGCGCGGTCCCCTCCGGGGCGCCGAGGCGGCGTTCGAGGATTTCCTTGGCGTAGGGGCCGGTGACCGCATGCATGGCGTCGAAGGCCATGCGGAAGCCCGACTTGAACAGCGCCCTGAGCGCGTCGAAGTCGAACAGGCTCTCCATCAGCTCGGCATAGTCGGCCACCGGGTCGACGACCTCGACCTTCATGCCGCCGACCTCGAAGGTGCCGAGCTTGTCGAGATCGACCGCACCGACATCGGCGATCTTGTAGCTCGCGATCGCCGTGCTGCGGGCGTAGATGGCGTCCGTCAGCTTTTCGGGCGCCGGGCCGCCGTTCTCGGCATTGTACTTGATGCCGAAATCCTCGCTCGGGCCGCCGGGATTGTGGCTGGCCGACAGGATGAGCCCGCCGAAGGCCTTGCGCTTGCGGATCAGGTTCGACGCCGCCGGCGTCGACAGGATGCCGCCCTGGCCGACGACCACGCGGCCGAAGCCGTTGGCAACCGCCATGGCGATCACCTTCTGGATCACCTCGCGATTGTAGAAGCGGCCGTCGCCGCCAACGACCAGCGTCTTGCCGGCAAAGCCCTCGAGCGAATCGAAAACCGACTGCACGAAGTTCTCGACGTAGTTCGGCTGCTGGAAGACGGGCACCTTCTTGCGTAGGCCCGACGTGCCGGGCTTCTGGTCGCTGAAGGGCGTGGTGGCAACGGTACGAATCATTCAGGCATCCCTTTTTGAGAGAAGCTTGCCATAAAGTGCGGCGTATTTCCGGGCACTGCGGTCCCATGAAACATCCGCCTTCATCCCCTGCTTCTGGATCGCGGCCCATGTGCTCGGGTCGGCATGGAGCGCATTGGCCCTGAGGATGGCATGGTGGAAGGCGCCGGCATTCTCCGGCGCGAACTGGAACCCCGTCGCAACCCCTGCCGCGACCGCTGCCTCGTTGGCGTCGATGACGGTGTCGGCCAGCCCGCCGGTGCGCGCAACCAGCGGCACGCAGCCATAGCGCAGGCCGTAGAGCTGGGTCAGGCCGCAGGGCTCGAAGCGCGACGGGATCAGGATGCCGTCGGCGCCGCCCTGCAGCAGATGCGACAGGGCCTCGTCATAGCCGATGACGACGCCGACGCGCCCGCGATGGCGGGCGGCGGCGGCCAGCAGCGCGCCTTCGAGGCCCGCATCGCCCGAACCGAGGATCGCAAGCCGGGCTCCGGAGGCCACGACCGCATCGACGATCGCGGCAAGGATGTCGATGCCCTTCTGCCAGGTCAGGCGGCTGACCACGCAATAGATCGGCCCCTCCTCGCGGTCGAGCTGCATGCGCTCCTCGATCGCCCGCTTGTTGGCCTTGCGCCCCTTCAGGCTCTTCGCCGAATAGGTCGCGGCCAGATGCGGGTCGGTCTCGGGGTTCCAGATGTCGTCGTCGATGCCGTTGACGATGCCGAGCAGGTCGGCCGAGCGCAGGTTGATGAGCCCGTCCAGCCCCATGCCGAAGGCCGGCGAGCGGATTTCCTGGGCATAGGTCGGGCTGACCGTCGTGATCGCCCAGGCCGCCTGCAGGCCGGCCTTCAGAAATCCGACGCCGCCGTAATATTCGACGCCATCCAGCGCCATCGCCTGCGGCGGCAGGCCGAGGCCGGAAAAGACGTTGGCGCCGAACTGGCCCTGGAAGGCGAGATTATGCACCGTCATCACCGACGGCACGTTCGCCGCCTCGCCGTAGCGCATGTAGGCCAGCGTCATCGCCGATTGCCAGTCATGGGCGTGCACGACATCGGGTTTGTAGCCAGCCACCACCCCGGTAGAGATGTCGGCGCCGACGCGGCCGAGGGCGGCAAAGCGCTTCCAGTTGTCCTGCCAGTCGGCACCGGTGGCGTCGCCATAAGGCCCGCCCGGCCTGTCGAACAGATGCGGTGCGTCCAGCACCAAAAGGTCGAGCCCCGCCACCTGCGCCGCATGGACCGTCGCCTTGCCGCCTTGCAACGCCGTGTACTGGTGCACCGCCTTCTTCTTTTTGAGCGCCGCCATCACCGCCGGGTAGCCCGGCACGAGGCTGCGCATTTCGACGCCCAGCCCGGCCAAGGCGGGCGGCAGCGCGCCCGTCACGTCGGCCAGCCCGCCCGTCTTGATCAGCGGAAATATCTCGGGCGTGACCGAAAGTACCTGCACCGGCTAAAGCTCCAGCCTGTTGATCATGTCCTGGGTGATCAGGCAGATGCCCTTCTCCGAGACGCGGAAGCGCTTGGCGTCCAGGTCGGGATCCTCGCCGACGACCAGCCCTTCGGGGATGTGTACGCCATGATCGATGACAACTCTTTTGAGCTGGGCGTTGCGGCCGACATGGCAGGCCGGCAGCATCACCACGTCCTCGAGCGAGGCGTAGGAGTTGATGCGCGCACCGGTGAAGATCAGGCTGCGCTTCAGCGATGCGCCCGAGACGATGCAGTCGCCCGAGACCAGCGACGAAATCGCCTGGCCGCGCCGGCCGTCCTCGTCGTGGACGAACTTGGCGGGCGGAGTCAGCTCCGAATAGGTCCAGATCGGCCAGTCGCGGTCGTAGAGATCGAGTTCCGGCGTCACGTCGGTCAGGTCGATGTTCGCCTCCCAATAGGCATCGACAGTTCCCACGTCGCGCCAGTAGGGTTCGGCCTCGGCCGTCGAGCGCACGCAGGACTTGGTGAAGCGGTGCGCCACGGCCTTACCGTGCTGGACGATGTAGGGGATGATGTCCTTGCCGAAGTCGCGGCTCGAATCCGGTTCGGCGGCGTCGCGGCGCAGCTGCTCCATCAGGAACTTGGTCCTGAAGACATAGATGCCCATCGAGGCCAGCGCGAAATCCGGGTTGTCGGGGATGCCTGGCGGATCGGCGGGCTTTTCGATGAAGGAGATGATGTTGTCCTTCTTGTCGACATGCATCACGCCGAAGCCGGTCGCCTCCATGCGCGGCACTTCCAGGCAGCCCACGGTGACGTCGGCGCCGGCATCGACGTGCTGGCGCAGCATCAGCTCGTAGTCCATCTTGTAGATGTGGTCGCCGGCGAGGATGACCATGTATTCGGGGCCATAGGCCTCGATGATGTCGATGTTCTGGTACACCGCATCCGCCGTGCCCTCGTACCACTGCGTTTCGGAAACGCGCTGGCTGGCGGGCAGGATGTCGAAGCTCTCGTTTCGCTCGGGCCTGAGGAAGTTCCAGCCCCGCTGCAGGTGACGGATCAGCGAATGCGCCTTGTATTGCGTCGCGACGCCGAGGCGGCGGATGCCCGAGTTCAGCGCATTTGACAGCGCAAAGTCGATGATGCGCGTCTTGCCGCCGAAATAGACCGCCGGCTTGGCGCGCCGGTCGGTCAGTTCCTTCAGCCGGCTGCCGCGGCCGCCGGCCAGCACATAGGCCATGGCATCGCGGGCCAGTGGCTGGTTTCTCTTCGGTTCCATGGCATCCTCCCTGCTCAGTCCGCCACAAGTTCGAGCATGACCGTCGCCAGCGGCGGCAGAAGCAGCGTCCCTGCTGCCCCTCCTCCGTCCGCCTGCCGCGCGGTGACCATGCCGCCGTTGCCCTTGCCGGACCCGCCATAGTCGAGCGCGTCCGAGTTGAAGACTTCCCGCCACGTGCCCGCCTGGGGCAGCGGCACGCGATAGTTTTCGCGCGGCACCGGGGTGAAATTCGAGATCACGGCAATCGGTGCTGCACCCGGCGCCTTGCGCAGCCAGGCAAAGACCGAGTTCCTGGCGTCGTCGACGATCAGCCACTCGAAGCCTTCCGGTTCGCAGTCGCGCGCGTGCAGCGCCGATCGCGAGCGGTAGAGTTGGTTGAGATCGCGCACGAGCTGCCTGACCCCACGATGCGGGGCGAAGTCGAGCAGGTTCCAGTCGAGCGCCTTGGCCTCGTTCCATTCGGCGCGCTGGGCGAACTCCTGCCCCATGAACAGCAGCTTCTTGCCGGGATAGCCCCACATGAAGGCGTAGTAGGCGCGGAGCGTCGCGAATTTCTGCCAGTCGTCGCCGGCCATCTTGCTGAGCAGCGTGCCCTTGCCGTGCACCACCTCGTCATGGGACAGCGGCAGCACGAAGTTCTCGCTGAAGGCATATAGAAGCCCGAAGGTGATCTCGTTGTGATGGTGCTTGCGATGGATCGGCTCCTTCGACAGGTACTCCAGCGTGTCGTGCATGAAGCCCATGTTCCACTTGAAGCCGAAGCCCAGCCCGCCCTCGTGCACCGGCTGCGACACCTTCGGCCACGACGTCGATTCCTCGGCGATGGTCATCACGCCGGGATGCGCGCCATAGACGGCGGCATTCATCTTCTGCAGGAAGTGCACTGCCTCCAGGTTTTCGCGGCCGCCGAACTCGTTGGGGATCCACTCGCCTTCCTTGCGCGAGTAGTCGAGGTAGAGCATCGAGGCCACCGCATCCACGCGCAGGCCGTCGACATGATACTTCTCGGCCCAGTAGAGCGCGTTGTTGACGAGGAAGGACACCACCTCGCGCCGGCCGAAATTGTAGATCGCGGTGTTCCAGTCGGGATGAAAACCCTGGCGCGGATCGGCATGCTCGTAGAGTGCCGTGCCGTCGAAATGCGCGAGCCCATGCTCGTCGGTCGGGAAATGCGCCGGCACCCAATCGAGAATGACGCCAAGGCCGGCGCGATGGGCGCCATCGACGAAGCGGGCAAAGCCGTCGGGATCGCCGAAACGCGCGCTTGGCGCATAGAGACCGGTCGTCTGGTAGCCCCATGACGGATCGTAGGGATGCTCCGAGATCGGCAGGAACTCGATGTGGGTGAAGCCGGTCTCGACGGCATAGGGGATCAGCCGGTCGGCGAGCTCGTCCCACGACAGGAAGGTGCCGTCGTCTCGGCGCTGCCACGAGCCGGCATGAACCTCGTAGATGCTGATCGGCTCGCGGCGCTGGTCGGCGCTCTTCCAGTAAGCGCGGTGCTTGTCATCGCCCCACTGGTGGTCCGAAGGTGCTGCCGTCACCGAGGCGGTCGCAGGCCTGAGCTCGGAGTGGAAGGCGAACGGATCGGCCTTCAGCGGCAGGCGCACGCCGCGGGCGCCGATGATCTCGAACTTGTAGGGCCGGCCGGGGCCGATGTCGGGAACGAAGATTTCCCAGATGCCGGTGTCCTGCCGGTTGCGCATCGGGTGGCGTCGGCCGTCCCAGTCGTTGAAGTCGCCGACCACCGAGACGCGATGCGCGTTCGGCGCCCAGACGGCGAAATGCACGCCGCTTGCCCCCTCATGCGAGATCAGATGCGCGCCGAGCTTGTCGAACAGCCGGCGGTGCGAGCCCTCGGAGATGAAATAGTCGTCCATCGGCCCGAGCACTGGACCGAAGCTGTAGGCGTCGCTGACCCACCATTCGCCGCCGGCATTGCGGGCATGATACCTGAGCGGCTGGCGCTTGCGGATCGAAAGCTTGCCTTCGAAGAAGCCCGCATCGCCCTTGCGTTCGAGTTCCCCACAGGCCTTGCCCTGTAGGGTGTGCGCAGTCACCGTTTCGGCGTGCGGGATGAAGCAGCGCGCGACGAACCCCTTGTCCGCCTCCTGGAGCCCGAGAACCGCGAACGGATCGCCATGGGTGCCGTTGACGATCGCCTCGATATCGCCGTCCGAAGCTCTTGCGAACTCCGGCTTCGTCTCGGCGGCCGCGCGCGGCTTCTTCATGTTGAGGCGTCCCCTCCCAAGGATCGTCGCGAGGTCAGTTCATGCAATCACATCAAGCCGGCACGTTCCAGATTTCTTTCGCATATTGCCGGATGGTGCGATCGGAGGAGAACCAGCCGACGCGCGCGACGTTGCGGATGGCGCGGGCGTACCAGTCGGGACTGTCGCGCCAGACCGCGTCGACCTGCCTTTGGGCTGCCGCGTAGGCATCGAAGTCGGCCGCGACCATGAACCAGTCGTGCTGGTGGAGCCCGTCCATCAGGTCGCGATAGCGGTTCGGGTCGTCGGGCGAGAACACGCCCGATGCAATCGCCGCGACGGCCTGCTTGAGTTCGGCCGAGCCGTCGATCACCGCTTCCGGCCGATAGCCGTTGTTGCGGCGCTCAGCCACCTCCTTGGCGGTCAGGCCGAAGATGAAGATGTTGTCGTCGCCGACGCGTTCCTTGATCTCGACATTGGCGCCGTCGAGCGTGCCGATGGTCAGCGCGCCGTTGAGCGCGAACTTCATGTTGCCGGTGCCCGACGCTTCCATGCCGGCCGTCGAGATCTGCTCGGAGAGATCGGCCGCGGGCATCAGGATTTCGGCGGCGCTGACATTGTAGTTCGGCACGAACACGACCTTCAGCAGGCCACGAACCGAGGGGTCGCGGTTGACGACCTTGGCGACGTCGTTGGCCAGTTTGATGATCAGCTTGGCGTTGTGGTAGCTGGGTGCCGCCTTGCCGCCGAAGAACTTCACCCTCGGCATCCAGTCGCGCTCGGGGTGCGAGCGGATCTGGTCGTACAGCGCCACCGCCTCGATGATGTTGAGCAACTGGCGCTTGTATTCGTGGATGCGCTTGATCTGGATGTCGAAAAGCGCCGACGGGTCGACCCTGATGCCCAGCCGCTCGGCCACCAGGTTCGACAGCCGCTCCTTGTTGGCCCGCTTCACGGCGGCGAACTTCTCGCGGAAGGCGGCGTCGCCGGCGAGCGGATCGAGTTCCCGGATCGCCTCGATATCGTCGAGGAAGCGGTCACCGATGGCTTCGCGCGCCAGCCCCGTCAGGCCGGGATTGCACTGGATCAGCCAGCGGCGCGGCGTGATCCCGTTGGTCTTGTTGTTGATGCGGTCCGGATAGAGCCGGTGCAGGTCGGCGAACACCGTCTCCTTCATCAGGTCGGTGTGCAGCGCCGAGACGCCGTTGATGCTGTGCGAGCCGACGAAGGCGAGGTTGCCCATGCGCACGCGCCGCCCGCCATCCTCCTGGATCAGCGAGATGCGGCTGATCTGCTCGCCGTCGAAGCGGCCGGTGGCCCGCGCTTCCAGAAGGATCTCGGCGTTGATCGCGTAGACGATCTGCATGTGGCGCGGCAAAAGCCGCTCGAACAGCGGCACCGGCCAGCTTTCCAGCGCTTCGGGCAGGAGCGTGTGGTTGGTGTAGGCGAAGGTGCGCTTGGTCAGCCCCCAGGCGGTGTCGAAGTCGAGCCCGTGGACGTCCATCAGGAGCCGCATCAGTTCCGGCACGGCGACGGCCGGGTGGGTGTCGTTCAGATGGATCGCAGCCTTCTCGGGCAGCGTCAGCAGATCGCCATACTGGCTGAGATGGCGCTGGAGGATGTCCTGCAGCGAGGCAGTCGAGAAGAAGTACTCCTGGCGGAGCCGGAGTTCCTGGCCGGCCGGCGTCGCGTCAGCCGGATAGAGCACGCGCGACAGCGCATCCGCCTTGTTGCTCTCGCGCAGCGCGCCGATGTGGTCGCCGGCGTTGAAGGCGTCGAGCAGGATCGGGTCGATCGGTATCGCCGACCAGAGGCGCAGCGTGTTGACCCGCGATCCCCGCCAGCCGACCACGGGGGTGTCGTAGGCGACCGCGATCATGTGCTCGGTCGGCTTCCAGACATGGCGTTCGAGGCGGCCGTCCTTGTTGGTGACGGATTCCACCGACCCGCCGAAGCCCACGTCGAAGGCGCGCTCGCGGCGTTCGAATTCCCAGGGGTTGCCGTGCTCCAGCCAGGTCTCGGGAAGCTCGACCTGCCAGCCGTCATGGATTTCCTGCCGGAACATGCCGTTGGCATAGCGGATGCCGTAGCCATGGGCGGGAATGTCGACGGTCGCCATGCTCTCCATGAAGCAGGCTGCGAGCCGGCCGAGACCGCCATTGCCGAGCGCCGCGTCAGGTTCCAGCTTGGCGATGACGTCGAACTCGACGCCGAGCGAGGCCAGCGCCTCGCGCATCGCGTCCATCAGCCCGAGATTGGAGAAGGCATCCCGCATCAGGCGGCCGATCAGGAACTCGAGCGACAGGTAATAAACCCGCTTGGCGCTCTTCTCGTAGGATTCCTTGGTCGACGATATCCACTCGTCGACGATGCGGTCGCGCACGACCTTGATCGAGGCGGTGAGCCAGTCGTAGTCGGTGGCGACCGTGGCGTCCTTGCCGAGCCGGTACTTCAGCGCCTGGAGGATTTCGGCGGCGAGCGCCTCGGGGCTGGTGTTGCCCAGCGACGGCTGGGAGATTTTCGGGGTCTCTGCGCGGGTCATCTTGCCTCTCGCGTAGTTGGCCAGTTCGGCAACCTTGTTACTTTCCTCCCGAGCCGACACCTCTCCTCCCGCTCCCATGTTAGACGATCCGAAAGCAATTCCAATCGATTTAAATCCCCGCGTCAATATGCATCGTCGCGGGGATTCATGGAGGATCAGGCAGCCGCCAGCGCCGCCTCCGGCGGCTTCTTGGCGCCGGTCATGAAGGCCACCGCGTCCGACATCGTATATTCCTTCGGGTCGATCACCGTGAGGCGACGCCCGAGCCGGTGGATGTGGATGCGGTCGGCCACCTCGAACACATGCGGCATGTTGTGCGAGATGAGCACGATCGGCAGGCCGCGCCGCTTGACGTCGAGGATGAGTTCCAGCACGCGCCGGCTTTCCTTGACGCCGAGTGCCGCCGTCGGCTCGTCCATGATGACCACCTTGGAGCCGAAGGCAGCGGCACGCGCCACCGCCACGCCCTGGCGCTGGCCGCCCGACAAGGTCTCCACCGCCTGGCCGATGTTCTGGATGGTCATCAGGCCGAGCTCGGTCAGCTTTTCGCGAGCCCGCTTTTCCATCGCCGTGCGGTCGAGCATGCGGAACCACTTGCCGAGCACGCCCGGCTTCCTGATCTCGCGGCCGAGGAACATGTTGTCGGCGATCGAAAGCGCCGGCGACAAAGCGAGGTTCTGGTAGACGGTCTCGATGCCGGCATCGCGCGCCTCCATCGGCGACTTGAAATGCACCGGCTTGCCATCGAGGAGGATTTCCCCCTCGTCGGGCGAGACAGCGCCCGAGATCGCCTTGATGAGCGACGACTTGCCGGCGCCGTTGTCGCCGATCACCGCAAGGATCTCGCCCGGATAGAGGTCGAAGTCGGCGTGATCGAGGGCGGTGACGCGGCCGTAGCGCTTGACGAGGCCGCGGGCGGTGAGCAGAGGTTCGGTAGACATCAGCCTGCAACCTTTCTGATCCACTGGTCGATCGCGACGGCGATGATGATGAGCAGGCCGATCAAGAGATAGGTCCACTGCGGGTCGGTGCCGATCAGGCGCAGTCCCAACTGGAAGACGCCGACGATGAGGGCGCCGAAGAGCATGCCCAGGATCGAGCCGCGCCCGCCGAAGAGCGAGATGCCGCCGATCACCACCGCGGTGATGGATTCGATGTTGGCGAACTGGCCGGCGGTCGGCGAAACCGAGCCGATGCGGCCGATCAGCAGCCAGCCGCCGAGCGCGCAGATCAGGCCCGACAGGACGTAGACCGAGATCAGCATCCTGTTGACGCGCACGCCCGAAAGCTCGGCTGCGTCCGGATCGTCACCGATGGCATAGACATGCCGGCCCCAGGCGGTGTGGTTGAGCACATACCATAGCACCGCCACCAGCAGCACCATGGCGACGACGCCATATGTGAAGACGGCGTTGCCCATCCTGAAATTGTTGCCGAAGAACTGCAGGATCGGAGCCTGTGCCTCGATGTCCTGCGAGCGGATGGTCTCGTTGGCCGAATAGAGGAAGTTCGAGGCCAGCACGATCTGCCACATGCCGAGGGTGACGATGAACGGCGGCAGCTTCATGTAGGCGACCAGCGCTCCGTTGATCCAGCCGCAGAACGCTCCGACCGCGAAACCGCAAAGGATGGCGAGCGACGGCGGCAGGCCGTAGCGGAAGGTGAATTGCCCCATCACCACCGACGACAGCACCATGATCGCGCCCACCGACAGGTCGATGCCGGCGGTCAGGATGACCAGCGTCTGAGCGGCGCCGATAATGCCGGTGACGGCCACCTGCTGAAGGATCAGGGTCATCGAGAAGGCCGAAAAGAACTTGCCGCCGATGATGACGCCGAAGGCTGCAAGCGACGCCACGAGAACGATCAGCGGCACCGCCGCCGGGTTCTTGTGCAGGAAATGCTGGATCTTCTCGATCGGCGATCGGGTATGGGTATCGAAGCTCGCCACCGACGTGTCGCTGCCCGAGAGAACCTTCTCGAACTCTTGCGGCCGCCTGGCATCTGCCGAAGCGTCAGACATATCGAATTCCTCCCAATGAGGGACTTTCCATCCCCCTTGCCGGAAGGGCGGCCAGTGACTGGCCGCCCTCCGTCTGCAAGAGTGTCACGCCGTCAGGCGGTCAGATCAACCCCAGCACTTGTCCAGGCCGGTCTTGACGTCGATCGATTCAACGCCCTGGGCGGGCTTGTCGGTCACCAGCGAAACGCCGGTATCGAAGAAGTCCTTGCCCTCGGTCGGCTTGGGCTTCTCGCCGCTGTCGGCGAACTTCTTGATCGCCTCGATGCCGAGCGATGCCATCAGCAGCGGATACTGCTGCGAGGTAGCGCCGATGACGCCGGCTTCGACGTTCTTGACGCCCGGGCAGCCGCCGTCGACCGACACGATCAGCACGTTCTTTTCCATGCCGACCGCCTTCAGCGCCTCATAGGCGCCGGCGGCGGCGGGCTCGTTGATGGTGTGGACGACGTTGATGCCAGGGTCCTTCTGGAGAAGGTTCTCCATGGCCTTGCGGCCGCCCTCTTCGTTGCCGTTGGTGACGTCGTGGCCGACGATGCGCGCATCGTCCTCGTCGCCGATCTTGTTGGCGTCCTTCACGTCGATGCCGAAGCCCATCATGAAGCCCTGGTCGCGCAGCACGTCGACCGTCGGCTGCGACGGGGTCAGGTCGAGGAAGGCGACCTTGGCGTCCTTGGCCTTGTCGCCCAGCGTGGCGGCGGCCCACTGGCCGATCAGCTTGCCGGCCAGAAGATTGTCGGTGGCGAAGGTGGCGTCGGCCGAGTCAGCCGGCTCGAGCGGAGTGTCGAGCGCGATTACCAGGATGCCGGCGTCGCGGGCCTTCTTGACCGCGGGCACGATGCCCTTGGTGTCGGAAGCGGTGATCAGGATGCCCTTGGCGCCGTCGGCGATGCAGGATTCGATGGCCGCCACCTGGCTCTCGCTGTCGCCGTCGATCTTGCCGGCATAGCTCTTCAGGTTGACGCCGATTTCCTTGGCCTTGGCCGTCGCACCTTCCTTCATCTTGACGAAAAACGGGTTGGTGTCGGTCTTGGTGATCAGGCAAGCGCCCACTTCGTCTGCCGAAGCGGGAGCGGAAAGTGCGGCAAGGCCGGCAACCGCGGCGCCGAACACGGTCGTCTTCAGAACGGAAAATTTCATCGGGTACTCCTCCCAGATCCAAACAATGGCCCCTTTTGTCGGTGGCCGGGGACGCTCGTTTACTCTTCCCAGTCGAGCATCCGGCGACGACGAAACACCAAACGCGCCGGCAAGTCAATAAATAAATCACTCTTATTTATTATTGACAGGATTGCAGGCCAGCCGCATTCTGGACCAAAACGACAGAACGAAAATGACGGGAGGAGTCCGGTGGAGGCCGGGAGCGTGAGACACGGTTCGCCGGAAGCTGAAAGCCAGCGCCTGCGCGGGACGAACCAGAGCGGCATGCGCGACCACAACGAGCGGCTGGTTCTGTCGCTGGTGCGGCAGAGCGGCGCGCTCGCCAAGTCCGACATCGCGCGCATGACCGGCCTGTCGGCCCAGACGGTTTCCGTGATCATGCGCGAGCTCGAGGACGAAGGGCTGCTGCTCAGGCAGGAACCTGTCCGCGGCAAGATCGGCCAGCCGTCCATCCCCATGTCGCTGAACCCCGAGGGGGCTTTCTTCATCGGCCTCAAGATCGGCCGCCGCAGCGCCGAGCTCGTGCTCATCGACTTCCTCGGCAACACGCGCACCATGCTGCAGAATTCCTACCGCTACCCTGCCCCGCGCGACACGGTCGACTTCGTGAAATCAGGCATCGCGCAGATGCGTGCTGGCCTGACGCGCGACCAGGACAAGCGGATCGCCGGTCTCGGCGTCGCCATGCCGTTCGAACTGTGGAACTGGGTCGACACGGCAGGCGCACCGCGCGAGGTGATGGAGGAGTGGCGCAACCGCGACATGCGCTCCGACCTGCAGGCGCTGTTTCCCTTTCCCGTCTACCTGCAGAACGACGCCACGTCGGCCTGCGGCGCCGAGCTGGTGTTCGGCGACATCGGCGCCTTGCGCGACTTCGTCTATTTCTACATCGGCGCCTTCGCCGGCGGCGGCGTCGTGCTCAACGGCCGGCTCTACAGCGGGCCGACCGGCAATGCCGGCGCGCTTGGCTCGATGCCGGTACCGGGCCCAGCGGGCAAGCCGACGCAGCTCATCGACGTCGCCTCGATCGCCATGCTGGAGAAAGCGCTCAATGCGCGCGGCCTCGACGCCGCCCATCTGTGGACATCGCCGGAAGACTGGGGCGACCTCGGTCTGGATCTCGACGACTGGCTCTCCAAGGCGGGCGACGCCCTCGCATACGCCATCGTCGCCTCCGCCTCCGTCATCGATTTCGAGAGCGCCGTCATCGACGGCTGGATGCCCGGGAAGATCCGCGCCCGGCTCGTCGAGGCCGTGCAGGCTTCGATCGGCAAGATCGACATCGAGGGGTTGCGCCTGCCCTCCGTGCGCGAGGGAACCGTTGGCATCCATGCACGCGCTTTGGGCGGGGCGAGCCTGCCCCTGTCGGAGCGCTTCCTCGTCGGCGCCACCGCTCTTTCGCGAGGTCCATGAACGTGTTGATCGGCATCCCCCCAGCGCTCGGACCGGAGCTGCTGTTCACCCTGCGCTCCATGGGCCACGGCGACGAGATCGCCATCGTCGACGGCAACTATCCTGCCCAGGAGCATGGCCGCCGCGTGGTTCGCGCCGACGGACTCGACCTGATCCCGATGCTCGACGCGGTGCTGCAGGTTCTGCCCGTGGACGATTTCGTGCCACAGGCGATTTTCCGGTCGTCGGTCAGGGGCGATCCGGCCCTGTCCGCCCCTGTCCACGGCGAGATCGAGGCCGTGTGCGCCCGGCGAGCGCCAGGATTCGCCGTCGTGCCGCTGCCGGGTGGGGCATTCTATGATCGCGTCAAAGCGGCCCACACCATCATTGCGACCACCGAGCCCAGGCTCTACGCCAACGTCATCATCCGCAAGGGTGTCATCTATCCAAAGGGGACGGACTAGCCATGATCCTGTGTTGCGGCGAAGCGCTGATCGACATGCTGCCGCGGCAGAGCACCGAGGGCGAACCGTCCTTCGCGCCCTATGCCGGCGGCGCGATTTTCAACTCTGCCATCGCGCTCGGCAGGCTCGGCGTGCCGGCCGAGTTCTTTTCCGGCCTCTCCTCCGACCTGTTCGGCCAGCAGATCCGCGACGTGCTGGCGGCCAGCGGCGTCGGTTCGCGTTACGCCAACCTCTCCGGCCGACCGACGACGCTCGCCTTCGTCCGCCTCACGGACGGCCACGCGACCTACACCTTCTACGACGAGAATACCGCCGGCCGGATGCTCACCGACGCCGACCTGCCAGTGCTAGGCGATGACATCGACGCCATGCTGTTCGGCGCCATCAGCCTCATCCCCGAACCCTGCGGCGCGGCCTACGAGGCGCTGATGCGGCGCGAGCACGGCAAGCGCGTCACCATGCTCGATCCCAACATCCGACCCGGCTTCATCCAGGACAAGAAGCATCATCTCGCGCGCATGGAGCGGATGATCGCCATGGCCGACATCGTCAAGCTGTCGGACGAAGACCTCGGCTGGTTCGGCGAGGCCGGCGGCCAGGAGGACGTAGCTGCGCGCTGGCTTGGCAAGGGGCCCAGGCTCGTGATCGTCACCGCCGGCAGCAAGGGAGCGACCGCCTACAGCGCCAACCACAAGGTATCCGTGACGCCGGAAAAGGTGACGGTCGTGGACACCGTCGGCGCCGGCGACACCTTCAACGCCGGGGTGCTCGCTTCGCTTCATGAGCAGGAAGCGCTGTCCAAGATATCGATCTCGGAGCTATCCGAAACCGCCATCCGCGAGGCCCTCAGCCTCGGCGCTCGGGCCGCTGCGATTACCGTCTCGCGGGCCGGCGCAAACCCGCCCTGGCGACGCGAACTGGCCTGAATCGGGCGCTAGAAGCCATCTTTGCCGATCACTTTATGTTTCGGATCGCCGAGCAGGCACAGCAGCCGGCTCGTGCAAAACCCAGCTTTTCCGCCATTTTCGGGCCGCTGGCATCGCAAGCGAAAGTAACAAGAACCCAAACCGCGCACGGGATGCCGCAGGCCGCTCTGCTTTTTCGACTTCGGCAACTCTGCTATCAGCAGCCGAACAAAATCAAAGGGTTTGGGGCAAAATGCAGTTCATCGATCTCGGCGCGCAGCGCGAAAGAATCCGCGACCGCCTGAAGGCAGCCATCGACAAGGTGGTCGATGAAGGCCGCTACATCCTGGGGCCCGAAGTCACCGAATTCGAGAACCAGCTGGCCGAGTATGTCGGCGTCAAGCATGTCGTTGCCTGCGCCAACGGCACAGACGCGCTGCTGCTGCCGCTGCTCGCCTCCGGCATCGGCCCCGGCGACGCGGTCTTCGTGCCGAGCTTCACCTTCGCCGCGACCGCCGAGGTGGTGGCGCTCGCCAAGGCCGAGCCGGTCTTCGTCGACATCGAGCCCGACACCTACAACATCTCGATCGAGAGCCTCGAAGCCGCGATCGCCATGATCAAGGCCGAAGGCCGCCTCAAGCCCAAGGCGATCATCCCGGTCGACCTGTTCGGCATCGCCGCCGACTATGCAGCGATCGACGCCATCGCCAAGCGCGAGAACCTGCTGGTCATCGAGGACGCCGCCCAGTCCATCGGCGGCTCGCAGGACGGCAAGATGTGCGGCGCCTTCGGTCACGTCGGCGCCACCAGCTTCTACCCGGCCAAGCCGCTCGGCTGCTACGGCGACGGCGGTGCGATGTTCACCAATGACGACGCATTTGCCGCGAAGCTCCGCTCATTCGCCTTCCACGGCAAGGGCGAGACCCAGTACGACAACATCCATGTCGGCCTGAACTCGCGCCTCGACACGCTCCAGGCCGCGATCCTGATCGAGAAGCTGGCGATCCTGGAAGACGAGATGGAAGCGCGCGCGCGCGTCGCCCAGCGCTATGCCGACGGCCTCGGCGACGTGGTCAAGGCTTCGCGGGCGCCCGCGGGCGGCCGCTCGGCCTGGGCGCAGTACGCCATCGAGACCGCCGACCGCGACGGGCTCAAGAAGCACCTGCAGGAGCAGGGTATCCCGTCGGTCATCTACTACGTCAAGCCGCTGCACGTGCAGGTCGCCTACAGCCACTATCCGCGCACCCCGGGCGGGCTGCCGGTTTCGGAGGCCGTGCCGGGCACCATCCTGTGCCTGCCGATGCACCCCTATCTCAGCGAAGCCGACCAGGACCGGATCATCGCCACGATCCGCAACTATGTCGGCTCGAATTCGGCCAAGATCGCGGCCGAGTAAGCGCAAAGCCGGTTCAGAACATGAAGGCCGGGTCGACGATCCGGCCGCTCGAGACGAAATGCGGATTGGCGAAATCCGCTTCGTCCTTCTGGTTGCGCTTGCCGTAGGCGAGCGGCGCGCCATCCAGCGTATGGGTGGTGCCGCCGGCGGCGCGCAGAACCGCATCGCCTGCAGCCGTGTCCCACTCCATCGTCCGGCCGAAGCGCGGATAGATGTCGGCCTCCCCCGCGGCCACCAGGCAGAATTTCAGCGACGAGCCGACCGAGACGATCTCGGCGGCCGAAACCTTCCTGATGAAGGCTTCGGTCTCCGGCGTGCGATGCGAACGGCTGGCGACGATGGTCAGCGGCTCGCGTCCCTCGCGCACATGGATGCGACGGCGCTCCGAGACGGCCTTGCCGTCCCGTGCCTCGAAGGCCTCGGCCCTGCCCGGCCTGCCGGCAAAGAACCTGCCGGTGCAAGGCGCGTAGACCACGCCGATCTCGGGCGCGCCGTCCCTGACCAGCGCGATGTTGACGGTGAAATCGGTGTGGCGCCTGACGAATTCCTTTGTGCCGTCGAGCGGATCGACCAAGAAGAAGGCCTGGCCGAGCGAGGGTGGCACCACGCCCGCGGCGATCTCTTCCTCGGCAACGCACGGCACGTCGGGAAACGCCGCGCGCAGGCCCTCGAGGATCACGCGTTCCGCGGCGCGATCGGCCTGGGTGACGGGCGAGGCATCGGGCTTGTCCGTCACCGCGATGTCGGAATGGAAGACCTCCATGACGGACTGCCCGGCGTCCAGCGCCAGGCGCTCAAGCAGTTCGAGGATCGCCTCGTCAGATGCCGCCGCCGTCGTCGTATTGATGCTCTGCGATGTCACGCTCATTCAGCCAGTTCTCGACAGTTTCGACCATTTCCTCAGGCGTCTTGCCGAGAGTCTGCAGATGAATCTCAGGATTCTCCGGCGTTTCATAGGGTGAATCGACGCCGGTGAAATTCTTGATCGCGCCGGAGAGCGCGCGTGCATAGAGCCCCTTCGGATCGCGCCGCGCGCATTCCTCGAACGGCGTGTCGACGAACACCTCGACGAACTCGCCCTGCCCCATCAGCTCGCGCGCCATGCGACGCTCGGCCCGGAACGGCGAGATGAAGGAGACGATCACGACGAGCCCGGCGTCGGCCATCAGCTTCGCCACTTCGGCGACGCGCCGGATGTTCTCGACCCTGTCCTCGTCGGTGAAGCCGAGGTCTCGGTTGAGGCCGTGGCGGACGTTGTCGCCGTCGAGAATGTAGGTGTGCCGGCCGGCCGCGTGCAGCTTCTTTTCGAGCAGGTTCGCGACCGTCGACTTGCCCGATCCCGAAAGGCCGGTGAACCACAGCACGGCGGGACGCTGGTTCTTGAGCTCGGCGCGCGCCTTGCGGGTGACGTCAAGCGACTGCCAGTGGATGTTCTCGGCGCGGCGCAGCGGATGCAGGATCATGCCGGCGCCGACCGTCGCATTGCTGATGCGGTCGATGAGGATGAATGCGCCCGTCGTGCGGTTGTCGGCGAAGCCGTCGAACGCCACCGGCGACTGGCTGGAAATGTTGCAGACCCCGACCTCGTTCATCTCCAGCGACTTCGCCGCCTCGTGGGCGAAGTCGTTGACGTTGATCCTGTACTTGAGATCGGTGACGGTGGCGCTCGCCTGGTCCGTCTCGGTGCGCAGGATGTAGGACCGGCCGGGAAGCAGCGCCTTCTCGTCGAACCAGACGACGTTGGCGGCGAACTGGTCGGCGACATGCGGCCGGGCATCGGGCGTCACCAGCACGTTGCCGCGCGACACCTCGACCTCGTCGTCGAGCACGAGCGTGATCGCCTGCCCCGCGACGGCCGTCTGCAGGTCGCCGCCATGGGCGACGATGCGCTTGACCCTGGCGGCCTTGCCGGACTTCGCCACCACGACTTCGTCGCCCTGCGAGATCGCGCCCGAGGCGACGGTTCCGGCAAAGCCGCGGAAATCGAGATTGGGCCTGTTGACGTATTGCACCGGGAAGCGGAAGGGCTTCGCCGCCGCCTCTTCCTCGACCACCACCGTCTCGAGATGGTCGATCAGCGTCGGGCCCGCATACCAGGCCATCTTGTCGGAACGACGGGTGACGTTGTCGCCGTAGCGCGCCGACATCGGGATCGGCACGATGGAGTTGAAGCCGAGGCTTTCGGCGAAGGCCAGGTAGTCGGCGGAGATGCGCTCGAACACGGCCCGGTCGAAACCGACGAGGTCGATCTTGTTGATCGCGACGACGATGTTCCTGATGCCGAGCAGCGAGGCGATGATCGAGTGCCGGCGCGTCTGGCGCAGCACGCCCTGGCGAGCGTCGACCAGCACGATGGCCAGGTCGGCGGTCGAAGCGCCGGTCGCCATGTTGCGCGTGTACTGCTCGTGGCCCGGCGTGTCGGCGACGATGAACTTGCGCTTCGGCGTGGCGAAGAAGCGGTAGGCGACGTCGATGGTGATGCCCTGCTCGCGCTCGGCCTCGAGCCCGTCGACCAGGAGCGCGAAGTCGACGTCCTCGCCTGTCGTGCCGTGCTTGCGCGAGTCGCGCTCGAGCGCCGCGAGCTGGTCCTCGAATATCTGCTTGGTGTCGGAAAGCAGGCGGCCGATCAGCGTCGACTTGCCATCGTCGACCGAGCCGCAGGTCAGGAAGCGCAGCAGCGACTTCTGCTCCTGTGCGGCGAGGTAGTCGCGGACGCTCTCCACGGTCTCGATCTTGGTGGCGACGGCCTGGCGCATCAGAAGTACCCCTCGCGCTTCTTCTTTTCCATAGAACCGGCTTCGTCGCGGTCGATGAGGCGCCCCTGCCGCTCGGAGGTGCGGGCGGTCAGCATCTCGCCGACGATGGCCTCGAGGCTGTCGGCGTCGGATTCGATGGCACCCGTCAGCGGGTAGCAGCCGAGGGTGCGGAAACGCACCAGCCGGTTCTCCACCACCTCGCCGGGTTGCAGCTTCATGCGGTCGTCGTCGCGCAGGATCAGCATGCCGTCGCGCTCGACCACCGGCCGGTGCTTGGCGAAATAGAGCGGCACGATCGGGATGTTCTCCTGCAGGATGTACTGCCAGATGTCGAGTTCGGTCCAGTTCGACAGCGGGAACACGCGAATCGACTCGCCGGCCGAAACGCGCGTGTTGTAGATCTTCCACATCTCCGGCCGCTGGTTCTTGGGGTCCCAGGCGTGCTGGGCGTTGCGGAAGGAGAAGATGCGCTCCTTGGCGCGCGACTTCTCCTCGTCGCGGCGCGCCCCGCCGAAGGCCGCGTCGAAGCCGTACTTGTCGAGCGCCTGCCGCAACCCGACCGTCTTCATGACGTGGGTGTGGGTGTTCGACCCGTGGTCGAACGGGTTGATGTTGTCGCGGACCCCGTCCGGATTGACATGCACCAGAAGGTCGAAGCCGAGTTCGCGCGCCATCTGGTCGCGAAACGCGATCATCTCGCGGAACTTCCAGGTCGTGTCGACGTGGAGGAACGGGAACGGCGGCTTGGCGGGAAAGAAGGCCTTCATCGCCAGATGCAGCAGGACCGAGGAATCTTTCCCAACGGAATAGAGCATCACCGGCTTCGAGAATGTGGCCGCGACCTCGCGGAAGATGTGGATTGCCTCGGCTTCGAGACGATCCAGGTGCGTCAGTCTGGCAAGCATTTAGGGGCCTTCGGTGCGTGTCGGTGGACGCGCGCCTGTGACCAACACGTCCTTTCGCGCGCAGTTTCTCATAATTCAGCATCGTCTCAAGCAGCCAACGACCAAAAAGCGCTGGACCGCCGGTCAGATTTTGCCCCTTGCCCACCGGAGCCGGAATGCGATTTCACGCGCACCCGCCGCAGGTCGTCTCGCCAGTGCCGGATACCGGCGAAGGTGGAAAGAATTTGGCGCTTTTCCACCACCCTTCGGCCCCGCCGTATCATTGCCGGCTTCAACCGAAGGAGACGGCCTTGGAACAAACGACAAACTTGAAGATGCCCTTCATCATGCCATCGCAGGCGCAGAAGCACGTCACCCACAACGAGGCGTTGCTGGCACTCGACGCGCTGGTGCAGCTCGGCATCCTCGACCGGCATCTGAGCACTCCGCCGGCCACGCCGGCCGAAGGCGACCGCTATATCGTCGCTGCGGCCGCCACCGGCGCCTGGGTGGGCAAATCGGGCCAGGTCGCGGCCTGGCAGGACGGCGCCTGGAGCTTCCACCTGCCCGTGAAAGGCTGGCTCGCCTGGCTCGCCGACGAGCAGCGCATCCTCGCCCATGACGGCGGCAACTGGGTCGATGCCGCCGCGCTGGGCGTCAATCCGGTGGGACTGGTCGGCGTCAATGCGACCGCCGACAACACCAACCGGCTCGCGGTCAGGAGTCCGGCGGTGCTGTTCGACAACCAGGGCGCCGGCCACCAGGTCAAGATCAACAAGGCTGCCGCCGGGGACAATGCCTCGCTGCTGTTCCAGACCGGCTATTCCGGCCGCGCAGAGTTCGGCCTCGCCGGCGACGACGACTGGCACGTCAAGGTGTCGAGCGACGGCGGCGGCTGGACCGAGGCGCTCAAGGTGAGCCGCGTTGATGGGCGCGTGCTGCTGCCGGCAAGCCTTGCCCTGACCGACCAGAACCAGGTCGTTGCCAGGCGCCACGTCCGCGATCTTCTGACGGCGGACCGGACCTACTTCGTCCGGAGCGACGGTGCGGACGGCAACGGCGGCCTTGCGAATTCCGCCGCCGGCGCCTTCAAGACCATCCAGAAGGCGCTCGACACGGTGGCCGACCTCGACATGGCCGGCTTCACGGTGACGATCCGGATCGGCGACGGCACCTATTCCACCGCCGTCCGCGTCCCGCCCGCCGTCGGCCAGGCCGGCACGTCGGCGCTGGTGATCGCCGGCAATGGCGGCAGCCCGGGCAATGTCGTCATCGCCGCGGCCGGTGCCAACGCCATCGGCGTCGCAGCGGGTGGGCGCTGCCTCGTCCGGGATCTCGAAGTCCGCACCACCGGAGCGGGTTTCGGCCTCAATGCCGACGGCGGCTCGCTGGAATTCGCCAATGTGAGCTTCGGGGGCTGCGCCGACGGACACGTCTCCAGCGGCAACCATGGCACGGTGCGCGCCGTCGGCAACTATGCCGTCACCGGTGCCGCCCCTGTCCACTGGTCGGCACGTGCGGGCGGCATCATCGACGCGGCACTGCGCACGGTGGCGCTGTCGACGACGCCCGCCTTCGCCACCGCCTTCGCGTCGTGCAGCGGCGGCGACATTTCGTGCGGCGGCATGAGCTTCACCGGAGCCGCCACGGGCCCGCGCTACGCGGTCGCCCGGAACGGGGTCATCGATACCGGCTCGGGTGGAGCCAGCTACCTGCCGGGCGACGCCGCCGGCAGTTCGGCGACCGGAGGCCAGTATGTCTGAGGGATCGCCCTACTGGACGCGGTAGTAGCGGCCGTACCAGTCGACGAAACGGACCAGCCCCTCTTCGATCGGCGTGTGCGGAAGCTCGCCGATCAATGCCTCGAGGTCGCTGACGTCGGCCCAGGTGCTGAGGACGTCGCCCGGCTGCAGCGGCATGAAGTTCTTGACCGCTTCGCGGCCGGTCGCCCGCTCGAGGATGCGGACCATCTCCATGAGATGCTCCTTGCGGCGGTTGCCGATGTTCATCACCCGGTGCGGCGCCCAGCTGCCGGAGGCGCCGCCTGCGGCGATGTCGTAGCCGGGGTCGGCCACCGGGGGATGGTCGATCAGCCGGACGATGCCTTCGACGATGTCGTCGACATAGGTGAAGTCCCGGTACATGTCGCCGTCGTTGTAGATGTCGATCCTCTCGCCGGCGAAGATCGCCTTGGTGAACTTGTAGTAGGCCATGTCCGGCCGCCCCCACGGACCGTAGACGGTGAAGAAGCGAAGGCCGGTCGCGGGCACACCGAACAGATGGCTGTAGGTATGCGCCATCAGTTCGTTGGCCTTCTTGGTCGCGGCATAGAGGCTGACGGGATGGTCGACGCCGTGGCGCGGCGAATAGGGCTGCTTCTTGTTGCCGCCGTAGACTGAGCTCGACGAGGCGTAGATGAGATGCCTCGGCAGCGACGCGCGGCAGTTCTCCAGAATGTTGAGGAAGCCGGTGATGTTGGCGTCGACATAGGCCTGCGGATGGTCGAGCGAATAGCGCACGCCGGCCTGCGCCGCGAGGTTGACGACGATCTCGGGCTTGGCCGCGAAGGCCGCCTTGACCGCGGCCGCGTCGGCCAGGTCGGCCCGGACGAAGCGGAAGTCGCCATGTTCGGCAAGAACATCCAGCCGCGCCCGCTTGAGCGAGGTGTCGTAATAGTCGGTCACGCTGTCGAAGCCCACCACCTCATATCCGTCGGCCAGGAGCCGGCGGGCGAGGTGAAAGCCGATGAAACCGGCGGTTCCGGTGACGAGAACGGTCATGGATTGCGCTCCAGCGTGACCTCGAAATGCAAGACGCCCCGGCTTTTTAGTGCCGGGGCGCCTGCAAAACCAGTGGGTTGGGCCCGATCAGCCCTTCTTGGGCACGAGCGCCCAGATTGCCGGAACGGCTGCGGCGGCGAGCGCCACCTTGATCAGGTCGGGAGCGATGAACGGCACCACGCCGAACTGCCAGGCCTTGTCGGCGCCGATCAGCAGCGACAGCCACGAGAAGCCCATCGCCATCATGACGGCTTCGGCGACGAGCATCGCGCCCAGCATCTTGACGATGCTGCGGCCCCAGCCGCGGTCGACGGCCCAGCCGACGATCGCCACCATGGCGACGAAGCCGGCGAGATAGCCGCCGGTCGAACCGAGCATGTAGGCGATGCCGATACCCTTCTCAGGCGTGCTCTGGAACACCGGGTAGCCCATGGCGCCCTGCGCCATGTAGAGCAACACCGCCGCGAGACCGAGGCGCAGTCCGAAGGCGGCGCCGATGCCGAGCACGGCCAGCGTCTGCAGCGACATGTCGACCGGGCCGAGCACGACCTTGGTCTTGGCCGAGGCGACCAGCAGCAACGAACCGGCGACCGCCAGCAGAAGCTGGGTGGCCAGGCGTGTGGCTCCCTTGGCGGGAAGCGCGGCGGAAACGAGCGCGGTGGATGTGCTGGATGCGGCGGCCATGTGGAATCCTCTTGCGTTGCACGCGCCTTGGCGTGCCGAACATGGTTTTCCCTATATTGCCTTCCATGCTAAGCGGCAAACGAATTTGCCGCCCGGCACAGCAACGCACAAGCATCGGCACGCCATGTCCCTCGACTTCGATACACGCTTCGAGCCTGCCTATGGCAACGCCGTGCCAATCTCCAAGGGCGTGCTCCGGCTGACCGTCAACAACCCGAGCCCGTTCACCTTTCACGGCACCAACAGCTATGTCGTCGGTTCCGATACGCTTGCCGTGATCGATCCCGGACCTGAAGACGAGGCCCATCTTGAGGCGCTGATCCAGACGATAGCCGGACGCCCCGTGAGCCACATCTTCGTCAGCCATACCCATCGCGACCACTCGCCGCTGGCGGCGAGGCTGAAGGCGCTGACCGGCGCCAGGACGGTGGCCGAAGGGCCGCATCGACCTGCCCGGCCGCTGCACCTAGGCGAGGTTCCGGCACTGGATGCCAGCAGCGACATGGAGTTCGTGCCCGACCTCGTCGTCGCCGACGGCCAGGTGATCGAGGGCGACGGCTGGCGCATCGGAACCGTGCTCACCCCCGGGCACGCGGCAAATCACGCCGCCTTCTCGCTCGAGGGCACCGGCATCCTGTTCTCCGCCGACCACGTCATGGCGTGGTCCACCTCGATCGTCGCGCCTCCCGACGGCGCCATGTCGGACTACATGGCCTCGCTCGACCGCCTGACCGGGCGCGACGACCGCATCTATCTGCCGGGGCATGGCGGTCCCGTGACGGACCCGCAGCGATTCGTTCGCGGGCTGAAGGCGCACCGCAAGATGCGCGAGCGCGCGATCCTCGAACGCCTCAGGGCCGGCGACCGCTCGATTGGGGAAATCGTCCGCGCGATCTACCGCGACACCGACCCCCGCCTGCATGGTGCCGCGGGGTTGTCGGTGTTCGCCCACCTGGAAGATCTTGTCGGCCGCGGCGAGGTGGTCTGCGCCGGAGTTCCCTCGCTCGACGGAACCTACGCGCCGGCGAGTTAGAGCTTAGGCGGCCAGACGGGAAGCCTCCGGCGTCGCACAAAGGCGGCTGGGAGAATAGCTGGGGCGGCAGAATTGCATTCGTCAGAATGCCCCCCGCTCCGGCGTCGCTATTGCTGCTTCGTGGAGGTCGCAGTGCCCGCCTGGTTGGCGATCTCCTGGTCCAGTTCGGTCAGGAAGCCGACGATGAGTTCGGCGTTCACCGACAGGTCATGCCGCCCGTAGCGTGAGGCCGAGCGCATGTCGACGAACACCGAGTTGCCGTCGTCCACCACCCGTATGCCCACATCGGACGGCAAGGCGAGGATCATCGTGCGGGCCACGGCCTCGATGTCGACCTCGCCGCTGGCCTGCTCCGGCGCCGGCGGCGGCACCACCACGTCCCAGTCCCGGCGCGACAGGACCGCAGTCACGCTCTCCAGCACGCGGTCGAGTGAAAGGTCGTAGCGCCGGCCGGCGACCAGCGGATAAGCCTCGGCCTGGAGGCTGCGCTCGCCGGGCGACGTCGGCTCGAGCCCATTCATGCCTGGCGTTCGCATCAACGCCGCAACGTTGATGTCCGGCGGGTTGTCGAGATCGGTCGAGATGTCGCGCAGCATGGGCAGGGTGGCGACCTGGTAGGCGGTATAGGCGAAGGGGGAAAGGACCAGCAGCGCCAGAAGCGCGCCGAATGTCAGGTCATGCCCGCCCTCGTCGCCGAACTTCCAGAGCCGGGAAAACGCGAAGCCGGAAAACAGCAGCGCAAGTGCCGCCAGCAACGCGACAATGCCCATCACCCAGAAGAAGGCAGGCGTTTCGACCAGGCCGCGGCGATGACCTAGGACAGCCGTGACCAACAAGACCATGGCGAAAGACGCCATGCCCCGGGAAACGCCTGCCGCGCGCGTCGTCCGCGGCTCAAGATACCTCGTGTGAAACTCGACCATCGAACCCCGTCACCTGCTGCGGCCATGGCAGCACGCCGCCCCCAAACGGCATAGATCGCTGCCGCGACAGATTAAAGGGATTTGTTCGACCGTTGAAGTGGAAAGGGATGCCCTTTCCGCGTCATCCTCAGGCAGAAGAATCCGTCGGAAGGCGATAGTCCTTGAGCCGCTCGCGCAACACCGACTTCTGGATCTTGCCGGTGGCGGTGTGCGGGATCTCGTCGACGAAGACGACGTCGTCGGGCACCCACCATTTGGCCACCTTGCCGTCGAAGAGCGCCAACAGGTCGGCCTTGTCGGGGTTCCTGCCCTGCTTGGGCACGACGACCAGCAAGGGACGCTCGTCCCAGCGCGAGTGCTTCACGCCGATCGCTGCCGCCTCCTGGACGTCGGGATGTCCGACGGCCAGGTTTTCCAGCTCGATGCTCGAAATCCACTCGCCGCCCGACTTGATGACATCCTTGGAACGGTCGGTGATCTGCATGTAGCCGTGCTCGTCGACATGGGCGACGTCGCCCGTGTCGAACCAGCCGTCGGCGTCGAACTGTTCGGCGCTCGCGCCGCCGTAGTAGGATGCCGACACGGCCGGGCCGCGCACCTTCAGCCGCCCGAAGGTCCTGCCGTCCCACGGCAGTTCGTTGTCGTCGTCGTCGGTGACTTTCATTTCGACGCCGAACGGCGTGTATCCCTGCTTTTGCTGGAGATTGAGCCGCTCAGCCCCTTCAAGGTCCTGATATTCGGGCTTGATCGTGCATAGGGTTCCGAGCGGCGACATTTCCGTCATGCCCCAGGCGTGGACGACCTCGACGCCGTAGTTGCGTTCAAACTTCTCGGTCACGGTGCGCGGGCAGGCCGAGCCGCCGATCACCACCCGGTTGAGGTGCGGCAGCTTCTTGCCGGTTTCCTCGAGATGCTGCAGCAGCATGAGCCACACCGTCGGCACCGCCGCGGTGAAGGTGATGCGCTCGGTGTCGAGCAGTTCGTAGATCGAGGCTCCGTCCATCTTGCCGCCCGGCATGACCAGCTTGGCGCCCACCATCGGCGCGCTCTGGGCAAGACCCCAGGCATTGGCGTGGAACATCGGCACCACCGGCAGGACGACGTCGCGGACGGAAACACCCATGGCGTCCGGCATGACGGCGATCATCGCGTGCAGCACGTTCGAGCGATGGCTGTAGACGACGCCCTTCGGGTCGCCGGTCGTGCCCGAGGTGTAGCACATGCCCGCAGCGGCATGCTCGTCGAGCTGCTTCCAGGCATAGTCCCCGTCGGCCTCGGCCAGCCAGTCCTCGTAGGCGACGAAGCTGGCCAGTCCGCTGGGCGGCAGGTGCGCCGAATCGGTGAGGACGATGATCTGCCGGAGCGACGGCACCTGCGGCGCGATCTTCTCGACCAGCGGCAAGAAGGTCAGGTCGACGAACAGCGCCTGGTCCTGGGCGTGGTTCATGATCCACGCCAGTTGCTCGGGGAAAAGCCGCGGGTTGAGCGTGTGGTAGACCCCGCCCATGCCCATGATGCCGTACCACGCCTCCATGTGGCGCGCGCTGTTCCAGGCGAGCGTGGCGATGCGGTCACCGACCTTGAAGCCGTCTCGCTCCAGGCGCTGTGCCACCTTGAGCGCCCGCTTCCGAAGCTCGGCATAGTTGGTGCGGACGATCGGCCCCTCGACCGAGCGCGACACCACCTCCCGGTGGGGGTGCTGCAGTGCTGCGTGATCCAAGATCTTGTGGCACAGCAGCGGCCACTCCTGCATCAGACCGAGCATTCGGATCCTCCCAAATCCATTTGCCGCATCTTTGGTCCCAATCCGGGGATTGTCCAGTCCGGCCGGCCCGGCCGCAAACCTCGTCCGGCCATATTGCGGCCACGGTCCCGGTTAACCTTTATTACCGGCTGGCGTGGTGGGTAGATTAATGTGAGGGATCACATGGATACGCAGCCCCGCGCGGAGGATGAGCAGTCTCCGCAGCAAGAGATGCTCTCGCAGGAGCAGACGGCTCTGGAAGAATCGCAGGCCGATACGATCGAACAGGACCTGGCCGCCGCCGAGGCGAAACTCGATACAGCCGAGGAAGGTGCAATTGCGCTCCCGGAGGAGATCGGCGCCGCCGCTGTCTCGGACCCCGACGCGAGCGAAGGCGAGCTTGAGGCCACAGCCACGGAAGACGAAGAGCCGATAGCCGTATCGACGGCGGACGAGGATACGGCCGGCACCGACGAGGTTCCTGCGATGGAACTCGAAGAACCGGCCATCGAAGCGGAACTCGACGAACCGCCCTTGGAGGCCTCGGTTCAGCCGGAACTCTCGCCCTCCGAAATCACCGCCATCGAGCAGCCTGTCGAGACCGCTGTACTTGAACAGGAAGCTGCAGCCGGGACAGAGGCACCTACGGCCATCGCCGAAGGCATCTCCGAGACGGAGTTTGCCCAGATGGTCGACGATGCGCTCGAAACTGTGGGCGGCATCCTGCTGTTCAAGATGCGCGTCGACGAGGACGGCGAGGAGAAGCACGTCGCCGCAACCTCCATCGGCGACGGCGCTCGGCGGCAATACCTGCTGCTTTCGCTGCCCGTCGCAGGCGGCAAGCTCAAGGTCGAATCGGCGGCGCGCAGCAACAGCCCCGTGGCAAAACTCGCCGAAGCCTATGTGGGCGTGGTCGAGGCCTTCTGCGCCGCGGCTTGAGGCGGCAAGGCTATCAGTCGACGATCCCGGAACCGCGCTGGATGGCGCATCGGAATACCCTACGCCAGCCGTTTGCGTAGGGTATCGAACCGATATACCCTACGCGAAACATTGACGTAGGGTATTCCGATGCGCCTGCCTCTCTCGGCCCACGCCGCCTATCAGGACCTTCTCGAAGCGCACCGCATGCGCAACGTCAGCGAAATCGCCGGCGCGCCCTTTCTCAAACAACTGCCACAGGGCAAATACTGGTATGCTCGCCAGAAGATCGGCGACAAGCCGGTGGATCGTTACATCGGCCCCGACAGCCAAGACCTTCGCCAGCGCGTCGCGCGCATGCAGGAGGCGGTCGAAGACGAGAAGCAGTTTGAACGAAACTGCGCGATCCTTGTGGCGCAGCTGCGTGCCGTAGGCGCGAGGCAATTAGCGCCTCGCTGAAGCAGAGGCCATCAATCGACGGGCTGCTCAGCGACATCGCCTGACAGGTTATACCCAAAACGCATTTTGGGCATAACCAAGCGAAATCAGGCGCTTGCAGTGTTACTGCCGCGCCTTCACCGCGGCCTGCGCGGCAGCGAGCCGTGCAATCGGCACACGGAAGGGCGAGCACGACACATAGTCGAGCCCGACGCTCTCGCAGAAGCGGATCGAGGCGGGATCGCCGCCATGTTCGCCGCAGATGCCGAGCTTGATCTCGGGCCGCGTCGCCCTGCCCTTCTCGGCCGCGATCTTCACCAGCTCGCCGACGCCGTCGACGTCGAGCGAGACGAACGGGTCCTGCTCGATGATGCCCTTCTGGCGATAGGTCTCGAGGAACGACGCCGCGTCGTCGCGCGAGATGCCGAAGGTCGTCTGCGTCAGGTCGTTGGTGCCGAAGGAGAAGAATTCGGCAGCTTCTGCGATCACATGCGCGCGGATCGCCGCGCGCGGCAGCTCGATCATCGTGCCGGTCAGGTAGTCGATCTTGGTGCCGCTCTCCTGCATCACGCCCTGGGCGACCTGGTCGATGCGTGCCTTGACGTAGTCGAGTTCCTTCATCAGGCCGACCAGCGGCACCATGATCTCGGGCACCACCGGGCTGCCGGTCTTCTTGCCGGCTTCGACGGCCGCCTCGAAGATGGCGCGCGCCTGCATCTCGGCGATCTCGGGATAGGAGACGGCAAGGCGGCAGCCGCGATGGCCCAGCATCGGGTTGAACTCGTGCAGGGCCTCGGTGCGCTGGCGCAGCTTGTCGGCCGGCACGTTCATCGCCTCGGCGACCTCGGCGATTTCCTCTTCGGTCTTGGGCAGGAACTCGTGCAGCGGCGGGTCGAGCAGGCGGATCGTCACCGGCAGGCCGGCCATGATCTCGAACAGCTCGAGGAAGTCCGAGCGCTGCATCGGCAGCAGCTTGTCGAGCGCCTTGCGGCGGTCCTTCTCGGTGTCGGCGAGGATCATCTCGCGCATGGCAACGATGCGGTCGCCGTCGAAGAACATGTGCTCGGTGCGGCACAGCCCGATGCCCTCGGCGCCGAACGAGCGCGCCATGCGCGCGTCCGCCGGCGTCTCGGCGTTGGTGCGCACCTTCATGCGCCGCGCCGCATCCGCCCATTCCATGATGGCGGCGAAATCGCCCGACAGCTCCGGCTGCAGCATCGGCACCGCCCCCTTCAGCACCTGGCCGTTGGCGCCGTCGATGGTGATGATGTCGCCCTTGCGGAAGGCCTTGCCCATCACCGTCAGCGTGCCCTGGCGATAGTCGACCCGCAGCGAACCGGCGCCGGAAACGCAAGGCTTGCCCATGCCGCGGGCAACCACCGCCGCGTGGCTGGTCATGCCGCCGCGCGTCGTCAGGATGCCTTCCGAGGCATGCATGCCGTGGATGTCCTCGGGGCTGGTCTCGATGCGGACAAGGATGACCTTGCGGCCGGCCGACTTCATCTCCTCGGCCTCGTCGGACGAGAACACGATCTCGCCGGTGGCCGCCCCCGGCGACGCCGGCAGGCCGACCGCGATCACCTCGCGCTGGGCCTTGGGGTCGATGGTGGGATGCAGCAGCTGGTCGAGGGAGGCCGGATCGATGCGGCCGATCGCCTCCTGCTTGCTGATCAGGCCCTCGGCCGCCATCTCGACGGCGATCCTCAGCGCCGCCTTGGCGGTGCGCTTGCCCGATCGCGTCTGCAGCATCCACAGCTTGCCGCGCTCGATGGTGAACTCCAGGTCCTGCATGTCGCGATAGTGCTTTTCGAGCCGGTCGGAGATCGACACGAAGGAAGCGAAAGCCTCCGGCATCAGCTTCTGCAGCGAGGGCTTGTCGGAGCCGGCGGCGATGCGCGCGGCCTCGGTGATGTTCTGCGGCGTGCGGATGCCGGCAACGACGTCCTCGCCCTGCGCGTTCACCAGGAACTCGCCGTAGAGCATCTTCTCGCCGGTCGAGGGGTTGCGGGTGAAGGCAACGCCGGTAGCGGAGGTGTCGCCCATGTTGCCGAATACCATGGCCTGGACGTTGACCGCCGTGCCCCAGCTCTCGGGAATGTCGTGCAGGCGGCGGTAGGTGATGGCGCGGTGGTTCATCCAGCTCGAGAACACCGCGCCGATCGCGCCCCACAGCTGCTCATGCGGGTCCTGCGGGAAGGAGCGGCCGAGCTCCTCCTCGACCTTGGCCTTGTAGAGGCCGATCACTTGCTGCCACTCGGTGGCCGAAAAATCGGTGTCGAGCTCGTGGCCGAGACGCGCCTTCTCGTCTTCCAGGATCTCCTCGAAGACCTCGTGGTCGAGGCCCAGCACCACGTCGGAATACATGGTGATGAAGCGGCGGTAGCTGTCATAGGCAAAGCGTGCGTCGCCGGCGTCCCTGGCAAGCGCCTCGACGGTCACGTCGTTGAGGCCGAGATTGAGGACGGTGTCCATCATGCCGGGCATCGACGCGCGGGCGCCCGAGCGCACCGAAACGAGCAGCAGCCTTTCCGGATCGCCGAAGCTGCGGCCGGTGAGCGCGCCGACATGCTCCAGCGCGGCGCGGACATCCGCTTCAAGCGTCTCGGGATAGTTGCGGCCGTTGGCGTAATACCAGTTGCAGGCCTCGGTGGTGATGGTGAAACCGGGCGGCACCGGCAGGCCGAGACTGCACATCTCGGCGAGATTCGCCCCCTTGCCGCCGAGCAGGTTGCGATCGCCCGCACGCCCCTCCGCCGCACCGTCGCCAAACCTGTAGACCCACTTGGTCATGCCCTCTCCTCGCCGACTGAGTGTCCAGCGCACGGTGGCTGCCATACGCTTCACGGGGAGCGATAGGATGCTGCGTTGCGAAAGGCAAGGCGCAGTTCCGACACGCGGCGTTCTACAATCGATTAATGGCCGCGGCAGCCGCGGTGCTTGCGGCGGCGCCCCGGCTCCTATAGAACATTTCAAGAACACACTCAGGAGATCGCTATGAGGAAAACGGGCAAGCTCGACTATATCGAGATGTCGGCAACCGGCGGCACGATCGATCACGTCAAGGCATTCTACAGCTCGGCGTTCGGCTGGAGCTTCACCGACTACGGGCCCGACTATTCGGCCTTCGACGAGGGGCTCGAAGGCGGCTTTCAGGCGGAGGTTCAGGCCAAGCCGTTGCCCATCCTCTATTCCGAGGCGCTGGAGGAGACGCTGCGCGCCGTCGAGGAGGCAGGCGGTACCATCGTCAAGCCGGTCTTCTCCTTCCCCGGTGGCCGGCGGTTCCACTTCACCGATCCGGCCGGCAACGAACTGGCCGTCTGGGGCGAATGATCCGGCCAGCCGGCTTGGGACAAGCGGCAAAAGGCGCGTTGTGCTTTTGCCGCGCACTGCCTATAAGGCGGCGGTCGATTGACTCGCACGCGGCACTGTTCTTGTCTCGCCTGCGGCTTGTTGATGGGGCGTCGCCAAGCGGTAAGGCATCGGTTTTTGGTACCGACATTCCCAGGTTCGAATCCTGGCGCCCCAGCCACATTTCAAGCAGCTTCTGAAGTTGTTCGCAGAACGGATTTCCGCGACCGGCCGCGCCGGCTCGAGCCATTCCAGCAAAAACGCGAAGCGGTCATCCGTCCGGAATGGCGTCAAACAAGAGAGATAGAGCGCCTTCGCGATTCGAGGAAAAGCGGAGCCTTAGGCGCGGGCTTCGGCGAACGTCACCAGGCGCCGGCGCTTCTCGTCCCACAGCGCCAGATTGATGCAGGCCAGGCTCTTCCAGAAGGTCAGCTTCACGTTCTGGCTGGCGTCGCGAAGTTCCGCGCTGCCATCGAAGCAGGCCTGCAGCCGGTAGAACGGAACACGGCTGCACAAGTGATGGATGTGGTGCAGTCCGATCGACCCGGTGATCCACTGTGCCACGGCAGGCAAGGCATACCAGGAACTCCCGCCGAAAGCCGCGACATGCAGGTCCCACGCCTCGCCCGCGTCCCAACGCGTCTCCTCGAACTGATGCTGGACATAGAACAGCCAGCCGCCGACCCAGGCGCCCATCACGACGACCGGCAGGATCGCCAGCATCACCGCCCAGCCGGCCAGGAAGACGAGCCCGCCATAGACGGCCAGCAGCGCCAGGTTGAGGCCGCCGGCACTGCGCCAGGCCTCGACCCGTGGTATCGCGTCGTTGTAGGGCAGCCGGTGCATGACCAGGAAATACACGGGCACGCCGATCACGATCAGCGCCACCGGATTGCGATAGATGCGATACATCAGCCGCTGGCCGGTGGACATTGCCTCGTATTCGGCGACCGTCCGCGTATCGATGTCGCCGATGCCGCGCTTGTCGAGGTTGCCCGACGAGCCGTGGTGCACGGCATGCGCCTTTTGCCAGAGCGTGTAGGGCGTGAAGGTAAACACGCTCAGCACGCGCCCGATCAGGCGGTTTGCAGGCCGCGAACTGGTGAAGGAGCCATGGCCGCAATCGTGCTGGATCGCAAACAGCCTTACCAGGAACGCGGCACAGGCCGGCGCCAGCAGCCCGACGAGGCCCCAGCGCCAGTTGCCGAGCAACGGCTCGGCATAGGCGGCCAGCCAGACCAGCATTGCCAGCATCGCCAGGAAGGGTATCAGCGTCACCGCCAGTTCGAAGGCGGCACGCCGGTCGTCGGGATCGCGGAAACGGTTGCAATGCGAAGCAAGCCGGCGAACGAGAGCCTTTTCAGCCGCCGGATCGACGATCGGGGCAAATCCGGCTGTCGGAATTCGGCCGTCCGCGTCGGACGGCATCAACTGTGTCATTCAGTCCCCGAAATCTCGCTGCCAACGTGTTTCCAGCGCGCCATTGCCCATAAGGCGCCGCAAGCGTCGTGGCTAGTGGAGTTGCCGTGGCAAATTGGCTCTACCGCCTCGAAATCTTTCGGCGCACGCCGATTCCACGACCCCAGGCGGTTCGCCGCATTCGGCGTTGCGGCTGAGGGTGTCAAGCATGGGCGATCCGGGCATGGCGCGCTGCATCGGCCAGAAGGCAGGCCGCGCGCCCGCCATGGATGACGGCGCGCAGCGCCGGCTCCTCGGTCCGGCAGGCGGGCTCGGCCACCGGACAGCGGGTCGAAAAGCGGCACCCCGGCGGCGGGTTGCGCGGGCTGGGCGGGTCGCCCGCGAGCAGCACGCGCGGGCGCACGGCCTCGATGCGCGGATCGGGCGAAGGCACGGCCGAAAGCAGCGCCTGCGAATAGGGATGGGCGGGATCGGCGAACAGCGGCTTCGTCGCGCCCTCCTCGGCCACGCGGCCGAGATACATCACCGTCACATCCGAACACACCTCGCGCACGATGGCGAGGTCGTGGGCAACGATCACGATGGTCAGGCCGAGCTGGTCGCGCAGCCGCGCGAAGAGGTTGACGATCTGTGCCCTGACCGACACGTCGAGCGCCGACAGGGGTTCGTCCGCGATCAGAAGTTGTGGTCCGAGCGCCAGCGCCCGTGCGATGGCTACGCGCTGCCGCTGGCCGCCCGAGAGCGAGCGCGGCAGGCGATCGAGCACGCTCGCGGGCAGTGCCACGAGATCGAGAAGCTCGGCGATGCGGGCGCGACGTTGCACAGCGTTGCCCGAGCCGTGGATCAGCAACGGCTCTTCCAGCGTCTGGCCCACTGTCTGCCGCCGGCTCATCGAGCCTAGAGGGTCCTGGAACACGAACTGCACGGCGCGGGCAAAGCCCAGTCTGTCGCTCCGCTGCCATTCGGCGCGGTCGCGCCCGACGATGCGCACTTCACCTGAAGTCGCAGGCTGGAGCCCGATCAGCGCCCGGGCGAGCGTGGTCTTGCCGCAGCCCGATTCCCCGACGATGCCGTGGAACGCGCCCGCGGGGACGGTCAGGTCGACGCCGTCGACGGCGCGCACCAGACCCGCCGCGGTACGGAAATGCACCTTGACGCCGCGGGCTGCGATGGCGGGCGTGTCAGCCATGGGAGATCCCCTCTTCTTCCAGAACCACCGGGCAGGCGACCCGCCGTGCCGCCGTGCCGCGCCGGACGGCGGTCAGTTCCGGCCGCCGCGTGCGGCAGCCGGGACGCGCCCTGTCGCAGCGATCGACAAAACGGCAGCCCGCCTCGAGCGAGGCCTGGTTGGGCGGCAGGCCGGGGATCTCGCGCGTGCCCACGGCCGTTTCGGAGCGAAAATCGGGCACCGAGGCGAGAAGCCCGCGGGTGTAGGGGTGTATCGGGTCGGTCAGCACGTCGACCGCGACACCCTCCTCGGCCACCTGCCCGGCGTAGAGCACCATCACCCTGTCGGCCAGAACCGACACCGCGCCGATGTCATGGGTGATGAGGATCACGGCGATGCCGTCCTCCTTCTGGATCTGGCGGATCAGCGACAGGATCTGCGCCTGTACGGTGGCGTCGAGCGCGGTCGTCGGCTCGTCGGCGATCAGCACGCGCGGCCGCGCGGCGAGCGCCAGTGCGATCATCGCACGCTGCAGCATGCCGCCCGACAATTCGTGCGGATAGCGGCTGAAGCGGTCCTCGGGATCGGGAATGCCGGAGCGCGCCAGAAGCGAGACGGCCTCCTTGCGCGCGGCCTCGGGCGAGAGGCCCTGGTAGAGTTCGGCCTGCCGGGCGAGCTGCGGCCCGATCTTCAGCATCGGGTTCAGCGCGCTGATCGGATCCTGGAAGATCACCCCGAAATAGCCGCCGCGCAGCGCCGACAGGTCTTTCGCGGGCATCGTCAGCAGGTCGCGGCCGTCGGCCCGCGCCGCACCACGCAGGTCGACCGCGACGCCTTCGGGCAGCAGCCCGAGCGGCCCGAGCGTCATCACCGTCTTGCCCGAGCCGCTTTCGCCGACCACGGCCAGCGTCTCGCCCGGGGCGACGTGAAAGCTCGCACCGTCCACTGCACGCACCGAAAGGGTCGGGGTGTAGAGATCGATGACCAGGGACTCGACCGCATAGACGGGCGGGGCTCCGGCCGGTGTCGAAGTGGAACCGCTCATGCCCTCGCCTCCACTGCTTCGGCAGCCTTGCGCGCCGTCTCCTCAGCCGCCCGCGCAGCCCGCTTGCGCCGCAGCAATCCGCCGCGCACCGCGCGCGGCACCTTTTGTAGCGCGAAGGCTTCGCCGAGCAGGTTGAAGCTGACCACCACGGCGGTGAGCGCCAGCCCCGGGATGATGACCAGGCTCGGATATTCCTCGATGTAGCTCATGCCATCGACCAGTATCTGGCCCCACTCCGGCGTCGGGGGAGCCACCCCGAGGCCGAGGAAGGAGAGCGTGGCGATGGCGAGCACCAGCGCACCTGCGTCCGCGCTGGCATAGACGACGACGAGGCCCAGCACATGCGGCAGGATATGGCGCGCGAATATCCAAAGGTGGCTCGCGCCCATCACCCGCGCGGCCTCGATATAGGGCTGCTGCAGTTCGGCCACCACGACTGCGCGGCTCATGCGCGCATAGTTCGCCCACCAGGCGAGCGTCAGCGCGATGACCATCTTCCAGAAGTCCGACAGCCACGTCCAGGCGTCACCCGAAAAGACGCCGATCAGGGCCAGCGCGATGATCAGGCTGGGCAGCGCCAGGGCGATGTCGATGAGCGAGATCAACACCAGTTCCGTGCGTCCGCCGACATAGCCCGCGAACGAGCCGATGACGACGCCGATCGCCAGCGCCGCCGCCAGCACCACTGTCATCGCGGTGAGCGAGGTGCGCGCGCCGCCGATGATGCGGCTGAACATGTCACGGCCGAGATAGTCGGTGCCGAGGAAATGCGTCGCCGACGGCCCTTGAAGGATCGCGCCGTAGTCCTGCGCCGCGGGATCCTGGGTCATGAGCAGCGGCGCGAACAGGCCGACGAGGACAAAGAGGACGGCCGGGGTCAGGACCGCCCAGGGCCAGGAGCGCATGTTCATCTCAGGCCCTCTTCGGACGGCGCAGCCGCGGATCGGCGAGCATCGCCGCGATGTCGACGATCAGGTTGACGGTGACGAAGAAGACCACGAACAGCAGCAGCACCGCCTGCATGCCGATGAAGTCGCGGAACCGGATCGCCTCGATGAAGAAGGCGCCGATGCCGTTCAGCCCGAATACGCGTTCGACCACGATCGCGCCGATCATCATCAGCGTGAACTGGGCGCCGAAGGTGGTCATGAACGGGATCAGGATATTGGGCAGCGCCTCGCGCACGAGCACGGCGCGTCGGGTCAGTCCCTTGGCGAAGCCGGTCGTGGCGAAGGGCCGCGACATCGCCTCCTGCAGGTTCACCCGCACGACGCGGGCCAGCACCGAGCCCGGGAACAGCGCGATCGTCATCCACGGCATGAGCCATGAGCGGATGCCGGATACGCCGAAGCTGGGAAGCCAGCCGAGCCCGACGGAAAAGGTGATGACGAGCAGCGCGGCGACGAAGAAATTCGGAGTGGAGGCCCCGAGCAGCGCCAGCCCGTGCAGCAGCCGATCGACCACGCCGCCGTTGGAGACGGCCCCGGCGATGCCAAACGCCAACGACAGCACCAGCGCCAGGACCCCGCCCCCGGCGAGAAGCGTCCCCGTAACCGGGATGCGGGTCGCGAACTCCTCGGCCATCGGCTTGCCCGAGCGGAGCGAGACGCCGAAATCGCCTGTCGCCGCGTCGCCCAGCCAGCGCAGATAGCGCACCGGCAGCGGGTCGTTCAGGCCCAGTTCCTGCTCGATCCGGCGGATCATCGCGCCATCGGCACCGGCGCCGACCGAACGTTCTGCGATCAGCGCGGCGACATTTCCGGGCGCGGCCGTGATCAGCACGAAGGTCAGCGCGCTGGCAGCAACCATCAGCAACAGGGCAAGCCCCGTCCTTCGCATGAACATGCGTTGCATGGGACTTGCCCTTTCTGTTCGGTTCAGGCCAGCGTCAGACCCTTGAACGGCAGGTCGTAGTCGGTCGCCGGCAGTGCAAAACCCTTGACGCGCGACGACACCGCCCAGAGCCGCTGGGTCACCACCAGCGGGCAGGCCGCGGTATTGTCGTAGATCCAGTCGTAGACCGACTGCATCGCGGCCTCGCGGGCATCGCCCGCGGTCTCCAGCGCCGCCAGCACCAGCTTGTCCAGGTCGTCCGACACATAGATCTTGCCGTCCGGCCCGGTATCGACCGCGGTGACGAAGGAGGCGCCGAGCGACCCGTGCGGGTCGTAGGGCGCGCCGTAGTTGCCGAAGAAGGTCAGGTCGTATTCGAAGTTCGGGCGGCGCTGGTGCATCACGGCGGTGTCCACCGACGAGATGTTGACCTTGAATCCTACTTCGGTCAGCTGCGCCTGCAGCATCTCGGCGATCCGGCGTGAGCCGGGGAATGACTCGTCCGATACCAGGAAGTCGATCGCGAGCGGCTTGCCGTCCTTGGAGAACCCGGCGCCTTGCGCGGTCCAGCCCCCGGCGGTCAGGGCCGCCTTGGCCGCCGCCAGGTCGCGCTTCGGCACGTCGTGACGCTTGCCCGCCGTCGGCACCGTGGTCGGGAAGATGTCCACCGTCGGATCGGCGTAGCCCTCGAACAGCACCGCGGCAACCGCGGCGCGGTCGATGCCGACGAAGATCGCGTCGCGCACCGCCTTGTCCTGCATCATCGGCGATTTCGGCGAATAACCCAGGATCGTCGTCGCGGTGCCGGGTTCAGCCACCACGGTGACACCGTCGCTGGCCAACGCGCGGGCGCGGCGCGGCGACAGCGGCGCGACCCACTCGCCGCCGATGATGTCGAGCTCGCCGGCGCGCAGGCCGTTCGCCCGCGCCAGCTCGTCGGGCACCACCTTCAGTTCCATCCGTGAGAACGCCGGCTTTTCACCCCAATAGCCGTCGTTGCGCACAAGGGTCGTCCCGGTCGAGGAGTAGCTCTCGACGATCCACGGTCCGGTGCCGATCGGGGCCGTCTGCTTGCCGCTGGCATCCACCGCCTTGGGCGACAGGAAACGCACCGGCCGCACGATGGTCAGTTCCAGCAGCGCGGCGGGCACCGGGCGCTTGAGCTTCACCGTGATCTTGTTGGACCCATCCACCATGATGCTGTCATATGCGTCGGCGATGCCGATCCAGGAAAAATCGGCGACGCCCAGCCAGCGCTTGAGGTTCCATTCCGCCGCCGCCGCATCGAAGGGCGTGCCGTCGGAGAAGGTAACGCCTTCGCGCAGGTCGAAGCTGATCGAAAGCCCGTCCTCGGCCACCTTCCAGGCCGTGGCCAGCCCGGGCTGCAGCGCGCCGCCGGGCCCGTAGTGGATCAGGCCGTCGAAAACCACCGTATAGGACGACAGCGTGGAGACGTTCTGGAGCAGATCGAGATCGCCGGTTTCGCCGGCGATGCCGATGCGAAGGACATCGTGTCCGTCGGCAAGGGCGATGCGCGGCAACATCGCGAAGACGGGTGCGGCGGCAGCGACCGAAAGAAGGGCGCGGCGCGAGATCTTGGGCATTGATCAATCCTTCTTTTAAATACTAATCGACGATGAAATTTAGTAAACATTACCGCGTTGGTAATCTTATTAAATACTATACCAACTGCGTATTTTGTCTATACATTATTTCAATCTGGAGAAACGCCTGGTTCGATGCGGCGTCATGAGCTGGCAGCTGGCAGGCTTGGGTCATGCGACGCCTGCCTGCCAGTGATTTCATGCCTGCTCGCCTCTGGGCCAACTCCGCGCCATCCAGGCCGCCGCCATCTGCGGATCGACGCCGGCGACGTCCATCAGCTTGTCCGGGTTGAGGATGCGGAGCCGCCGGTAGTGGAACTCGGCGATGCGTTCCTTGCGCAGCGCGCTGAGTACACGGTTGACATGCACGAAGGTGAGCCCCGTGGCATCGCCGATCTGCTCCTGCGTCAGGGGCAGGTACACGCGCCGCTCGACTGCGACCGTCCGAGGCCGCTCGCCGGCTGCGCAGCCAACTTGCCAGCTATGGCAGTCCATGGGAACGATATGGCGCGGGGCGCATTGCACCGACGTGGTGCAATCAATATCGCGAGGCCAAAATGACAGAGATCGCCGTCAATGTCCGCTACATGGTCGATGACGTCCAGGCTGCCGTGGAGTGGTACACCAAGCATCTGGGCTTCTCGCCCCTCACCAACTTTGCCCCGGCCTTCGCGGACGTGAAGCGGGGCGCGCTGCGATTGCTGCTCAGCGGTCCGACCAGTTCGGCCGGCCGCCCGATGCCCGACGGCGACCGGCCGGGTCCGGGCGGCTGGAACCGCATCCATCTCATCGTCGACGACCTGAACGCCGAAGTCGAGCGGCTGCGGACCGCCGGGGTGACGTTCCGCAACGACGTCGTCAGCGGCCCCGGCGGGCAGCAGATCCTGCTCGTCGACCCGTCGGGAAATCTGGTCGAGCTGTTCCAGCCGGCCCATAGCGGGCCTGCGGCAAGGTAATCTGGCCGCGGCCGATCACCGCCCGCGACTGGCTGCAAGCCTTCCAATGCGAAAAGGCCCCGGATCGCTCCGGGGCCTTCTGTTCGTTCGGATGTTCACCCGCCTCAGTGGTGCGCGGGTTCCGCCATCTGCTTGGCGTCCGGCACCTCGGCATGGGGCGCGACGTCCTTGCGGGCGATGAAGGTGTAGAACATCGGCACCACGAACAGCGTGAACACCGTTCCCACCAGCACGCCGGCGAAGATCACCAGGCCCATCGAATAGCGCGCCGCGGCACCCGCGCCCGAGGCGATGATCAGCGGCACGACGCCGAGCGCCATCGCCGCCGTGGTCATCAGGATCGGCCGCAGGCGGACCTTGGCCGAGGCGATGATCGCATCCTTGCGCGACATCCCGTGCTCCTCGCGCTGCTGGTTCGCGAATTCGACCAGAAGGATGCCGTGCTTGGTGATCAGGCCTATCAGCGTGATCAGCCCCACCTGGGTGTAGATGTTCAGCGTACCCAGCCCGAGATTGAGCGGAACGATGGCGCCGAAGATCGACAGCGGCACCGACATCATGATGATGAACGGGTCACGGAAGCTCTCGAACTGTGCGGCCAGCACCAGGTAGATCACGACGACCGCGAGCGCGAAGGCGATCAGGATGGTGTTGCCCTGCTCGCTCTCGAGGCGCGACTGGCCGGCATAGTCGATGAAGAAGCCGGCCGGCAGCAGCGGCCGGGCAATCTCCTCGATCGTCTTCAGGCCGTCGCCCGTGGTCACGCTCGGAACCGGCAGCGCCGAGATCGTCGCCGAATTGAGCTGGTTGAACTGCTCGATCGACGCCGGCGAGGCATTGGTCCGGATCGTCACCACCGCCGACAGCGGCACCATCTGGCCGTTGACGCTGCGGACGAAGAACTCGCCGAGCTTCTCCGGATTCTCGCGGTACTGCTGCGGCACCTGCATGATGATGTCGTAGCTGTTGGAATCGCGGTCGAACTGGGCGATCGATCCGCCGCCGACGAGCAGGCTCAGGGTTTGGCCGATCTCGCGCACCGACAGGTTGAGCGCGGCCGCCCGGTCGCGATCGATGGTCACCGTGACCTGGGGAGCGTCGAAGGACAGCGAGTTCTGCACGACGATGAAGCGCCCCGAGGCCTGGGCCTTCTCGCGGATCTGCTCGGCCACCTCGTAGACCTGGCTCGGGTCGCCGGTCGACTGGATGACGACCGAGATCGGCAGGCCGCCGCCGGCGCCCGGCAGCGATGGCGGCGCGAACACCAGCGCCTCGACGCCGTTGACCTTCGACAGCCGGCCCTGGATGTCAGCCTGGATCTCCTTCTGCGAGCGCGCGCGGTCCGCCCAGTCCTTGAGCGCCCAGACGGAGAAGCCCGAATTCGTGCCACCGCCCATGCCGACGATCGAGAAGGTGGTCTTGAGTTCCGGCAGGTCCTTGGTGAGGTCGCGGATCTGGTCGGTGTAGAGGCTGGTGTATTCGGTCGTCGCGTAGCGCGGCGCCGTTACCAGCGCGAACAGGGCGCCCGAATCCTCCTCGGGCGCCAGTTCGCTCGACGTCTTGAAGAACATGAACGCCGTCACCGAGACCAGTGCCGCGACGATCAGAAGCGTCACCGGCCGGTAATTGAGCGAACCCGCGACCAGCCGCTCGTAACGGTTGGTGACACGCTCGAACGTGCGGTCGACGAAGGCGGAGAAGCGGCTGTGGCTGCCCGACTTCAGCATGCGCGCCGACATCATCGGGGTGATCGTCACGGCGATGAAGCCGGAGAGGATCACCGCGCCTGCGAGCGTGATGGCGAACTCGCGGAACAGCGAACCGGTCAGGCCGCCGGTGAAAACGAGCGGCGCGAACACGGCGGCGAGCGTGATGGTCATCGCCACCACCGGCGCGAAGATCTCGCGCATGCCCTTGAATGCCGCCTGCATCGGCGTCATGCCGTCCTCGATATGGCGGTGGATGTTCTCCACCACCACGATCGCGTCGTCGACCACCAGACCGATCGCCAGCACCATGGCCAAGAGCGACAGGAGATTGATCGAATAGCCCATCATCAGCAGCACGAAACAGACCCCGATGAGCGACAGCGGGATGGTCACCACCGGCATCAGCACCGAGCGGAACGAGCCGAGGAACAGCAGGATGACCACGATGACGATGGCGACTGCCTCGGCGATCGTCTTGAACACTTCGTCGATCGAGGCGGCGATGGTCTCCGTCGAATCGTAGACCATGGTGATGGTCATGCCGTCGGGCAGGCTGGCCCGGATCGCCGGCAGCTCGTCGATGACGGCCGCCGCCGTGTCGAGCGGGTTTGCCGAAGGCGTCGGGAAGATGCCGATGAATGTACCCGGCTCGCCGTTGAAGTTGACGACCGTGTCCGTGCTCTCGGCGGCGAGTTCGACTTGTGCCACGTCGCGCAGCCTGACGACGTTGCCGTCCTTGGACGTCAGCGGCAGCTCGGCGAAGGCTTCCGGCGTCTGCAGCGTCGACTTCATCGTGATCGAATAGGCGACGTATTCGTTCTTCGTCTTGCCGGGCGCCGACAGGAAGTTGGAGGCGTTGATGGCCTGTAGCACTTCGGCGGCCGTCAGGCCGCGCGCGGCGAGCCTGACCGGATCGATCCAGACGCGCATCGAATATTTCGCCGCGCCCAGCACCTGCACCTCGGCAACGCCCTGGATGGTCGACATGCGCGGGCGGATGACCCGCTCGATGTATTCGGTCAGCTCCTCCGACGTCATGTTGGGGTTCTGCATCGCCAGGTACATGATGGCGAACTGCATACCCGTACCCTTGACGATTGTCGGGTCCTCGGCGTCCGACGGCAACTGGCCGCGCACCTGCTGAACCTTCGACATGACTTCGGTGAGCGCCGTGTCGGGGTTGGAGCCGAGTTCCATCTGGACGGTCACCGTGCTCGACGAGGGGCGGCTCTGCGAGGTCACGTAGTCGATGTTCTCGGTGGTCGAGACGGCCGATGCGATCGGGGCGGTGATGAAGCCCTGGATCAGGTCGGCGCTCGCGCCGGGATAGACGGTGGTGATGGTGATCACCGTCTCCTCGACCTCGGGATACTGCCTCACGGCCAGGTTGAATATGCCCTGGAAGCCGACGAGCAGGATCATGAAGGCCACCACCGTCGCCAGGACGGGACGGCGGATGAAGATGTCGGAGAAACTCATTTCGATGCCGCCTGCGCGTTGGTCGACGCCGTGGGTGACACGGTGTTGTCGACCTTGACCGGAGTTCCGTTGCTCAGCCGGTTCTGGCCGGCGACCACGAGTTCGTCGTCGAGCTTCACGCCCTCGAGAATCTCGACGCGACCTTCCGAGCGGCGGCCGACCTTGACGAAAACCTGGTGGGCGGAAAGCGTCGGCTCGGCCTGCGACTGAGCCTGCGCGGCGCCTGCCTCGGCCGAGGCGGCCTCCGGCTTTGCAGCCGGCCGCACCACGTATACGAAATCGCCATAGAGGCTCGAGGTCAGCGCGGTCTGCGGCACGGCGACGACGCCGTTCTCCTCGGGCAGCACGATGCGCACGCGCACGAACTGGCCCGGGCTCAGCTTGCCCTCGGGATTGGCGATCTCGGCGCGCACGGACACCAGCCGGCTCTGCGGATCGACCTTGGGATCGATGCCGACGATCGCACCCTTGAACGGCATGTCGCCCTCGGCGAGGCCGAACTGCACGGGCTGGCCGATCTTGAGCAGGCCGAGCTGCTGCTCGGGAACCGAGAAGTCGGCGCGCATGGTGTCGAGGTCCTGCAGCGTGGCGACGATGTTGCCGGGCGCGACATACTGGCCGTTGTCGACCTTCGGAATGCCGATCGTTCCGGAGAACGGAGCGCGCAACTGCTTCTGGTCCAGCACGGCCTGCAGCTTCTGCACCTGCGAGGCCGAGGTCGACGCCGTCGCGCGCGCCGCATCCAGCGCGACGTCGGAGCCGACGCCGCGGCGGCGCAGTTCGGTGGCGCGGTCGAGCGCCTGCTGGTCCAGGTCGGCCTGGGTCTTGGCGGCGGCCAGGTCGGCGCGCTGCACGGTGTCGTCGAGCTGGATCAGGATGTCGCCCGCCTTGACATGCTGGTTGGCCGAGAACCCGATCTCCTTGACGATGCCGTTCACTTCCACGGTCAGGTCGACGCCCTGGGATGCGCCCACCGTGCCGATGGTTTCGATGCCAGGCTTCCACGGCGCCGCTTGCACCTTGTCCGTCGCCACGGTCACGGCAGAGACCGGCATGTTGGCGAAGAACTGCTCGATGGCATTGTCGCGGAACATGTTGAACCCGACGATACCGCCCACGACCAGGACGAGCAGCACGAGGGCGATGATGAGACGCTTGATCAAAGGAGATCCCCATTCTCTGTCAGGAATCTGCATCCGGCTGCGGCCCGATGCACATTGGCTCGACATATCATGAAATCAGAGGCGCGCTTACTGTACCGTCTGGACGGTAATGTCAATCGGGGTTAAAGATGCTACTGACAAATGAGGTGCCGCTAATGTCTGGAAACAGAGCCAGTTCCCGCGAGAAGATCCTCGCGGCAGCAGCCGAACTCGCCGATTGCGTCGGCCCGGGCAACCTTTCGCTCGACGCCGTCGCGCAGCGCGCCGGCGTTTCCAAGGGCGGCCTCCTCTACAACTTCCCCAGCAAGGCCAAGCTGATGCAGGCGCTGGTGGAAGACTACATCTCGAAGTTCGATACCGACCTTGCCGCCAAGTCCGCGGGCCAGCATGGCGGTCCTGTCAGCCGCCTTGCCGCCTACATCGAGTTGTCCGCCGAAGAGTGTGCGCAGGTGCACCCTTCCGCGTCCGGGGTCGTCGCGGCCCTCGCCGAGGACCCGGATTTCCTCAAACCCATCCGCAACTACAAGCGCCGCCTGCTCGACAGCCTGAAGGCCGAAAGCAAGGATCCCGCCAAGCTCATCGTCGCATTCCTGATGATCGAAGGCCTGCGCAGCATGAAGCTGTTCGACATGGACATACTGCACGAAGATGAACGCAGCATGGCGCTCTCCTACTTGCTGGCGGAGGCCGCGGCGTCGCAGGACCCTGAGGCAAACTGAGCGGGGCGGCCGGCTTCGAGACCGCCGGCAACGTTGGACAGCGCCAAGCTGGCGGCTGCCGCCCGGTATCAGCTCGCCTCGCGCATCGCTTCGGCCGCCTGGAGATCGACCGACACCAGCTGGCTCACGCCCTGCTCGGCCATGGTCACGCCGAACAGCCGGTCCATGCGCGCCATGGTGATGGGGTTGTGGGTGATCACCACGAAGCGCGTCTCGGTCGAGGCGGACATCTCGTCCATCAGGTTGCAGAAGCGCTCGACATTGTGATCGTCGAGCGGGGCGTCGACCTCGTCGAGAACGCAGATCGGCGCCGGATTGGTCAGGAACACCGCAAAGATCAGCGCCATCGCCGTCAGCGCCTGCTCGCCGCCCGAAAGCAGCGTCATGGTCTGCGGCTTCTTGCCCGGCGGGCGGGCCAGGATCTCCAGCCCGGCTTCCAGCGGGTCCTCGGACTCGATCAGCTGCAGTTCTGCCGTACCGCCGCCGAACAGATGCGTGAACAGCCGCTGGAAATGGCCGTTGACCAGGTCGAAGGCTGCGAGCAGCCGTTCGCGGCCCTCGCGGTTCAGACCCTGGATGCCCTGGCGCAGCTTACGAATGGCCTCGATGATGTCCTCGCGCTCGGAAACGATCGCTTCGAGGCGCTCGGACAGCTCCTTCTGTTCTTCCTCGGCGCGCAGGTTGACCGCACCCAGGCGTTCGCGTTCGAGCTTCAGCCGTTCCAGCGTCCTCTCGATATCCATCGGATCCGGCATCGGGCTGTCGGCATCGAGGCCGGTGTGGCGGAAGACCAGATGCGGCGGCGTGTTGAGCGCCTCCTGGATGCGCGCCTCGATCTCGCGGCGGCGCTCGTCGGCGGCGGTCAGGCGTTCTTCGGCCCGCGCCCTCGCCTCGCGCGCCTCGGCGAGGCCCTGGATGGCGGCTGTCGCCGACTTGTCGAGCGCCGCCTGCCTGGCTTCGGCTTCCTGCAATCTGTCCGTCGCGTCCTTGCGCAGCGCTTCGGCCTGCGTCAGCTGCGTCATCAGCATGCGGCGGCGGGCGTCGAGTTCGTCGGGCGCCTCGGCCAGCGCCTCGCGCTCGGCGGCGGCTTCCTCGCGTCGTTCGGTCAGCGCCTCGATCTGCTCGGCCGCACTTTCGGCGCGCTGCACCCAGCTCTGCCGCTCGGCGGCTATCGAACCCAGCCTGCGCGACCGCGCCTCGGCCTCGCGGTTGAGGCCGTCGTGCACGGCGCGGGCGTCGGCGAGCGCGGAGCGATCGCGCGCCACGGTAGCCGAAAGCTGGTCCAGCAGCGCCTGGAGCTCGCCGAGATCGGGGGCGGAACCCAGCAAATCCTCGGCTTCCACATAGGCCGCCTGCGCTTCCTCATGCGCGTCGGCAACACGGGCGCGGGCCTCGTCAAGGGCCGCGCGCCGGCTGACCAGTTCGCCGGCCGCCTTCTCGGCCTGCGCCAGCGCGTCGCGGGCCGCACCGACCTGATGCTGGGCGTCGCGCCATGCCTGGCGGGCCAGCCGCTCGGCTTCGGTGCCCGCGCGCACGGCGGCTTCCGCACGCGCCAAGGCCTCTTCGGCGGCACGCACGCGCTGTGTCGCCTCCACCGCCTCTGCGTCGAGTTCGGCGAGCCGGTTCTTCTGGGCCAGCCTCTGGGCTGCGGCAGTCGGGGCATCGGCGCTCGCCGTGAAGCCGTCCCAGCGCCACAGCGCACCCTCGCGGCTGACGAGCTTCTGGCCCGGCGCCAGCAATAGCTGGAGCCTCGACCCGTCGGCGGCATCGACCACACCGATCTGCGCAAGACGCCGAGCCAGCTGGCGCGGCGCACGCACGACTTCGGCGAGGCTGCGCACGCCCTGTGGCAATTTCAGCGCGGCATCAGCCGGCCCCATGTCGCCCCAGTGGACGGGTGCCGCGGGGTCGAGCGCCGCATCCAGGTCCTCGCCCAGCGCCGCGCCCAGCGCGGTCTCGAAGCCGCGCTCGACGCCGATCTGCTCCAGAACCGCCGGATAGGCATCGCCCGTGGCGGCGTTGATGATCTTGGCCAGCGTCCGCGCCTCGGTCTCGATGCGCGCGAGTTCCGCCCTGGCCTCCTGCAGGGGCTGGCGCGAAGCAGCTTCCGCCTGCCTGGCCTCGGCAACGGCGCGCTCGGCCTCGGTCGCCGCATATTCGGCTTCCTCGAGCGCTTCCTGCGCCGCTTCGGCGAGCACGCGCTTTTCCGCCGGATCGGCGAGCGTCGCTATGCGTGCGGCGATTTCGCCGGCCTCGCGGTCGAGTTCGGCCAGTTGCCGGGCGAAGCGGTCGCGCCGCTCGGCGGCTTCGCGCATCGCGCGCTCGGCCTGGGTGCGTCCCGCGGCGGCCTCGGCGCGCTCGGCGGTCGCCCGCCCCAGCTCGGCCTCGGTCCCGGACAGCGTCGCCATCGCCTCGTCGAGGGCGGCGCGGGTCGCCGCCTCGCGATCGGCGGCGCCGTCATTCTCCTCCCGCAGCGACTTTTCCTCGGCGTCGAGGCGCGCGAGGATCGCGGCATTGTCGCCGATCATGCGCTGTTCGCGGGCTATGTCGGCGTCGAGCTGCTGCAGCCGGCGGTCGAGTTCGCTCTGGCGCTGGCCGATGCGGCCGGCCTCCTCCTCGAGCTGCGAACGGGCGATCGACAGGCGCTGGAAGGTGGCGGCGGCGGTCGCCTCGGCCTCGCGCAGCGCCGGCAGCTTGTGCGCGCCCACCCCCTGATCCTTGGCGGCCGTCATCTGGGCTGTAGCCCTTTCGCCGACCAGCGCGGTCGCCGAGGCAAGTGCCGACTGCGCCTCGCCCTCCTGGGTCTTGGCGAGCGTCCAGCGCAGGTGAAGCAGGATCGCCTCAGCCTTGCGGATGTCGGCCGACAGGTTCTTGAAGCGGGACGCCTGGCGGGCCTGGCGCTTCAGGCTTTCGATCTGGCTTTCGAGTTCGCCGACCACGTCGTCGAGCCGCTCGAGATTCTGCTCGGCGGCGCGCAGGCGCAGTTCCGCCTCGTGCCGGCGCGAATGCAGGCCGGAAATGCCGGCCGCCTCTTCGAGCAGGGCGCGGCGCGCCTGGGGCTTGGCCTGGATCAGCTCGCCGATGCGCCCCTGTCCCACCATCGACGGCGAACGGGCGCCGGTCGACTGGTCGGCGAAAAGCAGCTGCACGTCCTTGGCGCGGGCTTCCTTGCCGTTGATGCGATAGACGGAGCCGGCCTCGCGCTCGATGCGGCGCGACACCTGCAGCTCGTCGGCATCGTTGAAGGAGGGAGGTGCGGTGCGGTCGCTGTTGTCGAGGAACAGCGTCACCTCGGCGGTGTTGCGCGCCGGGCGCGTGCCGGAGCCGGAGAAGATGACGTCGTCCATGCCGGAAGCGCGCATGTTCTTGTACGAGCTTTCGCCCATGACCCAGCGCAGCGCTTCGACCAGATTGGACTTGCCGCAGCCGTTCGGCCCGACGATGCCGGTGAGGCCCCGTTCGATGACGAACTCACCGGGCTCGACGAAGGACTTGAATCCGAGCAGGCGGAGGCGCGAAAACTTCATCCGCGCCAACCCACGCAGAAGGGCGCACCGAAGCTGGACCGCTTCGGAGCTGCGAGAATGTCAGAGCATGCCGTCGATGATCGCCGACATTTCCTCAATCGACATTGCCCCCTTGTACAGCTTTCCGTTGATGAAGAACGTCGGCGTCGAGTCCACCGCGAAGTCCTTCTCGCCGCGGGCGCGCACGGCCCTGATATCGTCCAGAAGCTTCTGATCCGTCAAGCAGGCCTCGAACGACTCCTGTGTAAAGCCGGCGAGACGCGCGATCTGCAGCAGCGCATCCTTGGGGTTCTGCGAGGCGGCCCAGGTCTGCTGCTGCTTGAACAGCACGTCGACCATCGGGAAGTAGTTGTCCTTGGAGCAGCGCGCCAGCATGAAGCCGGCCTCGGCCAGCGGATCGAAGGCGAACTCGCGGTAGAGCAGGCGCACCTTGCCGGTGTCGATGTACTTCTTGGTCAGCTCCGGCAGAGTCGTTTCATGGAAACGAGCGCAGTGCGGGCAGGTCATCGACGCGTATTCGACGATGGTCACCGGCGCTTCCGCCTTGCCGAGCACCATCTCCGGCAGCGGACCCGCCTCGAGAAGCTTGGCCATGTCGGCGGTGCCCTGCGAGGGCGGCGGCTGGACCGTAGCGGCCGGCGTGGCTGCCTGGCCCGAGGCGGCGGCAGGTTCGGCAGGCTTCGCGGTCGCCTTGGCCTCCTCGCTGGAGTCGCTGCAGGCGGACAGGAGCGTGGCCGCCGAAACGGCTGCCAGCCCGGTAAGTGCGGTCCTGCGGGAAATGGGTCGGATCATGCGAATCACCTGACGATGGTTGAATTTTGCAGTATGCGAATACGTGAAAGCGAGAGTTGGCGCGAATTAAGGCATCGATTTCCCCAAGCCAATCGCCAGCCGCCCCGCTTCCGATCACAATGTTGCGAGTGCTGGAAGGTTACTTGCGGGAGGCGACGATGGCGGCCCCGAGTTTTTCGAGCGAGGCTCTCAGGCCTTCGTCCTCGATCTTGCCGACGGTGCCGGACAGTTTCGACCGCTCGGCATCGCTCAGCTTGCGCAGCCGCGGGCGGGCCGGCGCCACCGATGCGACGGGTTTCTGGACGATGCGGATGCGGCCCACCGCGTTGAAGCCGAGGAAGGCGTTCACCCGGCCGATGATCTCGCCGGTCTCGTGCTGGAGGTGAAGGGCCGCAGGTCCCGAGCAGGCGACGACCAGCACCGCCGGCTCGAAGGGATCGTCCTCATGCAGGCGCCTCGGCCACTGGATCTTCTCGGGCCGCGAGTTCAGCGCCAGCCTCGGCCCGACGATCTCTTCCCAGGACTGGATGAGGCCGACCGAGATGCCGGTGCGCTTGCGCAGCACCGGATCGAGGATCGCGCTCGCCAGGTCGCTGACAGGCACGGGATTGCCGCGCCACTTGTTCCCTGCCATGTCGTACTCCAGAAATGACATGTCGCCAGATATGAGCCTGGCGGCACGCAACGCCGAAGGCAGTCCGGTCCATCAATGGCATTCCGAAACGATACCCGCAAGCGTGCGCCGAACGCCGACGGCCTGATCGCAACCCTGCTGCTCGACTGGTACGACGTCCATCACCGCGACCTGCCGTGGCGCATGCCGCCGCGCCAGCTGGCGAAGGGCGAAAGGCCCGATCCCTACCGCGTGTGGCTGTCGGAAATCATGCTGCAGCAGACGACGGTCGAGGCGGTGAAGCCCTATTTCCGTGCCTTCCTGGAGAAGTGGCCGGACGTCAGGTCGCTCGCCTCGGCCGACACGGAGGACGTCATGAAAGCCTGGGCCGGGCTCGGCTACTATTCGCGCGCCCGCAACCTCAAGGCCTGCGCGGAGGCCGTCGCCGCCCTCCCCGGCAGCCGCTTTCCCGACACCGAGGCCGGTCTGCGCGAACTGCCCGGCATCGGCCCCTACACGGCGGCGGCCATCGCCTCCATAGCCTTCAACCGGCCGGCGGCGGTCGTCGACGGCAATGTCGAGCGCGTCGTCACCCGGCTGTTCTCGATCGCCACGCCCCTGCCCGAGGCCAAGCCCGAGATCCGCGCCCATGTCGAGCGCATGCTGGCGGCAGCAAGGCCGGGCGACTTCGCCCAGGCGATGATGGACCTGGGCGCCACCATCTGCACGCCGCGCCGGCCGCGCTGCATGCTTTGTCCGTTGCGCGAGGACTGCAGCGCCACCGCCAACGGCGACCCCGAGCTTTATCCGGTCAAGCCGGCCAAGGCCGAGCGCCCGACGCGCCGCGGCGCCGCCTTCGTGGCAGTGGCTCCCGACGGTTCGGTGCTTCTGCGCAAGCGCCCCGGAAAAGGCCTGCTCGGCGGCATGACCGAAGTGCCGACGACGGGCTGGACCGCGCGGGTCGACGGCGCAACCGGGGCGGACGCCGCCCCCTTCCCGGCCGCATGGCGGCGGACAGGCAGCATCACCCACGTCTTCACCCATTTCGCGCTCGACCTCGACGTCTTCCGCGCCGACCTCACGTCGCCGCTATTGCCGCACGACCACTTCTGGTCGGCCGCCAAAGACCTCGCCGGCGAAGCCTTGCCAAGCGTCATGAAAAAGGTCATCGAAGCTGCCATACCGGGCGCAACGCAACGAGGACGCTAGGGAAATGAGCGAGATCCGCCACATCGTCTACGACATCGGCAAGGTCCTGATCCACTACGACCCGGACCTCCCCTTCAGCCGCATCATCCCGGATCCCGCCGAACGCCGCTGGTTCTTCGACAACGTCTGCACCAGCGAATGGAACATCGAGCAGGACCGCGGCCGCGGCTGGGAAGAGGCCGAGGCGCTGCTGATCGCCAAGTTCCCCGAACACGAGCGGAGCATCCGTGCCTTCCGCGAGCACTGGCACGAAATGGTGCCGCACCACTACGAGGACAGCGTCGCCCTGATGGAAGGCCTGGTCGCCGCCGGCCACGACGTCACCATGCTGACCAACTGGGCCTCGGACACCTTTCGCGAGGCGCGCGGCCGCTTCCCCTTCCTCGAGACGCCGCGCGGCGTGACGGTCTCGGGCGACATCGGCCTGATCAAGCCCGACCGACGCATCTACGAACACCACGTCGCCGCCTTCGACCTCGACCCCAAGGCGTCGCTGTTCATCGACGACAGCCAAAAGAACGTCGACGGCGCGATTGCTGCGGGCTGGCAGGCGGTGCTGTTCACGAATGCGAAAACGCTCGAGGCGGACCTCGAGCGTCTCGGGATCGGCCGGTGACTGGAAGCCGGCCGATCGGCGAACCCTGAGGCGCCTGAGCGCCCGGAATTCGAACTTTTCTGACAGGTCTGGCAGGGCTTCTGAAGGTCCAGATGGCACAAGCCATGGAGCCTGATCCGTCGCGCAGACGAAGCGCGGCGGAGGTCGGCCCGAAGCGGCTTACGCTCCGGCCTTTTCCATGCCGACGCGGACGATGCGGCGCAGTTCGTCGATCTGGGTCAGGCCGCCTGCCCGCTCATAGTGCCAGAAGGTCCAGCCGTTGCAGGCGTCGAGCCCCTGCACGGCAGCCCCGACGCGATGGATCGAGCCGGCATTGTCGCCGATCGCCAGCGTGCCGTCGGCGCGCACCTTGGCGGCCCAGCGCTTCTTGGCATCATAGAGCGTGGCGCCCGGCGCCAGCAGGCCCATGTCGATCAGGCTGTTGAAGGCGACGCGCGGCTCGGCGCGCTTGCCGGTGAGCACGGTGAGTTCGGGACCGTCGAGCGTGCGCACCGAGGCGATGCGCTCCTGGGCGGCATCGATGTAGGCCTGCTCGCGCTCGATGCCGACGAAGTGGCGGCCGAGGCGCTTGGCGACGGCGCCCGTGGTGCCCGAGCCGAAGAAGGGATCGAGGATGACGTCGCCCGGCTTGGTCGATGCCAGCATGATGCGGGCCAAAAGCGCTTCCGGCTTCTGGGTCGGGTGCAGCTTGTTGCCGTTGTCGTCCTTCAGGCGCTCGCCGCCGGTGCAGATCGGGAACAGCCAGTCCGAGCGCATCTGCACGTCGTCGTTGGACGCCTTCATGGCCTCGTAGTTGAAGGTGTAGTTCTTGCCCTTCTGGTCGCGCGAGGCCCAGATCATGGTCTCATGCGCGTTCTGGAAGCGGCGGCCGCGGAAGTTGGGCATCGGGTTGGTCTTGCGCCAGACCACGTCGTTGAGGATCCAGAAGCCGAGGTCCTGCATCTTGGCGCCGACGCGGAAGATGTTGTGGTACGAGCCGATGACCCAGATCGTGCCGTTGGGCTTCAGCACGCGGCGCGCCGCCAGCAGCCAGGCGCGGGTGAAGGCGTCATAGGCCTCGAAGCTCTCGAACTGGTCCCAATGGTCGTCCACTGCATCGACCTTGGACTGGTCGGGCCGGTGCAGGTCGCCGTCGAGCTGCAGGTTGTAGGGCGGGTCTGCGAAGATCACGTCGACCGAGGCCGACGGCAGCTTGTCGAGCGCTGCGATGCAGTCGCCCTTGATGATGGTGTCGAGCCATTCGGACGGCTGGGGCGTGCGGGAAAGCTGGCTGAGAGGACGCACTGCTGACATGCTGATACCCAAATGACGCGTTACTGTTTACTCGCCGTTATGGTTACCGATCAGCGTAAACAATTGATGAAGCGGGCGTCCGAATTTGCGGTTCCGGCTGGAATGGTGTAATCGCCGCGCCTTGAGTTCCCCGGCCCGCGCCAAGCGCCGGCCCATTCTTTCCGGATCGCCATGAACCAGCCAGACCTAGTCATCTTCGATTGCGACGGCGTGCTCGTCGATTCCGAAATCATCGCCGCGCGCGTCGAGTCCGATCTGCTGACAGCGGCGGGTTTCGAGATCTCGGCCGAGGAGATCGCCGAGGCCTATGCCGGCCTCACCTTCAAGGACATCCTGCTCAAGATCGAGGAGAAGGCCGCCATCCCGTTCCAGGCGTCGCTCATCACCCAGGCCGAGGAACTGGTCGACCGGCGCCTCAAGAACGAGGTGCGCGCCATCGACGGCGTGCACGAGGCCGTCGCCGGCGTCACCGCGCCGAAGTGCATCTGCTCGAACTCGACCTCCGAGCGCATCGAGATGATGCTCGATCGCACCCGCATCCTGCCGCTGTTCAAGGGCCGCATCTTCTCGGCGCTCGAAACGCCGAGCCGCAGGCCGAAGCCGGCCCCGGACGTTTTCCTGCACGCAGCCAGCACGCTCGGCGCAGACCCGGCCAATACCTTCGTCATCGAGGATTCCGTCCACGGCATCGCCGGGGCGGTGTCGGCCGGCATGCGGGTGATCGGCTTCACCGGCGGAGCGCACAGCTATCCCGGCCATGCCGACATGCTGACCGATGCGGGCGCCGAAACGGTGATCCGGCGCTGGGCCGACCTCGGCGGCGTGATTGCCGCGCTGAGCATGTGGTCGGAACACGCCTGAAAGCAAAAGCGCCGGTCTTTGACCGGCGCTCCGATGGCTCAGCCCTGGGGCTTCTTCTTCTGCGGCCCCTCGTCGTAGCCCACGAAAATCTGGACATCGCGCGCCGTCGGCTTGGGGATGGTGATGTTCGGGACGGTGAACACCCACTGGGTCGCCATCGACGGGTCGGCGACCTGCACGGCGTTCTTGTGCAGTTGCGAGTAGAGAACCTCCTCGCCGCGAACGACCGCGATGCGGATCGGCATGTTGACGGTGCCGGGGCCGCCCGCCGGCCCGGTGACCACCTTGCCGGCGACGCCGACATTGATGCTCATGGTGGTGTCGGTGCGCGTGCAGTTGCGGGTCGCGTCGGTGATGGCCGACTGGTAGGTGAGCTTGGCCGGGTCGTCCTGGCCGCCCTTGGCATAGCTGTTGAAGAAGGCCGTGCCGTCGCGGAGCGTCACGTTCGGGCAATAGGCGAGCAGTTCGCTGGCCAGGATCTTGCCTTCCTCTTCGGCGAGCTGCTTCGGATCCTTGGGCTGAGGAGGGGCAAAGAAGCCGCCGCTGCCGCCGGATTGGCAGGCTGCGACGATAAGCATAAAGCTGGAGGTCGCCAAAGTCGCCATAAAGCGACCGTCGATCTTACGAAACAACATGAACTGCACTTCCCTCTCGCAAAGCTGTCGTTCTATATCAACCGCGCGGCAAAAATGCGACTGAGGGAGCGCAGTTTTCCCCTTCCCGCCGATGACCGGCAGGACGCACCGCCTTGGAACGGATAGATATGCACTATGTGAGCACCCGCGGGGAAGCTCCCGCGCTTGGATTTTCCGACGCAGTTCTGGCCGGTCTCGCGCGCGACGGCGGCCTCTACCTCCCCGCCCAGTGGCCGACCTTCAGTGCCGCCGAAATCCGCAAGATGCGTGGCCTGCCCTATGCCGACCTGGCCATCAGGCTGCTCACCCCGTTCCTCGGCGGCGAGATCAAGCACGACGTGTTCGAGCGGCTCGTCAGGGAGGCCTACGCGACCTTCCGTCACGACGCCGTCTGCCCGCTCGTCCAGACCGGTGCCAACAGCTTCGTGCTCGAACTCTTCCATGGCCCGACGCTCGCCTTCAAGGACGTCGCCATGCAGCTCCTGGCCCGCCTGATGGACCATGTGCTGGCCGAGCGCGGCCAGCACGCCACCATCGTCGGCGCCACCTCGGGCGACACGGGGGGTGCTGCGATCGAGGCCTTCGCCGGGCGCGAGCGCACCGACATCTTCATCCTGTTCCCGCACGGCCGGGTCTCGCCGGTGCAGCAGCGCCAGATGACCACCTCGGCTGCGGCGAACGTGCACGCCCTGTCGATCGAAGGCAATTTCGACGACTGCCAGGGCCTGGTGAAGGACATGTTCAACGACCACGGCTTCCGCGACCGCGTGCGGCTGTCGGGCGTGAACTCGATCAACTGGGCCCGCATCATGGCCCAGATCGTCTACTACTTCTCCTCGGCGATCTCGCTCGGCGCGCCCGACCGGCCGGTCTCGTTCACCGTACCCACCGGCAACTTCGGCGACATCTTCGCGGGCTACGCCGCCAAGCGCATGGGCCTGCCGATCGACCGGCTGATCATCGCGACCAACGACAACGACATCCTCGACCGCACGCTGAAGAGCGGCGAGTACCGCACGACGGGCGTCGTCGCGACCACCTCGCCGTCGATGGACATCCAGGTCTCGTCCAATTTCGAGCGCCTGCTTTTCGAGGCTTCCGACCGTGACCCCGCGGTGGTGCGGCGCTACATGGCCGGCCTCAAGCAGTCGGGCGCCTTCACCATCGAGGAAAAGGCGCTGGCAAGCATCCGCGGCGAATTCGCAGCCGGCCGGGCGGCCATGGACGAGACCGCCGCAACCATCCGCAAGACGCTCGAAGGCACCGGCTATCTGCTCGATCCGCATACGGCAACCGCGGTGCATGTCGCGGCGGCTCAGCCTGCCGGCGACGTGCCGATGGTCGTGCTTGCAACCGCGCACCCGGCGAAATTCCCCGCGGCGGTAGAGGCCGCGTCGGGCATCGCACCCAATTTGCCGAAATGGCTCTCCGGCCTGATGGAACGTAACGAAAGGTTCACGGTACTTCCATCAGAGATAAAAATGGTGGAAGATTACATTAGCCGCCGCACACGAGCGGCACGCTAGGGAGTACGTTGCATATGAGTGTTGAGGTAAGCCGTCTGTCGAACGGCCTGACAGTAGCCACCGAAACACTTCCAAGCGTAGAGACCGTAGCTCTAGGGACCTGGGTCAAGTCCGGCGCGCGCAACGAGCGCGACGACGAGCATGGCATGGCCCACCTCCTCGAGCACATGGCCTTCAAGGGCACCAAGAGCCGCAGTGCCTTCGAGATCGCCTCGCAGATCGAGAACGTCGGCGGCGAGATCAACGCCGCGACGAGCGTCGAGACGACGTCGTTCTACGCGCGCGTGCTCTCCGGCGACGTGCCGCTGGCGGTCGACATCCTCTCCGACATCCTGCAGGATTCCGAATTCGACCCCGAGGAACTCGAGCGCGAACAGCACGTGATCCTCCAGGAGATCGGCGCCGCCCACGATACGCCCGACGACATCGTCTTCGACCGCTTCACCGAGACGGCCTTCCGTCACCAGACGATCGGCCGCTCGATCCTTGGCACGCCCGAGACGGTCAAGTCGTTCACCTCGGCCCAGCTCCACGACTTCATGAAGCGCCAGTACGGCGCCGAGCGCATGGTCGTGGTCGCCGCCGGCGACGTCAAGCACGACGACTTCGTCCGCGAGGTGGAGAAACGCCTCGGCAATTTCCGCACCAAGGCCGAAAGCGCCATTCCCCAGTATGCGCAATATGTCGGCGGCGACTTCCGCGAGGATCGCGACCTGATGGACGCGCAGATCGTGCTGGGCTTCGAGGGCCGCGCCTATCACGTCCGCGACTTCTACGCCTCGCAGGTGCTTTCGATGATTCTCGGCGGCGGCATGTCGTCGCGCCTGTTCCAGGAAGTCCGCGAGAAGCGCGGCCTCTGCTATTCGGTCTACGCGTTCCACTGGGGCTTTTCCGACACCGGCATCTTCGGCATCCATGCCGCGACCGGCCAGAGCGACATCGCCGAACTTTTGCCGGTCATCATCGGCGAGTTGCAGAAAGCCGGTGAGAGCATCCTCCAGGAAGAACTCGACCGCGCCCGGGCGCAATATCGCGCCGGCCTGATCATGTCGGCCGAGAGCTGCTCCAGCCGCGCCTCGCAGATCGCCCGCCAGCTCCTGTTGTTCGGTCGCCCGATCGCCAAGGAAGAATTGATGGAACGGCTTTCGGCACTTACCGTCGAACGGCTGACGGACCTGTCTTCGCGGCTGTTCTCCACCCGGCCGACCATCACCGCGGTCGGTCCGGTCGGCACGCTCGCGCCCTACGAATCGATCCTGGATTCCCTTCCGGGCACGCAGACGGCCGCGCGCAAGCTCGCGGTCTGAGCTTGCGGCATGCTTTCGCTCCCGTTCTTCCGCCGCGAAGCGCCGGCGCTGAAAGGCGAGCGCGTTACGCTGCGCATGCCGGTCTCGCGCGACTATCACGAATGGGCGACGCTGCGCGCCGAAAGCCGGTCCTTCCTCGTGCCCTGGGAGCCGAGCTGGGCGCCCGATGAACTCGACCGCTCGGCGTGGCGCGTCCGCCTCGCCCGCTACCAGGACGACAACGTCCAGGGAACCTCGGCGGCCTTCTTCATCTACGAAAACGCCGGCGGCAAGCTCGTCGGCGGCATCACGCTCGGCAACATACGCTACGGCGTCGCCCAGACCGGCCACATCGGCTACTGGATCGGCGAGCGCTATGCCGGCCAGGGCCTGATGCTGGACGCCGTCCGCCTGCTAGCAAGGCATGCCTTCGATACGCTGAGATTGCACCGGATCGAGGCTGCCTGTATCCCGGAGAACACTCGCTCCGTACGCGTGCTTGAAAAAGCCGGATTCCGGCGCGAAGGACTTCTGCGATCCTATCTGCGGATCAACGGCGAATGGCACGACCACTATCTTTACGCGCTGATCGCGGACGACCCGCAGGCCGTCATCACGAAGGGCTGAACTTGTCGAAGCACCTGCTGTCGCCGCTGTTTGCGTTTGTCCTGTCGATCGTGGCGATCGTCCTCGCGGCGTCGCAGGCGTCCGCCGTGGAGGCAATCAAGATCTCACGAGACGATGTCGCGCTGAACCTTACCGGCGCGGTCGAGATTTATCGCAATCAGGGCGAGAATTTCCAGATTTCGACGGCTCCCGGCCCGGATGGAATCGTCCGCCGCATCGAGGTCGAGGCGAAGGACAAGCGTTCGAGCGGCGACTGGGCCGTGTTCGCGCTCGCCAACACCACCGACCAGCAACTCGACCGGCTGATCGTCGCGCCGCATTTCCGGCTCGTCGGTTCGGGGCTGTTCTGGCCCGACCTCGGCTCGAGCCGGATCGCCTCCATCACCCCGAGCGAGGGCTTTGCGCTCGACCGGCAGCAGAGCAGCGACGCGGACGTCTTCCTCGTCACGCTCAACCCCGGCACGGTGGTGACCTTCATCGCCGAACTCGCCTCGCCCAAGCTGCCGCAGGTCTATCTGTGGGATCCGGAATCCTACAAGGACACGGTCAACTCCTACACCCTGTTCCGCGGCATCGTCATCGGCATCGCCGGCCTGCTGGCGCTGTTCCTGACCATCCTGTTCGTCGTCAAGGGCACCTCGATGTTCCCAGCGACGGCGGCGCTGGCCTGGGCGGTGCTCGCCTATATCTGCGTGGATTTCGGCTTCCTCAACAAGGTCATCGAGGTCTCGCCGGGCAGCGAGCAGATCTGGCGCGCGGGCACCGAGGTGGCGCTGGCGGGCACCTTCGTGGTGTTCCTGTTCGCCTACCTCAACCTCAACCGGTGGCACGGACATTTCAGCTACGGCGCCTTTGTCTGGATCGTCGGCCTGCTGCTGATCGCCGGCGTCGCCATCATCGATCCGGCCGTGGCCGCCGGCATCGCGCGCATCTCCTTCGCGGCGACCGCCATCACCGGCCTCGGCCTCATCGTCTACCTCAGCATCCGCGGCTACGACCGGGCCATCATGCTGGTTCCCAGTTGGGCGATGGTGCTCATCTGGCTCGCCGGTTCGTGGATGGCGATCACCGGCGTGCTCGACAACGACATCGTGCAGTCCGCGCTCGGCGGCGGCCTCATCCTCATCATCCTGCTCATCGGCTTCACCGTCATGCAGCACGCATTCGCCGGCAGCGCCCTGCACCAGGGCCTGTTCAGCGACATGGAGCGGCAGGCGCTGGCCATCGCCGGATCGGGCGACATCGTGTGGGACTGGGACGTTCTGCGTGACCGCGTCGTCACCCGGCCCGACGTCAGCATCCAGCTCGGGCTTCCGGCCAACAGCCTGGGCGGCGCCGCGCGCAACTGGCTGCCGGTGCTGCATGCCGACGACCGCGACACGTTCCGCACTACCCTCGACGTCGTGCTCGAACACCGTCGCGGCCGCGTCTCGCAGAGCTTCCGCCTGCGCGGGGCCGACGGCCACTACCACTGGTTCTCGCTCAAGGCGCGGCCGGTGATCGGCTCCGACGGCGAGGTGATCCGCTGCGTCGGCACGCTGGTCGACGTCACCGAGCAGAAGAAGTCGGAAGAGCGGCTGCTGCACGACGCGGTGCACGACAACCTCACCGGCCTGCCCAACCGCGAGCTGTTCATGAACCGGCTCGAGGCTATCATCTCGATCGCCCGCACCGAGGAGAAGGTCAGGCCCTCGGTGTTCGTCATCGACATCGACCGCTTCAAGCAGGTCAATGACGGTCTCGGCATCTCGGCCGGCGACACGATCCTGTTGACCATCGCGCGCCGCCTGCACCGCCTGCTCAAGCCGAAAGACTCGCTGTCGCGTTTCGCCGGCGACCAGTTCGCGCTCATGCTGCTGTCCGAGGAGGACCCCTCGCGCATCGCCGCCGTGGCGGACGCCATCAAGCAGGCGATCAAGGCACCGATCACCTTCGCCAAGCGCGAGATCGTGCTTACCGCGTCGGTCGGCCTCATCACCTGGACCACGGCCCAGGCCTCGGCCGAGGACATGGTCAAGGACGCCGAGCTTGCCATGCACCAGGCCAAGCGCTTCGGCGGCGACCGCATCGAGCCTTTCCGGCCCGCCTTCCGCACGGTGGGCACCGACCGGCTGCAGCTCGAATCGGATCTTCGGCGCGCCATCGAGCGCAAGGAGTTCACGCTTGCCTACCAGCCGATCGTGCGGCTCGAGGACGGCAGCGTCGCCGGCTTCGAGGCGCTGCTGAGGTGGGACCACCCGCGCCGCGGCCTCATTCCGCCGGGCGACTTCATCCCCGTCGCCGAGAGCTGCGGCCTGATCGTGCAGCTCGGCCTGTTCGCCATGCAACGCGCCGCCGAGGACCTGGCGGAATGGCAGAAGCAGATCGGCGACCAGCCGCTGTCGGTTTCGGTCAATCTTTCCAGCCGCCAGCTCATCCGCCGCGACCTCGTCAGCGACGTGCGCTCGGTCATCGCCCGCGCCAATCTCAAGCCGCGCTGCTTCCGGCTCGAGCTCACGGAATCGCTGGTCATGGACAATCCGGAGCAGACCAACCACGTCCTGACCAAGCTCAAGCAGCTCGGCATCGGCCTGTCGCTGGACGATTTCGGCACCGGCTATTCGTCGCTCTCGTACCTCACCCGCTTCCCCTTCGACACGATCAAGATCGACAAGAGCTTCGTCGACGACACCTCGCCCAAGCGCGCAGTGCTCATCAAGTCGATGGTCAACATGGCGCATGAACTCGGCCTGTCGGTCGTCGCCGAGGGCATCTCGGACGAAAGCGACGCGCTCGAACTCAGGCAGATGGGCTGCGAGTACGTGCAGAGCTTCATGTTCGGGGCACCGGTCCCCGGCGATCAGGCGCTGAAGCTCCTGAAGGAGCAGTTCTCCACCGGCTCAGGCGTGGCCGGCTGAGCCGCTCAGCCGCGCCAGGTCGATCCCGAGCGAAGCCACCACGCGGTCGTATTTGCGGTCGAGATCGGTGTCGAAGAGCAGTTCCGGCGTGGCCGGGCAGGTCAGCCAGCCATTGGCGGCGATCTCGCCTTCCAGTTGGCCTGCGCCCCAGCCCGAATAGCCGAGCGCCATCAGGGCATGGCGCGGCCCGCGCCCGACCGAGATCGCGCGTAGGATGTCGACGGTCGCGGTGAGGCAGATCGCATCCGAGACGGGCAGCGAGGACTCGACCTTGTAGTCGTCGGTGTGCAGGACAAAGCCGCGGCTGCGATCGACCGGCCCGCCGTTGCGCACGATGAAGTCCTTGGCCTTCAGCGGCAGCCTGATTGCCTCCTGCTCGTCGAGGATGCCCAACTGCACCAGGAGGTCGGGGAACAGCAGCGGCTGGACCTGGTTGATGATCAACCCCATGGCCCCCTCGTCGCTGTGGGCGCAGATGTAGATGACGGCGCGCGCGAACCTGTCGTCCTTCATCCCGGGCATTGCGATGAGGAACTGGTCGTCGAGGAAACCGCGCCGCGAGGCGCCCTTTTTCTGGCGCAGAATATCCATGCCGACAGCGTAACGCGTTTCCCTTCGTCTTGAAAGATGGGGATGGGGCGGCGCCGGGCCCCGGGGCGTTCCGATTGGAGCATTCCGTCACGGAAATATGATTGCCCAGGGACGACGTGACAGATTGCGATTGCACGTCGACACGTTCAAATCACGGGCATGATACTGCAGAAAACTCTTGCCGCCGGTCTTGGGTTCGTCCTGTTCGGTGCGGCGGCACCGGCATATTCCTCCGCATCGGACTGGGGCATGACCGAAGGCGGTCGCTTCCGCCTGGTCACCGCGGGCAGGCCCGACGCCGAGGGCAAGCTCCAGGGTGTGCTGTTCATCGAACTGAAGCCAGGCTGGAAGACCTACTGGCGCGACCCCGGCGATTCCGGCGTGCCGCCGCAGATCGACGTCACTGCCTCGCGCAACGTGTCGGCGGTGGAGATGTCGTTTCCCGCGCCGCAACGGCACGACGACGGATACTCGATCTGGGCCGGCTACGACTATCCGGTCGGCCTGCCCGTGACCTTCACCATCCCCTCGCCCGGGGAACCCTCGCTGATCGAGGCGGACGTCTTCCTCGGGGTCTGCGAGACGATCTGCGTGCCCGTGCAGGCCCGGTTGCAGGTCGACCCCGCGGTCGATCCGGACAACCCAGAAGACATCGCGCTGGTGGAAGCAGCCTTTGAGGCGCTGCCGGCGCCGGCGCAGGCCGATTTCGGCGTCACGCCCACCCCGGGCGAGGACGGCATGCTGTCGGTCGTGGCCAACGTGCCGGGAAGTCCGGAGGGCGTGGATTTCTTCGTTGCCGGCACGGACGGCTACCTGTTCGGGGTGCCGAAGCGGAACGCCGAGGCAGGCAAGCTGACCTTCACCGTCAAGGTGCTCGACCGCCCGGATGCGCCCCCGACCGGCAAGGGCATTCCCTATACGCTGACGACGGCGACTGCTGCGGTCGAGGGCTTCCTGCCCTATCCCTGAGCCAACGGTTCGGGCTGGACGGGTGTTGGCCTGAGCCGCCATCTGCGCTAGAGCAATTCCAGGAAAAGTGCGAAGCGGTTTTCCGTCCGGAATTGCGTCCAAACAAAGAGATGGAGCGTTTTCGCGTTTCGAGAAAAGCGAAAGTGCTCGGTGGACGTCTGATCCGATACCTTCAACCGACATGCGAGGAACCATGACCATTGCGATCGGCGAAAAGCTGCCCCAGGCCACGTTCAAGACGATGACGGCCGACGGCGCCAAGAGCCTCAACACCGACGACGTCTTCGCCGGCAAGAAGGTCGTCCTGTTCGCCGTGCCGGGCGCGTTCACCCCGACCTGCAGCAACAACCACCTGCCCGGCTACATCGAGAACTTCGATGCCATCGTCTCCCGCGGCGTCGACACCATCGCCGTCGTCTCGGTCAACGACGTGCACGTCATGGGCGCCTGGGCACGCTTCAGCGGCGGCGAGGGCAAGGTGCAGTTCCTCGCCGACGGCAGCGGCGATTTCGCCCGTGCCATCGGCCTCGACACCGACCTGTCGGCCAACGGCATGGGCCTGCGCTCGAAGCGCTATTCGATGATCGTCGAGGACGGCAAGGTCGCACAGCTCAACCTGGAGGGCGCCCCGGGCCAGGCGGTCGATTCGGGCGCGGCGCGCATCCTCGAGCAGCTCTGAAACGCGGCCGGCGCGCCGTCTTGAGGCGACGCGCCCTTTCGGCGGCCAAGACCTAGGCGGATGCCCTGCGACCGCCCTTGAAGGGCGCCATGCCCTCGCGCGCCAGTTCGTCGGCGCGCTCGTTCTCCGGGTGTCCGGCATGGCCCTTGACCCAGTGCCACTTGACCTTGTGGCGCCTGTTGGCCTCGTCGAGCGCCTGCCACAGCTCGCCGTTCTTCACCGGCTTCTTGTCGGCGGTCTTCCAGCCGTTCTTCTTCCAGCCGAAGATCCACTTCGAGATGCCGTCCATGACATATTTGCTGTCGGTGTGCAGATCGATCTCGCACGGCTCCTTCAGTGCGTTCAGCGCCGAGATCGCCGCAAGCAGTTCCATGCGATTGTTGGTGGTCTCGGCCTCGCCGCCCGACAGTTCCTTGGTCTTGCCGTTGTAGCGCAGGATCGCGCCCCAGCCCCCGGGGCCCGGGTTGCCCGAGCAGGCGCCGTCGGTGAAAATCTCGATGTGCTTCATTTCAGTCCGTATTCCTGCGGCGACCGGATCGCCCTGTGGAAGCGCAGGCGGCGGATGTATTCCATCGGATCGCGCTTCATCACCAGCCCGCCGTCGGGGATGGTCAGCCAGTCGTAGAGCCTCGTCAGCATGAAGCGCAGCGCCGAACCGCGCGCCAGGATCGGCAGCGCCGCCTTCTCGTCCTCGCTAAGCGGCCTGACGCTCTGGTAGCCGTCCAGCAGCGCCGTCCCCTTGGTCAGGTTGAAGGAAAAATCCTTCTCGAAGCACCAGGCGTTGAGGCAGGTGGCGAGATCGTAGGCGTAGAGGTCGTTGCAGGCGAAATAGAAGTCGATCAGGCCCGACAGTTCGTCGCCGAGGAAGAAGACGTTGTCCGGGAACAGGTCGGCGTGGATGACGCCCGACGGCAGGCCTTTCGGCCAACCCTTCTCGAACTCGGCGAAATCGGCGTCCACTTCCCTGGCCAAGCCCGGCTCCACCTCGTCGGCGCGCGGCCGCGCCGCATCCCAGAGCTTGCGCCAGCCGTCGATGGCAAGCGCGTTCGGGCGCGTCATCGCAAAATCCTGGCCGGCGACGTGCATCCCGGCCAGCGCCTTGCCGACCTCGCGGCAGTGCGCGACCGTTGGCCGGCGCATCCACATGCCTTCGAGGAAGGTGATCACCACGGCGGGGCGTCCCGCGAGTGTGCCGATGACGTTGCCATCGTTGCCGTCCACCGGCAGCGGACAGGAAATGCCCTTGTGGGCGAGGTGCTGCATCAGGCCGAGGAAGAACGGCAGATCGGACTTCTCGACGCGCTTCTCGTAGAGGGTCAGGATGTACGACCCCGTCGTCGTGTGCAGCAGGAAGTTGGAATTCTCGGTGCCTTCGGCGATGCCCTTGTAGGACAGCAGGTCGCCGACCGGATAGTTGCGGAGGAACGCCTCGAGTTCCCCCTCCGTCACGTCCGTGTAGACGGCCATCAGCGCGTACCGTTGACGAAGGCCATGTCGGCCGGGGTCAGTTCCACGTCGCGCAGAGCCCGCATCACCGGAAAGTCCTCCGTCTCGGTTGCCGTCACGGCGAGTTCCACGGTCACGTCGAAGCGTTCGCGGAAGGCATTGATGATCTCGTCGACTATGATCTCGGGCGCCGATGCACCCGCCGACAGGCCAAGCGTAGCGATGTCGCCGACCCCGCTCCACGGGATCTCCGACGCGCGCTGAACCAGCAGCGACATCTTCGCTCCGGCCCGCTCGGCGACCTCGACCAGGCGTCGGGAATTCGACGAATTGGGCGCACCCACGACCAGGTAGAGGTCGGCGCCGGGGGCCGTTTCCTTGACCGCCTCCTGGCGGTTGGTCGTGGCATAGCAAATGGATTCGGCAGCCGGTGCCTGCAAAGCGGGAAAACGCTCCTGCAGCGCCCGCAATATGCCGGCAGTGTCCTCGACCGACAGCGTCGTCTGCGTCACGAAGCCGAGCGCCTCGGGATCGGCGGGCTGGAAATTCTGGACGTCGGCCTCGGTTTCGATCAGCGTCACGCCGCCTTCGTCCAGCTGCCCCATCGTGCCGATCACCTCGGGATGCCCGGCATGGCCGATCAGCAGCACGTGGCGGCCATGGCGGCGGTGGCGCATCGCCTGCTTGTGCACCTTCGAGACCAGCGGGCAGGTCGCATCCAGATAGAACAGGTTGCGTGCCTGGGCATCGGCCGGGACCGACTTGGGTACGCCGTGGGCGGAAAACACCACCGGGGCATCGTGATGCTCGTCGGGGATCTCGTTGAGCTCCTCGATGAACACCGCACCCAGGTTCTGCAGGCCCTCGACGACGTAGCGGTTGTGCACGATCTCGTGGCGCACATAGACGGGCGCGCCGTATTTCTTGAGCGCCAGGACGACGATCTGGATGGCGCGGTCGACACCGGCACAGAAGCCGCGCGGCTGGCAGAGCCTGATCGTCAGGGGCGGTTTCGTCGCGGTGTCGTGCATGTGAATCTGGTTCCGTTCAGAGCCGAGATGAGGGGGCGACGCCCTGCTGTCAAGGGCAGCAAGGCGTCATTGGCGTTCCGGCTTGCGCAGGAGCCAGACGGCCATGACCCCGAGCAGCGCCGCCGCCAGTCCGTACCAGGTGATGACGTATTGCAGATGGTTGTTCGGCATGTCGACCAAAGTGACGCCGCCGGCCGGCCACCCGCCGGGATTGGGCGCCTTGCCGGCGTCGACGAAGAACGGCACGACGACGGCGCCAGCGGGCAGGCCCGCGGTCGCGGCCATTGCGTCGCGGTCCTTCCAGTAGAACACGTTCTTCTTGAGGTCGTTGTCCGGCACCAGCGAGCCCGGCTTGCCGTCGAGCGGATCGCGGGCAAGGCCGGTAATCGTCACGGGGCCGGCGACCTGGCCGTCCTGGCGCTTTGCCGCGTCCTTGCGGTCATAGGGGACGAAGCCGCGGTTCACCAGCACGTAGCGCCCGTCGTCCAGCCTGAGCGGCGTGTAGACATAGAAGCCCGACTGGCCCTGCCAGGTGGCGAGGAAGTGGCGTTCGCCCTCGTGCTGGAACGTGCCGGACACGGTCACCGGCCAATAGTCGACGTCGCCGGTGGCGCGATACTTGACCTCCATCTCGGCAAGCGGCAGCGGGTCGGACTGGATGCGTCCGTCGATCTGCGCGATCAGCGCATCCTTCCAGTACATGCGCTGGACCTGCCAGCTGCCGAGCGCCACGAGCACGGCGAAGACGATCAGGCCGAGTACGAGGGCCAGCACACGCCGAGGACGCCTGGCGGAAACGGAACCTGTCATGGGAACGCTCATTCGCGGGTATCCAGCCGTCCTTCGGCTGCCTTGTTGCGATATTGGAGGGTGATCAGCACGCCTTTCAGCAGGCGCAGCGCAGTGAGGCTGAGGATGACCGCCAGGGGGATCCACAGCAGGAAATGCAGCCACAGCGGCGGTGCCAGCGACACCTCCGTCCACAAGGCGAGGCCGACAACGACGAAGCCGATGATGAGGATGACGAAGACCGCCGGGCCGTCCCCCGCGTCGGCGAAGGAATAGTCGAGCAGGCACACGCCGCACTGCTTGCCCACCTCGAGGAAGCCGGAAAACAACTTCCCCTCGCCGCAGCGCGGGCACCTGCCCTTGAGCCCTGCGGAGACGGGATCGACCGGCGGCCAGATCGCCTTGTCCTCAGCCATGATTCAACTCCTCGCCTGCCCTAAAAGACGAAGGCGGCTGCGTTGCCGCAGCCGCCTTCCAATGCCTCGCGGACCCGCTCAGCCGCCGTGCGCGATGGGCGCGCCGGACGAAGCCCAGACATAGATCGCGGTGAACAGGAACAGCCACACCACGTCGACGAAGTGCCAGTACCATGCGGCCGCCTCGAAGCCGAAATGCTGCTTCGGCGTGAAGCCGCCGGCCATCGCGCGGAGCAGGCAGACCAGCAGGAAGATGGTGCCGACGATGACGTGGAAGCCGTGGAAGCCGGTCGCCATGAAGAAGGTCGCGCCGTAGATCGAGTCACGGAAGCCGAACGGGGCGTTCATGTACTCGTAGGCCTGCACGAACGAGAACAGCAGGCCGAGCGCGACCGTAATCGCCAGGCCGTTGACCAGGCCCTTGCGGTCGTTGTGCAGCAGCGCATGGTGCGCCCAGGTCACGGCAGTGCCCGACAGCAGCAGGATGATGGTGTTGTAGAGCGGCAGGTGGAAGGGATCGAGCACCTCGATGCCCTTCGGCGGCCACACGCCACCGGTGTAGGCGGTACGGGCGACCTGGGCTGCCTCGCCCGGGAAGAGGCTGGCATCGAAGAAGGCCCAGAACCAGGCGACGAAGAACATCACCTCGGAGGCGATGAACATGATCATGCCGTAGCGCAGGTGCAGGGAGACGACGCGGGTGTGATGACCCTCGTTGGCTTCCTTCACCGTGTCCGACCACCAGCCGAACATGGTGTAGAGCACGATCGCCAGGCCGATGGCGAAGATCCAGTACTTGGCGTTGGCCATGTCGTAGCCGAAGATCGGCAGGTTGCCGCCCTTCAGGTACGACATCCATGCGACGCCGCCAAAAGCCATGACGAGCGCGCCCAGCGACCCGAGGAAGGGCCACGGGCTGGGATCGATGATGTGATAATCGTGTTGCGGTTTTGCGTGCGCGTCTGCCATCTCATCCCCCGGCTTTTACGTCGGAATTAACAGTTGTCGTTTCGCCGTCGACCTTGGGCGCGGCAGCTACTGGCTTCTCCCGCTCGAGCGGGAAGAAGGTATAGGACAGCGTGATCGTCTTGATGTCCTTGAGTTCAGGCACGTTCACGATGTCGGGATCGACATAGAAGACGACCGGCATGTCGATCGAGGCGCCCGGCTCCAGCGTCGTATCGGTGAAGCAGAAGCACTCGACCTTGTTGAAATAGGCTCCGGCCAGTTCGGGCGTGACGTTGAAGGTCGCCCGGCCAGAGGTCGGCTGGTCGAACAGATTCGTGGCCTTGTACTGCGCCTGCGTCGTCTCGCCAATCTTGATCTTGATCTCGCGCGCGACCGGCTTGAAGTCCCACGGCACGCCCGCCGTATTGGCGTCGAAACGGACGGTGATCTCGCGGTCGAGAACGCGGTCTGAATACTGTTCGACGCGCTGCGTGGTGCCGCCATAGCCGGTGATCTGGCAGAACATGGCGTAGAGCGGCACCGCCGCGTAGGCCATGCCGACCATGCCGCCGACGAAGGCCAGGCACATGCCGGCGATCATCCCGTTGGAACGCGGCTTCCGGAGCACGGCCGGTTGAGCCTCCTTGGTCGCCTCGCTCATAGCGGGCGATCCAGGATGGCCGGACCGAACTTGGCGATCGTGGCCAGGTAGAAGATGATCACCAGTGCCGCCAGCGCGAGCCCGATGGCGATGTTGCGGCTGCGCCGCGCTTTCTGCTGGCTTTCGGTAAGCGTAACCATTTCCTTGTCCGTCATGTTCAGACGCCCCCAAGCGCAACGGCCCGGCCGATGACGCTGTCTGCGAGGTAGGCGGCAAAGATCGCGAAAAGATAGAGCAACGAATAGGCAAACAACGCCTTGGCCGGCTTCATCGCCTTGTCGGCGTCGGGCATCCGGAGCACCTTCCAGGCGTACCAGACGAAACCCGCGCCCAGCGCCAGCGACACCACGCCGTAGCCGGCGGTCGTGTAGCCAAGCAGCCACGGCGCCACGCCGACCGGCGCAAGCAGCAGCGAATAGGCGAAGATCTGCCTGCGGGTCGAGGCGGCACCGGCCACGTTCGGCATCATCGGGATGCCGGCGCGCTCGTAGTCCTCGGACTTGAACAGCGCCAGCGCCCAGAAGTGCGGCGGCGTCCACAGGAAGGTGATGAGGAAGAGGACGAAGCTCTCGAAGCCGACATTGCCGGTCACGGCGGCCCAGCCGATCATCGGCGGCAGCGCGCCGGCGGCTCCGCCGATGACGATGTTCTGCGGCGTCCAGCGCTTCAGCCACATCGTGTAGATGACGGCATAGAAGAAGATGGTGAAGGCGAGCAGCGCTGCCGACAACCAGTTGACCAGCACGCCCAGCGTCATCACCGACAGGACCGACAGCACGAGGCCGAAGGTCAGCGCCTCGCGCGGGCTCACCTTGCCCATCGGCACGGGCCGCTTGGCCGTGCGCGTCATGACGGCGTCGATGTCGGCGTCGTACCACATGTTGAGGGCGCCCGAGGCGCCGGCGCCAACTGCGATCGCCAGGATCGCGACGATGGCGAGGAACGGATTGATGGTCACCGGCGCGGCCACCATGCCGACGAAGGCCGTGAACACGACCAGCGACATCACGCGCGGCTTCAGCAGGGCGAGAAAATCGCCCGCCGTCGCCTCCGACATGCGGAAGGCCTGATCGTCAAGTCGATTGTTGACAAGGGCCATGCGTACCTGCGTCCAGTCGTTCGGTTTGTCCGAAGCCGCCGGTCGCCCGGCGGCTTCGATTTCAGTCAGCGCCTTACTTGATGCGCGGCAGCTGTTCCCACTGGTGGAACGGCGGCGGCGAAGGCAGCTGCCATTCCAGCGTGGTCGCACCCTCGCCCCACGGATTGGCACCGGCGACGCGCTTCTTCGAGAAGGCCTCGAAGACGCCGAACAGGAAGATCAGCACGCCGACGGCAGAGATGTAGGAGCCGTAGGACGACACCATGTTCCAGCCGGCATACGCATCCGGGTAGTCGATGTAGCGGCGCGGCATGCCGGCCAGGCCGAGGAAGTGCTGCGGGAAGAAGATCAGGTTGACGCCGACGAACGTCACCCAGAAGTGCGTGTTGGCGATCACCGGCGAGTACATGTAGCCGCTCATCTTCGGGAACCAGTAGTACCAGGCGGCGAAGATGGCGAACACGGCGCCCAGCGACAGCACGTAGTGGAAGTGCGCGACCACGTAGTAGGTGTCGTGCAGCGAACGGTCCAGGCCGGCGTTGGCCAGCTGCACGCCGGTGACGCCACCGACGGTGAACAGGAAGATGAAGCCGATCGCCCACAGCATCGGCGTCTTCATCTGGATGGAGCCGCCCCACATGGTGGCGATCCACGAGAAGATCTTCACGCCCGTCGGCACCGCGATGACCATCGTGGCGAAGACGAAGTAGCGCTGCGTGTCGAGCGACAGGCCGGTGGTGTACATGTGGTGCGCCCACACGACGAAGCCGACGGCACCGATGGCGACCATGGCGTAGGCCATGCCGAGGTAGCCGAAGATCGGCTTGCGCGAGAAGGTCGACACGATGTGGCTGACGATGCCGAAGCCCGGCAGGATCAGGATGTACACTTCCGGGTGACCGAAGAACCAGAACAGGTGCTGGAACAGGATCGGGTCGCCGCCGCCTTCCGGCGCGAAGAAGGTCGTGCCGAAGTTACGGTCGGTGAGCAGCATCGTGATGCCGCCAGCCAGGACCGGCAGCGACAGGAGCAGCAGGAAGGCGGTGATCAGCACGGCCCAGGCGAACAGCGGCATCTTGTGCAGCGTCATGCCCGGGGCGCGCATGTTGAAGATCGTGGTGATGAAGTTGATCGCACCGAGGATCGACGACGCACCGGCGATGTGCAGCGACAGGATCGCGAGGTCCATCGCGGGTCCGGGCTGGCCGGAGGTCGAGAGCGGCGGATAGATCGTCCAGCCGCCGCCGACGCCGTAGGCACCCGGCGCGCTCGGCACGAAGGCCGAGATGATGAGCAGGATGAAGGCCGGCGGAAGCAGCCAGAAGGAGATGTTGTTCATGCGCGGGAACGCCATGTCCGGCGCGCCGATCATGATCGGCACCATCCAGTTGGCGAAGCCGCCGATCAGCGCCGGCATGACCATGAAGAAGATCATGACCAGGCCGTGGGCGGTCGTGAACGCGTTGAACATGCTCTTGCCCGCGTCCATCGCGGCGTCGCCCTCGACGCCGTAGACCATGGAGGCAAGACCGTGGAATATCTGGATGCCCGGCTCGGCGAGCTCCCAGCGCATCATGACGGACAGGAATCCGCCGACACACCCGGCCATGATCGCGAAGATCAGGTAGAGCGTTCCAATATCCTTGTGGTTGGTCGAGTACACCCACCGGACCCAGCCCTTCGGCTTGTGGTCGTGGTGGTCGTGAGCTGCAGCGCCTGCCATATTCCGCTCCGTTCCCTGATCCCTATTCCACCGCGGCTCAGTTGCCGGCGGCCGCGACCTTGGCAGCGCCTTCGACCTCGGCCATCAGTGCCTTGTTGGCACCCGGCAGATCGGTCTTCGCGGCGGCCAGCCACGTGTTGTACTGCGCATCGTTGACGACGCGGATTGCGATCGGCATGAACGCATGGTCCTTGCCGCAAAGTTCGGAGCACTGGCCGTAATACAGGCCCTCCTTCTCCGCCTTGAACCAGGTCTCGTTGATGCGGCCCGGCACTGCGTCGGTCTTCAGGCCGAAGGCCGGCATGGCGAATGCGTGGATGACGTCGCTCGCGGTGACGAGCAGGCGCACCGTGGCGTTGACCGGCACGACCACCTCGTTGTCGACGGCGAGGAGACGCGGATAGGCGCCCTTGTCTTCCTTGCCGGCCGCGGCGCGATCGCCCTCGGCGAGCATCGCCGAGTTGAACGAGAGCGGCTCGTCGACCTGGTACTCGTAGTCCCAGTTCCACTGGTTTCCGGTGGCCTTGATGGTCAGCTTCGCCTCTTCGGTCGGCGTATACTGCGCCGTCAGCAGCTGGAAGGACGGAACCGCGAGGAACAGCAGCACGACCACCGGCCCGACGGTCCAGACGACCTCGATCAGCGTGTTGTGGCTGGTGCGCGACGGGTTCGGATTGACGCTCGCGCGGAACTTCACGATGCAATAGGCCAGAAGCGCCAGCACGAAGAGCGTGATCGGGACGATGAACCACAGGGTGTAGCGCTCGAACCACGTGATCTGTTCCATGATGCCGGTCGCAGCCGGCTGGAACGTGGCCTGCCAGGGTGTCGGCTGAGCCGCAAGGGCCGCGACACTGGCAAGGGAAGCAGTCGCCGTGACGGCGCTAGCAAGGATCTTTCTCATTACCCTCTGTATCTCCCAACTCCGCGCGGGCTGACCGCAAGGACATCTCGCCGGCTCCGGGACGGGAATCCCAGAGACGTTCGGAGGTTCAAACCATACTCTCTTTGCATCCGCAAGGAAGCAGAGGCATAACCCATGCGGCATTTTTGCGCGCAGGGTGGACAACCCGGCACGGCGGGCCTAGTGGCGCCGGGTCGGGAAGGCGATGCGTCCGCACGGCATGGTCATAGTCCTGCAGCATGCCCAAATTCGGGCCGATTTGGGCTGGAAGTCTGGGAAAAGTGCAGATTTCAGGATGGCGTGCGGGGCCTCTTGTTATTTACTTGCCGCACGCGCGACCTAAATTGTCGTGATTCGCAATGGAGCCGTCATGAAGTCTGGGCTGTTTAAAACCTTGGCGAAGGTGTTGGTCGCCGCCGCCTTCGCGGCGCCGCTACCGGCTGGCGCACAGCAGCAGAGCGGCAAGGTCAAGTCGACTCACGGCGCGTGGTCCATCATCTGCGACACGCCGGCGGGCGCCAGCACCGAGCAATGCGTGATGATGCAGAACGTCATCGCCGAGGACCGCCCGGAAATGGGGCTCTCGGTCGTCGTGCTGCGTACCGCCGACAACAAGGCCGAGATTCTGCGCGTGCTCGCGCCGCTCGGCGTTCTCCTGCCCAACGGCCTCGGCCTCAATGTCGATCAGAAGGATATCGGCCGTGCCTATTTCGTCCGCTGTTTCCAGGACGGCTGCTATGCCGAGGTGATCCTGGAGAAGCAGTTGCTCGACACGCTGAAGACCGGCAAGGCCGCCACGTTCATCGTCTTCCAGACGCCTGAGGAAGGCATCGGCATCCCGGTCGACCTGAACGGCTTCGCCGAGGGCTTCGCGGCGCTGCCGTGAACCATTGACCTTCAGGCATTGTCCGGCGTCGCTGCGTCGCCTACATCGGGGAGACGACCTCCCAAGGATCAAAGGCGACGTGCCATGACCAGCCTGCTCAGCCAGTTCGACATCTCCGAAGACCGCGTGCGCCGGATCGTCGCCGATACGATCGAAGGCGCCGACGACGGCGAGCTCTACGTCGAATATCGCGAGGGCGAAGCCCTGATGTTCGACAACGGCCGGCTGAAGACGGCCAACTTCAACACCGACCAGGGTTTCGGGCTGCGCGCCGTCGCCGGCGAGGCGACCGGCTATGCGCATGCGAGCGAGCTATCGGAAGCGGCTTTGCTGCGCGCCTCCGATGCGGTATCGGCCGTCAAGGGCGGCTACAGCGGCACGCTTGCCGCCGCGCCCGCCCGCACCAACCGCCACCTCTACGGCGAAGACAACCCGATCCCCTCCCCCTCCTTCGAGGCCAAGGCCAAGCTTCTGCAGGAGATCGACGCCTGGGTGCGCGCCAAGGACCCGCGCGTGCGCCAGGTGACTGCGTCACTCGCCTCGTCGTGGCAGCACGTCGAGATCCTGCGCGGCGACGGGCACGTCGTGCGCGACATCCGGCCGCTGGTGCGCATGAACGTTGCGGTGGTCGTCGGCGACGGCGACCGCCAGGAGAGCGGCTCCTATGGCGCCGGCGGCCGCAAGAACTTCGACGAGTTCCTGACCGAGGAAAGCTGGCAGGGCGCGGCAAGCGAGGCACTGCGCCAGGCGTTGGTCAATCTCGAGGCCATCCCCGCCCCGGCCGGCACCTTCGACATCGTGCTGTCCTCCGGCTGGCCGGGCGTGATGCTGCACGAGGCCGTCGGACATGGGCTCGAAGGCGACTTCAACCGCAAGAAGACCTCGGCCTTTGCCGGCCTTCTCGGCCAGCAGGTCGCCGCCAAGGGCGTCACCGTCGTCGACGACGGCACCATCGCCGAGCGCCGCGGCTCGCTCACCGTCGACGACGAAGGCACGCCCAGCGCCCGCAACGTGCTGATCGAGGACGGCAAGCTGGTCGGCTACATGCAGGACCGGCAGAACGCCCGTCTGATGGGCATGGCCGCCACCGGCAACGGCCGGCGCGAATCCTACGCGCACCAGCCGATGCCGCGCATGACCAACACCTACATGACCTCGGGCGACATGACGCCGGAGGAGATCATCGCCTCGGTCAAGAACGGCATCTATGCCGTCTCCTTCGGCGGCGGCCAGGTCGACATCACCAGCGGAAAGTTCGTTTTCGGCTGCACCGAGGCCTACATGATCGAGGACGGCAAGGTGACCCAGCCGATCAAGGGCGCGATGCTGATCGGCAACGGTCCGGACGCCATGCACCGCGTCACCATGGTCGGCAACGACATGAAGCTCGACACCGGCATCGGCATGTGCGGCAAGGCCGGACAGGGCGTACCGGTCGGCGTCGGCCAGCCGCATCTGCGCATGAACCAGATGACGGTCGGCGGTACCCGCACGTAACAGCCGGCGGCTCGAGCTGGCCAGTTGCCGGCGCGCAAGCGCCGACCGGCAAGAAATCTCCGCGGATACATGCCCCATCGCCTGGACGACGGTGCATGCACCCGCGGAGCATCAAGATGCGTTGAGCCGCCTGGGTTCAGCTCAAGCCGCATCCGCCTTCGGCTGGATCAATGCCGTGCGCTTGCCGCGGTGCAAATCCACGGCAAAGGTGCAGGCCGCACTGTGGCCGGGCGACAGCTTGTAGGCAGCCGGCACCTGCTGCTTGCACTCGTCGACCACCAGCGGGCAGCGGGTCCGGAACCGGCAACCCGACGGCGGGTTGGTCGGGCTCGGCACCTCCCCGATCATCAGCGGCGCCTTGCGCTGCCTTTCGGCGATCGGATCGGCCTCGGGGACCGAAGCCAGCAGCATCTGCGAATAGGGATGACTCGGATGGTCGTAGAGCTCCTGCGACGGCCCGTGCTCGACGATCTTGCCGAGATACATGACATAGACGCGCGAGGCCGCCTGCCTGACGAGCTCGAGGTCGTGGGCGATGAACAGGCAGGCCACGCCCAAGTCCTTCTGCAACCGCAGGAACAGGTTCATCACCTGGGCGCGGATGGACAGATCCAGCGCGCTGACCGGCTCGTCGCAGATCAGCACCCGGGGATTGACCGCCAGCGAACGGGCGATGGCGACGCGCTGGCGCTGGCCGCCGGACAGTTCGCGTGTGTGGCGGTCCTTCACCGCATCGGCCAGGCCGACCTGGTCGAGCAGTTCCTTGGTGCGGCGCTCGCGATCGGTCCTTGACCTCATCCCGTCGATCTGCAGGGCCTCGTCGATGGCCTCGCCGACCGTCTGCCTGTCGTTGAGCGACGAGTAGGGATCCTGGAACACGTATTGCAGGGCCCTGCGGCTGTTGCGCAGCGCCGTGCCCGAAAGCGTGCTGAGGTCCACGCCGTCGAGCAGCACGCGCCCGGAACTCGCCTTTTCGAGCCCGACGATCGTACGGCCGAGGGTCGACTTGCCGCAGCCCGATTCGCCGACCAGGCCGACGATCTCGCCCGGATACAGCTCGATGGACACGTCGTCGACGGCATGCACGAACTTGCCCCGCTGCACGCTCTTGAACCGCGTCTGCAGGTTTTCGACTTTAAGAACAGGCGCGTGTGTCATGCGGCTGCCTTTCCTTGATTGACGACCGAGCAGGCCACGAAGACGCTGCCGTCGGGCGTTGGCACCAGAGGGGGACGGTTGGCTGAGCACGCCGCCACGGCCAGGTCGCAGCGCGTTGCGAAAGCACAGCCCTTGAACGGCTTGCCGAGCGTCGGCGGCACGCCCGGCAAACCGCGGAATTCCGAGCCGATCGGGTCCTCCCGCCGCGGAATCGCGTTGATCAGACCCTTGGTATAGGGGTGGCGCGGGCTGACCAGGACCTTGTCGACCGGGCCGCGCTCGGCGGCGCGGGCCGCATACATGACGACGATGTTGTCGGCGGCGCCGGCAACCACGCCCATGTCGTGGGTGATCAGCACCATTGCCATGTCGAGACGCTTTTGCAGGTCCTTGAGCAGCCGCAGGATCTGCGCCTGCACCGTCACGTCGAGCGCGGTCGTCGGCTCGTCGGCGATCAGCAACTTCGGCTCGCCCGCCAGCGCGATCGCGATGACGATGCGCTGCCGCAACCCGCCCGAAAGCTCGTGCGGATACTGCCTCAGACGTGCCGCAGGATCCGAGATGCCGACGAGCTTGACCAGTTCGAGGGCCCGAGCTTCGGCCGCGCTCGGCGTCATGCCGAGATGCAGCTCCGCCATTTCCGCGATCTGCCGGCCGATGCGGCGCACCGGATTGAGGGCGCTCATCGGGTCCTGGAAGATGAAGCCGATGGACCTGCCGCGGAACTTGCGGATTTCCGACTCCGGCCGGCCGATGAGCTCGTGCCCGTCGAACTTGACCGAGCCCGACAGCACCGTCGTCACGCCCGTCGGCATCAGCCCGAGCGGGGCGAAGTTCATCACGGTCTTGCCGCTGCCGCTTTCGCCGACGATGGCGAGGCACTCGCCCTGGCGGACCGAATAGCTCACCCCGTCGACCGGGCGCACCGCGGATTTGGCGGTCAGGAGGTCGACCGTCAGATTGCTGACGGTCAGGATCGGTTCGTTATGCATCGGAATTCTCCTTGCCCCAGCCCGCGGCCTCAAGCCGGCGTGCCGCAAGCATGCGCCTGGTGAGGGGCTTCGGAATGCGGTTGAGCGCGATGGATTCGCCCAGCGTGTTGAAGCCGATGACGGCTGCGGTCAGCGCGAGACCGGGCAGGAGCACCTGGCGCGGGTCGGATTCGAGATAAGGCAGCGCATCGACGAGCATCTGGCCCCATTCGGGCGTCGGCGGCTGGATGCCGAGGCCGAGGAAGCTCAGCGTCGCCACGGCAAGGGCGGCGGTGCCGGCGTCGGCCGTGGCATACACCATCACCGCGCCGATGGTGCCGGGCAGCAGATGGCCGAAATAGATCCGCCACGGGCTGGCGCCCAGGACCCGCAGCGCCTCGATGTGCGGCTTGCTCATGATGCTCACGGCCACGGCACGGCTGATGCGGCCGCTCATCGGCCACCAGGCGAGCGCGAGCGCCATCACCATGGTCCAGTAGCCCGGGCCGACGATGCCGATCACCGCGAGCGCGATGATCAGGCTGGGGATGGAAAGGCCGACGTCGACCATGCGCATCAGCAGGTCGTCGACCCAGCCGCGGTGGTAGCCGGCGATCGTGCCCATGAGGATACCGATCGTCATGGCGATGCCGAGCACCGAGCCCACGCTGACGAGCGAGGTGTTGGCGGCAATGATCAGCCGGCTCAGCGTATCACGTCCGAGATGGTCGGTTCCGAGCCAATGTGCGGCGCTCGGCCCGAGGCTTGCGTCCAGAAGGTTCTGGGCGCTGGGATCCTGAGGGGCCAACCAGGGCGCGAAGGTGCCCAGGGCAACGAACAGGCCGATGGTGATCAATGCCGCGCGCGGCATCTTCTTCAACCGGGCCAGGATGGGATTGAGTTTGTCCATGATCAGCTCCATTGCCGCCGAATGCGGGGATCGGTCAGCAGAACCGCGAGATCGACGATCAGGTTCACGATGATGAAGAAGGTGAGGAAGATGAGCAGGCACGCCTGCACCACCATGAAGTCGCGGAAGCGCACGCCGTTGAGGAAGTAGTCCCCCAGTCCCTGCCAGGCGAAGAGCGGCTCGACGATGATGCCGGTCGCCGTCATCAGGCCGACCTGGGTGCCGAGCGCATTGATGAATACCGGCGTGATGTTCGGCAGCGCATCGCGGAACAGGATCGCGGTGCGACCCAGCCCCTTGCTCTTGGCGGTGAGCACGAAGGGGCTGGTCATCGCCTCCTCCAGCCCGACGCGCACGACGCGGCTCAGCACGGCGGCCGGCAGGACGGCGACGGTGAGCCACGGCAGGATCCAGCTTTCCAGACCTTCGAAGCCAAAGGACGGAAAGAGCTGGAAGGTGACGGAAAAGCCGTAGATCATCAGCGCCCCGACAAAGAATGTCGGTGTCGAGGCGCCGATGAGCGCCAGACCGCGCGATACGCGGTCCGGCAGTTTGTATGGCCAGAGGGCACCCAGGAAGCCAAGCGCAAGGCTGATCAGGGTGGCGATCACGGCGCCGCCGGCGATCAGCGTCCCCGTCACGAACATGCGCTTTGGCAGGTCCGCATTGATTTCCTGGCCAGTCCTGTAGGAGATGCCGAAATCTCCGCGAACGGCGTCGCCGAGCCAATCCACGTACCGCACCAGCAGTGGCTTGTTCAGGCCTATCTCTTCGGCAATCTGATCGACATATCCCGGAACCGAGACCGCACCACGCAGTTCGGCAATCAGGACCGCAACATTGCCCGGGGCAGAAACCACGAGCGTGAAGCAGACCACGGACGCAAGGAAGAGCAGGACCAGGGAGTGCTTCAGCCGCTTGCTGATGAAGTGGATCAAGGCAACCTCCCGTTAGTCGGCCAGCACGATGTTTTCGTACGGCATGTCGTATTCCGTGGCCGCAACGCTGAAGCCTTGGACCCGCTTGGAATGCGCCCAAATGGTGGGGACATAGATCAGCGGCGCGATCGCGTCGTTGTCCCGCAGCCAGTCGTAGAACTTCTGCAGGGCGGGCTCTACCTCGTCTTCCGAAGCCGACGCGGCGGCGTTGATCAGCGGATCGAGGTTGACCGGATCGGTGACCAGCTTGCCCTCGACGTCATTCTTGAACGTGGAGAGGAAGAGGCCGACGATGGTTCCGAAGGGCTCGAAGGGTGCACCATAGGTCAGGAAGAAGCCGAGATCGTACTTCTTCTCCAGCATGTCGGTGTGCTTCGAGGCATGGTCGACCGAACGGACGGTCAGGTCGATGCCGATCTCCTTGAGCTCGGACTGGATGACCTCGGCCACCACACGCGCGCCAGGTATTGCCTCCGGGCTGACGACCATCTCGAGTGTCAGCGGCTTGCCATCCTTCGAGCGCACCGGACCACCGGTCCAGCCGGCCTTCTCGAGCAGCGCAGACGCCGCCGCCACGTCGCGGACCGGAGCGTCATATTGCTTACCCGACAACGGCAGTGCATCGGAGAACAGGTTGCCGGCCGGCCTGGCGTAGCCGAGATAGAGCGCCTGGGCGATCGCGGCACGGTCGATGCCGGTGCTGATGGCCTTGCGCACCAGTGGGTCCTTGAGGACCTCGGCTCGGTCAGGGTTGAAGGCCATCACCAGCGTGACGTTGCCCGGATCGATGACGACGGGGACGCCGGCCGCGTCGAGCTGCTTGGCTTCGACCGGGGTCAACCCGGCCACCCAGAAGCCGCCGATCAAGTCGAGTTCGCCGGCCCGCAGTGCGGCGACGCGCGATCGCGGATCGGGGACGACCTTGGCTTCGAGACGGTCATAGGACGGCTTGTCGCCCCAGTAGCCGTCGTAGCGCTCGAACACGCTCTGGGTGTCGTCGGCGCTGATCTGGCGCCACGGTCCCGTACCTACGGGTTCGCCGAACTTGCCATCGGCTCCGACTGACTTGGGGCTCAGGAAGCGCGGCGGCCGGGTGTAGGAGAGTTCCTGCATCAGCGCGAGCGGGGCTTCCTTGAAACGCAGCGTGATGTGATAGTCGTCGACCACCTCGACCGACTGGAAATACTTGGAGCAGTTCATCCAGCTGAACTGATCCTTCCCCATCCAGCGATCGAGGTTCCACTTGCACGCGGTCGCGTCGAAGACGGTGCCGTCCTGGAAGGTGACGCCCTGGCGCAAGGTCAGCTGGAGCGTCTTGCCGCCGTCCTCATGCTTCCACTCGGTGGCAAGGCACGGTTCGATCTTGCCACCCTTGCCGTACTTCACCAGCGGCTCGAACATCAGGTCCTGGATGGCCCAGATCGCAAAGTGGCTTTGCGGATCGAGATTTCCTGCCGGCTTCGCGATCGCCACGCGCAGCGTGCCGCTCGCACCTTGCGCATAGGCAAGCTTGGTAAAGGCGGCCTCGGCCATGACCAGCCCCAGGGCGCCAGACGTGCCCTGCAAAAATGTACGCCTATTCAATGACATAGGTTTCTCCTCTCTAAGTTTTGGGTCCTCGGCGCCTCAAATCTGCCGTTACGTCAGAAGCGCTCTTTTTGTATAGACATATAATGTGTCTCATGTATACGATTGAACGTCAAGATCGTATTTTAGATGGAATGCGATTGTGATTGCCGACTGTATCGCCATACCGTGGAATGTGGGGCCAGCTCCCCCGGCGCATCGTGTGATCCGCCGGGAGCAACAACCGATCGCCCTGGGCAAACGCCGTGCCAGACAAGGATTTTTTGCACCTTCCGACATAAATCGGCACTGTCTTCGGCCGCATCCAATGCATGAGACGGGTGCTCTGCATCCCAGATATGCATACAACTGAAAATAAGATTGTATACTCAACGAAATACGAGGGGTAGGAAATGCAAATCAAGCTGATAAATCCGAACACGACCGCCTCCATGACTGAACTCATGGGAGAAGCTGCTCGTGCGGTCGCGGCGCCCGGCAGCGAAATTCTTCTCGCGACTTCGCGATCGGGGGCGGCGTCGATCGAAGGACACTACGACGAGGCCCTGAGCGTTCTCGGCGTCCTGGATCAGATTCTGGAGGGCGATCCGGCCGACGCCTATGTGATCGGCTGCTTCGGAGATCCGGGCCTGCTCGCCGCGCGCGAGGCGACCTCTTCTCCCGTCTTCGGCATTGCCGAGGCCGCCATGCACGCAGCGACGTTCGTGGCCACCAGCTTCTCTGTCGTCACCACGCTCGAACGCACCCGCGTGATCGCCGAGCATCTCGTGCGCAACTACGGCATGCAGGATCACTGCCGCCGGGTGAGAGCCACCGACGTGCCCGTCCTCGAACTCGACAGGCCGGAATCGAATGCTCGTGCCGTCATCCTGGCCGAGTGCGAGAAGGCGCTGCGCGAAGATCGCTCCGAAGCGATCGTGCTCGGCTGCGCCGGCATGGCGGACCTGGCGCAGTTTCTCGAAAGAGAGCTCGGCGTGCCGGTGATCGACGGCGTCGCCGCGGCCGTGAAATTCGCCGAGGCGATCGTCGGGATGGGTCTTCGCACCTCAAAGGCCGGCGATCTCGCCTATCCGCTGCCCAAGCCCTACATCGGAAAATTGTCCGGTTATGCTCCGGCGCGGCTGTTTCCAGCCAACGAGCGTCAACGCATCGCTCGCGCGGCGATATAGGGGAAAGACATGGACTTCGATTTCGCCGAACTGCCCGAGAAGGACCGCTACCGCCTGCTCAGCAACTTCGTCGGCCCGCGGCCGATCGCGCTCGTCACCACCATCGACGAGCACGGCTGCAACAACGCCGCCCCGATGAGCTTCTTCAACGTGTTCTCGCACGAGCCGCCGCTGCTCATCCTCGGCATGCAGACCAGGGCCGACGGCACCACCAAGGACACCGTCGCCAACATCCGCCGCTCGGGCGAGTTCGTCGTCCACATGGTCGACATGGCGATCGCAAAGGAGATGATCGTCACCGGCATCAACTTCCCCGCCGATGTCGACGAGATCGAGTTCGCCGGGCTGACCAGCACGCCTTCGGTCAAGGTGGCCGCGCCGCGCATCGAGGAATCGCCCTGCGCCATGGAATGCAAGGTATCGCAGATCCTCGACTACGGCCGCCGCACCATCGTCGTCGGCGAGGTGGTGCAGATGTATGTCCGCGACGAGTGCCTCGACGAGCGTGGCCACTATGTCCGGCCGGAGGTCTACCAGCCGATCGCCCGACTGCACGCCGACAACTACATCGTCGCCGACAACCAGTTCGTGCTGAAGAAGCCCGAGGACCTGCTCCACCACGAATTCTGGGCCAGCGGCGAAGCCCCCTCGAAGGACTAGAAGCGTCCCAGATGATGGGCAGCAGACAGCCAGCGGCAGCGTAGCCCGTATGCGCCTTGGCAGGCGCTCGCATCGGTCAGACGGCGAGCGCCCTCTCGAGCAGGTCCAGGCCTTCGTCGACGATCGCCTCAGGGGCCGTCAGCGGCACCAGGATGCGGATGGTGTTGGCGTTGACGCCGCAGGAGAGCAGCACCAGGCCGTTCTCGTAGGCGGCCCTGGTGACGCGCTTGGTGGACTCGGCATCCGGCACCTCGCCGGCGCGATCCTGGACAATGTCGAAGGCGACCATCGCGCCGGGGCCCCGCACGGCCGCGATCGGCAGCAGATCGTTGCGGGTCCTGAAGCTTTCGAGGCGGGCCCTGAGGCGCGCGCCGATGGCGTTGGCGCGCTCCAAAAGCTTCTCCTCCTCGAACACGTCGAGCACGGCCAGCGCCGCCGCGCAGGCGAGCGGGTTGCCTGCATAGGTGCCGCCCAGGCCGCCGGCCTCGGCCGCGTCCATGACCTCGGCGCGGCCGATGACGCCCGACAGCGGCAGGCCGCCGGCCAGGCTCTTGGCCACGCAGATCAGGTCGGCATGGACGTCGTAGTGCTCCATGGCAAACATCTTGCCGGTGCGGCCGTAGCCGGTCTGCACCTCGTCGGCGACGAGCAGGATGCCATGGTCGTCGCAGACCTTGCGCAGCCCCCGCATCAGGTCGGCCGGCGCCTGGTGGAAGCCGCCCTCGCCCTGCACCGGCTCGATGATGATGGCCGCGACGCGCGCCGGGTCGATGTCGGCCTTGAACAGGAACTGCAGGTATTTCAGCGACTCCTCTACCGAGACGTCGTTCTGCGGGCTCGGGAATGGCACATGCCAGGTCTCCGGCTGCGCCGGGCCGAGCCCCTTCTTGTAGGGCACCACCTTGCCGGTCATCGACATGGCCATGATGGTGCGGCCGTGGAAGCCGCCGGTAAAGGCGATGACGCCGGAGCGGCCGGTCGCGGCGCGAGCGATCTTGATGGCGTTCTCGGTCGCCTCGGCGCCGGTGGTGAAGAAACCGGTCTTGGCCGGCCCCTTGATCGGCGCCAGCGCGTTGATGCGCTCGGCCAGTTCGACATAGGGCTCGTAGAGCAGCACTTGGAAGCAGGTGTGGGTGAAGCGCTCCATCTGCTCGCGCACGGCGGCCACAACCTTGGGATGGCAGTGGCCGGTGTTCAGCACGGCGATGCCGCCGGCAAAATCGACATAGCGCCTGCCCTCGACGTCCCAGACCTCGGAATTCAACGCGCGCGCCGCCGATATCGGCGTGGCATGGCCGATGCCGCGCGGCACGGCGTTCTGTCGGCGGGCGTAAATTTCAGCGTTGGTGCTCACTGCAATTTCTCCGGAACAGAGGAATGCGAGGCGTTCACGATCGGCGGCAACAGGGACCCCGGGCCCGAGCCCCTGCGGGCAATCTGAACTCTATGCCGCCGTCGCCGGCGAGGCAAACGGCAGGGCGGCTACGACCGGCCGGCGCGCCGAGGCCGAGCAAGATGCCAGCCGAGGGCTGACTTGCAGTGTAGAGTTTACCGTTCGAGCCTCAGCACGGCCCGGCCGTGGCAGCGGCTAGCGCCGCCGCTTCGGCTTCTCCAGCAACGCCACCGCCTCGACGTGATGCGACCAGAGGAACTGGTCGATCGGCGTGACGCTCTTCAGCGTGTAGCCGCCGTCGATGAGGATCCTGAGATCCCGCGCCAGCGTCGCCGGGTTGCACGACACGGCCGCGACATAGGGCACGTCGGAGCGGGCGATCTGCTTGCACTGGTCCTCGGCCCCTGCCCGCGGCGGATCGAAGGCGATGCCGTCGAAAGCGTTGAGTTCCTTGAAGGTCAGCGGCCGGCGGTCGAGGTCGCGGCGCTCGACGGTCACGCGCTTCAACCCGCTGGCGAAGCGGAAGCCGCGGTCGAGGGCTGTGAGCGACGCGGCATCGCCTTCCACCGCATGGACCTCGGATTTCGCGGCGAGACGCAGCGAGAATGTCCCGCAGCCGGAATAGAGGTCCGCGACCTTCTTGGCCTTGCGCAGGTGTTCCACGACGAGCCCGGCCATAGCCTCCTCGGCAGCCGCGACCGCCTGGACGAAGCCGCCGGGAGGCGGGGTCACCATTGCGGAACCGAAGGACAGCGTCGGCTTGACCGGCTCGACGATGATCTCGCCGTCGATGGAAAGCCTGGCGATCCCGGACTTGACGACGAAATCGGTCGCGGCGCGGCGGATCGCTTCGGTCGGCTTGCCGCAATCGGCAGCCGCCACGTCGAAACCGGTCTCGGTGGCAGTGACCAGGAACTTGAAAGGCTTGGAGGTGTTGGAAATGATCCCGGCAAGGTGCCGCAAGGTGCCCGCCGCCTCGACGATGGACGGCAGCAGGACCGGGCATTCCTCGATATCGACGAGGGTGTGGGAAAACGCCTTGTTGTAGCCGAGGTGGAGCCCCGTCTCGGTGTTGCGCGCGGTGAAGGCCGCGCGCCTGCGGCTTTGCGGCGGGCAAGCAACCAATTCGCCAACCTGGACATCTATGCCCCTGCCCTTCAGCGCATGGGCCACCAGCCCGCGCTTCCATTCGCGATAGGCGCCGTCCTCGATATGCTGGATCGCGCAGCCGCCGCATTCGGTGAAGTGCCTGCAGGCGGGTGCGATGCGCTCCGGCGATGCGTCCAGCACGGCCAGCAGTTGCGCGCGGTCCTTGTCGCGCGCCGCGGTCACCGTCTCGCCGGGCAGCGTGAAGGGGATGAAGACATGGCCGCCATCGACGTCGGCGACGCCGTCGCCATGTCCGCCCAGCCGCGCGATCTCGAAACGCACCGTCATCGATCCTTCACTCCGCCGAGCAGAAATTCATGATTGCCGTCGCCGCCTTCGACGGGCGAGGCACAGATACCAAGCGCCCGCCAGCCGGGCATCGCGTCGAGCCAGGCGCGCAATTCCTCGGCCATCCGTGGGCCATCCGCCGGGTTCTTCAACAAGCCGCCCTTGCCGATCGCCTCGCGCCCCGCCTCGAATTGCGGCTTGACCAGGAACACGCCTTTGGCTCCGTCTGCAGCCAGTTCGAGCGCATTGGGCAGGGCCAGCCTGAGCGAGATGAAGCTCACGTCCGAGACCAAGAAATCCGGCCGGCGGCCGTCGAGATCGTCGAGCACGAGATTGCGCGCATTCAGCCCTTCCCGGCAGGTGACGCGTGGATCGGCCTTCAGCTCCTCGTCCATCTGGCCGTGTCCGACATCGATGGCGACCACGTGCGCCGCCCCTCGTTCGAGAAGCACCTGGGTGAAGCCGCCGGTGGAGGCGCCGATGTCGAGCGCCTGGGTGCCCGCCGGATCGAAGCCGAAATGGTCGAGGCCTGCGATCAGCTTGAGGGCCGCGCGAGACACATAGGCCCGTGCCGGGTCGTCGACGGCAATCTCGACACTAGCCGACACCGTCTGGCCGGGCTTCCTGGCCGGCTGGCCGTCGACCGTCACGGCACCGCGCGCCACCGCGTCGCGGGCGCGCGAGCGGCTGGCGAACAGCCCACGGCTGACGAGCAGCTCGTCGAGCCTAAGGCCGGCGCTTGCTTGCCTAGATGTTTCCATGGCCTTCAATGGCGAATGCGCAGCCGCAACGCAAGCGCCGGTCAGGCGCGCGCCGCCCGCACCGACTTGCCCAGCGCCGCGAATGCCGCCCGCACGATGCCTGCGGCATCGAGCCCGGCGTCGGCATACATCTTGTCGGGGTTGGCGTGGTCGACGAAGCGGTCGGGCAGCGTCATCGGCCTGACCTTGAGGCCGCTGTCGAGCAGGCCGTTGCGGGCGAGGAAATCCAGCACCTGGCTGGTGAAGCCGCCGACCGAGCCCTCCTCGACCAGCACCAGCACCTCGTGCGAGCGCGCCAGGCGGCGGATCAGGTCCTCGTCCAGCGGCTTGGCGAAGCGCGCGTCGGCAACCGTGGTCGAGAGACCGGCCGCGCCCAGCTCCTCGGCGGCGAGCAGGCAGTCCTTGAGGCGCGTGCCGAAGGACAGCAGCGCCACCTTGGTGCCTTCCTTGACGATGCGGCCCTTGCCGATCTCCAGCACCTGCCCGCGCTCGGGCATGTCGACGCCGACGCCGTTGCCGCGCGGATAGCGGAACGAGATCGGGCCTTCGTCATACTCGGCCGCCGTGCGCACCATGTGGCGCAGCTCGGCCTCGTCGCTTGCTGCCATCACCACGAAATCGGGCAGCGCCGCGAGATAGGCGGTGTCGAAAGCGCCGCAATGGGTCGGGCCGTCGGCCCCGACGAAGCCGGCGCGGTCGATGGGGAAGCGCACCGGCAGCTTCTGGATCGCCACGTCATGCACCACCTGGTCGTAGGCACGCTGCAGGAAGGTCGAGTAGATCGCCACGAACGGCTTGTAGCCCTCGGTCGCGATGCCTGCCGCAAACGTCACCGCGTGCTGCTCGGCGATCGCCACGTCGAAGGTGCGCGACGGAAACGCCTGGCCGAACAGGTCGAGGCCGGTGCCCGAGGGCATGGCCGCGGTAACGGCGACGATCTTGTCGTCCTCGCGCGCTTCCTGGATCAGGCTCTCGGCGAACACCTTGGTATAGCTCGGGGCGTTCGCCGGCGCCTTGGCCTGGGCGCCGGTGATGACGTCGAACTTGTTGACGCCGTGATACTTGTCGGCGGCGGCTTCCGCCGGGGCATAGCCCTTGCCCTTCTGGGTAACGACGTGGATCAGCACCGGCCCGGTGCCGTTGTCGCGCACGTTCTTCAGCACCGGCACGAGATGCTCGAGATTGTGGCCGTCGATCGGGCCGATGTGGAAGAAGCCCATCTCCTCGAACAGCGTGCCGCCGGTGACGAAGCCGCGCGCATGCTCGACGGCGCGGGTGATGGCGCGGTCGACGCGGCGGCCGAGATAGGAGGTCAGCTTCTTGCCGAGTTCGCGCACGCCCGCATAGGTGCGGCCCGAGGCGAGACGCGCCAGGTAGGCGCTCATCGCGCCGGCGGGCGGGGCGATCGACATGTCGTTGTCGTTGAGGATGACGATCAGCCGGGCGTCGAGCGCGCCGGCATTGTTCATCGCCTCATAGGCCATGCCGGCCGACATCGCGCCATCGCCGATCACGGCGATCACGTTGTTCCTGCCGCCCTGGAGATCGCGCGCCACGGCCATGCCGAGGCCGGCCGAGATCGAGGTCGACGAATGCGCCGTGCCGAACGGGTCGTACTCGCTCTCGGCTCGCTTGGTGAAGCCGGAGAGCCCGCCCTCCTGGCGCAGCGTGCGCATGCGCTCGCGCCGGCCGGTCAGGATCTTGTGCGGATAGGCCTGGTGGCCGACGTCCCAGATGATGCGGTCGTCCGGCGTGTCGAAGACGTAGTGCAGCGCCACCGTCAGCTCGACCACGCCGAGGCCCGCGCCGAGATGGCCGCCGGTCTGCGACACGACGTCGATCAGTTCCGCCCGCAGTTCGCTGGCGAGCTGCGGCAGCTGGGCTTCGTCCAGCGCACGCAGGTCCGCCGGCAGGCGAATCTTGTCGAGCAGTGGCGTTTCGGGCTTTGCGTTCATCAATCCGCACCAGTTGAACTTCGGCAGATACGGCGACGGGCCTGGAAAGTAAATGCGTGGCGGTACCGCGCTCACCCCTCAGGCAGCGGGATGAACTCCTCCTCATCGCCTGGAACGATATCGAAGCGGCCGGTCTTCCATTCATTCTTGGCCTGCTCGATGCGCTCCTTCGAGGAAGAGACGAAGTTCCACCAGATATAGCGCTTGGTGCCCAGCGACGCCCCGCCGAACAGCATGAAGTGGGCGCCACGCTCCGACGACACCACGATCTCGTCGCCGGGACGGAACACCAGCAGCCGCTCGATCGGGAAGCGGTCGCCCAGAATGTCGATCTCGCCGCCCAGGGTGTAGATCGCGCGCTCCTCGGCATCGGCCGGGATCTTGATCCTGGCGCCCGGGGCCAGCCGGATGTCGGCATAGAGCGTATCGGAAGCCTGGCGCACCGGCGATTTGACGCCCTTGAACTCGCCGATGATGAGGCGGCCGGAAGCGCCGTCGCCGTCGAAGGTCGGCAACCCGGCGGCGGCCGTGTTCTCGAACAGCGGCGCCATCTCCTCCCTGGCGTCTGGCAGCGCCAGCCAGGTCTGCAGGCCCGAGATCGACATCGGCGCGCCTCGCAGCTCCTCGGGCGTACGCTCGGAGTGCACGATGCCGCGGCCGGCGGTCATCAGGTTCACGTCGCCCGGCGCGATCACCATCTCGGTGCCGAGCGAATCGCGGTGCCTGATCTTGCCGTCGAACAGATAGGTGACGGTTGCGAGGCCGATATGCGGATGCGGACGCACGTCGAGCGCGTGCCCTGCCCTGAGGATCGCCGGCCCCATGCGGTCGAAGAAAATGAACGGCCCGACCAGCCGGCGCTTGGCAGTGGGCAGCGCGCGGCGAACCTGGAAGCCGTCTATGTCCTTGGCGTTGGGCACGACCATCAGTTCGATCTGGTCGCAGGAGAAGGCATCGCCCGGTGTCGGGTCTTCGGCTGGGAAGAAACTCATGGCTGCATCCTGAGCTGGTTGAAGCGTGGTTGTCGCCGGAGCCGGTCCACTCAGGCGAACCTCAGCGCCGAGCGCGCCTTCGCCTTGGCTGCCTCCTCCTCGCGATTGCGGGGATGCTGGTGCGTTTCCATCGCATGCAGCATCTCGTGCGCGGCGTCGGCAATCCGGTCCACCGCGAGGAAGAACGCCTCTTCGTTCTTCTTCGAGGGCTTCGTCGATCCGCTCAGCTTGCGGACGAACTGAAGTGCCGCGTCGCGGATTTCGTCATGCGTCGCCGGCGGTTCGAAATTGAACAGTGTCTTGATGTTGCGGCACATCGCCTGCTCCCGGGCTTCATCAACCTATGGGCACCCCTTAACTGGGCGCAACATACCGCGACGTCAAGCCATTCCGCCGCCGGTCACTCGGCGTCGAGCGGCTCCGTGCCGACGGGCTTGCCGTCGCGCGACAGGCGGATCTTCTCGACCTTGTCCTCGGCCGATTTCAGCAGCCGGTCGCAATGCGCCTTCAGTGCCTCGCCGCGCTCGTAGATCTTGATCGACTGGTCGAGCGGCACGTCGCCGCGCTCGAGGTCGTCGACGATCTTTTCCAGAGCGGCCAGCGCCTGCTCGAAGCTCATCGCCTTGATTTCGTCATTGGGCTCGACGGCCATGGTTCATCCTTTCATCAGGCGTTTAACGTGGGCGGCAACCGAGAAGGCCAGCCCCTGCAGGTCATAGCCGCCCTCGAGCAGGCTGACGAGGCGGTTCGACGAATGCCGCGCGGCGCGGTCCATCAATTGCCCCGTCGCCCAGTCGAAATCGGCTTCGGTCAGGTTGATCTCGGCCAGCGGATCGCGGTGATGCGCGTCGAAGCCGGCCGAAACGATGATCAGATCCGGTGCGAAATTGTCCAGCGCCGGCAGCACGCGCGAGCGGAACGCCTCGCGGAAATGGTCGCTGCCGGTGTCGGGCGACAGCGGCGCGTTGACGATGTTGCCGACGCCGGTCTCGCTCCTCGCGCCGGTGCCCGGAAACAGCGGCATCTGGTGGGTCGAGCAGTAAAGCACGCTCGGATCTTGCCAGAAGACGTCCTGCGTGCCGTTGCCGTGGTGCACGTCCCAGTCGACGATGGCGACGCGCTCGACACCATGCCGTCTCTGGGCATGTCGCGCCGCGATCGCCGCGTTGTTGAACAGGCAGAAGCCCATCGCCGTGGTCTTTTCGGCGTGATGGCCCGGCGGGCGCGAGGCGACAAAGACGTTGTCGGCCTTGCCGGCGAAAACGTCGTCGACGGCCGCATTGGCGGCACCGATCGCCGTCAGCGCCGCCTGCCAGCTCTTCGGGCTCAGCACCGTGTCGCCGTCGATCCGCTCCATGCCCTCCTCCGGCACCCTGCGGCGGATGCCTTCGACGAAGGGCTCGGGATGGACGTAGAGAATCGTCTGCTCGTCGCCGTCCGGCGCCTCGACGCGGTCGAGCGTTTCGAAAGGCTCGTCGTCGAGCACGCGCTGGATGGCGCGCAGCCGGTCAGGCCGCTCGGGATGGCCGGCGGGCGTCAGGTGTTCGAGGTAGATCGGATGGGTGTAGAGCCGCGTGGTCATCGCCCCACTCTATCAGCAATGGTCGGCCAGACCACGCACTACCTGCCAAAGCCCTGGGGAAAATGGGCGGGCTTCACCCGGCAGCCGCGCCGTCCCTTGCGCGCAGGCCTTCGAGCATCGCCTTGGTGGCCTTCACGGCTTTCGGCGCCACGGCCTTGGGATCGTCGGCATTGGCGATCCACTGGGCGGCGTGGATGGTGGCGCCGTTGATCAGCCGCGCCGCGGCCTCGGGATCGATGTCGACCAGCGTCCCGTCCTCGACCAGCCTGCGCAGGCTGTCGGTCATCGCGCGGATGCAGGCGCTCTGGGTCGGCCAGTTCCAGGGATCGCCGAGCACGGCGGGGCCGTCGCGCAGCATGATGCGCTGTATTTCCGGCTCCAGCGCCATTTCGAGGTAGGCGATGCACTCGTCGACGAAGCCCTGCCAGGGGGCTTCGGCCCGGGCGGCGACCGCGCACAGCCGCTCGGACATCTCGGCGTCGATCTGCAGGATCACCGCCTCCAGCAGCCCCTTCTTGTCGCCGAAATGATGGTAGAGCGCGCCGCGCGTCAGCCCCGCCGCGGCGGTGAAGTCGTCCATCGACGCATCGGCGTAGCCAACCGTGCCGAACGCGTGGCGCGCGGCGGCCGTGAGCTTGGCGCGCGTCTCGGCGATCATCTCCTTGCGCGGTTTGTGCATCAGCAAACCCTTAAATGACATACGCAATGTATGTGAATTGACATTTCCAGCTTGCGCCCCTAACTAACTCACATACGCGCCGTATGTAAGTGCCATGCGGCGGAAATTCCAGGATATTCCCATGCCAAACCCCTATGGCGAGATCTTCACCGCGCCTGGCGCGAAGGCCTTTTCGGCAGCAGGTTTCATCGCCCGCCTGCCGCTGTCGATGATCACGCTCGGCATTGTCACCATGCTTTCCGAAACCCACGGCGAATATTGGCTGGCCGGTGCGGTGGCTGCGACCTTCGCCTTCTCCAATGCCCTCATCGCGCCGCAGGTCTCGCGGCTGGTCGACCGCTTCGGCCAGCGCAGGATCATCATCCCCGGCACGCTCTTGACCGTCGCCGCCTTGACCGGGCTCATTCTGGCCACCCGCTACGGCGCGCCGAATTGGTTGCTGTTCGCCTTCGCGGTGCTTGCCGGCGCCATGCCGAGCATGAGCGCGATGATAAGGGCGCGCTGGACCGCGCTCTATAGCGGCACGCCCAAATTGCACACGGCGTTCGCCTTCGAATCTGTGGTCGACGAGGTCATATTCATGACCGGCCCGATCGTTGCCATCGGGCTCAGCGTCGGCGTCTTCCCCGAGGCGGGTCCGCTGGTCGCAACCGTCCTGCTCGCCATCGGCAACATGCTGTTTGCGGCGCAGACGGCGACCGAGCCGCCCGTCCAAGCACGCAACAGGAGCGACGGCGCCTCGGTGATCCGGCTCGGCTCGCTGCAGGTCATCGTGCTGACGCTGATCGCCATCGGCGCGATCTTCGGCACGGCCGAGGTGACGGCTGTGGCTTTCGCCGAGGGCCAGGGTAACAAGGCTGCCGCCGGCTTCGCGCTGTCGGCCTATGCCGCGGGCTCGCTGGTCGCCGGCCTCGCCTTCGGCGCGCTGAAGATCCGGATGCCGCTTGCCCGGCAGTTGCTGATGGCGATCGCGCTGGCGGCGCTGACGACCCTGCCGCTGATGATGGTCTCCAACATCGCCACGCTCGCCGTCGTGTTCTTCTTCGCCGGCCTGGCGGTGTCGCCGACCATCATCCTGTCGATGGCGCTGGTGGAAAAACTCGTGCCGTCGACGAAGCTGACCGAAGGCATGACCTGGGCGATCACCGGCATCTCCATAGGCATGGCCGCCGGCTCGTCGGCCTCTGGCTGGTTCATCGACGTGCTCGGCCCGACCAGCGGCTTCATGATCTCGCTTGCCGCCGGCTTCGTCGCCCTGATCATCACCTTCGTCGGCCAGGGAAAGCTGCATCGCGGCGTCCGCGCGCCCTCACCGGTGGCCGCGGAGTAGCCGGAACCGGCCGGCTGTGCCGCAACAGGCATCGCCGGCCGCACGCGCTGCGTCAGACGCGGCGCGGCGCGCCGTCCCAGCGCGAGGCCTCGCCCGAACCGAAGGCCTTTTCCTTCAGTTCGCGGAACTTGGACGAAGCCTCTTCGAGCTTCCGGTCCCATTCCGGGTTGGGCACCTGGCCCTCGATGACCCGGAAGTAGACCTGCATCAGCGATGCCACGGCGAAGGGCTCGATGAACGCCGCCTTGAAGGCCCAGGCGAACACGATCGCCAGCACGAAGGCCCAGCCGGCGAGCTGGCCCGGCATGAAGTAGAGGATGGCCCCGGCAGGGGCCAGCATGAACAGGAAGATCAGCAGCGACACCACCCAGACGAAAAGCGAGAGCCAGACGGCGTTCTTGACCATGGTCTTGCCGTTCTGGGCGTAGAGCACGACGCCTTGCCGCGCCGTCTGCCAGGGCGAATTGCTGCCGATGCGGATGTTGTAGCCGAGGATGATCTCGTCGACATAGGTGAGCGACATGCGGATCACCGTGTTGACGAACCTGACCAGCCCATCGAGGCCGGGGATGGGCAGGAACGCCGCGATCCCGCCGATGAGCCCGGTGATCGCGCGGACCGCACCCTTCACCAGTTGGTCGAGCACGAACAGGATGCTGGCTTCGCTGAAGCGCTCGGTCACAACTTCGCGGGCATAGGCGATCTGGTTCTGACCACCCGGGATCTCGCGCCCGTCGATCAGATGCACCATGGCCGCGATATGCCCGGCCTTGACCAGGTAGAGGATGTATTCGCGCACCCAGTAGACGGCGACGGAAACCACGCCGAAGCCGGCGATGCCGCCCCACAGCGCGAAGGACACCGGCCCGTCGGGGTCGGAGGCGATTTGGCCGACGCCGTAGCCGACGCCGGCGCCCGCGCCCGTGGCCACGATGTAGGCGAGCGTGATGCCGAAATAGACGACCATGCGCAGCACGATGAAAGGCCACGTACGCGCCATGATCGATAGGCTCTTGCCGATGTCGAAATCCCACATAGCCGACTCGCCCCCAAGAGACGGCACGAGAATGCGCCGACGCGGGCGGAAGTCAATCGCCGCGTCGGCCCCGGGCTCTTGGCTCCCGGCTAGCGGATTTCAGTCTTGGCGATGCGGATGCCGAAGCCCTCGAGGCCGACATACTGGCGCTCGCGCGACGAGACCAGGTTGATCGACGAGATGCCGAGATCCTTGAGGATCTGGGCGCCGAGGCCGATCTGGCGCCATTCGTCCTCGCGGCGCCGCGCCTCCTCGTGGTCCTCGCGTTCGGCCGAAGGCCGGTTGCGGCCGAGATTGGACACGCCGACCGAACCCTCGCGCAGGTAGACGATCACCCCGCGGTTGCACTCGCCGAACGTCTTCATGATGTCGGCCAGGCGGTTGCTGGTGCCGAACACGTCTGTCACCACGTCCTCCGTGTGCAGGCGCACGGGCACGTCCTCGCCGTCGCGGATGTCGCCGAAGACGATGGCGAGGTGGTGCATCACGTCCCAGGGCAGCGTGTAGGTGATCGCCTTGGCCTTGCCGGCCGGCGTCTCGATGTCGAACGTGTCGACACGCTCGATCAGCGTCTCCTGGCGCTGGCGATAGGCGATCAGGTCGGCGACCGACACCTGCTTCAGCCCGTTCTTCTCGGCGAAGGCCGCGACCTGCGGGCCGCGCATCACCGTGCCGTCGTCGTTCATCAGCTCGGAGATCACGCCGACCGGCGGCAGCCCGGCGAGCTTGCACAGGTCGACCGCGGCCTCGGTGTGGCCCGAGCGCATCAGCACGCCGCCCTCGCGGGCGATCAGCGGGAAGATGTGGCCCGGCCGCACGAAGTCGCCGCCGCCGACATTGGGATTGGCGAGGTTGCGCACGGTCAGCGTGCGGTCCTCGGCCGAGATGCCGGTGGTGGTGCCATGCTTGAAGTCGACGCTGACGGTGAAGGCGGTGGTGTGGGCCGAGTCGTTGTCGGCCACCATCGGCGCGAGGTTCAGCCGGCGGGCGTCCTCCTTCAGCATCGGCGTGCAGACGATGCCGGAAGTGTGGCGCACGATGAAGGCCATCTTCTCCGGCGTGCAGTGGACGGCCGCGACGATCAGGTCGCCCTCGTTCTCACGGCCGTCGTCGTCCATCACGACCACGATCTCACCGCGCTCGAAGGCCCTCAGCGCTTCGACTACTTTCTTCTGGTCGTATGGCATGGCGTTTCTCTCTTCTCGGAGGGGAGTAAGGCAGGGCAATAGGGCAGTACATGTCGGCGACTGCCTTACTGCCCTATTCCCCTACCCCCTAGATCCTTCCCGTCTGTCCTCGATGGCGCAGATAGTGGTCGGCAATGGCGCAGGCAACCATGGCCTCGCCGATCGGCACCGCGCGGATGCCGACGCAGGGGTCGTGCCTGCCCTTGGTCATGACGTCGACCTCCTTGCCGTCCTTGTCGATCGACTTGCGCGGCGTCAGGATCGACGAGGTCGGCTTGACCGCGAAACGCGCGATCACCGCCTGCCCGGTCGAGATGCCGCCCAGTATACCGCCGGCATGGTTGGACAGGAACTTGGGCTGTCCGTCATTGCCGATGCGCATCTCGTCGGCATTCTCCTCGCCGGTGATGCGCGCGGCCTCGAAGCCATTGCCGATCTCGACGCCCTTGACGGCGTTGATCGACATCAGGTTCGAGCCGATGTCCTGGTCGAGCTTGCCGTAGATCGGCGCGCCCAGCCCCGCCGGCACGCCCTCGGCGACGATCTCGATGACGGCGCCGACCGACGAACCCGCCTTGCGGATGCCGTCGAGATATTCGGCGAACACCGGCACCGAGGCGCGGTCGGGCGTGAAGAACGGGTTCTCGGCATCGCCGATGAAATCCCAGTCCCAGTTGGCGCGGTCGATCGACTTGGTGCCCATCGACACGAGCGCGCCGCGCACCACCAGGCCCGGCACGACCTTGCGGGCAATGGCACCTGCCGCAACGCGGGCGGCGGTCTCGCGCGCCGAGGAGCGGCCGCCGCCGCGATGGTCGCGCAGGCCGTATTTGACGTCATAGGCGTAGTCGGCGTGACCCGGCCGGAACTGCCGGGCGATCTCGCCATAGTCCTTGGAGCGCTGGTCGACGTTCTCGATCATCATCGAGATCGGCGTGCCCGTCGAAATCAGCGTCTCGCCGTCCTCGTCCAGGATGACGCCCGAGAGCACCTTGACCTCGTCGGGCTCTCGCCGCTGGGTGACGAAGCGCGACTGGCCCGGCTTGCGCTTGTCGAGCTCGTCCTGGATGTCCTTCAGCGTGAAGCGGATGCCGGGCGGGCAGCCGTCGACCACGCAGCCAAGCGCCGGCCCGTGGCTTTCGCCCCAGGTGGTGACGCGGAACAGATGGCCGAAAGTGTTGTGCGACATGGACTGGCCTTTCCAGGATACCGCCGCCTTCTAGCGCATGCCCTCGAAAAGGGAAATTGCTGATTTGCGCGGCGGACGCCCATCCAAAAAGCGACCGCCAAGCCTTGACCCGCGGCATCAACGGCCATAGCGGAGGGGCGGCTCTTGCAGGACGGGGAATTGCCGCATGAATGTCCTCCTTATCGGTTCCGGCGGTCGCGAGCACGCACTCGCCTGGAAGCTCGCCGCGTCGCCGATGCTGACCAGGCTCTATGCCGCGCCGGGCAATCCCGGTATCGCGCAGGAGGCCGAGCTGGTGGCGCTCGACGTCGCCGACCATTCCGCGGTGGCCGCGTTCTGCAAGGAGAAGGCGATCGACCTCGTCGTCGTCGGCCCCGAGGGTCCGCTGGTCGCCGGCATCGGCGACGATCTGCGCGCCCATGGCATCCGCGTCTTCGGACCGTCGAAGGCCGCCGCCCAGCTCGAAGGCTCGAAGGGCTTCACCAAGGATCTCTGCGCCCGCTACGGCATTCCGACGGCAGCCTACGGCCGCTTCGACGATGCGGCCTCGGCCCGCGCTTATGTCGAGAAGACGGGCGCGCCGATCGTCATCAAGGCCGACGGCCTTGCCGCCGGCAAGGGCGTGACGGTGGCGATGACGCTCGACGAGGCGCTCGAAGCTGTCGACGCCTGTTTCGAGGGCGCCTTCGGCGGCGCCGGCGCCTCGGTGGTGGTCGAGGAGTTCATGACCGGCGAGGAAGCGAGCTTCTTCTGCCTCTGCGACGGCAGGACGGCGCTGCCCTTCGGCACGGCGCAGGACCACAAGCGCGTCGGCGACGGCGACGTCGGTCCCAACACCGGCGGCATGGGCGCCTATTCGCCGGCGCCCGTCATGGACCCGGAGACGGTCGAGCGCACCATGCGCGAGATCGTCGAGCCGACCATGCGCGGCATGGCCGAGATGGGCGCGCCATTTGCCGGCGTGCTGTTCGCCGGCCTGATGCTGACCGACAAGGGCCCGAAGCTCATCGAATACAACACCCGCTTCGGCGATCCCGAATGCCAGGTCCTGATGATGCGGCTGAAGGAGGACCTTCTGGTCCTGCTCAACGCCGCCGCCGACGGCCAGCTGAGCCACGTCTGGGCCCGCTGGCGCGACGAGGCCGCGCTGACCGTCGTGATGGCCGCCCGGGGCTACCCCGGCACGCCGGAAAAGGGTTCTGCCATTTCGGGCATCGACAAGGCCGAAGCCTCCGGCGCCCAGGTGTTCCACGCCGGCACGGCGCTGAAGGACGGCAAGCTGGTCGCCAATGGCGGCCGCGTGCTCAACGTCACCGCATCGGGCGGCAACGTCAGCGAAGCGCAAGCCAAGGCCTACCAGGCGGTCGACCTCATCGATTGGCCGAAAGGTTTCTGCCGCCGCGACATCGGCTGGCGCGCGGTCGAGCGCGAGAACAACGGCTAGCGCAATTCCAGGAAAAGTGCGCAGCGGTTTTCCGTCCGGAATTGCGTCAAAACAAAGAGATAGAGTGTTTCCGCGATTCGAAGAAAAGCGGAAACGCTCTATCGTGCCGGGCGGTCGAGTTCGGTCGAGGCCGTCGATACCGGATCGAGATCGGCCCTGCGGTAGGCGACGGCCCGCACGCGCCTCTCCAGCTTGACGGCGGCATATTCGGCCATGCCATAGGCATAGCGGCTGCCGAGCGCCTTCACGGCCGGTACCGTGCCCAGCACCGCCTTGTTCCAGCTCGATCGCAAAGCGTTCGCAAGCAGGTCGAGCCGTACCGGATAGGCGACCGAAGCGTAGCGAATCCGGCTCTCGCCCTTCACACCGTCGTCGCGGGCAATCGGCACCGGCACGCTCGCCACGAATACGTCGGTGGCCTCGATGAGCCAGCCGAACGGCCAGGCGTTGCGCAGCGCATCCGCGTCCATCGGCGCGACGTTGACGTCGATGTCGTTGCCCGTGCCGGCGACGCGATAGGGGCAGCGGCGCTCGCCGCAATTGGCCTGTGCCGAGAACTGCCACAGCGTGTAGCCCTGCCAGTTGCCCTTCGGGAAATGAATGCCGATCTCCGGCTTGTAGCGCGCGTACCAGAGCGGAAGCCGCGACAGGAGGCGGTAGCGGTAGCGGTTGTCGGCGATGTACCGCGAGGTCGCTCCGTTGGTGTAGAGGATCGGATAACGCCCGGTACGCTGGAAGATGTAGCGCACGAATATCTCTGCATCCTCGAGCGACATCCACTTTTCCGGGTCGTTATCCTCGATGTCGAGCGCCATCAGGTCGTCGGGACCGGGCTCGGCGAAATCGAGGAAATTCTGCGCCTGCTCGATCGGATTGCCGGGACGGCCGAGATGGTAGGCGCCCCATTCGAGGCCGAGCGCCTTGGCCACGACCTTGCGGGTGTGGAACAGTTCGCGCGCCACCGCATGACGCTTCCACAGCGCCTTGCACAGCCGGATTTCGGTTTCGGTGCCCGAGCAGGCGTAGGGCGGCGGCAGGCCGTCGGAGCCCTTGTTGATGAAGCCTACGATGCGCTTGTCGCCGGAGAGCTTCTGCCAGTCGATGGAATTGTATTCGTAGGCGTCGACGACGAGTGCCCGGTCGGTCTTCTTCCAGGGTTCGGAAAAGTCCTGCTCGGCAGCTTTCCCCGTCCCGTGCATGGTCCCCGCGGCGAGCAGCGCGGCGAACGCAAATTTCTGCAGCTTAGACGCCAATCCCCTCAAAAGGCGACCCTCGGTGACCGGTAACCGATCCTGAACCCGCATGGTTAAGGAAATGCTGATAAAGCACCACCGCCCTAGGGTTGAAAGCGGCCGCTGCTACCTGAACCGGCTCGGGGCCGCGAATTCGAACGGGTCGGAGGCGGGTTCGGTCGGAAGGCTGCCTTCCGCCTGGCGCTTTCGGAAATGGGTCAGCGAGCATTTCGGCGAGCACAATATGCCGCGATCGGTCCAGTAGGCCGCGTCTTCCTCGACCTTGCCGCCATGATACCAGAAGCCTTCCGAACGGTACGGCAGGCCGCACTCGATACAGCTGTAGGGATCGGGACGGGCGAGCATGGCGAACCTCCTTGTTGCTCCCTTCTAGCAAGGCCCGACTTTAGTGCAAGTACGGCCCCAAAATTTGACGTTTACGTAAAAAGGAGCTTCCCCTCCCAGATCGAAGGCGGTTAGTGTGCGGTGCAAGTGGCCTGCGGCCACGGTGCCCATCAGCAGGAGGAGAGCGTCATGTACCGCGCGCCGGTGGAAGAGATAGGGTTTGCCCTGAAGCATGTTGCCGGGCTGAAGGCGGCGCTGGATGCGGGACGCTTCGGCGATCTCGGCGAGGATCTGGTCGACGCCATCCTTTCCGAGGCGGGGCGCTTTGCCACCGAGGAGGTCGCGCCGCTCTACGAGATCGGTGACAAGGTGGGTGCCAGGCTCAAGGACGCGGCGGTGACCATGCCGCCCGGCTGGAAGGAACTCTACCGGCATTGGACCGAAGGCGGCTGGAACGGCCTCAGCGCCCCCGAGGATTTCGGCGGCCAGGGGCTGCCGATCATGCTCGGCGTCGCCGCCCTCGAAATGTGGAACTCGGCCTCGATGGCCTTCGGCATCGGCCCGACGCTGACCATGGGGGCGATCGAGGCGCTGGAGAAGCATGCCTCGGAGGAGCTCAAGGCCACCTATCTCGAAAAGCTCGTCTCGGGCGAGTGGACGGGCACGATGAACCTGACCGAGCCGCAGGCGGGCTCCGACCTCGCCGCGCTGCGCAGCCGTGCCGAACGCGTCGGCGACGGCACCTACCGCATATTCGGCCAGAAGATCTTCATCACCTATGGCGAACACGACCTGACCGACAACATCGTGCATCTGGTGCTGGCGCGGCTGCCTGACGCGCCGGCCGGCACCCGCGGCATCTCGCTGTTTCTCGTGCCGAAACTCCTGCCCAATGCGGACGGCACGCCTGGGTCCCGCAACGACGTGTTCTGCTCGGGGATCGAGGAAAAGCTCGGCATCCACGCCTCGCCGACCTGCACCATGATCTATGGCGACGGCTTCGCCAAGGACCGTACGCCCGGCGCCATCGGCTGGCTGATCGGCGAGGAGAACAAGGGCCTAGCCTGCATGTTCACCATGATGAACAACGCCCGGCTGTCGGTCGGCATGCAGGGCGTGGCGGTGGCGGAAGCCGCCTTCCAGAAGGCGCTCGCCTATGCCAACGACCGCCGCCAGGGCAAGGCCTCGTCCTATTCCGGCGAGGGCATGGCGCCGATCGTCCATCACCCCGACGTGCAGCGCAACCTGTTGACCATGAAGGCGCTGACCCAGACCGCGCGCGCCATCGCCTACGCCTGCGCGCACGCGCTCGACTTGGCACGCGCGTCGGAGGGCGATGCGAAGGCCTATTGGCAGGACCGCGCCAACCTCCTGACGCCTGTGGCCAAGGCCTTCGCCACCGACGTCGGCGTGGACGTCGCCTCGCTCGGCGTGCAGGTGCATGGCGGCATGGGCTTCATCGAGGAGACGGGTGCGGCGCGGCTGCTGCGCGACGCCCGCATCGCGCCGATCTACGAGGGCACCAACGGCATCCAGGCGATCGACCTCGTCACCCGCAAGCTGCCGCTCGGCAATGGCGACCACGTCTTCGACTATATCGGCGAGCTCGACGCGGTCGCCAACGCGGTCGCGGCGCTGAACAGCGAGGACTACGGCCGCACCGCGGTCTGCCTCGAGCAGGCGCTCGACGACCTGCAGCAGACCACGCGCTTCCTGCGGCGGCAGCTCGAGGACGGCCGAACGGACGATGCGCTGGCCGGCGCCACGCCCTATCTCCGGCTGTTCGCGCTCGCCGCCGGCGGCGCCTATCTGGCACGCGCGGCGCTGGCCGAGGGCGAGGCCGCGCGCATCGCGCTCTGTCGTTTCTTCGCCGAGAACATGCTCGGCGAGACCGCGGCCCTCAGGGACCGCGTCACCATGGGTGCCGCGAGCCTCTCGGACGCCGCCAAGGCTCTGTTTGCGGTTTGAATTCTGGACGAGGGAACAGTCTGAAGTGAGCGACCATATTGTCATCGAGCGGCAGGACGCCGTGCAGATCATCCGGATGAACCGTCCGGACAAGAAGAACGCCATCACCCGCGCCATGTATGCCGAGATGGCGGCGGCGCTGAAGGCGGGCGACGCCGATCCCGCGGTGCGCGTCCATGTCTTCCTCGGCGTGCCCGGCGCCTTCTCGGCCGGCAACGACCTCGCCGACTTCATGGCGATCGCCACCGGCGGCGAAGGCGGCACCGAGGTATGGGATTTCCTCGCAGCCCTTGCGCTGGTCGAAAAGCCCATCGTGTCGGGCGTCGACGGTATCGCCGTCGGCATCGGCACGACCATCAACCTGCATTGCGACCTGACCTTCGCCACGCCGCGCACGGTCTTCCGCACGCCCTTCGTCGATCTCGGCCTGGTGCCGGAAGCCGGCTCCAGCCTGCTTGCGCCGCGCATTCTCGGTCGCCAGGGCGCCTTCGCCCTGCTCGGCCTCGGAGAAGGCTTCTCGGCCGAGCGCGCGCTGGCGAGCGGCCTGATCTACAAGGTGGTCGCCGAAGGCGAACTCGAGGCCGCCACCCTTGCCGCCGCCCGCGAGATCGCCGCCAAGCCGCCGCAGGCGCTGAAGATCGCGCGCGACCTGATGCGCGGCGACCCCGCGGAACTGGTGGCGCGCATCAAGGAGGAAGGCGAGCATTTCCGCGCCCGCCTCATGTCCGACGAGGCACGCGCGGCGCTCATGGCCTTCATGACGCGCAAGAAGTGAGGGCATTTACCCTCATCCGCAATGCAGAGCGGGGGGACTTCGGGGGCTTCTTCAACGTGCTGCGGCGCGACGGCCTTTACCCCCACCCCTGACCCCCTCCCCACAAGGGGGAGGGTCCGATGTCGTCACCGCCTTCGCCAAGAACAGTTGGTAACGCCTGAGCACCCCGGATAGCGCAAGTTTCCCCTCACCCTTGTGGGGAGGGGTCAGGGGTGGGGGTATGCCGATCTGAACGAGCCGGGGACGGTGAGCGGCTTACGGATAGAGCCTGTCCTTGTCCCAGCCGCCAGCAGCGTTGCGGGTGAAGACGACGCGGTCGTGCAGCCGGAAGGGGCGGTCGTGCCAGAATTCGATCTGGCTCGGCACGATGCGGAAGCCCGACCAGTAGGCCGGCCGGGGAATCTCGCCGATGGCGTAGCGGGCCGTGTATTCGGCCACCGCCTTCTCCAGCGCGAATCGGCTTTCGAGCGGGCGTGACTGCTTCGACGCCCAGGCGCCGATTCGGCTGCCGCGCGGGCGCGAGGCGAAATAGGCGTCTGCCTCCGCATCGGTGACGATTTCCACAGGTCCGCGCACGCGGACCTGGCGCCGCAGCGACTTCCAGTGGAAGCACATGGCAGCCTTCATCGTGGCCAGGATCTCGCGCCCCTTGGCGCTCTCGAAGTTGGTGTAGAAGACGAAGCCCTGCTCGTCGAAACCCTTGAGCAGCACCATGCGCGCGTCGGGCAGGCCGTCGGGGTCGACGGTCGCCAGCGCCACCGCATTGGGGTCGTTCGGCTCGCTCGCCGTCGCGTCCTTCAGCCACGCGGCAAACAGCCGGAAAGGCTCCGCGCTCTCGGTGAAGTCACCGCTTGTTAACTCAGTGTCCGTCATAGCTCTTACTCGACCTGCCCATGCCGACCGGAGAATGCCGATTGCCGCGCCCCGCGCAAGCCTTCGAAGGCCAGTGCCTCCCACGATTCCGCAAGCTGGCCCTAAGGAGCACCGTATTGCTTGGCCTGACCACCGTCAGCGCCTGCGCCGTCGGCGGCTTCAGCCTCGAGAAGGCCGAGGTGGACCGCAGCATCCTGACCGGCAGCGTGCCGGACGACCCCGACCGCGCCGCGGATTCCAGCCGGCTCTCCGACGAGACGACGATCCGCAACGCCGTGTCGTCCGCCGACATCGAGGGCCTGAACGGCCAGGCGATTCCCTGGGCCAACGCCGAGACCGGCTCGCGCGGCGCCGTCAGCGCGGTTTCCGAGAGCACCGAACGCGGCGTGCTCTGCCGGCGCTTTGCCGCCTCGCGCGAGAGCTTCGACGGCGTGCGCATGTTCACCGGCGAGATTTGCGCCGCCGGCGCCGGTGCCTGGCAGATGGTGTCGTTCCAGCCGGCCTGAAGCCCGCTCACCTCTGGAATTTCTTCCTAGCGAGGCGCATATAGGGGGAACCAACCCTTTCTCTGCGTGGATTCATCGTATGCGCGACCCCTATGAGGTGCTGGGCGTTGCCAGGAACGCCTCGGCCAAGGATATCAAGGCGGCCTTCCGCAAGCTCGCCAAGAAGCATCATCCGGACCAGAACCCGGACGATCCGAAGGCCAAGGAGCGGTTTGCGGCCGCAAACCAGGCCTATGAAATTCTCGGCGACGAGAAGAAGAAGGCGGCGTTCGACCGCGGCGAGATCGACGCCGAGGGCAAGCAGCGGTTCCACGGCTTCGAGGGTGCCGCCGGCGGCGACCCCTTCGGCGGGTTCCGCCGCCAGCAGGGCGGCCCGGGCGCCAGCCACTTCGAGTTCCGTTCCTCGGGACCGGGCGGCTTCGACACGGGCGACATCTTCAGCCAGATCTTCGGCGACGCCTTCGGCCAGCGCGCCGGCGGGCATGGAGCCGCCGGTCCGGGAGCAGGCGGACATGGTGCCGGCATGGGCGGCCAGCGCGCCCAGCCGGGCGCCGACATCAACGTCAACCTCGACGTGACCATCGAGGAAGCGGCGACCGCCCCCAAGGTGACGGCGCTGTTCCCCGACGGCCGCAAGATCGCCGTCAAGCTGCCGGACTTTGTCGAGGACGGCCAGACGATCAGGCTCAAGGGCCAGGGCGAACAGGGCTTCGGCGGCGCCGGCGACGCGCTGGTCAAGATCCGGTTCCGCCGCCATCCGCGCTATCGCGTCGAGGGCCGCGACCTCCACGCCGACCTGCCGGTCACCCTGCACGACGCGGTGCTCGGCACCAAGGCCGCGGTCGAGACGCCGACCGGCCGCATCGCGGTCAAGGTGCCGGAGTGGTCGAGCTCCGACAAGGTGCTGCGCATCAAGGGCCGCGGCCTGCCCGAGAAGGCCGGCGGTCACGGCGACCTCTACGTCCACGTGCGCGTCATGCTGCCCGAGGGCGGCGATGCGGCACTGGCCGAGTTCGTGCGCAAAACCTCCGGCTGACGCGCCTTGCGAGCGGGGCACCGGTGGTTCGGCTTATGAAAGCTTGAAGGCGGCTGGTGCCTATGCGATAGGGCAGCTTGAAAACCATTCAATTTCAGGAGTGCGTTCATATGGCGGGTGGACAGGGCCTGATGGCCGGCAAGCGCGGCCTTATTCTCGGCGTCGCCAACAACCGATCGATCGCCTGGGGCATCGCCAAGGCCTGCGCCGACCAGGGCGCGGAACTCGCATTCACCTATCAGGGCGATGCGCTGAAGAAGCGCGTCGAGCCGCTGGCCGCCGAGATCGGCGCCTTCGTCTGCGGCCATTGCGACGTGACCGACATGGCCAGCATCGACGCCGTGTTCGAGACGCTGGAGAAGAAGTGGGGCAAGCTCGACTTCGTCGTCCACGCCATCGGTTTCTCCGACAAGGAAGAGCTGACCGGCCGCTACGTCGACACCAGCCACGGCAACTTCCTCAAGACCATGGACATCTCGGTCTATTCGTTCACCGCGATCGCCCAGCGCGCCGAGAAGCTGATGCCGGACGGCGGCTCGCTCTTGACCATGACGTATTACGGCGCCGAGAAGGTCATGCCGAACTACAACGTCATGGGCGTCGCCAAGGCGGCGCTCGAGGCCAGCGTGAAATACCTCGCCGTCGACCTCGGCCCCAAGAAGATCCGCGTCAACGCCATCTCCGCCGGCCCGATCAAGACGCTCGCCGCCTCCGGCATCGACGACTTCCGCTACATCCTCAAGTGGAACGAGTACAACGCCCCGCTGCGCCGCACCGTCTCGATCGACGAGGTCGGCGATTCCGGCCTCTACTTCCTGTCGGACCTGTCGCGCGGCGTCACCGGCGAGGTGCACCACGTCGATTCGGGCTACCACGTCGTCGGCATGAAGGCCGTCGACGCGCCGGACATCTCCACCGTCAAGGATTGATGCCGCAGCAGACCGAACAGCCATGACGCAACTCGTCTATTTCGTGCGCCATGGCCAGACGGCCTGGAACGCCGAACAGCGCCTGCAGGGCCAGGCCGATACCGACATCAACGCGCTCGGCCGCAGCCAGGCCGACCGCAACGGCCGCAGGCTGGCCGAACTGATCGCCGATCCGCTGCGGTTCGATTTCGTCGCGAGCCCGATGCGGCGGACCCGCGAGACCATGGAGCGTGCGCGCGCGGCCATGGGGCTGGCGCCCGCCGCCTATCGTACCGACCCGCGCCTCGTCGAAGTCCATTTCGGCGACTGGCAAGGCCATACCTTCGCGGAACTGGAAGCCCGTCGGCCGGGGTCGACGCAGGCCCGCCGCTTCGACAAGTGGAACTTCGTGCCGCCCGGTGACAGCGCGGAAAGCTATGAAATGCTCACCGCCCGGGTCGCGGCGTGGTTTGCCGAGATTTCCGGACCGACCGTCTGCGTCACCCATGGCGGCGTGGTGCGCGCGATCTTCAGGCTCGTCGAAGGCATGTCCGAAAACAGAGCCGCGGCCCTGGAGGTTCCCCAGGACCGCGTGCTGAAACTCGAAGGCGGCCGGCTCGACTGGCTCTGAGCAATTCCGGGAAAAGCGCGAAGCGCTTTCCGGTCCGGAATTGCGTCAAGACAAGCAGAGCAGCCGCAGATGGCTCCTACTGCGACAGGTCCATGTCGGTGATCAGGTTCTCGCCGCCGACCTCGTCATAGGCGATCATGATGTCCATGCCAGGCTTGATGTTCGCGACGTCGAATTCACCCGGCAGCTTGTAGGACTTGCCGTTGTCGAGGGTGATGATCAGCTTTTCCTTGTCGATCGACTTGACCTGACCTTCCACCTCGGCGGCCAGCGCAGCGCCCGTGATCGCGAGAACGGCGGCTACGGCGCCAATAAGGGTACGCATTATCGTCCTCATTCTTCTTAGCCCCGCAGTCGCGGGGCGTGCTTGCATTGATCGGTCGGAGGGAAGCAGAAACCAACCGAATGTGTCAAAACTAAATCGGCTCCGATCACGCTTTGACCACGGCAAAAACGGCCGGTGAGCCCCTCCGCCCAAGGCCTCCGAAGGCCGCGGCTTGACGCGCGGGCGCCGGCCTGCCACTCCACGCCCATGGAACCCATACAGTCCAAAGCCGGCCAGGGCCGGGTCGCCGACGCCCCCAGCAGGCATTGGGTCTATCGCGCCCTGCCCCGCAGGCTCTGGCCCTACGCCCAGCTCGCCCGCTGGGACCGGCCGATCGGCTGGGTGCTCTTGCTGTGGCCATGCTGGTGGTCCTTGGCGATGGCGGCGAGCGCCTATGCCCGCCCCGGAGACAGCCTCGTCTCGCTGCTGCCCTCGCCCTGGTTCCTGGCGCTGTTCCTGCTCGGCGCCGTCGCCATGCGCGGCGCCGGCTGCACCTACAACGACCTCGTGGACGAGAACATCGACGCCCAGGTCGAACGGACGCGGTCCCGGCCGCTTCCGTCCGGCCAGGTCACCCGCCGGCAGGCGTGGAGCTTCCTCGTCCTCCAGGCGCTCGTCGGGCTGGTGGTGCTGCTCCAGTTCAACAGCTTCGCCGTCGTGCTCGGCATCTCGTCGCTGGCGATCGTGGCGATCTATCCGTTCATGAAGCGCATCACCAATTGGCCCCAGTTCGTGCTCGGCCTCGCCTTTTCCTGGGGTGCGCTGATGGGCTGGGCGGCGGAGTTCGGCGACATCGACGCGCCTGCCCTGCTGCTCTATTTCGGTTCGATCATGTGGGTGATCGGCTACGACACCATCTACGCCCACCAGGACAAGGAAGACGACGCGCTGGTCGGCGTGAAGTCGACGGCGCGCTATTTCGGCGAGAACACCAAGTCCTGGCTGGCCGGCCTCTACGGCGGCGCCCTGATCCTGTTCGCCACAGCCTTTGCCATGGCGCAGGTGCCGATGCCGGCGCTCGCCGGACTGGTCGCGGCTGGCGCGCATATGGCCCGCCAGATCGTCAGCCTCGACATCGACGACCCCGACCAATGCCTGAAGCTGTTCAGGTCGAACGGTCAGGTCGGCTGGATCATCTTCCTCGGGCTGGTGCTTGGCGGCGCCTGGGTGGCGCTCAAGCCGCTGGTCTGACCCGCGCCGTCAGGCGCGGGCGATGATCTCCTCGCCGTCGATGACGAGGCGGACGCCGAGGTGGCCGGACTTGCGTCGGGCAAGGAAGCGAGGCCGGCGCATGCGCGAGACACGGCCCTTGCGGCGGTCCACCGCGGTTCGGGTCTTGATCGCCGCGCCGAGCGATTCCTCCAGCGTGCGGGCCACGCCGTCCGCCTCGATCAGCAGCATCGGCATGCCGTAGAAATCGGCCCAGGCGCGCCAGTCGGCGGCGACGTCGTCGAGATCGTCGGCCACCAGTAGCGGCACGGAAAGCATCGGGTCGTTGTGCAGCAGTTCCAGCGTCACCGTGACGTTGCCGCAGTCGTCCTCCAGCGCCCGCGCGGCAACGCCCCTGAAGGCGCGCGCCGGCAGCGCGATGGTCACAGGCAGGCCGCTCTGCGCGAGCAGGCGACGAACGACGGCACCACGATGGTCGATCGTGAAGATGACATCGCCAAGGTCGTCGCGCGTGGCGTAGCTGACCATCTGCGGCAAGCGGAATGGGTCGAGGCGCATGTTGCGTCCCGCCCAGACTGGCTTCAGTCCGGTGTTCATGTTGTGCCTTCCTGTTTCTCCTGAGAGCCGGTTTCCGGTCTCTCCGGACCAGTTTTCCCGGTCTCGTTTATGGGAAGGACACTAGCGGGGCCTCCTTACCGCCCCGCTTAAGAAAGTCGGTTAAATTTTGCTGATCTCGGCGATGGTTATCGGATTGCCACCGGAATGGATCAAATCACCTTGCCGGGGTTCATGATGCCCGCGGGGTCGAAGACCGCCTTCACCCGGCGCATCAGCTCGATGGCGACCGGCGGTGCCGTGGCGATCAGTTCGTCGCGCTTGAGCTGGCCGATGCCATGCTCCGCCGAGATCGAGCCGTTGAAGCCGCGCACCACGTCGTGGACTGCATCGTTCATGCGCCGGTAGAGCGCCAGGAACGCCTCCCCTCCCAAGCCCACGGGCTGGGAGACGTTGTAGTGCAGGTTGCCGTCGCCCATGTGGCCGAAGCAGACCACGCGCGCCTCGGGGCTGATGCTTGCGACCGCCTTGCCCGCCTGTTCGATGAAAGCGGGTATGCTGGCGACCGGCACCGAAATGTCGTGCTTGATCGACGCGCCTTCGGCCTTCTGGGTTTCGGGCAGCATCTCGCGCAAGCGCCAGAACTCGTTGGCATGGCCGACGCTCGCGGCAATCGCGGCATCGCCGACCTGCCCGGCCTCGAAGCCTGAGGAGAGGATGTCCTCGATCAGCGTCCGCGCATCCTCCGCCGAGCGGCCGGAGGAGATCTCCATCAGCACCTGCCAGTCCCAGTCGCCCTCAAGCGGCGGCCTCGCGTCGGGGATGTGGCGCATGGCGAATTCCATCGGGATCCGTCCGATGAGTTCGAAGGCGGTGAGCGCCCCTCCGCCGAGATCCTGCGCGGTGTTGAGCAGCCCCAGCGCCGCCTCGGCCGAGGGCAGCCCGACCCAGGCAACCTCGCGGCCCTTCGGCTTGGGATAGAGCTTCAGCACCGCGGCGGTGATGACCCCGAGCGTGCCCTCTGCCCCGACGAACAGGTTCTTGAGGTCGTAGCCGGTATTGTCCTTCTTGAGCTTGCGCAGGTCGTCCAGCACCTCGCCGGTCGGCAGCACCACCTCGACGCCGAGGCAGAGTTCGCGCGCATTGCCGTAGGCCAGCACCGCCGTGCCGCCGGCATTGGACGAAAGGTTGCCGCCGATCTGGCACGAGCCCTGCGAGGCGAGCGACAGCGGATAGAGCCTGTCGACCGCGTCGGCGGCGTGGTGAAGCTGGTCGAGCACGACGCCGGCCTCGGCGATGACGGTGTTGGAGACGGGATCGATCTCGCGGATCCGGTTGAGCCGCGACAGCGACAGGACCACCTCGCCTCCCGAGCGATCCGGGACCTGGCCGCCGACGAGGCCGGTATTGCCGCCCTGTGGCACGACCGGCGTGCGCGTCTGGGTGGCGAGCTTCATGATCGCGCTCACCTCCTCGACGCTGCCGGGCCTGAGCACCAGCGAGGTCGCGCCCGTGAACAGCCCGCGCGGCTCGTGGACGTAGGGTTCGATGTCGGGCCCCTGTCTGACGGCGTAGCGCTCGCCGACGATCGCGGTGAAGCGCTCGGCTAGCGCGGGGTCGAGGCCGTTCGGGGTCTTGCTCATGGGATGAAGCTAGTTTCAGCCGTGCAGATTGTCACGTGGGGCAGCCGCACGCGCCAGCCGGTCGTTGATCGCCTCGCCGAGTTCCGCCACGGGGACCGGCTCGACGGCGATGGAGGCGGCGCCGCTCAGGTCCAGCGCCTGGAGGTGCGAGAACAGGTTGGCGGCCGCCTCGCGCAGGTCGCCGGTCTCGGAGAGGTTGAGGAATGCGCGGGCCGCCTGCCAGCCCTCGGCGCGCTGCGGCCCGAAGCCGAGCAGCGCCTCCCCCGCATCGACGCTGCCGGCATTGAGGCGCATGGCGGCGCCCGGAGCATAGTGCGAGGCCAGCATGCCCGGCGCCTCGATACCCGCGGTGACGCCGCGCAGCAGCGGCTGGCCGGCCACCGCCTCGATCTCGCCGGCCGCGATGCCGCCCGGTCGCAGCAGCCGCACGCGGCCGTCCTCGACCTTGACGATGGTCGATTCGAGCCCGACCGATGTCTGTCCGCCGTCGACGACCAGCGGTATCCTGCTGCCGAGGTCGCGCGCCACGGCCTCGCCGCTGGTCGAGCTGATCTTGCCCGAAGTGTTGGCGCTGGGGGCCGCGAGCGGTCGCCCCAGCCTCGCGATCAGCTTGCCGCCGAAGCCCAGGGGCATCCTGAGGGCAATGGTGTCGAGCCCGGCGGTGACCAGCGGGTGGATGCCGAATTCGGGTCTGAGCGGCACGACCAGCGTCAGCGGCCCCGGCCAGAACCTGTCGGCCAGCCTGCGCGACAGCGGATCGAACACGCCGATGCGCTCGGCCATCTCCATGTCGGCGACATGGGCGATCAGCGGATTGAAGCGCGGCCGCCCCTTGGCCTCGAATATGCGCGCGACCGCGGCCCCGTTGGTGGCGTCGCCGGCGAGCCCGTAGACGGTCTCGGTCGGAATGGCCACGACCTCGCCGGCGCCGAGCAGCGCGAGCGCGCGATCCATCGCGTTGTCCGCCGGGATCAGTTCGGTCACGTCGTCGTTTCCCTGTTCACCCGGTCCCTAACGCGGGGTGGCCGCCGCGGCAAGGCCGGGACAATCGAGAATCGCCAGACAGCTAAAATGCGCGGCATCCGCGCAATCGGACTGCAACCCGCGACGGTCTAAGCTGCGCTCCGAGATCGGTTCAATCCCAAGGGACAAATGCAGATCCTTGCCGCGCTATTCGCCGTCACCGTTGTGGCGGCCGCTCCCGCCCATGCCTCGTCGATCGTCGAACTCGGCGGCAACACCTCCGGTCCGTCGATCGTTATGTCCGGAGACGCCGGCCGGTCGGCCTCGGTCATCGAACGCGGCACGCCGACGGTCGATACGGGCAAGGTGGCTGCCATCGCCCGCGCGCCGGCCCGCATGGGCCCGGCGCCATTGGTCATCCGCGGCGGCGAAGTCGGCTCGTCCTCGCCGCGCCCCCCTGCTGTCGCAACCGCACCCGCCGCACCTGCAGCACCCGCCGCGGGCGCCCCGGCGCAACCGACCGCTTCCGCCGCCCCGGCGCCCGAGCCGGCCAAGGCCGACAGCGTCACGGTCGACCCGGCCTACCCGGAGACCGAGTAGGCAGGCCTAGAGCGCTTCCGCTTTCTTCGAATCGCGGAAACGCTCTATCTCTTTGTTTTGACGCAATTCCGGACGGAAAACCGCTGCGCACTTTTCCTGGAATTGCTCTAGCCGGCGATCTTGGAGAAGTCGGCGACCTGGTCGGTGGCGGCGCGGATGCGGGCGAGCAGCGCCAGGCGGTTCGCCCGCACGGCCGCGTCCTCGTCATTGACCAGAACCTTCTCGAAGAATGAATCGACCGGCTCGCGCAGCACGCTGAGCGCGCGCATGGCGCCGGAGAAGTCCTCGTTGCGGATCGCCTGGCCGGCTTCGCTCACGGCCTGGTTGACCGGCACGAACAGCGCATTCTCGGCCGGTTCGCGGAACAGGCCCGGGTCGACGCCGTCGGCGACGACCGTGCCCTTCTTTTCCTCGGCGGCCAGGATGTTGGCCGCGCGCTTGGTGCCGGCGAGCAGGTTCCTGCCGTCGTCGCTGTCGAGGAAGTGTCCCAGCGCCTCGACGCGGCGGGTGATGGTCAAGATGTCGTCGGCGTCGGGGGTGATCACCGCGTCGATCAGGTCGTAGCGGGCGCCGAGCTCGCGCAGGTACACCTTCAGCCGGTCGTGGAAGAACGCCAGCAGGTCGGCCTTGAGCGGGGCCGCGCGCTCGATCGTGTCGCGGCGGATTTCCGCCTCGAAGGCGGCAAGCGCATTGTCGACGTCCTGCTCGCCGTCGACGTCGCCGGTGTCGAGCTTCGCCTGCCCGGCCTCGAACTCGTCGATCCGCTTCTCGATCGAGGCTTCCGCCAGCTGCGTCAGCGCCGCATCGAACAGCGTCTTGAGCGGCAGCTTGCCGCGGGCGGCGAGAATGATGCGGATGACGCCAAGCGCGGCCCGACGCAGCGCATAGGGATCCTTCGAGCCCGTGGGCTTCTCGTCGATGGTCCAGAAGCCGACCAAAGTGTCGAGCTTGTCGGCCAGTGCGACGGTCACCGACACCGGGTCGGTCGGCACGCGGTCGGACGGGCCCTGCGGCTTGTAGTGCTCCTCGAGCGCCGCGGCCACCGAAGGGCTTTCACCCTGCAGCAACGCATATTTGCGGCCCATGGCGCCCTGGAGTTCGGGGAACTCGCCGACCACCTCGGTCTGGAGATCGGCCTTGGCGAGCACGGCGGCACGTTCGGCGAGCCTGGGATCGGCGCCGACCAGCGGCGCGATCTCGCGGGCCAGCGCGCGGATGCGCTCGACCCGCGCCCCTTGCGTGCCCAGCTTGGCGTGGAAGGTGACGCCGAGATGGTCGAGCCGCGCCATGCGCTGGTCGAGCGGCTTGCTCAGGTCGAGCCCGAAGACCAGCGCCGACTCCTTCAGCGTGCCGAGGTCCGGCAGGTCGCCCTGGTCGGTCTTCCAGAAATAGAGTGCGTCGGAAAGGCGGGCGCGCACCACCTTGCCGTTGCCGTGGGCGATTTCCCTGCCGCCGTCCTTGGCCTCGATGTTGGAGGTCAGGAGGAAGTGGTGCGAAAGCGCGTCCTCGCTGCCCTGCGGCCGCGTCACGAAGCACTTCTGGTTGGCGCGGATGGTAAGCCGGATCACCTCGGCCGGGATTTCGAGGAAAGCATCCTCGAACTGCCCCATCAGCACCACCGGCCATTCGACGAGCCCCGAGACCTCGTCCAGCAGCCCCTCGTCCTCGACCAGGTCGAGGCCCTGGGCAAAGGCCAGGTTGCGCGCGTCGGCAAGGATCATCTCCTTGCGGCGCTCGGCGTCGATGACGACCTTGGCCGCCTCGAGCTTGGCGGCATAGTCGTCGAAGCGGCGCACCGTGATCGCCTCGGGCGCGTGGAAGCGGTGGCCATAGGTGACGTTGCCGGAGCGGATGCCGTCGATCTCGAAGTCGATCACGACGGGCTCCTCGGTCTCCGGACCGAAGGTGCAGACGATCGACTGCAGCGGCCGCACCCAGCGCAGGCTGCCCGGCCTGGCCGAGGCCGGGCCCCAGCGCATGGACTTGGGCCACGGGAAGGCCTTGACGATGCCGGGCATCAGCTCGGCGACGATCTCTTCGGCGGCGCGGCCGGGCTTGGAGATGTGGGCGACGTAGAAGTCGCCCTTCTTCGGATCGCTGTGGACATGCGCCTCGGCGATCGAGGCGAGGCCGGCGCTGCGCAGGAAGCCCTGGATCGCCGCCTCGGGCGCCTTGGTGCTCGGGCCCTTGCGCTCCTCGCGGATGTCCTTCGAGCGGGCGGTCAGGCCGCGGATGTCGAGCGTCAGGCGCCGCGGCGTCCAATATTCGCGCGCCGCCTCATAGGTCAGGCCGGCCTCGACCAGGCCGTCGGTCAGCATCTTCTTCAGATCGCCGGCCGCCTTGCGCTGCATGCGGGCGGGGATTTCTTCGGAACGCAACTCAAGAAGCAGATCGGGCATCGGACGGCTCACACGGGGCAATTGGTCCGCGCGGAATAGCAACTCATCCGCCCGCTGTCACCTTCCCGCGCGCGATTGCGAAATTTGCCGCGCCTTGTCGGCACGTCCGCGGCGAAATCGTCCTTAGGGCAGACATTCCCGTGAACCAGTCAGCGCGCTGAAGCGACCAACGCTCAGGCAGACACCTTTTGGCTCGACGACGATGAAAACCGCTTCCGCCCTCCTCCAGATCCTCGCGCTCAGCGCCCTGTTCGCCATGCATGTGGCGGCACCGGCCGAATATCGCATGCCGGGCGTGCGCAGGGCGCTGGAGACCATCGCCATCTCCAGCAAGGTCGCTCTCGCCTGGACGGTCGAGGACATCGCCAGCGGGCTGGCAAGCTGACGGAGAACGATGATGAAGACGCTGTTGCTGATCGCCGCGGTCGCCGCCTCCTGGACGGCGGGCGACGCCATGGCCGGCCAGGCCGCAATGGCCAAGGCGCCCCAGGCGCTCGTGCAGGCCAAGGTGCTGCGCCCCGGCGACCTTGTCGGCCTCAGCCCGCAGCCCGAACCTCCTTCGGCGCGCAAGCGACCCTTGCCGGCCGGCAGCCTCGTTGGACTCAATCCACAGCCCGACCCGCCCTCGATGGGCGGCATCTCGCCAAAGCGGCGCTAGGAACGGCGCCGCCGCTTCACCCTTGCAGGGCGTACCCGCCGGCTTCCGTCTGCAGGAAGGCCTCGCCGCAAGCCTTGGCAAGGTTGCGGACCCGCAGGATGTAGCTCTGCCGCTCGGTCACCGAGATCACGCCACGTGCATCGAGCAGGTTGAAGACGTGGCTGGCCTTGATGGCCTGGTCGTAGGCCGGGAACACCATCTTGTGCTGGGCGGAATTGCCGCCCTCCGCCGGCGCGCCGGCGGCCAGCAGCGCCTTGCACTCGGCTTCCGCGTCATCGAAGTGGCGGAGCAGCATCGCCGTATTGGCATATTCGAAGTTGTGGCGCGAATATTCCTGCTCGGCCTGCAGGAAGACCTCGCCATAAGTGACCTTGTCGTCGCCCTCGAGGCCGTTGAAGTTGAGGTCGTAGACGTTGTCGACGCCCTGCACATACATGGCCAGGCGCTCGAGGCCATAGGTCAGCTCGCCGGCGACGGGCGCGCATTCGATACCGCAGACCTGCTGGAAATAGGTGAACTGCGACACTTCCATGCCGTCGCACCAGCACTCCCAGCCGAGTCCCCAGGCGCCGAGCGTCGGACTCTCCCAGTCGTCCTCGACGAAGCGGATGTCGTGCACCAGGGGATCGATGCCGATCGCCTTCAGCGAGCCGAGATAGAGCTCCTGCAGGTTGGCCGGGTTGGGCTTCAGGATTACCTGGTACTGGTAATAGTGCTGCAGCCGGTTCGGGTTCTCGCCGTAGCGGCCGTCCTTGGGCCGGCGCGAGGGCTGCACATAGGCAGCGTTCCAGCGCTTTGGTCCGAGCGCCCGCAAGGTGGTGGCGGGGTGGAACGTGCCGGCGCCCACTTCCATGTCGTAGGGCTGCAGGATGATGCAGCCGCGCTCCGCCCAGTAGTTATGCAGCGTCAGGATCAGCCCCTGGAATGAGCGGCTGGGATGCATGTGGGCGGGCAGACTGTTGGTCACGGTCAAAGCTCGATCATTGGCGCGCGCCCCAAACGAAAACGGGGCCTGAGTGGCCCCGTCCTATTCCGAGCGAAGATAAGGGTCAAGCAGGGGCAACTTCCGGCCGGTCCCGCGTCACTTGCCCGGCAGCCGCAGTTCCTGGCCCGGCGCGATCCGGCCGGGATCGCCGCGCAGGTCGGGATTGAGGTCGAGGATCTCGCGATAGCGGTCGCCGTCGCCCAGCACTTCGTTGGCGATCGACCACAGCGACTGCCCCGGCTGGACCTTGTAGGCGGCGGGAATGACCTTGGCGGCGGCATCGGCGGTCGCGGGCTTGTCGGCCTCGCTCTTCTTCTGCCCGTCCGTCACGGCCGGCTGCTCTGGGGCCACAGGCTGCTTGAGCGGCGATTCCTGCGCGGTCGGCTTCTCCGGCAGCTCCGGCAGCCCCTCGGCGATCTTCTTCTCCACCTCGGCCAGAAGGTTCGGCTCAGGCTTCATGTCGCGCGCATGGCGCCATTGGAAGGTGGCCTCCAGCTTGCGCCCGACCCGCCAGTAGGCGTCGCCGAGATGGTCGTTGACCACCGGATCGTCGGGCTTCAGCGAGACGGCCCGCTCCAGCTCGCGCACCGCGTCGTCGTAGCGGCCGAGACGGTAATAGGCCCAGCCGAGCGAATCGACGATGTAGCCGTCGCTGGGGCGCAGGTCGACGGCCTTCTTGATCATCGCGAGGCCTTCCTCGAGATTGACGTTCATGTCGACCCACGAATAGCCGAGATAGTTGAGTACCTGCGGCTGGTTGGGGAACATCTCCAGGGCCCTGCGGAAACTGGGCTCGGCCTTCGGCCATTCCTTCAGCCGTTCATAGGCGATGCCGCGCTGGTAGAAGATGTTCCAGTTGGCGTTGGTCGGCGTCTTCAGCCGCTCGACCGCCTTGTCGTAGACCTCGGCGGCGGCGCGATAGTTGTCGGTCGACGCATAGACCCCGCCCAGCGCGAGGTAGCCGCGCATGTCGTCGGGATTCTGCTCGACCAGGGCCGACAGGTGCTTGATGGCCTCGTCGGGGCGCTTGAGGTCGGCGAGGTTGAGGCCGAGCTGCAGTTCCGACAGGCGCTTGAGCGGCGAGCCGGCCGGGACGCGGCGATAGAGCTCGATCGCCCCTTTTCCGTCCTGCTGCTGTTCGGCGACGGCCGCGAGCTGCACCAGCAGTTCGTCGCTCTCCGGCTTGAGCGCCAGCGCATATTGCAGATAGAGCCGGACGAAGGGCTCGCCGCCGCCGCGATTGAGCGCAGTGGACAGGTTGAGCAGGATCTCGGCCGCGCCGTCGCTGGGTCCGGACACGAGCGGCGGGATCTTCTCGCCCTTGTTGATCTGGTCGCGCAGCGCGGCGATCGGCAGCTTGCCGGGCGAGAACTCGTCGGCGCGGTCGAGGATCGCGAGCGCCTCCTTGCTCTTGCCGTCGCGCGCCAGGAAGCCGGCATATGCCTCGGCCGCGCGCATCCAGGTCTCCGGCGCGGCACTGCCGGCGCCGAGATTGTCGATGGCCGAGCGATAGACCTTGTCGGCCTTGACCTTGTCGCCGGCGGCATCCGCGATCAGGGCGCCGTGGTAGGCCTTGAACAGCTCGTACCACTCCGGCCCCTCGAGTTTTTCTAGGAACCCGAGCGCGTCCGCGGGTCGGCCTTCGCCCTGCTTCGCCCAGGCCGTCATGGTTCCGGTGATGAGCCGGTCGAGATCGGATTCGAGCGCCAGCTTCAGCCAGTTCTCGGCAGCCGTATAATCCTTCTTGCGGATGGCATCGACGGCGAGCGCGAGCCGCGAGAAGCGCTCCGCCTCGGGAACCGTCTTCAGCATTTGCGCGTAGGGCAGCGATTCGTCGAAATGCCCCTGGGCGATGAGCGCAAGCATCACGCTCTGCTGCAGCGAAGCATCCTGCGGATCGAAGGCCAGCGCGCGCTTGTAGTAGGCGATCGCGCTGCCGAGGTCGTCGTCGGCCTCGGCGATCTGCGCCGCCAGGTAGGCCCCCGAGAACGAGTTTATCTCGACCGGGTCCGTGGGCTGTTTGGCATATCCCGGCTGGGTCAGGGCGGAAAAGCCGGCCAAAGCCGCCAGCCCGAGGAGCCAGATTGCGCGTCGCTGCCGCATGAATGTCCTTCCTAGTCGGATCGTACGGTCCCCATGCCACCCGAAACGGGTTTCATTCCGCGACCGGTTGTCGATGCCAAGCATGGCCTTTTTGGGGTCGCGCTTCAATCCGCCGCGGCTGCAGAATTCGACAACCGGCTAGCGACTTGCAGAAAGCAACGCCCGTCTTCGACCGGCTGCGGCTAGACGACGCGGCTGATGCAGAAGTCGATGACGTCGAGCAGCGCCGCCTTCTGCGGCGTGTTCTCCAGCGGCGCCAGGGCATCGCGCGCAATCTCGCCGAAATGGCTGGCACGCCCGATCGTATCGGCGATCGCGCCGTGCCGCGCCATCAGGCCGATGGCCTTTTCCAGGGCTGCGTCGTCCGACGCCCCCTCCTCGATCGCGCTCTTCCAGAAGGCCCGCTCGCCCGCGGTGCCGCGGCGGTAGCTCAGGATCACCGGAAGCGTCACCTTGCCCTCGCGGAAGTCGTCGCCGACGTTCTTGCCGAGGTCCTTGCTGGAGCCGCCGTAGTCGAGCGCATCGTCGATCAGCTGGAAGGCGAGACCGAGGTTCATGCCGTAGGAGCGCAGCGCCGCCTTGTCGTTCCTCGACGCGCCGGCGATCACCGGCCCGACCTCGGCGGCGGCCGAGAACAGTGCGGCGGTCTTGGCCTTGATGACGGCGAAGTGCTCGTCCTCGGTGGTCTCGAGGTTCTTCGCCGCCGCAAGCTGCATGACCTCGCCCTCGGCGATGATCGAGGCTGCGGTCGACAGGATGTCGAGCGCCTCGAGCGAACCGACGTCGACCATCATGCGGAAGGCCTGGCCGAGCAGGAAATCGCCGACCAGCACGCTCGCCTGGTTGCCCCAGATGGTGCGCGCCGTCTTCTTGCCGCGGCGCAGGTCGCTCTCGTCGACGACGTCGTCATGCAGAAGCGTCGCCGTATGCATGAACTCGACTGCGGTCGCGAGCTTGACGTGGTGCTCGCCGGAATAGCCGAACATCTGCGCTGCGGCCAGCGTCAGCATCGGCCGCAGCCGCTTGCCGCCGGACGAGATCAGGTGGTTGGCCACCTCCGGGATCATCTCGACATCGGAACCGGCCTTGGACAGGATCAGCTTGTTGACCCTGGCCATGTCGGCCGAGGTCAGGTCGATCAAATCCTTGATCGACGCGGCTTCCCGCTTCCCCTTCTCGATGTTGAGAACGACACCCAAGGCCAATACTCCCGTTGCACAGATGCGCGTTCGCGCGCGCAGCTTTTAGGCGATTCTATGGCGGCATGCACTGCACCTGCAAGTGGCGAATTGGCGCGGAACGACAAGTGCCGTTTACTTCGCCGCGCCGAACTGCAAATTTCGTGCCCATGATCGAGCTCATCCGCACCAACGACGCCGTCGTCCTGTCCTTCGTGCAATCGCTGCTGCGCGACGCCGGCATCGGCTGCTTCATCGCCGACCAGAACATGAGCGTGCTCGACGGCTCTATCGGCATCCTGCCGCGCCGCATCCTCATCGACGAGGACGACGCCGACGAGGCGCGCCAGCTGCTCAAGGATGCCGGCATCGAGCACGAAATCCGCCGCAAGTGACGGCCGTGCCGCAACATCCCGGCGGACCGCCCCTGCCGCCGCACACGCTGGACGCCTTCCACCGCGGCGACTTCTGGCTGGTGCAGCCGAAGAAGGGCGGGCACCGGGCCGGCATGGACGCGATGATGCTTGCCGCCGCCGTCCCCTCGGGCTTTCACGGTCGGCTCGCCGATTTCGGCGCCGGAGCGGGCGCCGCCGGGCTCGCCGTTGCCTCGCGCTGCAAGGGCGCTCAGGTGCTGCTGGTCGAACTGACCGCGGAAATGGCGGCCTTCGCCCGGGCGACGCTGGCCCATCCCTCAAATGCAGGCATCGCCCCGCGGGCCTCGGTGCTGGTGGCGGACGTGGCGCTCTCCGGCAAGGCCAGGGCCGCGGCCGGGCTGGCCGACGGTTCGCTCGACTGGGTCATCATGAACCCTCCCTTCAATCCCGCCCACCACCGGCCGACCCCGGACGCGCTGAAACGGCAGGCGCATGTCATGGAGGACGGCCTGTTCGAAGGCTGGATCCGAAGTGCGGCGGCGGTGGTCAAGCCGCGCGGCGGCTTTGCCATCATCGCCCGGCCTGAATCGCTTGCCGCCATTCTCGGTGCCATGGCCGGCCGCTTCGGCAGGGCCGAAGTCGTCCCCGTGCATCCGCGCGCCGACGCGCCCGCCATCCGGGTCGTCGTCCGCGCCGTACGGGCATCGCGCGCGACGATGGTGCTCTGCCCGCCGCTGGTCCTTCACGAGGAAGGCGACAGGTTCTCGCAACGCGCCGACGACATAAACAACGGCCGCTCGTCGCTTTTCGGCGATTGAGCATCCCCCAGGATTGCGGATCGCAGAAGAATGCATACATCCCGCATGACAGATACCGGAGAACCCGCGCCGTGAAAAAGCTGATCCGCCGCCTGCTGCCCAAGTCGATGCGCCCGGGCGAGGTGACGATCCCGGTCATCCGCCTGCAAGGGGCGATCATGTCGGGGGGCGGCCAGTTCCGGCCGACCCTGTCGCTCGCTACCACCGCCGGCCTGATCGAGAAGGCCTTCTCGTTCCCGGCCGCGCCCGTCGTCGCCATCTCGGTCAACTCGCCCGGCGGCTCGCCGGTGCAGGCGCGGCTCATCTACAAGCGCATCCGCGATCTCGCCGCCGAGAAGAACAAGAAGGTGCTGGTCTTCGTCGAGGACCTCGCCGCCTCGGGCGGCTACATGATCGCGGTCGCCGGCGACGAGATCATCGCCGATCCGTCCTCCATCGTCGGCTCGATCGGCGTGGTGTCGTCCTCCTTCGGCTTCCCGGAGCTTTTGAAGAAGATCGGCGTCGAGCGCCGGGTCTACACCGCGGGCAAGAACAAGGCGACGCTCGATCCGTTCCAGCCCGAGAAGAAGGAAGACGTCGAGCGGCTCAAGAAGCTGCAGGTCGAGGTGCACGAGACCTTCATCGATCTGGTCAAGGAACGCCGCGGCGCCAAGCTCAAGGACGATCCCGACCTGTTCACCGGCCTGTTCTGGTCCGGCAAGCGCAGCCTGGAACTGGGCCTGGTCGACGGGCTCGGCGATATGCGCACCGTCCTCAGGGACCGCTACGGACCGAAGACCGAGCTCAGGCTGATCACGCCGCCGCGCGGGCTGTTCGGGCGCAGGCTCGGCATGTTCGGCTCGTCCTCGCCCGCGCTGACGCCCGACATCGCCGCCTCGATCGCCTCCGGGCTCGTGGATGCGGCGGAAGAACGCGCCCTGTGGGGTCGCTTCGGACTTTGAAAATGGGCAGGCGGGGGACTATCATTCGCCCCTGCCCTGATCGGCCGGCGGGGCCACCGCCCGGCAAGGGAGGAAAACGGCCATGCCTCAGCTGATCTTCTTCGCGCTCGTCGTCGTCGTCGCCTATGTCGGCTACCGCTCGTTCATCAGGGAGGCCGACCGGGTGACCGCCAAGGTGCGCCGCCACGAGAAGCAGCGCCAGACCGGCGCCGACGGCACGCTGGTCAAGGACCCCAAGACCGGCGAATACCGGCTCGAGAAGGATTGACGGACAGCCCGTGACCTTCGACGCCGTTCCGCTCGCCGAACTCGCCCCGGCCAAGATCAATCTCGCGCTGCACGTCACCGGGCGCCGCGCCGACGGCTACCACCTGCTCGAAAGTCTGGTCGTGTTCGCCGAGCTCGGCGACACCGTCACCGTGTCGGCCGCCGACGAGGACCGCTTCCTGGTCGATGGTCCGTTCGCGGCGCTGGTCCCGCTCGACGGCGCAAACCTCGTGCTGCGCGCCCGTGACGCCCTGCGGGCGGCCTATCCCGCGCACGCATCCCAGCGGGTCGCGATCTCGCTCGAGAAGAACCTGCCGGTGGCCTCCGGCATCGGTGGCGGATCGAGCGACGCCGCAGCGGCGATCAGGGCGCTTGCGCGGCTCTGGGGCCTGCCGGCGACGGCCTCCGAACTCGTGCAGCTCTCCCTGCAGCTCGGCGCCGACCTGCCGATGTGCCTCACGGCCAGGCCGCTGGTCGCACGCGGCATCGGCGAGGAGTTGCAGCCGATCGACAGCCTGCCATGCCTTGCGCTCGTCCTCGTCAATCCCGGCATCGGCGTCGAGACGCCGAAAGTCTTCAGGGCGCTGGCCTCGCGCGACAACCAGCCGCTTGCGGCGCTGCCCGAAGCTGCGGCAATCGTCGAATGGCTGGCCTTTTCGCGCAACGATCTCGAAGCGCCGGCGATCGCGATCGAGCCGTCCATCGCCGACGCCCTTGGCGCGCTTCGGCGCGCCGGCGCCGCCTTCGCCCGCATGTCGGGGTCCGGCGCGACCTGCTTCGGCATCTTCGATAGTCCAGAGGCCGCCCGGGATGCGGCGGCTTCAATCGCAGCCGAGCGGCCCGGCTGGTTCACCGCCGCCACCACCACCAGGAGCTGAGCAAGATGGCAAGCGAGCCCCGTCCCTTCATCCCGGTCCGCATCGCCGTGCTCACCGTCTCCGACACGCGCACGCTCGCCGACGACAGGTCCGGCCAGACGCTGGCCGACCGGATCACCGAAGCCGGGCATGTCCTCGCGCTGCGCCACATCGTCACCGACGACAAGGACAAGATCCGGCAATGCGTCGCCGCCTGGTCGCGCGATCCCGACATCGACGTCATCATCACCACCGGCGGTACCGGCTTCACCGGCCGCGACGTGACGCCCGAAGCGCTGGAGCCGCTGTTCGAGAAGCGCATGGACGGCTTCTCCGAAGTCTTCCACCGCATCTCCTACGACAAGATCGGCACCTCGACGATCCAGTCGCGCGCCACCGGCGGCGTCGTCAACGCCACCTTCGTCTTTGCGCTTCCCGGTTCGCCCGGCGCCTGCCGCGACGCCTGGGACGGCATCCTCAAGCCGCAGCTCGACTACCGGCACATGCCCTGCAACTTCGTGGAGATCATGCCGCGGCTCGACGAGCACCTGCGGCGCGGCGGCAAATAGGCCTCAGGCGCTCGGCGCCGGCGCGACCACGATTTCGGCTTCCAGCGTCTTCATCGCCAGGCCTCGGGCGATGCCTTCCGCATCGGCGCCGTTGCGGCCGATAACGGCAGCCTGCTTCCTTGTGATCACCAGACCCTGCTCCAAAGCGCGCGGCCTCGACGTGACCCGCGCCCAGAACGGGCGGGCGCTCGCCTTCGAACGGGCGAAGCGCGCCGCCATCGTCACCCTCGACATGTGCCGCAACACCGCGTCGGTCCAGCCGTCGGTCAGCCGCGCCCCGGGCTCCAGCAGCAGGAGCCAGTCGCTCTTCGCCTGCGCTATGCCCGCGCCGACGCCGCCGTCGAGAAAGCTGCAGCCGGCATGCTCGGCGACATAGTGGGTCTGGTCGGTCGAGCCGCGGTCGCAGACGATCACCTCGCGGACGACGCCCTCGACGGCACCGCCGATCAGCGAGGCCAGCGTGCGCGCCAGCCCCTCCTCGTCGTTCCGCGTTTCGATCAGCACGCTCAGCATCCCTAGCCGCATATCCGAAAGCCGGCCGCAGCACCAGCCATCCCCGATGCGGCACAAAGTTCTTGCTTTGTTCTCATTCGTAAAATAGGAATAGTTTCATGTCGGCGAATCGACGTCCGGCAGGCTTCCCATCGGGAGACGGCGAAATGGAACCCATAGCGCGTGCCGACGTCGCGGCCTTCGGAGCCGGCAGGTCAGGGATGGCCAATGCCATGATCGAAGACAGCGGCATCCGCGTCCACCAGGAGCGCAGGCGCGGCCGTGGCGCCGGCGTCAATCCTTCGGGGCGCTACGAGCCGGTCAGCCGGCACGTCTTCGACGACGGCTGGAGCACCATCGAGGAACTGCCGCCGTTCAAGACCGAAGTGCAGGTCGAGAAGCCGCGCACCATCATCACACGCAACGACTCGCCGGACATCTCCTTCGACCGCTCGATCAATCCCTATCGCGGCTGCGAGCACGGCTGCGTCTACTGCTTCGCCAGGCCGACGCACAGCTACATGGGCCTGTCGGCCGGGCTCGACTTCGAATCCAAGCTGTTCGCCAAGCCGGACGCGGCGAGGCTGCTCGACCGCGAGCTTTCCAGGGACGGCTATCAGCCGCGCACCATCGCCATCGGCACCAACACGGATCCCTACCAGCCGATCGAGAAGCACTGGCGCATCATGCGCGAGGTGCTCGAAGTGCTGGAGGCGCGCAACCATCCGGTCGGCATCGTCACCAAGTCGGCGCTGGTCACGCGCGACATCGACATCCTCGCCCGCATGGCCGAGAAGGGCCTCGCCAAGGTGGCGCTGTCGGTGACGACGCTCGACCGGCTCCTGGCGCGAACCATGGAGCCGCGGGCGGCGACGCCGACGAAGCGGCTGGAGGCGATACGCCAGCTTTCCGATGCCGGCATTCCGGTTTCGGTCATGGTGGCGCCGATCGTTCCCGGCCTGACCGACCAGGAGATCGAACGCATCCTCGATTCCGCGCGCGCCGCCGGCGCCAGCGGTGCCGGCTATGTGGTGCTGCGCCTGCCGCTCGAAGTCAGCCCGATCTTCAAGGACTGGCTGCTGCGCCACTATCCGGACAGCTACCGGCACGTGATGTCGCTGATCCGCTCGATGCGCGACGGCAAGGACTATGATTCGGAATGGGGCAAGCGCATGCGCGGCAAGGGCCCCTATGCGTGGCAGATCGGCCGTCGCTTCGAGATCGCGGCCAAGCGCCTCGGCCTCAACTCCGAGCGTACCCCGCTTCGAACCGACCTGTTCAAGGCCGCTCCCAAGGAGCACGAGCAGCTGATGCTGCTCTGACGGCCGCGGGGCGCGCGCCCCGCGACTGCGAATTCCGTCCGGCCTTCCCCGTGGCCAGTAGACGGTGCCTTCCCTGACCGCTGCCCCTGTGGTCGGGAGGGTCTTGCGGAGAATCGGAGCCGATGCGAGCATCGCCGCACCATGGCTCGCCCGCGTTCCGATTCTCCGCTTCTCTTTGAAATCGTGGAAAAGCCCGATTTCTCCTTCGAACGGAAGGCGATCGCCGCCGGCCAATGGCCTTGTGCGGGCCTCGACGAGGCCGGGCGCGGTCCGCTTGCCGGACCCGTGGTCGCCGCAGCCGTGGTGCTCGATCCCGACAACATCCCCGACGGCCTGGACGATTCCAAGCGCCTGACCGCGCAGCAGCGCGAAGCCTTGTTCGACGAGGTGCTCAAGAAAGCGCTCGGCGTGGCCGTCGCTTCGGTCTCGGCCGACACCATCGACCGCACCGACATACGCAAGGCCAGCCTGGAGGCGATGCGCCGGGCGCTCGCCGGCCTGCCGATGGCGGCGAGGTCCGCCCTGGCCGATGGCCGCGACGTGCCGCCCGGGCTTGCCTGCACCTGCCGGGCCCTGGTCAAGGGCGACCAGCGCTCGCAGTCGATCGCCGCCGCATCCATCGTCGCCAAGGTGACCCGCGACCGGATGATGTCCGCCTGCGGCGCCAACGACAACCGCTACGGCTTCGAGATCCACATGGGCTACGCCACCGCGCGCCATCGCGCCGCGATCGTCGAACATGGCGCGGCACTCCGCATCCATCGCGTCTCGTTTGCGCCGTTCAAGGACTGACGTCGGTCGAGCGGCAGAGTCCTTCGAGGCCCGTCCTTCGGGCTCGCGCCTCAGGCTGAGAAACTTGGAGCCAAGAGCGTCCGGCAGCCCCATGGTGAGCCTGTCGAACCACGAGGGCGCTTGGCACTGTTCTGCTTGCCCAAAACCCCTGGTTCGACAGGACCACAATGAGAGTTTTGGGGAGCCCGGCTGAACCGACAATCAGCGCCACCACGATCCTCACTCTAAGGCTCGAGACCGAAAGGCACCACCTGCCGCCTCGACGCTCCAATGGATGAAGCTACCCCCGCAAACAAAAAAGCCGCCGGAAATCCAGCGGCTCTTTCCTGTTCTCGAGGCGGGCCCGCTCAGTTGAGCTTGCCCTTCACTTCCTGAACCGAACTCTTGAACAACTCGGCGGTCGTCTTGGCGTCCGCCTTGCCGGCGAGCAGCTGGCGCGAAGCCTCTACGGCGAGATCGACCGCATTGGCGCGGACCTCGTTGATCGCCTCGCGTTCGGCCTGGCCGATCTTGAGCTCGGAAAGAGCGGTGCGGCGGGCGACGTATTCCTCGGTCTTGGCGTGAGCCTCTTCGGCAAGAAGGCCAGCTTCGCGCTTGGCGATCTCGACGATCTCGGCCGCTTCCTTTTCCGCTTCCTTGCGCTTGCGCTGGTATTCCGCGAGCAGCTGCTGGGCCTCTTCGCGGAGCTTGCGGGCGTCCTCGAGTTCGGTGCGGATGCGATCCGCACGGTCGTCGAGCGACTTCGAGATCATGCCCGGCACCTTCAGGTAGAGCACGATGGCGACGAAGATGAAGAAAGCAACTGTGGCCCAGAATGTGGCGTCCATGGCCCTCTCCCTTACTTGCCCGCGGCCTTGACGGCAGCGGCGATGGCGGCCTTGTCGATCTTGCCGGCACCCAGCGCCTCGACGATCGCCGCGGTCGTGTCCTCCGCGATGGAGCCCACTTCCTTCATGGCGTTGGCCTTGATCGTGGCGATGCGCGCCTCTGCGGCGGCAAGCTTCTGTTCGAGGCCGGCCTCGACTTCCTTGCGCTTGGCTTCGGCCTCGGCCTTGGCAGCGTCACGCGCTTCCTGGCCGATGGCACCCGCCTTGGCCTTGGCCGTGGCGAGGTCCTGTTCGTATGCGGCAACGGCCGCATCCGCCTCGGACTTCATGCGAGCGGCCTGGTCGAGATCGCCGGCGATGCGATCGCGGCGAACCTCGAGCGTGCCGCCGACGCGCGGAAGCACGACCTTGCTCAAGAAGAGGTAGAACAGACCGAAAGTGATCGCGAGCCACAGGATCTGCGACGGATAGGTCGTCGAATCGAAAGGCGGAAATACCTTCTCGCCGCCCTGTTCGGTGGTCGTGGCCGTACCGTGCGCTTCTGCACCGGCTTGGGTTTGAGCTTCTCCCGCCGCAGGCGCTACTTCCTCGGCGTAACCCGGTGTCACAAACATCTCTTTCCCCTGTCCAACCCGACCGGCCGCCTTGGGCGGCCGGCACAATCGTCAGCCTGGCTCTTATGCGAAGAGCAGCAGGAGGGCGATGAGCAGCGAGAAGATGCCCAGAGCTTCCGTCACGGCGAAGCCGAACACCAGGCGGCCGAACTGGCCGTCAGCAGCCGACGGGTTGCGCAGGGCGCCCGAGAGGTAGCTGCCGAAGATGTTGCCGAGGCCGAGGGCCGTGCCGGCCATGCCGAACGTAGCCAGACCGGCGCCGAGGTACTTTGCTGCTTCTGCTTCCATTTTCAAACTCCTTGGTGGAACTGTTGGATTTTCTTACGCGCGGCGGAACACCCGCCGATTCTGGTCAGTGTCCGGGATGGACCGCGTCGTTGAGGTACATGCAGGTCAGCACTGCAAACACGTAGGCTTGCAGGAACGCGACCAGCACTTCCAGGGCAGTGATCGCGACCGTCATCATCAGCGGCAGCACCGAGCCGGCGATGCCGAACGCGCCGAGCGCGCTGAGCGAAGTCACGAAACCGGCGAAGACCTTCACCGTGATGTGTCCGGCCAGCATGTTGGCGAACAGACGGACCGAGAGGCTGACCGGGCGCGAGAGGAACGAGATCACCTCGATGATGACCACCAGCGGCACCAGGATCCCCGGGATGCCGCTCGGCACGAAAAGCTTGAGGAAGCCGAGGCCGTGCTTGGCGAAACCGTAGACGATCACCGTCCCGATCACCAGCAGGGCCAGGGCGAAGGTGACGATGATGTGGCTGGTGACGGTGAAGAAATAGGGGAACAGGCCGAGCAGGTTCGCGACCAGCACGAACATGAACAGCGAGAATACGAGCGGAAAGAACCGCATGCCGCCCGTGCCCGCCGCGTCCCTCAGCATCGAGGCGATGAATTCGTAGGACATTTCGGCGATCGACTGCGAACGGGTCGGCACCATGCTGCGGCTCGACGTCGTCAGGAACAGGAAGGCGCCGGCGGCGGCGACGGTCGCGACCATGAAGGCGGCCGAGTTGGTGAAGGAGAAGTCGAGACCACCAACCTCGATCGGAATCAATTTCGAGATCTGAAACTGATGGATAGGATCTGTGGCCACTTCGGCCCCCCTTCGCCTAAATCGCGCCGCTTAGGCGCCGTCTATTTCTTTTCCGTGCCGTCCGGTCGCTTCTCGGGCGCCCTGGAACCGGCATCTGCGATCATTCCGGCCGAGCGCAAGACATTCAGCACACCGGCTCCGAAACCGAGCAGCAGGAACACGATCAGGCCCCAGGGCGACGTGCCCGCAAACCGATCGGTGATCCAACCCAGGCCGACCCCCACCGCGATCCCGGCGATGAATTCGCTGGACAGCTTGAGTGCCTGGCCGTAGCCGGCCGTCGACCCTGCTTCCTTTCCTTCCTCGCGGCTTGCCGGCCGCCGTGAGGCAAGAGAGGCTTCGAGTTCACGCCGGCGGCGTTCGAGTTCGTCGTCGCGGCGGCCGGTTTCGTCTCGATTCTCAGGCCGGGAATTTCCGGTTTCGCCTGGCCCGACTGGCTTGGCCATTGCAAACTCCCGTCCGGTCCGAGCGTCACCGTTCGTCCGCTTCAAAGTCGCCGGCAACATAGTTAGAGCCCCCCTGCCCGTCAAGGTAGGCAAAGGCCCATCATACGAAGTATTTTATTCTATAAAATCAATTAGTTGGTAGAGTGCGACATCCTGCCCGAGCATCGACCGGACGATCTGCCGCCGAATCCGCGCCCAATCGCGGAGTGGCGGACGCATTCTTCGCACCGTGAAGCCCGGCTCAGCTCCAGCCGCCGCCGAAGGTGCGATAGAAGATATGCAGGCCGATCCTGGTCATCTTCTTCATCGACCGCGCCCAGTCGGGGCTGACGTAGTTGGCATAGTAGTGGGTCGCAGATCCGACCTCGGGGATGAAGATCTTTCCGGCGGTGACTGCCATGGCGACCTGCTCGGCCGTCCGGTAGCTGGCCCGGTCGGTCACCCGGTCCTTGATGCCGTCGCAGGCGAACGAGAACTGGCAGCGGTTGCGCAGGTCCTGGTTCTGGTAGACCACCTTGCAGATCGTCTCCGGGTAGGCCGGGTTGCGGACGCGGTTGAGCACGACCTGGGCGACCGCCGCCTGTCCCTTGACGTTTTCGCCGCGCGCCTCGAAGTAGACGGCGTTGGCCAGGCAGGTCTGCTCGGCCTTGGAGAACACGCTCGCGGGCAGCGGATTCTTGATCCAGGAATGGTCGCCCTTGCCCATCGGCGGAATGAAGCGGCCGCCCGCCGCCGCATCGTCGCGCAGCAGCGACTCGAACGGCGAGGTCGTGGCATAGTCGGGCTCGGCCGGGGCATAGGCCGTGGCCAGGATGTCGGGCTTGTCGTTGTTGACGAGGGCTGCAACCATCGGCGACATGCCGGCGGTCGCGGGCTTCCTGATTTCCTTGGGGTGGAACGCCGCGGCGATCTGGATCTCCTTGCCCTTGATCGGGGGCTTCTTGAAGGCGAGCTTCAGGCTGCTGTCGAGCGACGGGCGCATCAGCGAGCTGGTGCGCTCGAACACAGATCCGGCGGTGAAGTTCCTGGGCGGCGCCACCGGCGCGACCTCGACGAGGCGACCGCGCTTGTCGGCGCGCGTCACCCGGTCCTCGTCGGGCACGTCGGAGGCCATTGCCTTGCCGCGGAACGATACGGCGCCGACGCCCGCGACGTTGACGCCCGAACCCGAGATCGGGCCGGTGACGATGCCGTCGGCGAAGGGCATTTCGGCGGCATGGACCGCGCCTGCGACGGACTTCTCGACATAGGCGCCCCAGCGCGCCTTCTGGCCCTCGAGGCCGGAGACCATGCTGGTCATGTCCTGATAGGCGGCGACCGTCGGGAAGCCGAGCCAGATGCCCAGGCCGATGACGGCGGGCGCCAGGTACGAACGATTTTTCTCGCGGCCAGCAAGCCGCCGCGACGCAACTCGTCGATGCACGAAACTCTCCAGGACGCTACACACCCCACTGGAGAGAAAAATGATGCATTAACCTTGATGGAGCGTTAACGGACGCCCCTCGGCGACTGGACCGGACGGGCCTGCGACACTCTGGCAGGCCCGGCGTCAGCTCCGCTTCCGAGCCCGTCCGGCAAAGGGATTGTCGGAGGCGCGCAGCGCCATGCGGATCGGCACACCCGGCATGTCGAAGGCCTCGCGCAGGCTGTTGGTCAGATAGCGCACATAGGATTGCGGCATCGCATCGGGGCGCGAGCACGAGACGACGAAGCCCGGCGGGCGCGTCTTGGCCTGGGTGATGTATTTGACCTTGAGCCGGCGGCCGGCGACGGCGGGCGGCGGATGGTGGGCGATGATGCCCTCGAGCCAGCGGTTGAGACGGCCGGTCGAGACGCGGTTGTTCCAGACGCGATGGGTGCGGATGACCGCCTCCATCAGCTTGTCGAGGCCGCGGCCGGTCTCGGCCGACAGCGGCACCGCCTGGAGCCCGCGCACCTGCGGCAGGAGCCTCTCGGTCTTCTCGCGCAGATCGGCGAGCACGGCCTGGCGGTCCTCGATGAGGTCCCACTTGTTGAAGGCGATGACCGGCGCCCTGCCCTCGCGGATGATCAGGTCGGCGATCTGCAGGTCCTGCTTTTCGAAGGGGATCGTCGCGTCGAGCACGATGATGACGATCTCGGCGAAGCGGATGGCGCGCAGGCCGTCCTGCACCGAAAGCTTTTCCAGCTTCTCCTGGACCTTGGCCTTGCGGCGCATGCCGGCGGTGTCGAACAGCTTGATGCCGCGGCCGCGCCAAACCCAGTCGACGGAGATCGAATCGCGGGTGATGCCGGCCTCGGGCCCGGTGAGCAGGCGCTCCTCGCCGATGAGCGCGTTGATGAGCGTCGATTTGCCGGCGTTGGGACGGCCGACCACGGCGATGCGCAGCGGCTTGGTCTCGTCATAGGCGGGAACTTCCTCGGCGTCGGGATCGGCGATGTCCTCGCCGATCAGCACGTCGCTCTCGGCCGGCGTCTCGTCCTCTTTCTCGTCGTCCTCGAAGACACGCTCGTGGCCGAGCGCCTCGACCACGGCGTCGCGCAGGTCGGGCATGCCGATGCCGTGCTCGGCCGAAATCTGCACCGGCTCGCCCATGCCGAGTTCCCAGGCCTCGAGCGCGCCGCCCTGGGCGCCGCGGGCTTCCGCCTTGTTCGCGACCAGCACGGTCGGCTTGCCCGAGCGGCGGACGATCTCGACGAAGGTGCGGTCGTCGGGGGTGAGGCCCGCCTTGGCGTCGACCATGAAGAAGATGAGGTCGGCTTCCCGGATGGCGATCTCGGTCTGCGCCCGCATGCGGCCCTGGAGGGTCGCCGCGCCGGCGTCCTCGAAGCCCGCGGTGTCGATGACGTCGAAGACGAGATCGTAGAGCTTGGCCGCGTGCACGCGTCGGTCGCGGGTCACGCCCGGCGTGTCGTCGACGAGCGCGATCTTCTTGCCGACCAGGCGGTTGAAAAGCGTGGATTTGCCGACGTTGGGCCGGCCGATTATGGCGATCTTGAAAGCCATCGGGCCCGCGTCACGAAGCGTTGCCCGAACCGCGGATCAGTTCGGCTAGGATTTCGGCGCGCTGGCGCGCATTTCGCGGAGCCGCCTCGTCGGCGGAAATCTGCTCGAACAGCTTGAGCGCGTCGGCGAACTTGCCCTCCTTCCAGGCGGACAGGCCAAGCGCCTCGCGGGCCGAATGGCGCAGCGGGTTGGTGTCGGCGGTCAGCGCTTCGACGCGGCTCGACACATCCGCATAGGAGCCGTTGTCGACGAGCAGCAGGGCGGCGCGCAGGCGAGCCATGTCGCGAATGACCGAGGGGATGGAGCCGTCGGCGGCGACCTCGTCGAAACCGACGACGGCCGCCTTGAAGTCGCCCTTGTCGGCCTGGACCGTGGCGGCGCGCATGCGGGCGAGCAGCGGATAGGCGCCGTAGCCGTCCTTTTCCAGCGCCTCGAAGGCCGCAAGCGCCTCGTCGGCCTTGCCGGAATTGGCAAGCGTCAGGGCCTGCGAGAACTGGTCACCCGAGCGATTGGCCCTGCTGTCGACCCAATATTCCCAGGCCACGAAAAGGCCCGTGCCGAGAACGACCAGCACGGCGAGAAGGATGGCGATGGGGCCATAGCGGTCCCACAGTGCCCTCGCCTGCTCCTGGCGGATCTCCTCGTTGACTTCGCGGAAAAAGCTGTCGTCCGACATTCCATTCAACCGGTTGCGGCCCGCGGGCCTTCGTGAGCCTGCGTTTTAGCGGAATTTCGCGGCCATGGAAGGGGGCGGGGCGGAAAATCGGCAGCCGGGCGCGGTGGCCTGTTGGCGCACCTCGCTTCTGCCGCCCCGGGAGGCATGCGAGATCGCTTCACCTTCGCGTCTCAGGCACCCCTCCGCCATCGCGGGGGCGTCGCGCGCTGCCTCGGGCGACCCCACCCCGATCCTCAAGGGGGGAGACGCAGTCCTCGCGCCTGTGAGAGGACACCCACCGCCCGCTCATTCCTTCCCACCCCCCTCTGCCCTGCCGGCGTTCGTCGTTCGAAAAGCCAAGCAATTGGCTTTTCGTCGCCTTCGGCGACCACTCCTTACCCCCCGCAAGGGGGGAGATTGGCAGCTTCGGCGTCTCGCCCTTTTCTGCCTCTCCTTAAGGTCGGGACCTTGATGAAGGCCCGATCTCCCCCTTGCGGGGGAGATGTCCGACAGGACAGAGGGGGGTGTTGGCCCGCACACCTGTCCATTGCCACGCTCGCTTTCGCGCCTGGCCATTGTCAAAGAACGCTCCCTTGCCGGGAGGTGGTTCGGGAAGCGGGGCGCGAGGCCGAGCCTGCCGATAATCTAGTAACGTGGCGCGACGTCCGCGCCCCGCCCGGCTGCTTGCCCCGCTCAGTCGCCGCGATGCCTTTGCACCGCTGGCCGCCGCAAGGCCCGGGCTTGGGGGCTCATCACCCAGCGAGGAGAACCGACCTCCCGCCAGCCCGGCACCGGCGCTTCCCCCCGCTGCCCGGTGCGCACCGGGGTCCCGTGGAAGATCGCGAGGAGAATGATACGGGAGGTTTTCAGGGGGTGGAAAAACGGGAAGATTTTTCCACGCGCATTGCTGACAGAGTTACTGACAAGGGGCGCACATACGCGGAAGGCGAGCCTTCAGCCTCTCATTCCTTCCCACCCCCTCTGCCCTGAGCTTGTCGAAGGGCCGGGCATCTCCCCCTCAAGGGGGAAGATTGGCAGCTCCGGCGTCTCGCCCGAGGACTTGCATGCCTTGAAGGATATGACCGCCTGTACCCCCACCCCTAACCCCTCCCCACAAGGGGGAGGGGGACTTGCTTGCCGCCCTGCTGCAGAACATTGCGCACTCGATCACCACCAACCATCTTGCAGCCAAGATCGTTGACGGTTGGCGCATGACGGCCGCCACAGAATCCCCCTCCCCCCTGTGGGGAGGGGTTTGGGGTGGGGGTATGTTCAAATGCGATTGAGCGGGGTCAGGCGTGGTCGCCGAAGGTGACAAACGCCAGCAGAAGAAGCGAGGCGCCGGCGAGAAAAACTTCGCCGGCCGTGGAAACCCTTTCCACACCCGCCCTGATCTATGCATTTTCGCCGAAGGGATGCATTTGCCGGCGAACGCATCCGTGCCACATTTCGGCCCTAACGGCCGCTGACCGCAGTCTTACATGAAGTGCAGTCCAAGATGTCCAGTGCGTTCCGCGTCTGTGTCCTGTTGTCCGCGTCGATGGCGCTGCCGGCCTTTGCCGGCCCTGCCCCCAAGGTCGAGGAGGTGAAGGCCAAGCAGGTCGTGCTGATCTCGTTCGACGGCGCGCACGACGTGAGACAATGGCAGCGCAGCCGCAACCTCGCGGCGCGGACGGGCGCGCGCTTCACCTACTTCCTGTCCTGCGTGTTCCTGCTGTCCCGCGAGACCAAGGGCGAGTACCACGCGCCGGGCCGTTCGGCCGGCAGGTCCAATGTCGGTTTCGCCCAGTCGAGGCAGGAAGTGGCCGAGCGGCTGGCGCAGATCAACCTCGCGTCCGCGGAAGGCCACGAGATCGCCAGCCACGCCTGCGGCCATTTCGACGGCGGGGCGTGGAGCAAGGCCGACTGGGGCAAGGAGTTCGATGCCTTCTCGCGCATCGCGAGGGATGCCTACCGGATCAACGGCATATCGCCCGAGCCGGCCGGCTGGGCAAAGCTGGTCGCATCGATCAAGGGTTTTCGGGCGCCCTATCTCTCGCAGAGCAAGGCGCTGAACGCCGCCCTCCGGGAGCGGGGCTTTCTCTATAACGCCAGCGGCGTGTCGCGCGGGCCGGAGGCGCCGAAGCCGGACGAGGGGCTGACCGATTTCGCCCTGCCGCTGATCCCGGAAGGGCCGGCCGGCAAGCGCGTCATCGCGATGGACTACAATCTCTATGTGCGTCATTCGGGCGGCACGGAGAAGCTCGACGAGGCCGCGCAGTTCGAGACGCGAACGCTTGAGGCGTTCAGGGCCGCCTTCGACAAGCAGTATGGCGGCGCCCGAATCCCGCTGGAGATCGGCTTCCATTTCACGCTGATGAACGGCGGCGCCTACTGGCGCGCCCTGGAGCGCTTCGCCGGCGAGGTGTGCGTGAAGGCCGACGTCGAATGCATCAGCTATGCCGACTACATGAAGCGGAACGACGTGGCCGGGCCGCTGCAGGTAGACGGCTGAGCCGGGCGCGACATAAACCTCCCTCCCCCTTGTGGGGAGGGATCGAGGGTGGGGGTAGAATCTCAGCTGGGCGAGAGTCATCGCACCCCCACCCCTCCCCCCCCCAAGGGGAAGGGAGACGGCGAGGCCGCGCCATCACATGACCGGCTCGACCTCGGGCTGAGTGACTATCTTCCCGCGATCGAGCCCTCGACGTTCACCCCCACCCCGACCCTCCCCACAAGGGGGAGGGAGACGGTGACGTCGCGCCAGCACGTCACAGGATCCTCCTCGGGCTGAGCGCCCATCTTCCGGCGGTCGAGCCCTCGACGTTCACCCCCCCAAGGGGAAGGGAGACGGCGAGGCAGCGCCATCACATGACCGGCTCGTCCTCGGGCTGAGTGCCCACCTTCTGCCGCTCGAGATAGCGCTGGTCGATGTCGGGCAAGGCCTCACCCTGCAGCGTCGCCTCGAAGGCACGCAGACGCTTGTAGACCGAAAGCAGCTCGACGATGGTCGACCAGGAATTGACCAGGAACTGGAACGAGCTGGTGACCTGGGAGAAGGCGTAGCTGATCTGGTTCATCAGGCCGAGCGTCAGCTTGCCGGCGGCGATCGACGGCACCATGACGATCAGCGAGAACATGTTGTTCGCCTGCAGGTAGGTGTAGCGGACGACGTTGAAATAGACGTAGTGGAAATAGAGGCGGAAGTAGTTGCGGCGAACGTTTTCGAAGAGTTCGGCGACGGTGGCCGGCTCGGCTCGGTCGGCGTGATCCTCGCCGTAGACGAGTTCCTTGCGGTAGGCGGCCTCGACGCGCTGGTTGCGGAACTGCAGGCCCGGCAGTTTGAAGCCGGCAAGCGCCAGACTGACCGTACCGAAGACCGACCAGGCGATGGCGGCGACCACCAGCGGCTGCTTGATATCGCCGAAGATCGGCAGCGCGGTGATGTGCTGGGACAGCGATATCAGCACCGGCGTGAAGGCAATCAGCGTCATGATCGAATCGATGAAGTTGACCCCCAGACCTTCCATGATCTGGGCGAAGCGCATCGTGTCTTCCTGCACGCGCTGGGCGGCACCCTCGATGTGGCGCAGGCGCGGCCAGTGCTCCATGTAGTAGCCGTTCATCGCGATGCGCCAGCGGAAGATCCAGTGGCTGACGAAGAAGGCGTTGACGACGGCGACGTTCATGCCGACCAGCGCCAGGCCGGCGAAGCTGCCGATCTCGCGGTAGAGCTGTCCTTCGGTGGCGATCGTCTGCTTGGAAAGCACGTTCTGGATCAGGTCGTAGAAGGGGCCGTACCAGTTGTTGACGGCGACGCTGACCTGGACCTGGAAATAGACGACGAACAGGACGAGCGCCGAGCCGAGGATCGACCAACGCTGCCAGGGGTGCGGCGAATACCTGCTCCAGAAGGCGTAGAAGAGCAGGACGCCGACCGCGAAATAGATGTAGAACCACAGGAACGGCGGCGACCAGAACACCGAGATGCCGATGATGGGCGGCGCGCCTTCCGCCGCGGGCGGCATGCCGAAGCTGGCACCCAATTCTGCGCCGCCGAAGAACCACAGAAGTACGAGCACCAGGCTCCAGACGGCGGCCGAGGTGAAAAACAGCTTCGGCTGCGGGAAGAAGGATACGAACACGTTACCGGATTCCTTTAGGAAGCGGCGATATTGCCGGTTGGCCGCATGAAGTCACACTTCGCGGCGCAAGGGAATCCCCGGCCGCGCTCACTTCTTGCTTAGCACTCCCAGATCGTGGCGATTTTCAGCGCCGTCCCTGCTATCGGTGGGCAATAGGCCGCATTTTCGAGGAAAGAATGAACCAGACCGCCCTTGCCGCAGCTGGAATCTATGCCGCGCTCAACAGCTTCATCCTGCTGTGGCTGGCGGCGGCGACGGGGATGGTGCGACGCCGGCACAAGGTGAATGATCGGCGACGGCGGAGTGGAGCATCTGCGCCGGGTGATGCGCGGCCATGCCAACGCGATCGAAAACATGCCGGCGATGCTGATCCTGCTGGTGGTCGCGGCGGCGCTCGGCGCGCCGGCGGTGGCGATCCATGCGCTGGGGGCCGTGTTCACGCTGGGCCGGGCGATCCACGCCTGGCATTTCATCCGCGCCACGGCACCGCATTGGCAGCGCGCCGTGGGCTTCACGCTGAGCGCGGGAACGCTTGCCGTCACCGCGCTCGCCGTGCTCGGCCATGCAGTGGTGCTGCTCTAGAGCATTTCCGCTTTTCTTCGAATCGCGGAAACGCTCTATCTCCTTGTTTTTGCGCAATTCCGGACGGAAAACCGCTGCGCGCTTTTGCTGGAATTGCTCTAGCAGCGGCAGCAGGCGTCGGCGACCTGCGGGACCGAGCGGCGAAAGCCGCGGTTGAACGGCAGGTCGGCGAGCTCGCGCTCGTCCATGCGCTCGATGTCGGGATGGGCGAGCGGGTCGCGAACCCAGGCAAGGACGCGCTCGCTGTCGTTGCCACTTGCCTCGGCACGGCCGGCGACGAGACCTGCAAATATTGAGAAAATCTTCATTCGCCTTCTCCCAGGCTTTGACCCTCTCCGGTATAATTCGTTACGAACACTCACTCTTCAATCAAGAACATCGGAAGCGGAGTTTAGACAATCTCAACTCAGGCACTGAACCGCGTGCATCTCAACGGGCTTCGCGCGGTGGAGAGCGTGGCGCGCTGCGGCTCGCTGGTCAAGGCAGCCGAGGAGCTCGGCGTGTCGGTGAGCGCGGTGAGCCAGCAGATCGGCCGCACCGAGGCGCAGCTCGGCCGGACGCTGTTTGCGCGGGCAGGCGCGCGGCTGGTGCCGACGCAGTTCGGGGCGGCGTTCTGCGCCAGGCTGACGAGCGGGTTCCAGGAACTGGCGCGGGCCGTGGCGCTGGCCGACGAGGCGAGCTCCAACATGCTGGTGGTGTCGGTGGCGCCGGCGTTTGCCTCGCGCTTCCTGGTGCCGAGGCTCAACCGCTTCAACCAGCGCTTTCCCGAGCTGAGACTGAGGATCGACGCCTCGACCGGGCTGGTCGATCTCGACCATTCCGACGTCGACCTGGCGATCCGCATGGGCGACGGCAAATGGCCCGGCGTGCGGGCGGAGCTGCTCTTGGCGCAGGAGGTGTTTCCGGTGTGTGCGCCGGCGCTGGCCGCGCGGCTGAAGGTGCCGGCGGACCTGGCCGGGCTGCCGGTCATCGCCGACGAAAGCACGATGATCAGCTGGGAGCGCTGGTTCGAGGCGGCAGGGCTCGAGACGCCGTTCCCGGTGCAGCCGGTGGGACCATGCTTCACCGACCCGATCCTCGGCATCGACGCGGCGATCGCCGGCCAGGGCGTGGCGCTGGCCTGGCAGCTGCTGTCGGCCGACGCGCTGGCCGACGGGCGGCTGGTGGCGCCGTTCGGCATCACCGCGGCGAGCGGGCTCGGCTATTATCTGGTGAGTTCGGCGCTGCGGAAGCCGGGCCGCAAGGTGCGCGACTTTTCCGGCTGGCTGCGCGAGGAGGTGGACGCGACGATGGCGCGCTTCGGCAAGCGCCCCGCCGCTCAGGCCGGAAAGGCGGCCTCGTAGGCCTCGGGCTTGAAGCCGATGATGCGGCGGCCGCCGAGGTCGAGCATCGGCCGCTTGATCATCGACGGCTGGGCGAGCATCAGCGCGATCGCCTTGTCGGCGTCGAGGCCCTGCCTGTCGGCGTCGGGCAGTTTCCTGAAGGTGGTGCCGGCGCGGTTGAGCACGGTCTCCCAGCCGAATTCCCTCACCCATTTGCGCAGGCTGTCGCCGTCGATGCCCGCCGCCTTGTAGTCGTGGAAAGCGTAAGCCACGCCGCGGGCATCGAGCCAGGTGCGGGCCTTCTTGATCGTGTCGCAGTTCTTGATGCCGTACATGACGATGGACAAGATCGGGCCTCCGCAAGCGCGGCCGGGCGGGCGGACCCGACTCGGCCAGGTTCAGGTAGCGGCTAGGTTGACCGGCAAGGCGGCTTTGGCAAGCCTCAGCCGGTCGGGAGCGCCGCGAGCAGTTCGGCCGACAGATAGAGCCCGAGGCCGAAGACGGCGTGGGTCGCGAGGCTGCGCAGGCGGGCGCGGCCCGGACTGGGCGCTTTCGACGCGGCGATGCCGGCGCCCATGCCGGGCTGCATGACGAAGAACGGCGCGGCGACGCTCAAGATGCCGAAGGCGAGCGCCGGCAACAGCGTCGGCGCGCGGGCCCAGTCGAGACCGGCGATGCCGAGCAGTGCCGCGGCAAAGGCGATGCCGATGCCGTAGTGGGCGCCCCAGCCGAGTGCGGCCTCGCCGCTGACCGGAGCGGCCTTGCCGATGCCGGCATGGACGAAGCGGCCGTGGCGGAAATGGCCGATCCAGCGGCCGACCAGGCGATAGTCGAGCGTGGCGATGCCGAGGCCGCGGCGGAGGAACAGGCCCCAGGCATCCATGACCATGGTGGCGCCGACCCCGATCAGGATGGATCGGACCACAAATTGCAGCGTTTCGCTCATTCCTGTTCCTTTGCCTGCTTTTTTGCCTGCCATCGCCGAGGACCAAGCCTCCGGGAGCGCGCGCAAGGTAGAATCCCGCTTCATTCAATAGATTGATTGATTGATGTTGCAATGCTAGGCTGATGTCAATGACCGGGCCCGACATCCAGAACCGAATCTTTGCCGAGATCGCCGAACTCGCCCGCGCGGTGGGGCATGGCCACCGGCTGATGCTGCTCGAACACGTCGCCCAGGGCGAGCGCTCGGTCGAGAGGCTGGCGGAGCTCGCCGGGCTTTCGCTCGCCAATGCCTCGCAGCACCTGCAGCAGCTGCGCCGCGCAGGTTTGGTTGGGACGCGGCGCGACGGCAAGCGGGTGCTCTACCGGCTGGCGGACGGGCCGGTGGCGCCGCTGCTGGCAGCTCTCAGGCAACTGGCCGAGCACAACCGAGCTGACATTCGCGAACTGGTGGCCGGCAGCAGGCAGGCGGGCGTCGAGGCGATCTCGCGCGAGGAGCTGCTGGAGCGCATGCGCGAAGACAGCGTGATCCTGCTCGACGTGCGGCCGGCGGAAGAATTCGCGCTCGGGCATTTGCCGGGCGCGCTGAACATCCCTGGGCGCGAACTCGAGCGGCGGCTGGCGGAGCTGCCGGCCGGACAGGAGATCGTCGCCTATTGCCGCGGCCCCTATTGCGTGTTCTCGGCCGAGGCCGTGGCGCTGCTGCGCGCCAACGGATTCAGGGCGCGCAAGCTGGAGGCCGGCTTTCCCGACTGGAAAGCGGCCGGCCTCGAGGTCGAAGCTGCCTGACGCGGATCAGGTGCCGCCGCCGAGCGCGTGGCGCCAGGCGACCGCCTCGACCTCGACCAGGATCTCGGGCAGGACGAGCGCCGTGACGACCATGGCGGTGGCGGCCGGCGGGTTGTCGGCGAAGATGCGGTTCTTGACCGCGGCATAGGCCTGGTAGGCCGCCGCACTGCTCAGGTAGCAGCGCAGCGACACGACATGGCCGAGCGTCAGGCCGGCTTCGGCGAGCACCGCCTCGATGTTGCGGAACACCTGCTCGGTCTGCCCGGCGGGGTCGTCGACGCAGACGATCTGCCGGTCCTTCAGCGCCACCTGCCCCGAGACAAGCACGAAATCACCGCAGCCGACGGCCTGGCTCATGCCGGGAAAGGCCATGCCGGGCGGATTGAAACGTCCGACGTTGCTCATGGCCGTCCGGCTCCCGGTGCGGAGACGCGGACAACGTCGATGCGTCCTCCCCTCAGCTTCACCGTCATCTCGGGGTCGTGGTGCGGGGCGACGCAGATGAACAGGTCGCGGCCGTCGGCGCCGCCGAGCATGCAGGCATAGGGATTGGCGTCGGGAATGACGACGCTGTCGACGATCTGCCCTGCCGGGCTGACGCGCAGCACAGTCTTCTCGTAGGGCGATGCGGCCCAGACGTGGCCTTCGGCGTCGAGGCAGATGCCGTCGGGCACATGGCCGACGACGGAAGCGAACAGCCGGCGGTTCGACAGGCTGCCGTCGGCGCCGATGTCGAAGGCGGTGAGACGGGCGGCCATCGACTCGGCGATGACGAGCGTGCGGCCATCGGGCGAAATCACCGCGCCGTTGGGGCACATCAACCCCTCGGCGGCGACGCTGGCGGAACCATCCGGTGCGACCATGGCGAGCACCGTCGGCGCCGGCGGCTGGCCGGCATAGAAGTCGAAACCGATGTTGCCGACATAGGCGCGGCCCCCAGCGTCGACCACCATGTCATTCGAGTGGAACGGATGGACGCCGACAAGATCGGCGTGAAGCGTGAGCTTGCCCGCGGCGTTGCGGCGGAACAGCTTGCGGTCGTTCATAGAGACAACGAGCAGGTCGCCGTCGGGCAGCCAGCCCATGCCCGACGGGCCGCCCGGCACGGTGAAGCTTTCCCGCCGCGCGCCATCTGCCCCCAGCACATGGACGAGGCCGGCGTGCTGGTCGGCGAACCACAAATGGCCGTCATGCCAGCGGGGGCATTCGGGATAGACGAATTCCCCCGCGATCGTGCGAACAGATGGCGTCATGCCGGAACCCGGGCGCAGGCGCCGAGGATCTCGCCGAGCTTCCTGATGCCACGCTCGATGATGTCCTCGCTGACATGGCTGTAGGCCAGACGCAGGAACTGGCGGCCGTCGCTCTCGCCCATGAAGCGCTCGCCGGGGCGGAAGAAGATGCCTTCCCTGGCCGACAGCTCCGCGGCGCGCTGCCAGTCGACGCGCTCGTCGATCTCGAGCCACAGATAAAACGAACCCTGCGGCATGCGGAAGGTGACGTAGTTGCCGCAGTAGTCGCGCACGGCGCGGGCCGCCGTCTCGGCCTTGCTCTTGTAGACCTTGTTGACCTCGGCGATGTGCGCGTCGAGCAGGTCCTCGGCGATGTAGGAGGTCATGACGCGGGCGTGCCACTGGCCGACGCCGAGGTCCTGGCGAACGGCGGCGATGGGCTCGATGGCCGCCGCCGGGCCGGCGATCCAGCCGAGGCGCAGCGCGGGCGCGACGATCTTGGAGAAGCTGCCGCACTGGATGACGCGCTCGTCGGTGTCGAGGCTGAGCAGCGTCGGCAGTTCCTCGCCGGCAAAGCGCAGGTCGCCATAGACATTGTCCTCGATGACGAGGAAGTCATGATCCCTGGCGAGCTTCAAGAGCTGGTGGCGGCGCGGCACCGACATCTCGGTGCAGGTCGGTGTCTGGAAGGTCGGGATGGTGTAGACGACCTTGACCTTCTTGCCCTCGGCCCTGACCTTCCTGAGCAGGGCATCGAGCGCGTCGATGTCCATGCCGTGATCATCGACCGGAACGGTGCGCAGGTCGCCACCGGCCATCTGCATGAAGCGCAGCGCATAGGGAAAGGACGCCGCCTCGGCGACGACGACATCGCCCGGATTGACGTAGCCATTGGCAGCAAGCGCGATGCCCTGCACCGAGCCCGAGGTCAGAATGACGCCGAGCGTGCCGAGCTGCTTGCCCTGGGTACGCTCGATGCGGTCGGCGATCTCCTTGCGCAGTCCCTTGAAGCCGAAGACCAGCTCCTCGTAGCCGGTGGCGGGGTCGAAATAGTCGAGCACCTTGGCGCCATGCTCGTCCAGCGCCTTGCGGGCGAGCCGGACGAGGTCCTCGGTAGGAAAGGTCTCGGGTGCTGCGAGCCCCTGGTCGAAGTTGAAGACCGCCGGAACTTCCGGGTCCGGGAAAAACAGGGCCGGGCCGGAACCGGAGAGCTTGGCGCGCAGATGATCGACGGACATTGTTTCCTCCTGATGACTGTTTTCAGCTGATTGTCGTTGCATCCGGGGCGAAGGTGCCGGACGTGACCGGACTCTCGCGGTTGCGGCGCTTGAGCGAGCGGGCGAGCGTGCCCCGGAAGGCCTCCCAGCGTTCTCGCCAACCGGCGGCAAGGCCGGCCTGAACGACCCGGAGCGCGCCGTGGTCGGGAAACGGCTGGCCGGTCAGCGCGAGGCCGGCGAGCCGCCACAGGACGGAGCGCTTCTTGGTGCCATGGTCGTCGTGCATCGCCTCGAGCTCGGCGACGCTGAACGGCTCCTCGTGGATGTAGCCGGCGACCACCGCATCCTCGATCAGCTGCCTGCCGCGCTCGGTGCGGGCGATGTGCATGTTCCAGCCGTCGCCGGCCTCGCGATGGCTCGGCTTGCCGTTGTCCATGACCCAGCAGTCGCCGGCGACAACATCGGCGTGCTCGCCGACGCCATCGGCGCAGATCTTGCAGCGGAACATCAGTTCGTAGGTAAGGTTCGAGAACCAGGTCTCGTCATAGGTCTGGCGGTGCTCCCTGCCCTGCCGCGTGCGCAGATAGGTCGGGCCCGGCCAGCCGTGGCCGCGGTAGCGGAACTCGTCCACTTCGCGGTGATCCTCGCCGAAGCGGCGGACGATGTTGTAGGTGGCGGCGATGCTCGGATTGCCGCCGCAGAACATCGCCAGCATGTAGGGGATCTGCCTGTCGACGCGCGGATCGACGCGCGCGAGATTGCGCAGCGTCGCCACATCGCAGGGCTTGCCGACGAAGGCGAAGCGCCGGCCGCCGTCGAGCGCCGCATGCACGTCCTTGAGCGGCGCGGTCGGCCCGTAGCGTGAGCCGGCGCAGGCCACGATCCCGGCGCGGGTGGTGTTGAAGCGGACTTCGTTTTCCAGCGGGTTGCTGGTCGAGACGCCGACCTGGAGGACGGCGTCGACCTCGCCGCTTTCGAGAAGATAGACGGCAAGCGCGGTCAGCATGCCGCCGGTGGCGCTTTTGAAGCGTATCTGCCGATCAGTCGCGTGGCCCCTTGCCAGATGCAGCATGGTGCCGAAGATGCGGTGCGGCGCTGCCTCGGACGGCGCCGGACCGGGCTGGCTGCGCCCGGCGCAGACCTGCATCACCGCCTGCTGTTCGGAGATCTTGAGAGGACGCCGGCGGCGCGGGCGCATGAAGCCCTCGGGCGACAGCTCCATGCCGAGCACGTCCTTGCCCAGCAGGCTTTCGCAGGCCCCGCAACCCGTGCAGAGCCCGCGCTCGACAATCTCCTCCACCCGCTCGGCAACACGCATGCGCCCTCCCAAGGCGACGATCCTTCCGGCCTTCGCCACAGCGGGCCTGTTCCCGATGCGCGATGTTGGCCACAGTCTAGGGTGCGGGAATTTGCCGGGACAAATCGCCATTCGGAATGAACGACATCAGCCATGGTGATCCTGCTCGAGGGCTGCCTCCTTCAGCGGGAAGCAGCCCTCGAGCAGCTGCCTGACCCATTTGTGGGACGGGCTGCTTTCGGAAGCCGGGTGCCAGTAGAGCCAGGTCTGCAGCGGCGGCATGCGGAACGGGCGTTCGACGACCGCGAAGCGATCGGCCGGCAGGAAGTGCCGGACAAAGGAGGTCGGGATGGTGAGGCAGAGGTCGCTCTGCGCCAGGATCGCGCCGGCGGCCAGGCAATGCTCGACATGAACGCTGACGTGCCGCCTGCACCTGAGCCGCGCCAGGGCGCCGTCGACGAGGTTGGCAATGCGCGGGCGGTTGGAGATGTGCAGGTGCCCGAGGCCGAGATAGCGCTCGAAGCCGAAGGGCTCGGACAGGACCGGATGGTTCCTGCGCATGACGCAGACGAACTCGTCGCTGAACAGCAGCCGGTTGCCGAGGTCGGGATCGCCGAGGGGGTGCGACTCGACGGCGAAGTCGATCTCGCCGGAGGCAAGGCCCGAATAGAGGTCGCGCTCGGCGACGAAATGGTTGCGCACCGTGACCTTCGAGCCCAGGCGGTTGATCTCGCCGATCAGCGGGGCCAGCACGACCGCCTCGGCGAAGTCGCTCATGCTGAAGCACAGGATGCGCTCGGAGGTGAGCGGATCGAACGGCTCGTGGGTGGCGAGCGTGCGGTCGAGCGCGACCAGCGCGCCCCTGATCGGCTCGATCAGGCTGCGGGCGAGCGGCGTCGGCGCGATGCCCTGGCCGGCGCGGACGAACAGCTGGTCGCCGAAGACGTCGCGCAGGCGCGACAGGCTGTTGGAGACCGCCGGCTGGGTGACGTTGAGCGTCTCGGCCGCACGGGTGATGCTCGCCTCGCTGTAGACGGCCGCAAAGACATGCAGCAGGTTGAGGTCGAGCTTCGCCAAATTGCGCAGCACCATCGCATCACGCCTCACGAGCTTCGACCGGCAACTCTTTGCTCCCCGCCCTGCGGCCCGGCCCCTAGAGTGTTTCCGCTTTTCCTCGAATCGCGAATACACTCTAACTCTTTGTTTTGACGCAATTCCGGACGGAAAACCGCTGCGCACTTTTCCTGGAATTGCTCTAAGCCGGCCCGCCACGCGCATTAGGTTTCGCCGCAGCCGGCTTGGCCTCGTCCGAAGGGACTAGGGCGCCGACTGCAGCCGGAACGGGCCCTCCAAAAACAAAGAGGGCGCCGAAACGGCGCCCTCTTCATGCAAGGCACGGGGAGCATTCATGCCCTGCGGTAGGTCGGATAGCTCGACGAAAAGATCTCCTCGACCGTCGGGTGGCCGAAGGTGCGCAGCGGGTACTTGGCGATCACGCCCTCGAACTGCCGCTGCGCCCGCCTGCGGTACTCGCGGTCGTCGACGCCGGGGATGACGCCATCCTCCATGACGAAACGGCCATTGATCATCACCGTCTTCACCGACTGCGCCGAGGCGTTCTGCATCAGCGTCTGGATTGGGTCGATGGTCTGGCCCATGAACGGATCGTCGAAGTCGACCACGATCAGGTCGGCCATGGCGCCGGCCTGGAGGCGGCCGAGGTCGGGACGGTCGAGCGCGTCGGCGCCGCCCAGGGTCGCGGCATCATAGAAATCCTCGGAGCGGCAGCCGTCGGTGCCGCCTTCCTCGATGCGGCAGAGCATCATGCCGACCTGCATGTTGAGGAACATGTCCGGCGGATAGGTGTCGGTGCCGAGACCGATGCGGATGCCCATGTCGCGGTACTTGCGGAACGACTGCAGCGCATTGCCGTGGCGGGCCGAGACCAGCGGGCAATGGGCGATGGTGCCGCCGCCGTCGCGCAGGATATCGAGGTCCCGGCCCGGGCGGTCGATGCCGTTGCGGCCGCTGACATGGGTGCCGTGCGGCAGGATCGCGCGCGGCGACAGGAAGCCGAGGCTTTCGAGCCATTCGGCCGGGCTCATGCCGCGCAGCTTGAGCACGCTCTGGTACTCGAAGGGCGACTGGCAGCAATGCAGGCGGATCGGCACGTCGAGCTCTTCGGCGGCCGCGGCCGAACGCTTCAAGAGGTCTGGCGTGCAGGTCTCGATGCGGTCGGGCGCGAACATGGTGCGGATCAGGCCGCCGGCCTCGCCCTCGAACCTGCGGCAGAAGGCGATCGCGTCGGCGAGGCCCTTAAAGCCGCGTTCCTCGTCGAAATGGTAGTCGATGGTGCCGTCGTGGCGGACGAAGGAGTTGCCGGAGCGATAGGCCGGCCCGAGATAGACGCGCAGGCCGAGGTCGCGCGCGGCCTCAGCGGCCGCGGCGAATTCGCCGACCGTCTCGCCCCATTCGCGGTAGAACAGCGAGGCGATGGGGAGTGCCGTGGTGATGCCGGAGCGGATCAGGCGCGAGAAGGCGTAGCGCTTCTGGAAGGCCAGCTCCTCCTCCGAATACATCTCGAAGGGGCCGCTCTGCATATAGGTCTCGGGCCAGATGCGGCCCTTCTTCCACGATGGCTGGTTGTCGTAGCCGAGCACGGTGGTGTCGAGGTCGGAAAGCGCGTCGAGGTCGACGAAGCCGGGGCCGATCAGGGCGTTGCCATAGTCGATGCGGCGCGCGACCTGCCCTTCGTAGCCGTGGCCGACGAAGACGACACGGTCGCCGGACACGACGATCTCGCCGTTCGGATAGAGGCAGTGGCGGCCGTCGACGTGGCCGACCACCCAGCGGGCGGTGAGAAGCAATGGTCCGGTCATTTCAAAATGCTCATTCGACGGTGAAAAGGGGCTGGCCGTAGCGCGCGACCGGCTTGCCGCGCTTGAGCACCAGCTTGCGCCTCGGGCGGGCGGCGACCGCCTCGGGTACGGTCTCGGCCTCGACCAGGACGATGTCGGCGACGGCGCCCTCGCGCAGGCCGTAGTCCTTCAGCTCCATGACGTCGGCGCCGCCCTGGGTGCAGACATGGAGGGCGAATTCGACGTCGGAATCGTTGCGGAAGTTGTTGCGCAGGCCGATGAACAGCGCGCGTTCCAGCATGTCGAGATTGCCGTAGGGACCCCAGGTGTCGCGGATGCCGTCGGAGCCGGCGCAGAGCCGCACGCCGGCGCGGCGCAGCTCGGCCGCCGCCGGCACGGGGCGCGAGGCGGGCGCGGTGGTGGCGATGGCGATGTCCTCGCGGGCAAGCTGCTCGGTGAGGGCGGCAGCGCGGGCGCGGTCGGGCATGCCGAGGCAGAAGGCGTGGCTGACGGTGACCTTGCCGTGCATGCCGAGTGCTGCGGTGCGCTCGATGATCATCTCAAGCGAGAAGGCGCCGAGCTCGTCGGCCTCGTGAAGATGGATGTCGATCGGCTTGCCGTGCTTCTGGGCGAGGCCGAAGATCGCGTCGAGCTGTCCCTTGGGATCGCGGTCGATGCCGCAGGGGTCGAGGCCACCGACGACGTCGGCACCGTTGGCGAGTGCCGCGTCCATCAGCTCCAGCGTGCCGGGACGGATCATCAGGCCGGACTGCGGAAAGGCGACGATCTCGATGTCCATGACGTCGTGGAAACGCTCGCGCGTTTCGGCCACGCCCTCGAAGCACCAGAGCTTCTGGTCGGTGTCGACGTCGACATGGCTGCGGATGGCGGTGGTGCCGTGCGAGGCGGCGAGCGCCACCTGGCGCGCCGACTGGCGCCTCGGATCGATGTCGAGCTCGCGGCGCAGGCGCCGCTCGGTCGAGATCTTGTCCTCGAGCGAGGGGCCGGCCTGATGGACGTGCCAGCCCATGCCCCACAGCGACTTGTCGAGATGGGCGTGCGCCTCGACCAGGCCCGGGATGGCGATCGCGCCGCAGCCATCCTCGACCGCAGCCGCGCCCACCTCGCCCGCGCCGATGCGCGCGATGCGCCCGTCGCGGATGAGGATGTCGGTCGCAGCCCCACCGAAGGGCCTGACGTTCTTGAGGAGGAGTTCAGTCATATCGGCACCACTGCAAGTTCGGATTTCGGCTCGCCGGGCACGACGCCCGGCAAGTGGAGGGCACTCAGCCGGGAACCTTCTCCGGCTTCGGCTCGACGTAGCCCGCGGCTTCCTCGTGGTGGAGCAACTCTTCCGGCTTCTTCAGCACGAACTGGTTGTCGGCGACGATGTAGTTGTCGGCGTGCAGCCGCGCGATCGGCTGGTAAACCTCCGGCCGGACATAGTGGCCACGCTCGTCGAGGCACTCGTCGCGGACATACATCTGCACGACCTCGCCGATGACGATGGTGCGACGGCCGTAGTCGAGGATCTGCGATACCTTGCACTCCATGGCGCAAGGCGACTCCTCGATGCGCGGCGCGGCCACCTTGACCGAAGGCGTGCTGGTGAGACCGGCGACCTCGATCTCGTCGACGTCGGCGGGGAAGTTGATGCCGGTGACGATCATTTCCCTGGCGATCGCCATGTCGACCATGTGGACGACGAACTCGCCCGAGCGGCGGATGTTGGCGACGGTGTCCTTGGCGGTGCCGTCGGGCCTGGTCTGCATGCCGAGGATGAGCAGCGGCGGCTCGTGCGAGAACACGTTGAAGAAGCTCATCGGGGCGGCGTTGTTGCAGCCGTGCTCGTCGATGGTGGTGACGAGCGCGATCGGCCGCGGCCCGACGAAGCTGCACAGCAGCCTGTAGCGGTCCTTCTCGGGCAGTTCGGCGAAATCGAAATCCATGGTCTTTCCCTCAGACTGCGGCCTGGAGCGGCGCCGCCACCGGCCCCTGTGCGGCGATGGCCGCAGCGTCGCGCCCCTCCTCCGCCGCATGGCAGGAGGCGCGGGCGTCGCCATCATACACGCGAAGCGCGGGCGCCTCACGCCTGCAGCGATCGTTGGCGAGCGGGCAGCGCGGATGGAAATGGCAGCCAGCGGGCGGATTGATCGGGTTCGGCACCTCGCCCGCGACCGGCTGGCGGTCGCGCTTGGACATGTCGAGGTCCGGGATCGTGTCGAGCAGCAGCCGGGTGTAGGGGTGGCGCGGGTTGGCAAACAGCTCGGCTGCCGGCGACACCTCGACCAGGCGGCCGAGATACATGACGCCGATCCAGTCGGACATGAAGTTGACCACCGCCAGGTCGTGGCTGATGAACAGGTAGGTCAGCCCGAGTTCGCGCTGCATCTCGCGCATCAGGTTGAGGATCTGCGCCTGCACCGAGACGTCGAGCGCCGAGGTCGGTTCGTCGCAGACCAGGAACTCCGGCTTGGTCGAGATGGCGCGCGCGATCGAGATGCGCTGGCGCTGGCCGCCGGAGAATTCGTGCGGAAACTTGTCGCCGTCCTTGGCGTTGAGCCCGACGAACTCGAGCAGGCGGTCGACCTCGCGGCGCTCGGCCTCGCGCGTTTCGCACAGGCCGTAGGTGCGCAGCGGCTCGGCGATGATGTCCCCGACCCGCCAGCGCGGATTGAGGCTGGCATAGGGGTCCTGGAAGATCATCTGCATGCGGCGGCGGATGGCGGCGGGCTGGCCCGCCGGCGCCCGCGAAATGTCCGTACCATCGAACACAATGCTGCCGCCGGTCGGGTTCGACAGGCCCATGATGAGTCGGGCGACGGTCGACTTGCCGCAGCCGGATTCCCCGACCAGGCTCAGCGTCTTGCCGCGCGGGATCTCGAGGTCGAGGCCGTCGACGGCCTTGACCGTCTGCGTCTCGCCGCCTTCGAGCAGACGGTTGAGGAAGGGCTTCGACATGGCGAAGTGCTTCTTCAGGCCCTTGACCTGAAGCAGCGGCGCGCCGGTCGTGGCAATCGGTGCGTCGGTCATTGCGTCACTCCATCATAGAGCAGGCAGGCGGCGGCGCCGTCGGCAACGGGGCGGAGTTCGGGCCGGACCCGGTGGCACTGGTCGAAGGCCTTGGGGCAGCGCGGATTGAAGGCGCAGCCGCCGGGGATGTCGGTCAGGCGCGGCATCGAGCCCTCGATCTGGATCAGCCGGTCGGGGCGCGGGCCGACGCGCGGGATCGAGCCCATCAGCCCCGCGGTGTAGGGGTGGCTCGGGTTCTTCAGGACGCGGGCGACCGGGCCGATCTCGGCGAGGCGGCCGGCATACATGACCGCGACGCGGTCCGCCGTCTCGGCGATGACGCCCATGTCGTGGGTGACCAGGATCGCCGCCGCGTTGCGCTCGCGGCAGATGCGCTTGAGCAGCCCGATGATCTGCGCCTGGACCGAGACGTCGAGCGCGGTGGTCGGCTCGTCGGCGATGATCAGCCGCGGCTCGGCGCAGAGTGCGAGCGCGATGACGACACGCTGGCGCATGCCGCCCGAGAACTGGTGCGGATACTGGTCGATGCGCCGGTCGGGCGCCGGGATGCCGACCTCGGCGAGCCATTCGATGGCGCGCTTCTTCGCCTCGGCGGCCGACATCGGCAGATGGGTACGGATGGTCTCGACCAACTGCTCGCCGACGGTGAAGAGCGGATTGAGGCTGGTGAGCGGATCCTGGAACACGGCGCCGATGTGGCGGCCGCGAATCCGGCGCATCTCGTCGGGCGACAGATTGTCGATGCGCTTGCCGTCGAGGCGGATCTGGCCGCCGCCGATGCGTCCGGGCGGTTCGAGCAGGCCGATGACGGCGGCTCCGGTCATCGACTTGCCGGCGCCGGATTCGCCGACCACGCCAAGGATCTCGCCCTGTTCGACCGAGAAGGAGACATCGTCGACGGCGGTGAGCACGCCGCGGCGGGTGGGGAATTCGACCTTGAGGTTTTCGACTTCGAGCAGGGCCATGGCCTTACCTCAGCTTCGGGTTGAGCGCGTCGCGCAGCCAGTCGCCGATCAGATTGACGGCGAGCACGAGCACGGCGAGCGTGGCCGACGGGAAGATCACCACCCACCAGATGCCGGAGAACAGGTACTCGTTGCCGACGCGAATCAGCGTGCCGAGCGAGGGCTGGGTTGCCGGCATGCCGACGCCGAGGAAGGACAGCGTCGCCTCGGTGAGCACGGCCATGCCGAGGTTGATGGTGCCGATGACCAGCACCGGTCCGAGCACGTTGGGCAGGATGTGGGTGAGCATGATGCGCAGGCGGCCGACGCCGATGGTGCGCGCGGCCTGGACATATTCGCGCTGGCGCTCGACCAGGGTCGAACCGCGCACGGTGCGGGCGTACTGCACCCAGTTGGTGAGCCCGATGGCCAGCACGAGAACGAGGATGGCCGCGCTCTCGTGCTGGTTGGCGGGGAGGATGCCACGCATGACACCGTTGATGAGCAGTGCGACCAGGATCGCGGGAAAGCTGAGCAGCACGTCGGCGACGCGCATGATGACGGCGTCGACCATGCCGCCGACGAAGCCGCCGAGCAGGCCGAGGAAGACGCCCAGAACGGCGGCCAGGATGACGCTGGCGAAGCCGACGAAGAGCGAGATGCGCAGGCCGTACAGGATCGACGACAGCACGTCGCGCGCCTGGGTATCGGTGCCGAGCCAGTAGGCCGGGTTGCCGCCTTCGAGCCAGGACGGCGGCAGCTCGCTGTCGAGCAGGTTGAGGTTGGCGATGTCGAAGGGGTTGTGCGGGGCGATCAGAGGGGCGAAGACCGCGCCGACGAACAGCAGCGTGAGCGCGACCGCGGCGACGACCGTCGTCCTGGAACGGCGGAAGCTGTAGAACAGGTCGCTGTCGGCAAAGCTGCGCAGGCGCCCGGTGAAGGAAGTGTCGCTCATGACTTGGGCTCCCGTCAGGCGCCGCGGCCGGTCGCACGCGTGGGGTCGGTGCGAAGGCGCGGGTCGATGACGTTGTAGAGAAGGTCGACGCTGGTGTTGATGACGACGAAGATCAGCGAGACCATGACGAGATAGGCGGCCATGACCGGCACGTCGGTGAAGTTGACGGCCTGGATGAAGAGCGCGCCCATGCCCGGCCACTGGAACACCGTCTCGGTGATGATGGCGAAGGCGATGAGGCCGCCGAGCTGGAGCCCGAAGATGGTGACGACCGGGATCAGCGTGTTCTTGAGGGCATGGCGGAAGTGGATGGCGCGGTTCTTCAGGCCGCGGGCCTTGGCGAACTTGATGTAGTCGGCGCGCAGCACCTCCAGCATCTCGGCGCGCACCAGCCGCATGATCAGCGTGAGCTGGAACAGGCAGAGCATGAAGGACGGCAGGATCAGCGCCTTGAGGCCCGAGGCAGTGAGGAAGCCCGTCGACCACCAGCCGATGTCGACGACGTCGCCGCGGCCGAAGGACGGCAGCCAGCCGAGCCAGACGGAAAAGACCAGGATCAGCAGGATGCCGGTGACGAAGGTGGGCAGCGATATGCCGATGAGCGACATGATCTGCAGGCCCTGGCTCAGCACGCCGCGCGGCCTGAGCGCGGTGTAGATGCCGAGCGGAATGCCGAGGACGAGCGACAGCACGGCTGCGACGAGCACGAGTTCGGCGGTCGCCGGGAGGCGCTCGGCGAGCAGCGCGCTGACCGGGCGGCTGTTGCGGTAGGAGATGCCGAAATCGCCTTGGGCGGCGTTGACGACGAAGCGGCCGTACTGGACCACCAGCGGGTCGTCGAGGCGCAGGCGCTGGCGCACTTCCTCGCGCTGGGCCTGGGTGGCATCCTGGCTGACGATGTTGTTCACCGGATCGCCGAGGAAACGGAACATCAGGAAGGCGATGAATGCGACCGCGAGCATGACCATGACGGCCTGCAGCAAGCGGCGTACGAGGAACACGAACATCGTCCCAACTCCCTTGAGCGTTTCCACTTTTCTTCGAATCGTGGAAACGCTCTATCTCTTTGTTTTTGCGCAATTCCGGACGGAAAACCGCTGCGCACTTTTCCTGGAATTGCTCTAGAGGTAGGCCCACGTCGAGGCGGCGGGCTTGCCGGCAGCGAAAGGCCCCCGCCCTTGCGGGACAGGGGCCCGGTTCGACTTACTTGACCTTGACGTACCAGAGGCGGAGCAGGTCGTCGGCGGTCTGGACGACCTCGACGTTGTCACGCACCGCCCACGACAGCGGCTGCTGGTGCAGCGGCAGCCAGGCGACGTCATCCTTGGCGATGGCAAAGGCCTCGACCATCATCTGACGGCGCTTGGTCTCGTCGAGCTCGACGTCGATCTTCTTGACCAGTTCGTCGACCTTGGCGTTCGAGTAGCCGCCGGGATTCCAGGTGCCGAGCTTCTCCTCGGGCGAATGCAGCATGGCCGACAGCACCGAGAAGCCGTCGAGCATCGGCAGCGTCGCCCAGCCGATCATGAACATGTCGGTCTGCTTTTCCTGCGCCTTCTTGAAGGCCAGCGTGCGGGCCTCGGTGACGAGCTTCGGGGTGAGACCGACCTGGGCCAGCATCGCGGTGATCGCCTGGCAGACTTCCTCGTCGTTGACGTAGGCGTCGTTCGGGCAGTTCAGGTTGAACTGGAAGCCGTTGGGATAGCCGGCTTCGGCGAGCAGGGCCTTGGAGGCTGCCGGATCGTAGGGGAAGCGCTCGTTGAGCTTGGCGTCGAAGCCGGGCACTTCCGGGGCGATCTGCAAGCCGGCGTTGCGCGACTTGCCGCGCATGATCTTGTCACGCACCAGGTCCATGTTGATGGCCTGGTAGACGGCCTTGCGGACACGCACGTCCTTGAACGGATTGCCCTCGACGTTTCCGTCGACGAGCTTGTCGCGCATGTTGAAGTTCATCATGATGGTGCGGAGGCCGGGGTTCTCCAGCACCTTGGTGCCCGGATTGCCGGCGATGCGCTTGGCGTCCTGCAGCGGCGACGGCGTGATGATGTCGACCTCGCCCGACAGAAGCGCCGCGACGCGGGTGGCGTCGGAGGCGATCGGCGTGAAGATGATCTTGGTCAGGTTGTGCTCGGGCTTGTCCCACCAGCCCTCATTGACGACCAGCACGGTCTGGGCGTCGGGACGGCGGCTCTCGAGCTTGAACGGGCCGGTGCCGTTGGCGTTGGTGGAGGTGTAGCCTTCCTGGCCGAGCTCGGCGTTGATCGGCTTGACGGCGTTGTTCTTCTCGAGCCAGCCGGAATCGAAGATCGCGATGTTGGTCAGGTAGTTGTTGAGCAGCGGCGTCGGGCCGGAGAGGTGCAGGTCGACGGTGAAGTCGTCGATCTTCTCGACCGACTTGAGCGCCGGCAGGTTGCCCTTGATCGGCGAGTTCTCGTCGACGGCGCGCATCAAGGACATGACCACGTCGTCGGCGCCGAAGTCGGCGCCGTCATGGAACTTGACGCCCTGGCGCAGCTTGTAGCGGACGACGTCGGGCTTGACGAGCTCCCAGGACAGGGCCAGCGCCGGCTCGATCTTGAGCTCCTTGTTGTAGCGGACCAGCGGCTCGTAGATGTTCTGCAGGAAATTGTTGGAGAAGCTGTCGGTCATCGAATCCGGGTCGAGCCCGTAGATGTCGCCGGCAGCGGCGTAGCGCAACGTGTTGGCGCCAGCAGCACCCATCAGGCCAAGCTGGACCACGGCCGCGGCGGTGGCCGCGAGCAGGAATTTCCTCATCTCAATCCTCCCGTTTCAGGACACGAACCCGGGTCGTTCTCCTCGACCCTCCGGGCTCTTCCAGTTATTGCTGACATTATCGTTTCATATTGTCAACAATCTTTGTCGACAAATTTGTTGACTTGTGCGGCAAATGGGATTGAATAGGCTGCAGGTCGTCATCTTGGCCTGCGGGAGGAGGATTGGATGGACGCTGAAGCCGCCAGGCGGCCGGTCACCGATCAGGAGATCTACGAGAAAATCTGGGACGCGATCGCCGAGCGGCAGATCGGACCGGGCACGCGCCTCAAGGAAGAGCAGCTCTCCGACATCTTCTCGGTCAGCCGGGCGCGCGTGCGCCAGGTGCTGCAGAACCTTGCCCGCGACGGGCTGATCACGCTGGTGCCGAACCGCGGCGCCTTCGTCGCCAAGCCCTCCATCGAAGAAGCGCGCGACGTGTTCTTCGCCCGCCGCACGATCGAGGAGCGGCTGGTGGAGCGGCTGTGCTCGACCATCGGCGCCGAGGGCATCGAGCGGCTGCGCCGTCACGTCGACGACGAGCGCAAGGCGCATTCGGGCGGAGAGGTCGCCACCGCGATCCGCCTTTCGGGCGCCTTCCACCTGCTGATCGCGGACCTGGCGCAGTCGCAGATACTTGCGGGCCTGCTGCGCGACCTGATTTCGCGGACCTCGCTGATCATGGCGATGTACCAGCAGAAGGACGTGCTCAGCTGCGGCCCCGACGAGCATGCGGCGATCGTAGACAGCATCACCGCGCGCGACGCCAAGAAGGCGCTCGCCGTCATGCACCACCACCTCGCCCATATCGAGAACCAGCTCGACCTCGAAAGCGAGCGGGTGGTGGCGCGCGACCTCGAGGACATCCTCGGCCTCTAGGCGACAGCCCCCGAAGGCCCCATTTTCGAAAGGTAAAGACTGACATGGCGCAGCCAGACATCCTCGTGCGCAACGTGACCGCCGTGACGGTCGATCCCGACCGGCGGGTGCTCGACCGCGCCTGGCTGGCGATCACCGGAGATCGCATCAGCGCCATCGGCACGGAGCGCGACCCGGAGCCGGCCGGTGCCAAGCAGGTGATCGACGCCACCGGCATGGTGGCCATGCCCGGCCTGATCGACAACCATTCGCATGCCGGCCACGGGCTGGTGCGCAATGCGGGCGCCGGCGTCGACACCTGGTTCCAGGCCTGCGAGGAGATCTATGCGCGCGGCTCGACGCCGGCCTTCTGGCGCGCCGAGGCGCGCATGGTGCAGCTCGAAAGGCTGCGCGGCGGTGTGACCACGGCGATGACGCTGCTGGGCGGCGGCGCAGACATCTACCGCACCGACGACCCGGCCTCGGGCGACGCCCACTGCGAGGCGACGATCGAGGCGGGCCTGCGCACCTTCCTCGCCGTCGGGCCGGGCCGGCCGCCCTTCCCGCGCCGCTACCGCACGCTCGGCGGCGACGGCGCGTGGCACGACACGGAGGTGTCGTTCGAAAGGCAGCTCGAGGTCAGCGAGACGCTGATCGACCGCTGGAACGACGTGCTCGGCCGCGGCACCGGCATCTGCCTCGTGATGCCGGTCTACTATGCCCGCCACGTGGCCGAGGCGGAAGACCGCCGGCAGGTCATGGCGATGGGTGAAGCGGTCATGGATATGCGCCGTCGCAAGGACGTCCTGTTCACCCAGGACGGCCACCGCGACGGCTCGGTCGCGCTGGCGCGCGATCTCGGCGTCCTCGGTAAGTTCGCGCTGCTGGGCCATAGCGTCGACCTTACCGAGGACGATTTCACCGCGCTCAAGGAGACCGGCGCGTCGATCATCCACAACCCCTCGGCGATCATGTCGGTCTATGCCCGCTGCCCGGTGCCGGAGCTGATCGAGGCGGGCATCAATGTCTGCCTCGGCTCGGACGCCGCAGCCCCCGACCGCGGCTACGACATGTTCCGCCACATGGCGCAGTGCATGCACTACCACCGCCGCCACTTCCGCGACCCTGCCTACCTGCCGCCCGGAAAGACGCTGGAGATGGCGACGATCGACGCCGCGAAGGCGCTGGGCCTGGAGCATGAGATCGGCTCGCTGGAGGTCGGCAAGAAGGCCGACGTCGTGCTCGTCGACATGCGCAAGCCGCATCTCTATCCGCCGGTGATGCCGGTGACGCGCATCGCCCATTTCGCCAATGCCGCCGACGTCGACACCGTCATCGTCAACGGCCGGGTGCTGATGCGCGGCCGCAAGGCCGACCATCTCGACGCCAACGCGATCCTGGACGACGCCGCCGAACAGGCCGCGCTCGCCTTCGAGCGCACCGGGCTCACGCACCTGCTCGATGAGCCGCAGGAGTTCTGGCGGCTGGCGCGGCAGCCCTTGCCGGCAAGCTGAGCGCTGCGGCAGGCATCTGCGGACGGGTCGCACGCGCTGCCCGTCCTCGCATAGCTCGAAGGAGCTACTACCCTGCCGCCGCCGCTGTGGCAGATTAGCTGCGGCGGGTCTCCCTCAGAACCTGCCTGGCCGGCGCCCCACCGGCACTCGCGCAAGCGAGAGGCGCCGGCCTTTGCCCCCTACTCGGCTGCGATGCGCAGCCGCCCGCTTTCGTCGGACAGCGCCGCGGCAAGGCGCGGACGCAGCCGATCGGACAGCACGCGGACATAGGGCTCCAGCACCATGCTGTCGTGGTCGCCCGCCACCTCCTGCACTTCGAGTTCGGCCACGTATGGCGTCCAGCCATTGTCGTCGAGCGCGACGTTGCGACCCTCCTGGAGGCGCCGACCGCCGCTCAACCTGTAAAGGATGTTGAGCCTGGGCCTGAGCAGCAGCAGCTTGCCGGGATAGGGCTTGAGGTCGTAGCGGAGCAGCGCCGCGCGGAACGCCGCCTCGATCCTGGCATTCTGGAACTGCCTGCCCGCGTTTTCCGCCTCCGCGGCTTCGCGCTTGTCGCGCATTTCGGCCTGCCAGCGCCGGCGGTCGCGGATCCAGCCGGTGACGAAGGACAGCTTGTGGCGGCGCAGGTCCTGCAGCTTCATCTGCAACCGGTCGAAGGCGCTGAGCCGCGGCTGGGTCGGCAGCGGCGTGTCGAGCATGGCGACGAGCGCCACCTCCTCGCCCTCGGCGCGCAGCTGCTGCGCCATCTCGTAGGCGGCGAGCCCGCCGCCCGAGAATCCGGCCAGCAGATAGGGACCGCGGGGCTGGACCTTGCGGACTTCGGCGAGGTAGTCGCGCGCCATCTCCTCGAAGGTCGCGTGCGGTTCCTGGTCGCCATAGAGGCCGCGCGCCTGGAGCCCGTAGACCGGCCGGTCGACGCCGAGCCGCATGGCGAGCTGGCGCAGGTTGAGCACGTTGCCGAACATGCCGGCGCAGATGAAGACCGGCGGTGCCGACGGGTTCGTGCCCGCGCTCATCGCCACCAGATGCAGATGCTTTTCCGCAGGCGGCGAGACCTGGGAAGGTCCGGAGCCGCTGCCCTCGCCGGACGGCAGGTGGCTCGCGATCAGCTGCGCGCAGCCGGCGATGGTCGGCGCCTCGAACAGCACCGATATCGGCAGGTCGACGGCGTACTGCTTCTTGATCATGCGGAACAGGCGCACGGCGATCAGCGAATGGCCGCCGATGTCGAAGAAGCTGTCGTCGACGCCGATCCGGTCGACGCCGAGCAGTTCGCTCCAGAAACCGGCGAGCGTGCGTTCGATGTCGTTGCGCGGGGCGACATAGTCGCTGTCGAGCTCCGGCCGCTCGAACTGGTCACCGCCCTGCGGCGCGGCCACGGCCGGCACGGCAGCGCGCCGGCGCAAGGCTTCGAGATCCATCGAGCTTACGATCGGCTGCGACTGGCCGGTCGCCAGCGCGCGCCGGAGCGCCTCGAAACCCTCGCCGGGAAGAATGCCCTGGCTCACCTGGGCGGCAAGCTGCAGCGCGGCGGGCGACTGGCGATGGTCGTCGGCGGCGGCGGCGTTCCCCGCCGTACGCGGCGCCACGAGACCGAGGTCGCTGTCGAGACGCTTCATCACGAAACGCTGGATTTCGAGGAGGACCTGACCGGAGGCGTCGGCGATCGAGACATCGAAGGCGACATAGCCCTTGCCGTATTCGAAGCCGCGGCACAGCCGGACCCAGCTGGAAACGCGGTCCGGCAGCGGCCCGTGGACGGCGATCCGGCCATAAGACATCGGCGCCCATAGGACCGAGCCGTCATATTCGGGGTCGAGGCGCATGGCGAAGCCGGTGGCGATGTCGAGCAGCGCCGGATGGAGCAGCGTGGCATCGCCGCGATAGGCTTGCGGCAAAGCGAGTTCGGCAAAGGCCTCCGCGCGGCCGAAGGCGACGGAGCGGAGCACCTGCCAGCGCGGGCCGAAGCGCACATGCGGGGCCTGCACCGATGGCAGCGCATCCGCCCCTTCGGCGCGTTCGGCGACGACGCAGCGCCCGGCGGCTTCGGCCATCTCGGAACCGCTACGAACGGACTTCGGCAGCCCGCGCACGAAAGCCTCGGCAAAGGTCTCGAAGGACGCATCGCCCGCCTGCGAAGCCGTGACCTCGATGCGATGGCCGTCCGCCTCGGGCGTCATGCGGACGCGGATGGTGCTGGTGGCGCCGTCCTTCACGACCAGCGGCCGCAGGAAGACCAGGTCTTCGATCGAAGCGCGTGCGTCCAATCCGTATTCGCCGAGCGCCTGGGCGATGAGCTCGACATAGCCGGTTCCGGGCAGGACCGGCTCGCCCGAAACCATGCGGTGCTCGTCGAGCAGCCAGTGGGTGGCCGGGCCGATCAGGGCCTCGAGCCAGGGCGTGCCCTCGGCATCCTCGACCCAGGACCGGAAGAACGGCCCGCGGGCCGCATCCATCCGGGGCTCGTCGCTCGCCGCCAGGCCAGAACGTCCGACCGCGCGGGCGGCGAGCCCGACCTCGTTCCAGATGCCCCAGTGGACGGCGACGGTCCTGCGGCCGGTATCCCCGGCGCGGCTCTCGGCGTAGGCGTTGAGATAGGCGTTGGCGGCGACATAGTCGACCTGGCCGGCGGGGGCGGTGTCGGTGCTGGTCGAGGAGAACAGCACGAAGAGATCGAGCGGCACGTCGCGGAAGACGCGGTCGAGGACCGCCGTGCCGTGCAGCTTGGGCGCGAGCACCGCTTCCATGGCGTCGATCGACTTGAGCTGCAGCAGGTCGTCGTCGACCACGCCGGCGGTGTGGATGACGCCGTTGATCTCGCCGAATTCGGCGCGGGTCGCCGCAACCACCGCCGCCATCTGCTCGGGGTTGCCGACGTCGGCCGCCGTATAGGCGACCTTGTGGCCGGCAGCTTCCAGCGCAACGATGCGCTCCATGGCCTGCCGCAGGCGGTCGGAGCGCGCGCGGGTGCGCATGATCAGGGGCCATTGGCCGCGGGGCGGAAGCGGGCTGCGCCCGACCAGCATGACGCGGGCGTCGAACTCGTCGGCGAGGCCCTGCGCCATCACCTGCGCCAGGTCGCCGAGGCCGCCGGTGACGATGTAGACGCCCTGGCGGCGGAAGCCCTGGCGGCCCTCGCCGGCCGGGGCAAGCGGCAGCCTGCCATAGCCACGTGTCCAGCGTCGGCCGTCGCGATAGGCGACGACCTCTGATGCCGGCGCGGCGAACAGGTCGTCGCGCAGCTGCGCATGGATCTGCGCCATCGCCGCCGGCCCTTGCGCTGCGGTGCGGCGGAACGGGCCGCGCGCGGCTTCGGCGCGGGGCAATTGCAGGTCGATCAGGCGAACGCTCGTGCCCGGCATCTCCTTGGGGATGACGAGCCCGGGGCCGAGCACCGTAGCCTTCTCCGGATAGGGCAGAGGCTCGTCGCCGACGCGCTGCATGCCGTTGCTGACGACGGTCAGCTGCAAGTCGCTCGCGCCGGCGTCGCCGAGCGCCTGGGCGAGATGGACGAGGCTGTAGAAGCCCTGTTCCTGGTTGCGGTTGAAGAAGCTCGAGCCCGGCCGATGGCTCTCGTCGGCGGTGACGAGCCAAAGATGCAGGATTCGCTGCGGCAGCGCGCCCTCGGCGGCGATTGCCGCGAGCAGCGCATCGTAGCCGGCGCGGCCGTCCTCGGGGCAGACCGAATAGGCGTCCGTCGATTTGCGCGCGAAAGTGTCACCGACCTCGACGGTGGCCACCCGGTGGCCGCCGGCGCGCAGGCTCTCGACCAGCGGCCGGCCGAAGCCTGCCCGGTCGAGGAAGACGAGAAAGGAGGTCGGCTCCGCGCCCGCGTCGATCTCGACGTCGGCGACCGACTGGCGCCATGTCGGCCTGAAGCCCCAGTCGGCCATGTCGGGCAGCTTGCGCAGCACTTGCTCGGTCGCCTCGGCCGAGGCAGCGGCACCGGGCTCGATGAAATAGCGCTGGTGCTGGAACGGATAGGTGGGCAGCGACACGCGGCGGGCGCCGGTGCCCTCCCATAGACGCTCGAGCGGCACGTCCAGCCCCACCGCCCAGGCGCGGCCGAGTGCGGCGAGCAGGTGGACGCGGTCGTCGCTGTCGTCCTCCGCATGCGGCAGGCTGTTGATCACCTGGTTCGCAGCAATGGAGGGCTGCAGCTTGACCAGCGACGACAGCGCCCGGCCCGGCCCGACCTCGACGAAGACGCGGCCGGGCTCGCTCGCCAGAAGACCCATGCCCTTGCCGAATTGCACGGTGGAGCGCAGGTGGCGGACCCAGTAGAGCGGATCGCGGGCGTCCATCTCCGACAGCCAGGTGCCGGTGAGGTTGGAGACGATGGGAATCGACGGCGCGTTCAGCCGGATTCCGCGCAGGAAAACCTCGAAGCGGCCGAGGATCGGCTCGAGCATGCGCGAATGGGCGGCGATGTCGATGGCGATGCGCGAGGCGTCGATGCCCCGCTCGCGCAGCGCCGCCCGGAAGCCGTCGAGGTCCTCGTTGCGCCCCGAGACGACGCAGAGTTCGGGCGCGTTGACCGAGGCGAGATCGAGTTCCGGCGGCATGATCTCGGCGAGGGCGGCGGCCGACAGGGGCACGCTCAGCATGCCGCCCGGCTCGACCGTGTCGAACAGTTCGCCGCGCAGGCGGACGAGGTTGACCGCGTCACGCAAGCTGATGACCCCGGCGATGCAGGCGGCCGCGTTCTCGCCCATCGAATGGCCGATGAGGGCAGACGGCTTGACGCCGCGATCGATCCACCAGCGGGCGACGGCCACCTCCACGATCAGAATCGCCGGCAACTGCACCGAGGGCCGCAGGAAGGCGGCCTCCGCCTCGGCGCGGTCGGTGCCCCGGTCGAGCCAGACGCGGCGGATCTCCGCCGCCGCGGCAGGATCGAGATAGGAAATGCCCTCGTCGACGGTCGCGCGGAACCGCTGGTCGCCGTCGTAGAGCGCGCGGGCCATGCCGACATGCTGGGCGCCGCCGCCGGGGAACAGGAAGACCGGGCCGGAGGCATTGTCGAGCGCCGAATGGGTGAAGCCGCGCTTGCTCTCGGGATCGGAGAGGACCGCGACGGCGTCGGCGCGGTCGCGCACGGCGACGACGCGGCGATGCTCGAAATGCCTGCGGCCGGCAAGAAGGGTGTAGGCGGCGTCGCCCAGGCCGAGATCGGGCCGGCGGACCATTTCAGCGCCGAGCCGCACGGTCGCCTGGTCGAGCGCCTTGCGGCTCCTGGCGGCAAAGACCAGGAGCTGCGGCGCGTCCTCGGCGGCGGCGCGGCCGGCGGACAGCGCCGGCGCCTGCTCGATGATGGCGTGCGCATTGGTGCCGCCGACGCCGAGCGAATTGACGGCGGCGCGGCGCGGGCCCGGCGTATGCGGCCACGGCGTCAGCCGGTCGTTGACGATGAACGGGCTGCGCTCGAAGGCGATGGCCGGGTTCGGCTTCTCGAAACCCAGCGTCGGCGGGATTTCGCCGTGCTTCACCGCGAGCGAGGCCTTGATCAGGCTGACGACGCCGGCGGCCGTGTCGAGATGGCCGATGTTCGATTTGACCGAGCCGACGCGGCAGAAGCCGGTCCGGTCGGTGCCCTGGCGGAACGCCTGCGTCAGCGCCTCGATCTCGATCGGGTCGCCGAGATAGGTGCCGGTGCCGTGGCACTCGACATACTGGATCGAGCCGGCGTCGACGCCGGCCAGGCCCTGCGCCTCGATGATCGCCTCGGCCTGGCCGTTGACGCTGGGCGCGAGATAGCCGGCCTTGCCGGCGCCGTCGTTGTTGACGGCCGTGCCCTTGATCACGGCGTGGACGATGTCGCCGTCGGCGATCGCGTCGGAGAGGCGACGCAGCACGACCACGCCGACGCCGCTGCCGAAGACGGTGCCGGCGGCCCGGTGGTCGAAAGCGCGGCAACGGCCGTCGGGCGAAAGGATCTCGCCCTCCTGGTACATGTAGCCGCGGCGGTGCGGCAGGTCGATCGTGACGCCGCCGGCCAGCGCCATCTCGCACTCGCCGGCAAGCAGGCTCTGGCAGGCCGAATGCACCGCCACCAGCGAGGTGGAGCAGGCGGTCTGGATGTTGACGCTCGGTCCGCGCAGGTCGAAGGCGAAGGAGGCGCGGGTGGCGAGGAAATCCTTGTCGTTGCCGGTGTGCCTGAGCAGGAACATGCCGACCTGGTCGACCAGCTGGCGGTTGCTGCAGACGTTGAAGTAGAAGTAGCTGCCCATGCCGCAGCCGGCGAAGACGCCGACCGGGCCGCCGCTGGAATCGGGCGTGCGGCCGGCATCCTCCATCGCCTCCCAGGCGCATTCCAGGAACTGGCGGTGCTGCGGGTCCATGATCGCCGCCTCCTTCGGGCTCAGCCCGAAGAACTCGGCGTCGAACATTTCCATGGCCGGGAGCTCGGCGGTGCGGCGCACGTAGTTGGGATGGTGGATGCGGCCCGGCTGCTCACCCGCCGCCAGCAGTTCCTCTTCCGTGAGATCGCGGATAGATTCGACGCCGTCGCGCAGATTGGCCCAGAATTGGCCGACATCGCGCGCGCCGGGAACGCGCAGCGCCATGCCAACGATGGCGATGTCGTTCGGGGAGAACTGGTCGGGACTATCGGTCATGGCTTGTACCTGCTGCAGGCGCCATCCGTCGCGGTCCAGGAATCTTCGAGGCGCAGGACGCGCCCCGCAGCCTTACCACCCCACTTAGCGCCCCATGTGCTTCGTATCGCCGGGAAAATTGAACATGCCGTTAAACGGCGCCGGAAATCCCGTCCGATGGTGCAGAGCAAGGACTATGGGCAGGACCCAAAGCAACTGACTTAACCAGCTGTTACGATGCTGATGATAATTCCAGGCACCATCATAACGTTCATTTACGCTGGCCAGTATAAGAGCCACTGCATTCGGGGCAAGCACAGGGGCGGTCTCACGACATGGTTAACGGACACTTCGATTGCGTCTTGATCGGCGACGAGTCGCTTCTGGTGCAATGCGCCGAGACTTTGCGGGGCCGCGGACACCGAATCTGCGCGATCGTGACCGAGAGCCCCAGCATCCGCGGCTATGCCGAACGCAGCGGCATACATTCGACCGGCTGGGGAGAGGACCTTGCGCGCCAGCTTGACGGCACCGGCTACGACTGGCTGTTCAGCGCCGCCAACCTCAGGCTCATTCCCGAATCGGTGTGGCGCAAGGCAAGGATGGGCGCGGCCAATTTCCACGACGGCCCCCTGCCCCGCTATGCCGGACTGAACGCGCCGGCCTGGGCGATCCTCAACGGCGAGGAGACGCATGGCGTGACCTGGCATGCGCTGGCCTCCGGCGTCGACCAGGGCGCAATCTACGTGCAGCGGATGTTCGACATCGCACCGGACGAGACCGCGCTGATGCTCAACACCAAGTGCTTCGAGGCGGGGATTGGCAGTTTCGCCGAACTGCTCGACGGTATCGAGCGCGGAACGCTCGCCGGACGTCCGCAGGACCTCGCCGGACGCAGCTATTTCGGCAGGAAGCAGCGCCCCGAAGCTGCTGGAACGCTTCGCTTCGACCAGCCGGCCCACAGCCTCGAACGGCTGGTGCGAGCGCTCGACTTCGGCGCCGGATACGCCAATCCGCTGGTCACGCCGAAACTGCGCGCCGAAAGCGGCCTCTACGCCGTGAGCGGGCTGACCGTCACCGGCGATGCCCCGCACGGCGCGCCGGGCACGGTGATGTCGGTCTCGCCGGAAGGCGCGGTGATCGCGGCGGCGGACGCTGCGGTGCTGGTCGAGGCGTCGCGCATCGGCGACGGCGAGCCGCTGTGGACGGCGTTGCGGCCGGGCATGGTGCTGCCCGGCATGGACGAGGCTTTTTCGCGCGAGCTGACCGGGGCAGTGGCAGAGGCCGCGGGCCACGAGGCGGAAGCGCAGGCGGCGATCGCCGCGGCGCAGGACATCGACCTCCTCGACATCAAGCCATGGACGGCGGGCCAGGCGGCGGATGTCGCGACGATTCCGCTCGACCTGCCGCGCACGCTCGACCGCGACGCGAGGATAGCGGCCGTCGCCGCCTTCGTGCTCCGCCTCGCAGGCCAGGCCGAGGCGTCGCTGGCCTTTTCCAGCCAGGCGGCCAGGGCGCACGCCGCCGCCTTCCCGGGCTATTTTTCCGATATATCGCCGCTGAACCTCAAGGCTGCCGACGACGTGAGCCTGGGCGCTTTCAAAAGCCAGGTGGCCGACGCCATCGCCGCCGCGCGTGACCGCGGGGCCTGGCTGTCGGACCTGACGCGCCGCGTCCCCGGCCTCAAGGAACCGCGGCTGACGATCGGGCTGGTCGAAGGCCCCGGCGAACGGGACGCGCTGCCCGCGGGCTGCGCGCTGGCCTTCGCCCTCGGCGAAGACGCGGATACCGATGCCCTGCAGTTCGACCGGGCGCGGATGAGCGAGGCGCAGGCGCGCGACATCGCCCTGCGTCTCTCGGTGCTCGCCAGGGCCTTCGCGGAAGGCAGCGGCACCTTGGCCGAGCTGCCGCTGATGACCAAGGACGAGCAGCATCGCGTGCTGCACGCATGGAACGACACGGCCCGCGACTATGACCGCGGCGCCCTGATGCACCGGCTGGTGGAGCGGCAGGTCGACCGGACGCCGGACGCGGTGGTGGTGGCCGCGGGCGAGGACCAGCTGACCTATCGCCAGCTCGACGAGCAGGCCAACACCGTCGCCCATGCGCTGATCGCCCTCGGCGTCGGCCCGGACACCATGGTCGGTCTCAACGTATCGCGCTCGGTCGAACTCGTCGTCGGCGCGCTCGCCATCCAGAAGGCGGGCGGCGCCTATGTGCCGCTCGATCCGATGTTCCCCGGCGACCGGCTGGCGCTGATGGTCGAGGACAGTGCCGCGCCGATCGTGCTGACCGAGCGCGCGCTCAAGGGCGCGCTGCCGGTCCACACCGCCAGGCTGGTCTGCATCGAGGATCTTTTGGAAGCCGGCGGGCGCACGGACAGACCGGCAAGCCCGGCGACGTCCGGCAACCTGGCCTACGTGATCTACACCTCGGGCTCGACCGGGCGCCCGAAGGGCGTGATGATCGAGCACCGCAACGTGGCGAACTTCTTCGCCGGCATGGACGAGCGCGTCACCGTGCCGGAAAGCGGCCAGCCGGTGTGGCTGGCGGTGACCAGCCTGTCCTTCGACATCTCGGTGCTGGAGCTGTTCTGGACGCTGACGCGCGGCTTCAAGGTCGTGATCCATTCGAGCGAGGTCAAGGCCCACAAGGGGCGCGGGGCGGCTCGGGACAAGCAGCTCGACTTCAGCCTGTTCTACTGGGGCAACGACGACGGCGCCGGCCCCGCCAAGTACCGGCTGCTGCTCGAGGGCGCCAAGTTCGCCGACACGCACGGCTTCCAGGCGCTGTGGACGCCAGAGCGCCACTTCCACGCTTTCGGCGGCCCCTATCCGAACCCTTCGGTGACCGGCGCGGCCGTCGCCGCGGTGACGCGCAACCTGTCGATCCGCGCCGGCAGCTGCGTGCTGCCGCTGCACCATCCGGCCCGCGTCGCCGAGGAATGGGCCGTGCTCGACAACATCAGCAACGGCCGCGTCGGGCTCGCCTTCGCCTCGGGCTGGATGCCGGAGGACTTCGTGCTGCGGCCGGAGAACGCGCCGCCGCACAACAAGTCGGCGATGCTGCGCGACATCGAGACGGTGCGGAAGCTGTGGCGCGGCGAGAAGGTCGAATTCGATTTCGGCAGCGGCAAGGTCGGCGTCGTCACGCAGCCGCGGCCGGTGCAGAAGGAACTGCCCGTGTGGGTGACCACGGCCGGCAATCCGGAAACCTACCGCGAGGCCGCCCGGCTCGGCGCCAACGTGCTCACCCACCTGCTCGGCCAGTCGGTCGACGAGCTCGCCGACAAGATCCGCATCTACAGGCAGGCGCTGGTGGAAGCCGGACGCAACCCGGCCGACCACAAGGTTACGCTGATGCTGCACACGCTTGTCGGCGCCGACCGCGAGGAGGTGCGCCGGCAGGCGCGCGAGCCGATGAAGGACTATCTGCGCAGCGCCGCAGCCCTCATCAAGCAGTATGCCTGGGCCTTCCCGGCGTTCAAGAAGCCGCAGGGCGTGGCGCAGCCGATGGACATCGACCTGCAGTCGCTGGCGGCCGACGAACTCGACGCGATCCTCGAATTTGCCTTCCTGCGCTACTTCGAGGACAGCGGCCTCTTCGGCACAGTCGAGGACGCGCTGCACCGCATCGAACAGGTGGCAGCCATCGGCGTCGACGAGGTGGCCTGCCTGATCGACTTCGGCGTGGCGAGCGAACTGGTGCTCGAGCGGCTGGTGCCGCTGGCCGACGTGGTGGCGCGGTCGCGTGCGACCGTTTCGCACGAGGCGGCCGATGGCGGCAGCCTTGCCGAGGAGATCGAACGCCACGGCGTGACGCACCTGCAGTGCACGCCCTCGATGGCGCGCATGTTCCTGATGAACGACGACGACCGGCGCGCGCTGGCCAGGGTGCGACACCTGTTCATCGGCGGCGAGGCCTTGCCGTCGTCGCTGCTTGCGGACCTGCGCAAGACGACCGCGGCGAGCGTCGAGAACATGTACGGACCGACGGAGACGACGATCTGGTCGTCGACAACGCCCGCCAATGTGGGCGAAGGGGTGGTGCCGCTGGGCAAGCCCATCGCCAACACCCAGCTCTACGTCCTCGACGCCGCGCAACGCCCGGTTCCGCCCGGCACTCAGGGCGAACTCTATATCGGCGGCGACGGGGTGGCGCGCGGCTACCACAACCGGCCGGACCTCACCGCCGAGCGCTTCCTGGCCAACCTCTTCGCCGGCGGCCGGTTCTACCGGACAGGCGACCTGGCGCGCTTCACCGCGGACGGGACGCTGCAGTTCCTCGGCCGCGCCGACCACCAGGTGAAGGTGCGCGGCTACCGCATCGAACTCGGCGAGATCGAGGAGCGCATCGCGGCCTTCCCCGGCATCGCCGAGGTCGTGGTGATGGCACGCGAGGACCGAAAGGACGACGTGCGCCTCGTCGCCTATCTGCGCCAGACGGGCGGCCGGATCGACGAGGATGCGCTCAGGCAGGCGCTTGCCAGGACGCTGCCGGACTACATGGTGCCGGTCCACTTCGTCACCCTGGAGGCATTTCCGCTGACGCCCAACGCCAAGGTCGACCGCAAGGCGCTGCCGAAGCCGGACGCGGTCGCCGCGCCGGCCATCGCTGCCGCCTATGTCGAGCCGACGGACACTGTTGAGCGCGCCATCGCCGACACCTTCCGCCGCATCCTCGGCATAGAGAGGGTCGGCCTGTCGGACAGCTTCTTCGCACTCGGCGGGCATTCCCTGCTCGCGGTACAGGCGCATCGCGAACTGAAGGCGGGCATCGCCCCGGACATGCTCATCACCGACCTGTTCCGCTTCCCGACGGTGAAGGCGCTGTCCGAGCATCTTGCGCAGGGCGGCAAGGCGGACGACCGGCTGAGCAAGGTGGCGGACCGCGCCGCCATGCGCAGGGCGGCACTCGGCGACAGGCGGGCGGCACTGATGCGGCCGCGCGGCACGGGATGAGCGTGGCGCTCGCCCGGCTGTTCGAACCGGACGTCGCGGTCGCCCAGGGCGACCCGCGCGGCGACTGGGGCGCGCCTTTGCCCGGCGAGGAGGAAGCGATCGCCAGGGCATCGGCGGCGCGGCGGCGCGAATTCATGGCGGGACGCGCTCTGGCGCGCACGGCCATGCGCGAACTCGGCCTCGCCCCGGCAGCCGTTCCGGCCGGCGGCGACCGCGCACCTGCCTGGCCGGCGGGCACGACGGGCAGCATCAGCCATTGCGCCGACTGGTGCGTGGCGGCGGTCGCCCGCAGCGCCGACGGCTACCTGTCGGTCGGCCTCGACATCGAGCCGGCCCTGCCGCTCGACGCCGGACTGGTCGAGGAGATCTGCACGGCGGACGAGCGCGCATGGCTGGCCGCCCAGCCCGCAGGGCGCCGCGGCCTGCTGGCGCGCGCCGTCTTCAGCGCCAAGGAATGCGCCTATAAATGCCAGTACCCGCTCTCGGGCAAGCTGTTCGGGTTCGACGCGATGTCCGTGCGCCTCGACCTTGCCTCCGGAACGTTCGTCGCCCGCTTCGAGGCCGATGCCGGGCCGTTTTCGAGAGGCGAACAACTGGCCGGCCGCATGGCGATCGGACGCGACCATGTCGTCACGGCAATGACGCTCAAGCACGCCGGCGGGTGCCGGCAGGGGGCGGCCGGCCTGGCTGCGCAGCATGCGTGACCGGCGTCTGGCCCGCCACGGCATAGCCGGCGTGCTTTTTGCCGCGCTCAGCTTCGGCATGACCGCAAAGGCCGTCGCACCCGCCCTCGGCACGGCGCCCGTGGTGGCTGCGGATGCGGGGCAGTTCTTCGTCTCGGGGCACAGCCTCACCGACCGGCCCTTCCCCGACATGCTGGAGGCGATCGCGGCCGCGAGCGGCCGACGCCTCACCTGGGAACGGCAGCACATCGGCGGCTCGTCGATCCGGCAGCGGACGCTGGGGCCGGACGGCAGTCCGCCCGGCTCGGGCTACGGCGCGGGGGTCGGCCGCGACGGCAAGCCGATCGACGTGATCGCCGAATTGGCAGTGCGCCGCTACGACGTGCTCATCGTCACCGAATGGCACAGGGTGCTCGACGCGATGCTGAGCGAAGGCACCGCGACCTACATGGGCGAGCTGCAGGACAGGTTCATGGCCGGCAATCCGCGCGGCATGAGCTATTTCCTCGCGCCCTGGGCGGACCTCTCCGACCTTACCGCCCCCGGCGACTGGATCGACTACGAGCGCGCCGCCTCGCCGGTCTGGCAATGCCTGGTGGAAGGCATCAACCGCAAGCTGGCCGGGCAAGACCGGCAGGATCGCATCCGCTTCATCCCGGCGTCGCTGGCGCTCGCCGAACTGGTCGCGCGCCTCACCTCCGCCCAGCCGGTCGCGGGCTTCGAGGGGCTGGCCGCGGAGGGCGTGACGGCCGCATTGTTCACCGATCGCGTGCACCTGACCGAGCTCGGCAACTACTTCGTCGCCGTGGCCGCCTATGCGACGGTTTTCGGCAACGAGGCGGCCACGGCGCCAGTGCCGGCTGCGCTCGACCAGGCCCGCGCGGAAAGCCTGAGATCCATTGCGCTGGAGCTCGTCGCCCAGTGGCGGGTACGGCAGGCATTCGGCCCCGACGGCGGATGCGAGGGCGTGCCGGCACGCTTCGTCATCGCCTACACCGGCTACATGGAACGCACCTACACCCGGCCGGAGCGGGGATATGTCGTGGCCCGGGCGAAGCGCATCCGCGACACCGTTCGGCTGATATGGTCGCTGCGGCGCGGGGTGCCGGGGCTCGAGCCGGCGGAGGCGGGCTGAGCGGCCCCGTATCTTTTCGGGATCAGTCCGGGCGCCGCCGGTCGGTGCGGATCCAGGTGCCGACCCGCGAGCCGAGCGCCAGGCGGGGATAGAGGGCAAGCTTGCGCAGCACATAGGGGAACACGCGCAACAGCGACATCGGCGGCAGCACCTGGCGTCCGAACGCTGTCCAGGCGACCAGCGCCGAGAGCCCGAACAGGGCGAGGCAGAGCAACGAAACGGCCAGCGCGAACGGGGCGAGCGACAGGTCATAGGTTGCAAGCGCGGTCACGACGAAGGCCGCAGCGAGGAGCAGCACAAGCAGGGTAATCGGCGGCACCAGCACGTCGAGCACGAGCGCTGCGGCGCCCGTGTTTCCGGACCGGACCGCGGCGGGCAGAGACCGCAGTGCCTGGGCGATCATGCCGAGATGCCCCTCCTCCCAGCGGCGGCGCTGCGACGACGCACCCACCTGCGAAAAGGGAAAATGGCTGTCGATGCGGGCGTCCTCGCAGAACGCAGCGCCCCTGCCGGCGAGCGCCAGGTCGAGCCCGAGCTTCATGTCCTCGACGAGGCTGGCATGGGCGAGGTGGGCGTCGCGGATGACCACCCAGGGGAAGGCCATGCCCGAGCCGGTGAGATGGCAGGGGAAGCCGAGCCGGTGCAGGCCCGCCGCCCGGACCCTGTTCTTGACCAGGAAGGCGAACTCGGCGACCTGCAGGTTGAGCCCCGCGCCTGCCGGCGCCGACATCAGGTAGAGGCCCTGCGCGGGGCGCTGGGTCGCGGAGGCGCGCGCGACGAGACGGTCGATGCAGCCGGGCCGGAGGCTGCAGTCGGCGTCGACGATCACCACCACTTCGGGCGGCGCCGCGGCGAGGTGGCGGACGCCGAAATCGAGCGCGAAACCCTTGCCGCGCCGCGACGGGTCCTGGCGCTCGATCACTTCCGCGCCGGCCTCGCGGGCGAGCCTCGCCGTGTCGTCGGCGCAATTGTCGGCGACGACGAGCAGCCGGTCGCCCGGCCGCAGCTGCCCGCGCAGGCCGCGTACCGTCGCGGCGATGCCCTCGGCCTCGTCATGAGCCGGCACGAGAATTGCGGCCGAGGGGCGGACCGAGGGTAACGGCGCAGGTTGGCGCCGACCCCGGCTTACGGCCGAAAATATCTCCACGGCGAAGACCAGAACCGGAATCAGCAACGCCAGATTGGCCAAGGACAGCAGGACAAGGATGATTTCGGTCATATTTGCTTTCACGTCGCGGGCGCTCAGCCCATACTTACGCGATGGAATTTAACGATCTTCTGTGATTTGGCGATCTTGGCGGCAACCCAGGCTTGACGTTGGTGGATCGCCAATGTTGTTAGAGGGTCAAGGCTGGAAGGCGGGAGGCGCAGGCGCCAGGCCAGGCGCACCTCAGGGGTTACATCTTGGCACTCGTGCAAAGCAACGGCATCGCGAAAGACCCCGTCATCCAACGCCAGCACTTTCTCAACGTCCCGTTCGACATCATCAAGTTCGACGACGTCGTCGAGCTGATCGCGGCGACGCGCAACGCCGACGGCTTCCGCTATGTCGTGACCCCCAATGTCGACCACGTCGTCCGCCTCTCCGCCCATGCCGAGCTGAAGCCGCTCTACGAGGCGGCCTGGCTGACGCTCTGCGACAGCAAACCGCTGGTGCTGCTGGCGCGCGCCATGCCGCTGAAACTGCCGCGCGTGACCGGCGCCGACCTGACCGCCTGCCTGTTCGGCACCGTCGTCAAGGACGGTGACCACATCGCCCTGGTCGCGCCGAACGAGGCGGTCGTCGCGAGGATGCGGGCAAAGTTTCCGCGCCTCAGCATTGGTGCGCACGTTCCACCCTTCGGCGTCGGCAACAATCCGGCCGAACTCGCCAAGTGCGTCGACTTCGTGGTGCGCGAGAAGGCCGCCTTCACCTTCCTCGCCATCGGCTCGCCGCAGTCCGAAAAGATCGCCCATGCCATCGCGATGGATGGGCGGGCAGTCGGCACGGCGCTGTGCATCGGCGCTTCGCTCGAATTCATGACCGGAATGAAGCGGCGGGCGCCGCGCTGGATGAGCAGGGCCGGCATCGAGTGGGTGCACCGCCTGGCCACCGACCCGAAGCGGCTGTGGCGCCGCTATGTCTTCTCGGTGCTGCCACTGCTGCGGCTTACGCTGGCGGAGTTCCGGCAACGCAGGACCGCGCGGGTGCCCGCGTCGCGCTGATGGCTGGTCACTGCCCGTCAAGATAGAGCGCCAGCCCCGCCATCGTGCCGATCGTCTGCTGGACGGTGTATTCCTGCTGCATCACCACGGCTGGATGCTCGACGAGATATTCGTAGAAGGGCATCGAGAAGCGCGGCGGATCCATCCGCCGCTCGTCCGACCCCACTTCGGCCAGCGGCGACCACCGGGGACCGAACACCCAGCCCTGGGCGGTGGCTGCCTGGGATGCCCAGCCATAGACGGTGATGCCGATGGGTGCGGCGACACCCATGGCGATGCTGTCCTCGTGCAGCGGATTGGCGACGGGGCGGACGCCGGCCCCCGTCATCAGGGAAAGCCCCAGCTGGTTGGCGCCGAGCAGGGCGTGGTGGGCGCGCTGCATGGTCTTGAGGATGGCGGGGTCCCCGCCGAGGCGATGGGCGCGGATGAGCAGCATCAGCTGGCTGTAGTCGGGCGCACCGCCCTGCCCCCAGCCGGCGGGCGCGGCCGGGTGCTTCATCGCCGGATAGGCCAGGCGCTCCTGGGCGGACACGACGAGGCGGGCATCGGCCAGGAATGCCTCGCGGATCTGCGCTGCGATGCCCGGATCGGCGGCCGGGCCGTTCAAATAGTCCCAGGCCGCGTCGCCCTTGTGCGCATAGAGGTCCCAGCCGTCACGCCAGCGCGCTTCGAAGAGCGCTGCGAAGGCAGGCTCGCCCGTCAGCCTGAACAGGGCCGCCGCGGCGGCGGCACGGTACTCGCCGGCCTGGGCCTGCAAGCCGCTCTTGCGCTCGTCCCAGCCCACCCCGGCAAAGGCGCCTGACGCCTCGCCGGCCGCGATGGCGTCGGCATAGTAGCGGTCGGGATCGGCGAAGCCGCGCTCGGCCGCCTGCCAGGCAGCGCGTGCGCTCGCGCGGTAGACGGACGCCAGCCTGTCGCTGCCCAACCCGCTCAAGACGCGCGCCAGCTTCGCAGCGGCGGCGGCGTATCGGTAGCTCGACACGTGGTCGGGCGCATAGGCGAAGACCTGGCGATGCTCGAGAAAGCTCGGCTCGCCCTTGAGCGGGTGCGCGGCACTTTCGATGCCGCCGCGGATGCTGCCGTCGGCCATCTGCAGGCGGCGGAAGAAATCCAGCCCCCAGATCGCCTCGTGGACGAGGTCCGGCAAGGCGTCGGTTCCGCGATAGAGTTCGGGATCGAGCACCTCCGCGGACTTCGGCAGGCCGAGATCGACGCCGCGTCTTTCCGGCGCGATGCTCTCGAAGACCTCGAGCAGGAGCGACGACACCTCGACGTGCTGGATGCGCCGGTCCCAGTCGCCCGCGTCCATGTAGCCGCCCCAGTAGCTGTCCGGCGCGATCCGGTCCGTCAGCCAGGCGGGCTTGGCGCCCTCCTCGAACGGCACGAAGCCGGCGAATTCCGAGGACCAGGCCAGCGGCAGCCGGCTCTCGCGTATCGCCATGCCCTCGCCGGGGCGAAAGGCGGCCGGGCGCTCGTAGCCGAAACGCCCGTCGAGGGCGATGCCGCTGCGCTGGTTGTAGAGGCCGGCGATGGAAAGCCGCGCCGAGCGCAGCCATACGTCCTCGGCGATCACGATCGGATCGGAGACGCCGAGGCCAGCGATCCGGAGCCGGTAGACGCCGTCCTTCTCCGGCCGCCAGTCCGAATAGTCGAGTTCGAAAACATAGGTGCCGGCGCGATTGGCGACATGGGCCGGCGTCGCAACGGCGCCCGACGCCAGCGTCGCCGGCAGCGTGCCGTCGACGTCGACGACGTCGAAGCCGATCTCCGTGACCGTGCCGACGGTGGCGAAGACGGCTCCGGCGTCCTCGTCGCCTTGCAGGCGCCGGAGCGCCACGCGCTGGCCGCGAGCCAGGCCGTGCGGCCGCGCGGCGACGAACGAATTGCCATCGATGCGCGACAGCGGCACCGGCTCGGCCGCCGCGTCGGCGTAGTCGACCAGTTCGCGCGGCAGCCCGTTGCCGGGCTCGGGGTCATCGGGACCGGCGCGCAGGCCGATGGCCGCGTCGAAGACCTCCCGCCCCTTGTCGTCGAGCACGCTGAAACGGTCGATACCGTAGCGGCGGAAATCGACGGCACCCCGATCCGGCCCTCCCGGCAGCCACAGCGCGAGGTAGGCGACCTTGGCGGTGTCGGAGCGACGATGCCCCAGCTGGGTCGCGCGGATCGCCACCGCCCGCGTCGCCCGGTCGTCCACCACGATGCGGGTTCCGTCCGGCAGCGGCCCGGGGCCGGCAACCGGATAGGTTCCGGCGGCAAGCGGTCCATCGAGCTGCAGGTAGAGATAATGCTTGAAACTGGCCCCGGCCTGGGTGTCGCCGCCGGACCCGCGGAACAGGCCCGAATCATAGGGCATGGACTTGCGGTAGACCGCGACCACCTTGCGCCCTCCGATCGGCGCATAGGCGGAGGCCGCGTCGACGGCACCGCGATCGAGAACCATGCCGGGCGGCGTGTCGGCGATGCGCAGCCGGTCGCGGTCGGGCCCGATGACCAGCCCCCAGGCGCCCTGGTAGCGTATCCAGTTGCCGACGGGCTCGGCACGCGGACGGTCCAGGCCGACGATGCGTCCGCGCCGGAAAGCCGGTTCGCGCAGCTCGATCGAGACGATGTCGGGCGCCGCCATGGCGACTTCCGCCACCGTGATCTCCTGCGAACGGGCACCAGCGCTCATCGCGACAAGCAGAAAGACCGCAAGTATCCAGAGTCCTTGCCGAAGACGCATGAGCATTTCTTCTTGTTAACCTTAAGACCCGATCGAACCGACCGTTAACTCGGAAGGTCGCCCCACCGTGATATGTGCCAGATGTTAATACTCCGAGGCAATTTGCTTGAAATTCGTCGTCCTGATCATGGCGCTGGCCAGCGCGTTTCCGCTCAGCCTCGGCGTGCGCGGCAATGCCGCGTTCGCCCGCCTGTTCTGGACGCTGTTCGGCCTGCTGCCCTTCCTGGCCGCGGCGCTGCCGCTGTTCGACATCGGCATCATTTCCTGGGCGGGCGAGTGGGTCGGTTTCGTCTACAGCCTCGAGATCACGATCGTCGACATCCTGGCGCTCGCGGCACTGCTTGCGGTGCCAGGCGGGCCGGTGCCATGGGCATACAAGGTGCCGCTGCTCGTCTATATCGCGGTCGCGTCGCTTTCGATCTTCCAGGCCACGGAGCCGCTGGCCGCGACCTTCGGCATCTGGCAGTTCATGCGCATGTTCCTGGTGGTGGTGGCGGTGACGCGCGCTGCGCGCCACGACCCGAAGGTCGTCGTCGACATACTGCGCGGCATGGCCATCGGCATGGGCATGAACGTCATCGCCGTGGTCTACCAGCGATTCGGCCTCGACCTGACCCAGACGCGCGGGCTGTTCGTGCACCAGAACACGCTCGGCCTGACCACGCATTTCGTGCTGTTTCCGCATCTGGCGATGCTGCTCTACGGCTACGGGCGCCTGCGCTATCTCGTGCCAGCGATCATGGCGACGGTGCTCGTGGTGATCTTCACGGCGTCGCGCGCGGCCGTCGGGCTCGCGGCAATCGGCATGGTCATCACATACTGCGCACTGGCGCTCGCCGGGCTGACGCAGCGCAAGGTGATGCTTGCGCTGGCGGCTGCGGTGGCGCTGGCGGCGGTTGCGCCGATGGCGATCTCGACCTTCCAGAACCGCTTCGAGGCGGTGCCGCTCACCGAGGAAGAATACGACGAGCGGGCAGCCTTCGAGCTGGCCGCGTCCTACATCGTGGCCGACTATCCGGCCGGCGTGGGCGTCAACCACTATGTCTACATCGCCAAGAATTTCGGCTACTCCGAGCGGGCCAACGTTTCGCCCAGCGAAGGCAACCGCAACAACATCGTCCACAACGCCTACTGGCTGGCCGCGGTCGAGACCGGCTATCTCGGCCTGTTCGCTTTCGTCCTCATGCTTGCCGTTCCCCTTGTCACCGCGCTGAAATGGGGCTGGCGCGAGCGGATGACCGCCGAGGGCAATCTGCTGCTCGGCATGGGCGTGGCGATGCTGATCGCCTATGTGCATTCGATGTACGAGTGGGTCATATTCGCGCGCGAGATCCAGTACCTGCTGTTCAGCACGATGGGCATGGCGTTCGGACTGTCGCTCCGCGCCGCGGTCAAGTGGCGGACAGCGCCGGCCGGCCGCTCCACGGCGAGGAGCGCCTATGCGGCCGCGCCGGCCCACCCGTCGGCGATGCCGGCGCGCTGGCAGGCAACACGATAGAAGCGAAGTGCGGCCGACCATGAAGATCGCCTATTTCCTGAACACCTACCCGGCGCCGAGCGCAACCTTCATCCGCGGCGAGATCGCCGCCCTGGAGGAACTCGGCGTGGAGGTCGTCCGCCTGGCGGTGCGGCGCTTCGACGGCCCGCTGGTCGACCCGGCGGACTGGCAGGAGGTGGACATGACGCGCTACCTGCTCGACGGCAACGTCAAGGGCCTGTTCAAGGCCGCGTTGCGCGAACTGCTCGTCAATCCCGCGGGGCTGGTCCGGGCGCTGCCTGCCTGGTGGACGCTGCTTGCCAACGCACGGGGTGGAGCGGTCCGCCACGTCGCCTACATGATGCAGGCGGCGGCGCTGCGGCAGCAGGCGAAGCGGCTCGGGATAGGCCACGTGCATTCGCACTACAGCAACAACGCCGCGGCTGTGGCGATGCTGTCCTCCATCCTCGGCGGCCCCAGCTACAGCTTCACCGCCCATGGTCCCGACGAGTTCATCGAACCCGAACGGCTGAGCTTCAACGAAAAGATCGCCCGCTCGGCCTTCGCGGTGGCGATCTCCAACTACGGCCGCGGCCTGCTTGCCTCCCTGGCGGGGCCCGAGGATGCCGGCAAGATCCACGTCGTGCGCTGCGGCATAGACCTCGGCGACTTCGAACCCGCGCCAGCGCCGTCGCCGGACAACCTGACGCTGGTCTGCGTCGGTCGCCTGTGCGCCGCCAAGGGCCAGGTGCACATCCCGGCCGCCGTGGCCGCACTCAAGCGCGACTTTCCCGGGATCAGGGTGGTGCTGGTGGGCGACGGCGACAAGCGCCAGGAGATCGAGGCCGAGATCGTCCGGCATGGCGTGGCGCAGGAGGTCAGGCTGCACGGCTGGGCGAGCAATGGCGAAGTGCGCCGCATGGTCGCCGAGGCGCGGGCGCTGTTGCTGCCGAGCTATGCCGAGGGCCTGCCCATCGTCATCATGGAGGCGTTTGCCCTGGGGCGGCCGGTGATCTCGACGACGGTGGCCGGCATTCCAGAGCTCGTCGACGACAGCTGCGGCTGGCTGGTCACGCCCGGCGATCACGGCCAGCTGGTGGGTGCCATGCGCGCGGCGCTCGCGGCCAGTCCGGACGAGCTGCAGCGGATGGGGAGCGTGGGGCGCGCGCGCGTCGAGCAGAGCCACGACCGCCACCGGCTGGGGCGCGAGCTGCTGCAGCTGTTCGCCGCCGCCGATGGGGAAGCCCCGGCCCGGCCATTCTCGCAACCGCCGGCCGACCGCTCCGCCGAGGCGGCCGAATAGCGCTACTTGTATTCGATGATGCCAGCCCGGCGCCTGAGCAGCCGTCCTGCGTAGAAGCGGACCACGCCCTGCGCCTCGGGGAACTTGGCCAGGGTGACGAACAGGGCATAGGTCCAGCCGGAGCGGCCGGCCGCCCTTTCGCGAAGCGCGATCCGTGCCATCTGAAGCGGATAGAGCAGAAGCAGCCCGAGGAAGGCCGGATGGACCAGTGCCGCTGCGGCCAGGATCGCGGCTGGCAGGGCAAGACCCCAGAGCAGCGCGCGGCGCACGTTGGCACCCCATATGGCATAGGGCGAGTTGGCATGCCGGGCCGCGACCTCGGCATAGGCATGGCCGGCGCGCGTGGCGCGGCGCCACCATTGGCCGAAGCGCATGATGTTGGCGTCGTGCAGCGTCATCTCGGCGTCGAGGCGCCAGATGCGCCAGCCCGCGCCGCGCAGCCTTACGCACATTTCCGGCTCCTCGCCGGCGATCAGGTCGGGGGCGTAGCCGCCCACCTTTCGGAACGCCGCGGCCCGGACGAGGCAGTCGCCGCCGGTCTCGCTCGCCTCGCCGACGGGCGTGTCCCATTCGCGGTCGCACAGCGCGTTGTAGACCGATTGCCCGGGTGCCCGCTCGCGCCGCCGGCCGGCGACGACGGCGACATCGTCATGCGCGGCGAGGAAGGCGTGGGCTCGCGTGATCCATTCGGGGGCGAGCGTGCAGTCGCCGTCGACGAACTGCACGAATTCCAGCTCCGGCTGGTCCATGCACGCGAAGCCGGCATTGCGGGCGCGGGCCGCGGTGAACGGCACGCCCATGTCCAGCTCGACGACCTCGGCGCCCAGGCGCCTCGCCGCTTCGGCGCTGCCGTCGGTCGATCCGGAATCGACATAGACCGTGCTTGCCGCCAGCTCGCCGAGCGAGAGCAGGCAGGAGATCAGCCGCGCGCCCTCGTTCCTGCCGATGACGACGACGCCGACACTTGCCTCAGCCGCCTTCATCTCAGCCCGCGGCTCCGTCGAAGGTGGTGCCGAAGCCCAGCTGCTGGCGCAGCAGAGTCAGGCAAGCCAGGAGACCGAGCATGAGGATGCTGAGCAGAACGTCCTGGGCGAAGAAGGAAATGCGCTCGCGACGCTGGCCGAAGAGGATGATCAAGTAGCGGCAGAGGTCGCTGAGGGCGATGACGAGAATGGCGCCGAGCAGCCCCTGGAAATAGAGGCCGGCCGGGATGCCGATCGCCAGCGATGCCAGCTTGGCCATGTTGCCGGCGGCGCCGTAGAGCGGTTTGCCGACGCCGAGAAGGGCATATTCGTTGATGCTGCAGAGGATGGCGCCCCAGACTCCGACCAGCAGGATCGGCAGCATCCAGGTGGCCTCGTGGTAGCGGGCGTCGTAGATGATGCGCACGGCGACGTCGGCGAAGGCGATGCCGAGGGCCATGCAGACCGCGCAGGCGAGCAGCAGCTTGAGCCGCAGCGGGACCAGGCGCTTGCGCAATTCGGCGCGCGGCTTGTCCTTTTCCCGGGAGATCAGCGGGAACACCACGGAATAGCCCAGGCGCGCACTCAGCATCGCCGGAAGGTCGGCGATGTTGCGGGCGATGCCGTAGACGCCCAGCATGGCCAGCGGGATGCTCTGGCCGAGGAACAGCTTGTCGAAGCTGGAGCTCAGGAACGACAGCAGCGAGGCGATGTAGATCCACTTGCCGAAATGCAGGATCTGGTGGGCGTAGTTCGGCTGCCAGGCAAACCAGTTGCGCCCGTAGGGAAGCAGGTATGTCGAGCAGGCCCTGACCGCGGCCCCCAGCACACCGGCCAGGATCAGCGACCAGATCGTCGGGCTGTAGAGGGCAAGGCCCACGACCAGAAGCGCGCCGATGACATCCATCGACAGGTCGAAGAGGTTGAGGCGGATGAGCTGCATCCGCCGCTGCAGGATGTAGATCGAAACCGACGCCGCGCCCATGATCGCAAGGCTGAGCGACGCGAACTGGATGGCGGTGGTGGGCAGCGAATAGAGCCGGCCGAGCGGGGCGGCGGCGAGGAACATGATGCCGAACAGGATCATGCCGCGCAGGATCTGGATGGTCCAGGCCGTGTCGCGGAAGGATTTCTCCTCGCCATGGCTGTTGTGGATGATGTTCTGGCCGATGCCGACGTCCGAGATCAGCTCGATGCCGCTGCGCAGCGTGTTGATGACCAGCATGATGCCGAAGACTTCAGGCATCACCAGGCGCGACAGGATGACGTTGGAACCGAAGCGGAGGACGACCGAAAGGCCATAGGTGCCGATCGTCCAGACGGCGCCCCGCATCACCAGCTTTTCGGAAAGTTGCATCAGTCGTTACACGCAAGGCATTCGTCGTGGGCGGGCAGCTGCCCTTCAGGCACAGCGGCGAAATCGATGCATGAAACCACGAAGAGATTAGCGGATTCTTGCCTTGCGGGCCTGGCCGGCATGCGCGGAGGCGGCCGGCGCATCCCGCCGCGCGCCGCCCCACGCCAGCCTGGAAGCGGGATGCTCCTAGTGGGCCACCTGCGCCGCCGCGGTCTGGCGGATGACGAACGGGTCGCCGTCGGTCGCCGAGGGCGACAGGCCCGTGGCCACGACCGACACCTTGAACTGTCCCGCCAGGGACTGGTCGAAGATGGCACCGACGATGATGTCGGCATCGTCGCCGACCTCTTCGCGAATGCGGGTTGCCGCCTCGTCGACCTCGAACAGCGTCATGTCCATGCCGCCCGATATCGAGATCAGCACGCCACGGGCGCCCTTCATCGAACGCTCGTCAAGCAGAGGATTGGCGATGGAGGCTTCCGCCGCCTTCATGGCGCGGTTGTCGCCCGTGCCGATGCCGGTGCCCATCATCGCGCGCCCCATGCCGCGCATCACCGTCTTGACGTCGGCGAAGTCGAGATTGATCAGACCTTCCTTGACAATGAGATCGGTGATGCAGCTGACCCCGGATAGGAGGACCTGGTCGGCAATGCCGAACGCCATCTCGAAGGTCGTGCTGGCGTTGGCGACCCTGAACAGGTTCTGGTTGGGGATGACGATGACGGTGTCGGCGGCCTCGCGCAGGAGCTCGATGCCGCGCTCGGCCATCTGCATGCGGCGCTTGCCCTCGAAGGCGAAGGGTTTTGTCACCACCGCAACCGTCAGGATGCCGGCTTCGCGAGCCGCCCTGGCGATGACCGGGGCAGCGCCCGTGCCCGTGCCGCCGCCCATGCCGGCGGTGACGAAGCACATATGGGTGTCCGACAGGTAGTCCATCACCTCGTCGATCGACTCCTCGGCCGCCGCCTGGCCGATCTCCGGCAAGGAGCCCGCGCCGAGCCCCTCGGTCACAAGCGCGCCGAGCTGGATCAGTCGCGGCGCCTTGGACATGGTGAGTGCCTGGGCGTCGGTGTTGGCGACGATGAAATCGGTGCCGGCCAAGCCCTGGGCGATCATGTTGTTGACGGCGTTGCCGCCACCACCGCCGACCCCGATGACGGTCAGCTTCGGCCTCATTTCTGAAATCTCTGGCTTCCTGGAAGAGCTCATCTAGTCCGGTTCCTGCACGATGCCCCAGCCCGAATCGGATCATGTCTAGGGAATCAGATCGATGGCCACGCCGCAAGGCTGCCCTTTCGTCGCTCAACCGGATTTCCGCCAAGGCGAGCCTTCAGCGAAAACCGAAGGACCGGCCGGAATTCGCAGCGGGCAGAGAAAACCCGTGGAATCTCCCCGAGAATCAATCACATTGGGCCGTCGCTCGGGCAGCCGTCCGCAAACGGCGCGAGCCCCCTTCCGTCGCTCGAACCCGCCGAAGCCAGATGCCCATTCACGAACTTGCCGCACTTGGAGCCGCCGTCTGCTGGGCCATGACCGGGCTGATCTCGGCCGGGCCTGCCGGGCATCTCGGCGCGCCCGCCTTCAACCGGGTCCGCCAGATCTTCGTGACGGTGATGCTGGCGCTCTACGTGCTCGCCACCGGCGCCTGGCGCGAACTCGACGCCAGCAATGTCGGCCCGCTGCTGCTCTCCGGCCTGGTCGGCATCTTCATCGGCGACACGCTGCTGTTCGCAGCGCTCAACCGGCTCGGGCCGCGGCGCTCGGGCATCCTGTTCGCGCTCAACGCGCCGATCGCCGCCCTGCTCGGCTGGCTGGCGCTCGGCGAGGACCTGTCGCAAACCGCGATCGCCGGCATCGGCCTGACGGTCGCGGGCGTGCTGCTCGCCATCCTGTTCGGCAAGCGGCGGGCGCAATTGCATGAATGGGAGGCGGTCAAGGGCCCGCTGTGGATCGGGGTCGCGCTCGGCCTCGGCGCCGCGACCGGCCAGGCGGTCGGCTCGATCATCGCCCGCCCGGTCATGGCGACGGGCATCGACCCGTTCGCCGCCTCGATGCTGCGGGTGGGCATCGCCGCTCTCTGCCTCAGCGTGCTGATCCAGCTGCCGATCCCCGCCGTCAAGCCGAAGGGGCCGCTGACCTGGAAGGTGGCGGCGATGACGGCGCTGACCGGCATCATCGCGCTCGCCATCGGCATGACGCTCTTGTTGTTCGCGCTGTCGGGCGGCAAGGTCGGCATCGTGTCGACGCTGTCGGCCACCTCGCCGGTCATCATCCTGCCGATGCTGTGGGCGAAGACGGGCGAACGCCCCGCCGGCGGCGCCTGGGCCGGGGCGGCGCTGGTGGTCGCAGGCATGGCGCTGATCTTCTTGCGCTGAGCAGGGACGCGGCGACCTCGCCGCGGCATCCGGCGGCTCAGGCGGCCGCTTCGACCGGCAGGCCCGCAGCCTTCCATTCGGGATAGCCGTCTTCCAGCCGGCGGACGAGATAGCCCCGCGCCCTCAGCGCAGCGACGGCTTCGAAGGACATGACGCAGTAGGGCCCGCGGCAGTAGGCGATCACCTCGCGGTCCGACGGGAGTTCGCCGAGGCGGCGCTGGAGGTCCGTGACCGGGATGTTGAGGGCGCCGGGAAGATGGCCGGCCACGAACTCGTCCTCCGGCCGCACGTCCAGCACCGTCACCGATCCCTCGTGCAGCCTGGCGACGAGGTCCTTGCGCGACACCGGCTCCAGCGCGTCGCGGGCGCGAAAATAGTCGGCCATGACGCGGTCGATCTCGGCCATGTTGCGCTCGCCGAGACGGCCGAGCGCGCCCATGACGTCGACCACCTCGGCCTCGCCGGCGAGGCGATAGAAGATATGCTTGCCGCGGCGCTCGGTGTCGACGAGGCGCGCCCGACGGAGGATCTGCAGGTGGCGCGAGGTGTTGGCGAAGGTCAGGCGCGTGCGGGCCGACAACTCCTCGACGCTGCGCACGCCCTGGGCGAGATGCTCGAGCAACTCAAGCCGGTGCGGGTGCCCGAGCGCCTGCGCAACCTCGGAAAGGCTGCCGTAGATCGCCTGCTTCGGTCCGACGCTTGACATGAGACCTCCTCAATGGAACATTCAGCAGAATGATTGAATGTTATCCGTTCATGGAATGGAGTTCAAGCCCATGATCCTGCGCCAGTTCCTTCACGCCGACCCGGTCGGCATTTCCTACCTTTTCGGCTGCGGCGGCAAGGCCACCGGCACGGTGGTCGACCCCGTCGGCGACGTCGAGTTCTACCTGCGCGCGGCGAATGCCGCGGGCATGCGCATCAATTTCGTCGTCGACACGCATGTCCACGCCGACCACATTTCCACGGGCCGTGCGCTCGCCGAGGCGGCCGGCGCGGAATACGTGCTCGCGGCGGACGCGGAGGTGGCATTCCCGTTCAGGGGGGCTGCCGACGGCGACGTGCTGCCGCTCGGCAATGTCACGGCCACGGTGATGCACACCCCAGGCCACACGCCCGAGCACATCTGCCTTCTGGTCAGCGACCACACCCGCGCCGACGAGACCTGGTTCGTCCTGACCGGCCATACGCTGATGGCAGGCGACCTCGGCCGCACCGAACTCGCGGTTAGCGCCGAACAGGGAGCGAGGGATCTGTTCCGAAGCGTGCAGCGGCTGAAGGCGCTTCCGGACCATGTCGAGGTCATGCCCGGCGCTTATGCCGGCTCGGTGTGCGGCCGGCGCCTGAGCGGCAAGCCCTGGTCGACCATCGGCTTCGAGAAGCGCCACAACCAGGCCTTCGGCATCGACGACGAGACGGCATTCATCCGCTTCATGCTGACCGACATCCCGCCGGCGCCGCCGGAGGCCGCCCGCATCAGGGCGGCGAATTCCAGCCTCTCGGCCACGGCGGCTTGACCATGAACGAAACCACATCGACCGCCCAGGACGCCAAGGCGCATATCAGGCTCGGGCTCAAGGAAAACTGGCGCCAGTTCGCGCTTCTGGTGCTGATCAACGCCTTCGTGGGTGGCATGGTCGGCATCGAGCGCACCGTCGTGCCACTCATCGGCTCCGAGGAGTTCGGCATCGCCTCGACGACGCTGGTGGTCTCCTTCATCGTCAGCTTCGGCGTGGTCAAGGCGCTTGCCAACCTTGTGTCGGGGCAACTGGCCGACCATTGGGGCCGCAAGCGCGTGCTGGTTCTGGGATGGCTCGTCGGCCTGCCGGTTCCGTTCATGATCATCTGGGCGCCGACCTGGGAATGGGTGATCGCCGCCAACGCCCTACTGGGCATCAACCAGGGGCTCGCCTGGTCGATGACGGTGATCATGAAGGTCGATCTCGTCGGGCCGAAATCGCGCGGCCTGGCGGTGGGCCTCAACGAGTTCGCCGGCTACCTCACCGTCGGCGTGACGGCATTCCTCACCGGCTACATCGCCTCGCGCTACGGCCTGAGGCCGGCCCCGATCTATCTCGGCGTCGGCTACGCGGTGATCGGGGCGGCGCTGTCGATCCTGCTGGTCAAGGACACGCGCGACCACGTCCGGCTGGAAGCCGCCACGCACGCCAAGGAGGCCTCGCCGCTCGGCTTCCGCGAGGTGTTCGCGCTCACCTCGTTCAAGGACCGCAACCTGTTCGCAGCGTCCCAGGCCGGACTCGTCAATAACCTCAACGACGGTATGAGCTGGGGCATCCTGCCGCTGTTCTTCACCTCCTTCGGGCTCGGTGTCGAGCGCATCGGCATCCTCAAGGCGGTCTATCCGGCGGCGTGGGGCATCCTGCAGGTCGCCACCGGCCCCCTGAGCGACCGCTGGGGGCGCAAGGGGCTGATCGTGGCGGGCATGTGGGTCCAGGCTGGCGGCCTGTTCCTGACCGCGGCGACGCGATCCTTCGAGTGGTGGCTGCTCGGCAGCCTGCTGCTTGGGCTCGGCACGGCGATGGTCTATCCGAGCCTGATCGCCGCCGTCTCCGACGCCTCGCATCCGAGCTGGCGGGCGCGGTCGCTGAGCGTCTACCGGTTCTGGCGCGACCTCGGCTATGCCATCGGCGCCCTCTCCGCCGGCCTGATCGCCGACCGCTTCGGGCTGTCCTGGGCGATCACATCGATCGCCGCGCTGACATTCGTCTCGGGCATCGTGGTCGCGGTCTGCATGCGCGAGCGGGCGCCCGGCCACGTCGCCGTCGCCTCCCCGATACGCGACGACGAGGCGGCCGACGAAAGCGCGGAGAATTCCAGGAAATAATTCCCGGGCCCGGGCACTCCGGTGCCACCATCAGCCGCAGGCCGCCTGAACGACCGTGACGGCGATCATGTGAAAGACGTCGTCGGCACTGCAGCCGCGCGACAGGTCGTTGGCCGGCTTGGCGAGGCCCTGCAGGATCGGCCCGATGGCTTCCGCCCCGCCGATGCGCTGGGCGATCTTGTAGCCGATGTTGGCGGCGTCGAGATTGGGGAAGACGAAGACGTTGGCCTCGCCATGCAGCGCCGAGTTCGGCGCCTTGGCAGCGCTCACCGCCTCGACGAAGGCGGTGTCGAACTGCAATTCGCCGTCGATGACGAGGTCGGGGTCGGCGGCATGTGCCAGGCGCGTCGCCTCGACAACCTTCGAGACGCGCTCATGGGCGGCGCTGCCATTGGTCGAGAACGACAGCATCGCCACCTTGGCAGGCGCACCGGCGAGAGCCTGGTAGGAACGCGCGGACATGCGGGCGATGTCGGCGAGGCCGGCAGCGTCGGGATCGACCACCAGGCCGCAGTCGGCAAATACGAAGGCGCCCTTCTTCACGTGGTGCGGCTGGCACAGCATCATCAGGAAGAAGCTGGAGACGAGGCCGATGCCGGGCGCGCGGCCGATGCATTGCAGGGCGGCCCGCACCGTGTCGGCCGTGGTGGCGACCGCGCCGCCGACGGTGCCGTAGGCGTGGCCCTCGCGCACCATCATCGCGGCGAAGACGAGGGGAGTGGTCACCGCTTCAGCGGCAGCCGCTGGGTCGATGCCCTTGCCCTTGCGCAGCTCGTGATAGGCAGCGGCGAGGTGCTGCGTCAGCGGCGAGCCGGCGGGGTCCTCGATGCGGACGTGCTCGCCCGACGCTCCGGCGGCCGCGAGGCGCTGCTCGACGATCTCACGGCGTCCGACGAGCGTGATCTCCGCGACCCCCTCGCGGACCGAGCGCAGGGCGGCCTCCACCACGCGCGGGTCCTCGCCCTCGGGCAGCACGATGCGGCGCGGTGCGGATTTGGCTGCAAGGAGGATGCGCTCCAGCGGTTTCATCAGGCGTGTCCCAGATAGTAGATGCCGGCGAGGATGAAGACGCCGATGAAGACGGTCTCGGCGACGATGAGGGCGACGGCGTCGCCGCCGACGTCGAGCACCCGGCGCAGCGAGGTCTTCATGCCGACGGCGACGATGCCGGCGAGCAGCGCCCAGCGCGATGCCTCCATGCCGATTTTCGACACCGCCTCGGGCACGAGGCCGAAGGAGTTGGCGGCGGCAAGCAAGAGGAAGGCAATGACGAAGCCCGGCAAAAGCGGCGGGCGCTTGCCCGCCTCGCCGACCGGGCCGACGTTGCGGGTGGCGAGCGAGAAGATCAGCACGACTGGCGCCAGCATGGTGACGCGGATGAGCTTGACCAGCGTTGCCGTCTCACCCGCCTCGGGGGACACGGAGAAGCCCGCGCCGACGACCTGGGCGACGTCGTGGATGGTGCCGCCGAAGAAGATGCCGGTGGCGCGGGCGTCGAGGCCGATGGCCTGGGCGATCATCGGGTAGAAGATCATGGCGAGCGTCGAGAGCACCGTCACCGACAGCACGGTGAAGATCAGGTTGCGCTCGGAGAATTCGTTCTTGGGCAACACCGCGGCGATCGCCATGGCGGCGGAGGCGCCGCAGATGGCGACGGAGCCGCTGGTGATCAGCGCCAGCCGCCAGCCGCGGCCGAGCAGCTTGGCGGCGGCAAGGCCGAACAGGATCGTGGCGGCGATCGCCGAGACGAGCAGCAGGATGGTGCCGGCGCCGAGCCCGACGAGCAGGTCGACGCTGATGCGCATGCCGAGCAAGGCGACGCCGATCCTGAGCACCTTCTTGGCGCTGAGGTCGATGCCGGCGACGCAGCGGCCCTCTTCCGACAGGAAGTTGAAGGCGATGCCGAGCAGCAGCGCCATCAGCATCGCCGGCGCGCCATAGTGGTCCGACAGGAACTGGGCGGCGATGGCCACGGCCGCGGTCACGGCGAGGCCGGGCCACCAGGCCTGCACGACCGACGGCAGGCCATTGAAACGTTGGGTCGCGGCGGCGGTGTTCATCGGCTCATTCCCGGATCGTGAAGCTTTTGTCGTCCGCCCGCCCGGCGGCCCGGGCGGGCGGTTTGTCGCCAGATCAGGCGCGCTGCTGCGGGCGCATGTCGGCGCGGTCGATGCCCGCCACCGGCACCGGCTTCTTCATCGCGTCGCGGCGGAAGGGTTCGCCGAGTTCCTGGTTGAGGATGACCTCGACGAAGGTGGTGATGCCCTTGGACTGGTCGTCGATGGCCTTGGCCAGCGCCTCGGTCAGCTTGGCGGTGGTGTCGACGACGACGCCCTTCAGGCCGCAGCCCTCAGCCACCTTGGCGTAGCTGAGGTTGGGGTTGAGTTCGGTGCCGACGAAGTTGTTGGCGTACCACAGCGTCGTGTTGCGCTTCTCCGCGCCCCACTGGTAGTTGCGGAAGATCACCATGGTGATCGCCGGCCAGCCGTCGCGGCCGATGGCGCCCATCTCGTTCATCGAGATGCCGAAGGCGCCGTCGCCGGCGAAGCCCACCACCGGCACGTCGGGGCAGCCGATCTTGGCACCGACGATCGACGGGAAGCCGTAGCCGCAGGGGCCGAACATGCCCGGCGCGAGATACTTCCGGCCCTGCTCGAAGCTCGGATAGGCGTTGCCGATGGCGCAGTTGTTGCCGATGTCGGTCGAGATGATCGCTTCCTTTGGCAGGGCGGCCTGGATCGCCCGCCAGGCCTGGCGCGGCGACATGCGGTCGGCCTCGCGCAGGCGGGCACTCGCATTCCACTCGGTGCCGACGTCGTCTTCCTCGTGGTCCATCGACGACAGCTGCTGCAGCCAGGCCGAGCGGGTCTGGTGGATCGCCGCCTTGCGCTGCTCGCGGCCTTCGTTGCCGGCCGACGGGGTCAGCTGCTCGAGGATCTGGCGGGCGACCTGCCTGGCGTCGCCGCAGATGCCGACCGACACCTTCTTGGTCAGGCCGATGCGGTCGGCATTGATGTCGACCTGGATGATCGCGGCATTCTTCGGCCAGTAGTCGATGCCGTAGCCCGGCAGCGTCGAGAACGGGTTGAGGCGGGTGCCGAGCGCCAGCACCACGTCGGCCTTGGCGATCAGCTCCATCGCCGCCTTCGAGCCGTTGTAGCCGAGCGGGCCGGCGGCGAGGCGATGGCTGCCGGGGAAGGCGTCGTTGTGCTGGTAGCCGCAGCACACCGGCGCATCGAGCCGCTCGGCAAGCGCCATCGATTCCTGGATGGCGTTGCCGATGACGACGCCGGCGCCGTTGAGGATGACCGGGAACTTTGCCTCCGACAGCAGGCGTGCGGCCTCCGTGATCGCCTGAGGGCCGCCGGCCGGGCGCTCGAAACGCACGATGGAAGGCAGGTCGACGTCGATGACATGGGTCCAGAAGTCGCGCGGGATGTTGATCTGCGCGGGCGCACAGCCGCGCCAGGCCTTCTCGATGACGCGGTTCAGCACCTCGGGAATGCGCGAGGGGTCGCGCACCTCTTCCTGGTAGCAGACCATTTCCTCGAACATCGCCATCTGGTCGACTTCCTGGAAGCCGCCCTGGCCGATGGTCTTGTTGGCCGCCTGCGGGGTGACCATCAACAGCGGCGTGTGGTTCCAGTAGGCGGTCTTCATGGCGGTGATGAAGCCGGTGACGCCGGGGCCGTTCTGGCCGATGGCCATCGACATGGTGCCGGTGGCGCGGCTGAAGCCGTCGGCCATCATGCCGGCATTGGTCTCGTGGGCGCAGTCCCAGAATTTGATGCCGGCCTTGGGGAACAGGTCCGACACCGGCATCATGGCCGAGCCGATGATGCCGAAGGCGTGCTCGATGCCATGCATCTGCAGGACTTTGACGAATGCTTCTTCGGTGGTCATCTTCATTTCTTGGTTCCTTTCGATTGGGGGGCGGTCCGGCGCGGGAGGGCTAGAGAATTTCGTCCTTGAGGTAATACCAGCGGTACATGCCCCACTGGCCGAGGCGCCTGAACGGCGTGAGCAGGCCGTGGCTGGGGAGCGGCGAGGTGAAGATCGGCAGGTCGAGCACAGTGCCCTTGCCCGCCACCATCTGGGCCATGCGGCGGCCGGCCTGGGCCGAATACATGACGCCGTTGCCGCCGTAGCCCATGGCGTAGAACAGCCGCTGCTTCGGGTCGGGCTGGAAGATGCGCGGCATCATGTCGTGGCTGACGTCGACCCAACCCCACCAGGAGTAGTCGACCTCGATGCCGCGCAGGATCGGGAACTTGCGGTACAGCCCGGCCAGCAGCAGGTCGAGATGCTTGGGATTGCCCGCGTCGCGACCGGTGATGGCGCTGCGGCTGCCGATCTGCACCCGACCGTCGGGCAGCATGCGGTAATAGTGGCGCAGCGTGCGCGTGTCGGTGAGCGGGATCCGCGCCTTGAAGTTCAGCGCCTCGCGCTCGCCCACGGACAGCGGCCGGGTGACGATCGAGTTGGACAGGATCGGCATCAGCCGATGGCGCGTGAGTTCGTGCAGGCCGGGCGAGGTGTAGCCGGCGGTGGCGATGCAGACCGCACGGGCGCGCACCGTGCCGCCCGGCGTGCGGAGATGATGGACGCCGCCCTTGAGTTCGCTGCCGAGCACCGGGCTCGACGTGTGCACCCTGGCGCCGAGGTTGCGCGCCAGCTTGAGATAGCCGAAGGCGAGCTTGGCGGCGTGGATGCCGATGCCGTCGGGCTCGTACATCGCCCCCCTCGCCTCGGCATCGCGGACGAAGTCGCTGTGCACCTCGTCGCGGCCGACCATGCGGGCGCGGTAGCCGAACACCTCGTTGAGCAGGCGCGTCTCCTTCTCCAGCGCCGGCAGCACCTTGTCGCGGTGGGCGATGTAGAGGTGGCCGCCATCCTGCGGATCGCAGTCGATCTCCGGCTCGCGGATCAGGCCACGGAACAGTTCGAAGGCCTCGGCGATCTCGGCGTGCATCTTCCGGGCGACGTCGACGCCCCAGCGCTCGATCCACTGCGAGCGCTTGAGCCGGCCCGAGGAAATCTGCGCCTGGCCGCCATTGCGGGTGGAGCAGCCCCAGGCGACGCCGTTGGCCTCGAGCACGGTCGCCTTGATGCCGTGCTCCCTGGCGAGATGGATGGCGCAGGAGAGGCCGGTGTAGCCGGACCCGACGATCGCGACGTCGACGTCGATGTCCTGCGTGACCGGACCATCGTCCTCCGGCTCGGGGCCGGCCGTGGCGATCCAGTAGGTCGGCGCATAGTCCTTGCCGTCGCCCGGATTGGGCGCGTGCACCGGGTCATAGGCCGGATCGAACGGCTTGCGCTGCGCCGACGGCCTGACGAGCTGATGTTCCATTTTCGCCGTTCCTCTCCTGACCGATCAGGCGCCTGCCGAAAGCAGCGGCCGGTTCTTGCGGAAGGCCTGCTTGCGCACGATCCTGCCGCCGGCAATCGTGAACAGGTCGCAACCTTCCGCTTCGATGCGGCTGCCGTCGGCATTGGTGCCGGTGAACGTCCATTCCGAGACGGCGCGGTCGCCGTGGACGAAGTGGCCGTGATGAGCCCAGTGCGCGTCGGGCATCGCCCTCCACACGCCGCTGAAGGCGTTGGCGATGGCCGCCGAACCTTCGAAGCGGGCGCCGTGGACCTCCGGGCCGCCGACCGCGTTGAAGACGCACGTCTCGGCGAAGAAGCTCATCACGCCGTCGATGTCGTGCCGGTTGAAGGCGTCGAACAGCTTGGCAAGGTCGTCGGCGGTCAGCGCCATGGTATGGTCCTCGTATTTCCGGGGCGGCGCCGGGCATGGCTCCGCCGTCGCCGGGCAAGCCGGCCGATTGATCTCGTTCGGTGGTTCGGGTTCTAGGCGGCGGCCTCAGCCGGGCGGCGACGTCGCCGGATGCATGAGCGCTGCCATCAGATCTTGCCCTTCCAGGGGATCAGCGCCTTCTCCAGGTAGCGGAGCAGGAGGTCGAAGGCGAAGGCGAAGACGCCGATGACGATGATGCCCATGATGACGGTGTCGCTGGCGAGGTATTCGGCAGCGTTGAGCACCATGAAGCCGAGGCCCCGGTGCGCGGCCACCATCTCGGCGGCGACGAGCGTGGTCCAGCCGACGCCGATGCCGATGCGCATGCCGGTGAAGATTTCGGGCAGCGCGGCCTTGAGGATGACCTGGCTGATGACCTGGGCGCGGGTGGCGCCCATCGCATAGGCGGCGTGGATCTGTTCGGTCGAGACCGAGCGTACGCCGGCGCGGGCGGCGATCGCCATCGGCGCGAAGATCGCGAGGTAGATCAGGAACACCTTCGGGAACTCGCCGATGCCGAGCCAGATGATGATCAGCGGCAGGTAGGCGAGCGGCGGCAGCGGGCGGTAGAACTCGATGATCGGGTCGAACAGCCCGCGGATCGTGCGGTTGACGCCCATGAGGATGCCGACCGGCACGGCGGTGACCAGCGCCAGCACGAAGGCGCCGAGCACGCGGCCGAGGCTCGCCAGCGTGTGCTGGAGAAGCGTCGAGTTGGACACGCCCTCGGTCATGGCGACCACGAACTTGTCCCACACCGCGAGCGGCGAAGGCAGGAACAGCGGCTTGACCCAGCCCATCTCGGTGACCAGCAGCCACAGGCCGAACAGCACGAGCGCGGTGATCAGGCTGATGTGGCCGCTCATGCCGTCGCCGGGGGCGCCGTAGATCTTGCCGGGACGGACGGGCCTCGCCCTGGAGATGCGCTCAAGCATGGAGGAGTTCCGGGTTGCCGGACTGGCGCTCGTCGCCGTAGATGATGCCGAGGATCTGTTCGCGCATGTCGATGAAATCGCGGCTGGATTTGATTGCACGGGCGTTGCCCTCCTCGAGGAAGCGTCGATTGAAATCGAGCTCGTAGGTGTGGGTGATGCGGCCGGGGCGCGGCGACATGACGATCAGCCGCGAGCCGAGGAAAAGCGCCTCCTCGACGCTGTGGGTGATGAAGAAGAACATCTTGTTGGTGAGCTGCCAGACCTTGAGCAGCAGCTCCTGGATGGTCTCGCGGGTCAGCGCGTCGAGCGCGGCCATCGGCTCGTCCATCAGAAGCATTGCCGGATCGCAGGTCAGCGCCCGGGCGATGCCGACGCGCTGCTGCATGCCGCCGGACAGGTGGTAGATCATGTGGCGGTGGAAGTCCTGCAGGCCGACCAGCGCCAGGTTCTTCGTGGCGATCTCGCGGCGGGCCTGCTTGTCGATGCCGCGCAGCTTGAGGCCGAATTCGGTGTTGTCGATGACGTTGAGCCAGGGCAGCAGCGCGTGCTTCTGGAACACGACGCCGCGGTCGGCGCCGGGGCCGACGACCTGGCGGCCGCCGAGCGTGATGTCGCCGCCCGTCGGCGCCATGAAGCCGGCCATGAGGTTGAGCAACGTGGTCTTGCCGCAGCCCGAGGCGCCGAGGGCGACGACGAAATCGCCGCTCTTGATCTCGAGGTTGACGCCCTTGAGGGCGATCACAGCCTGGTCGGAGTAGAGCCCCGGATAGGTCAGGCTGACATTGCTGACGTTGAGGGTTTCCATCGCGTCGAGCCTTTCGAAGAATTGCCGTCCAATGTGAATGCGGGAGCGGCCGCCGGCAGCGTGGTGTCCGCGCCGGCGGCCATCCGGGATCAGTCGGCCGCCTGCTTCGCGTAGCTCGCGTTGACGTAGGGCGCGTAGTCGTCGAGCGCCTTGTCGATCTGCTTCTGCGCGACGAGGAACTTGGCGCTTTCGCTCAGCGCCTTGATGGCGCCGCCGCCCAGCCAGGTATCCGACGCCTGTTCCGCGGCCGTCGGGAAGGACAGCAGGCTGAGCGCCTCGACAGCGCCAGGGCCGTCGCCGCCGATCAGCTTGACGATACCCTGGACCTGCGGCGAGTCCGCCGTCCAGGCAGCCTTGTTCCTGTTGTAGTCGGCATAGGCCTCGGCCAGCACCTTGGTGAAGGCAGCCATGAACTTCGGATTGTCGGCAGCCCATTTCTTGTCGGCGACGAGGCCGTCGAAGGTGGGCACCGAGGCTGCGCCGATGGTCTCGGAATCGGCGATCGTCTTGCCGTTCTTGAGCAGTTCGGTGAGTGCCGGCGGCCAGACATAGGCCGCGTCGATGTCGCCGCGCTGCCAGGCGGCGATGATCTGCGGCGGCTTCATGTTGAGGATGTTGACCTCGCGCGGATCGACCTTCCACACCTGTTCGAGACCGACCAGCAGATGGAAGTGCGAGGTCGAGACGAACGGCACACCGACATTCTTGCCCTTGAGGTCCTCGGGCTTCTCGATGCCGGAGCCGTTGCGCACGACCAGCGCCTCCGACTTGCCGATGTTGTCGAGGATCCAGAACAGCTCGAGGTCGACGCCGCGCGTGGCTGCAGCCGTGGTGCCGGTCGAGCCGATGACGCCGATGGGCACGTTGCCCGAAGCGAGCGCGGTGGAGATGTCGCCGCCGGAGCTGAACTGGCGCCAGTCGATCTGGTAGCCGGCCTCCTTCGCCGCCGCATCGAAGCGGCCGTCGGCGATGGCCGTGACGAACGGCCCGACGATCTGCTGGTAGCCTACGACCACCGTCGTCTGGGCAAAAGCGAGGCCTGCGGCGAATATACCTGCCGTTAACGATACGGCGCCTGCCAAGTGCTTGAAATGTATCATCGTTACCCTCTTTGTTTTGTAGCTGCCGGTTGTTCCGGGAACTTGCCGGCTTTGGCGCCGGTCTTGGTTCTGACTGATAGGGTTAAATGAGAGACCCCGATTGCCTTATATCCAGATTGGAAGTTGAATAATTCCAGTTGCAATTGTCGAACGGCCATGGCGCATCCAACTGTTTCGGAGACGGTCTTCTTCCTCGACACCGCGAGCCGGGTCGGCCTGCAGGCGCAGATCCGCGAGACGGTGGTTTCGGCCGTGCTCGCCGGCCGCATCCAGCCCGGGGCGCAGCTGCCGTCGACGCGCAAGCTCGCCGGCTACCTCAACATTTCGCGGATCACCGTGACCCTCGCCTACCAGGAGCTGGCGTCGCAGGGCTACGTCGAGGCGGCGAGCCGCAGCGCCTACCGCATCGCCGGCAACCCGCCGACGAATGCGCTCGCAGCCAATGCCGCGGAAGCGGGCGGCGAGGCCATCGACTGGTCGGCCAAGCTGCGCTCGAGCTTCATCGTCGCCAAGCAGATGCGCAAGCCGCTCGACTGGCGGCGCTATCCCTACCCGTTCCTCTACGGCCAGATGGATCCATCGCTGTTCGACCTGACGGCCTGGCGCGACTGCGCCCGGCGGGCGCTCGCGCGCGAGGACTTCGAGCAGATGGCCGGCGACTTCGCCGCCGCCGACGACGTGCAACTGGTCAACTACATCTGCTCGCGCACCCTGCCGAGCCGCGGCATCCGCGCCAATCCGGACGAGATCCTGGTGACGGTGGGCGCGCAGAACGCGCTGTGGATCGTCATCCAGCTGCTGCTGCGACAAGGCGCGCATGCCGTCTGCGAGAACCCGTGCCATCCCGACATGAGCGCCTCGCTGCTGCTGAGCGGCGCGCGGGTGACGGCGATCGACGTCGACAAGGAAGGCCTGCCGCTGGAGACGCTGCCGAAGGACATCGATGCCGTGTTCGTCACGCCGAGCCATCATTCGCCGACCGGGGCGACGATGCCGATCGAGCGGCGGGCGCGCCTGCTCGAGGCGGCGGCTGAGGACGACTTCATCATCGTCGAGGACGACTACGAGTTCGAGATGAGCTTCCTCGCCCCGCCATCGCCGGCGCTCAAGGCCTTCGACCGCAGCGGCCGGGTGTTCTACATCGGCAGCTTCTCCAAGTCGCTGTTTCCCGGATTGCGGCTCGGCTACCTGGTGGCGCCGGCGCCGGTCATCCGCGAGGCACGCGCCCTCCGGGCGCTGATGCTGCGGCATCCGCCAGGCCACCTGCAGCGGACTGCGGCCTATTTCCTGGCGCTCGGCCACCATGACGCGGTGCTGCACCGCATGCGCGGCGAATACCACAAGCGCCATGTCGTCATGGCCGGGGCGCTGAAGCGCGAGAGCCTCAAGATCGCCGGGTCGTCGGCCTTCGGCGGCACCTCGTTCTGGGTCGAGGGGCCCGAGGGACTCGACGCCGACCGGCTGATGAACGAGCTGCGGCAGGACGGGGTGCTGATCGAATCCGGCTCGCCCTTCTTCCCCGACGGCGACGGTCCGTGCCGGTTCTTCCGCATGGGCTATTCGTCGATCCCGCGCAACAACATCGACGAGGGCGTGTCACGCACGGCCGCGCGCATGGCGAAGCTGATGAGCCAGGCGGGCGGTTGAGGACAATCGCTCGACGGCCGCGGTGGTCCGGCGTCAGGCGCGCTTGCGCGCTGCGAACGGCTCCTTGTTGAGCGCTTCGTATTCCGCCTCGTCCCAGACGCCGATGACGATGCCGCGCGGCTCGCGCCCCGACATCCTGTCGATGGTTTCGGGGGCCATGGTGATGCGGTTGTGGTGCTGCCGCGCCCAATGGAAAATCGCGTCGGCCATGCGCTGGCGAATATCGGCGAAGCGCTCGTCCTCGCCGAGGTCCCGAAACTCGGCCGGGTCGTCCTGGAGATCGAACAGCATGGGGCGGAAGCCTTCGGCGTGGACATACTTCCAGCGCTCGTCGCGGATCATGATCAGCCGCGCGTCCTTCTGGTCGTTGCCCAGGATCTGCCTGGCCTCCTGCAGCGCGTAGTCATATTCGGATATGGCGTAGCGCCGCCACCCGGCCGGTCGGCCAGCATCGTGCAGCAGCGGCTCGATGTTGCGCCCCTCCATGACATGCGGCTTGGCCTTGCCGCCGAAGCAGGACAGGAACGTCGGCGCCAGGTCGATGCCCTCGACCAGTTCGTCGCGCACCAGGCCGCGCGTCGCGTCGGCCTCGCGGCGCGGGTCGTAGACGATCAGCGGCACCTTGACCGAAACGTCGTGGAACAGCTCCTTCTCGCCCATCCAGTGGTCGCCGAGATAGTCGCCGTGATCGGACGTCATGACGATCATGGTGTTATCCATCAGCCCCTTGTTTTCCATGTAGGCGAACAGCCGGCCGAGCTGGTCGTCGATCTGCTTGATCAAGCCCATATAGGCCGGGATGACGCGCTCGCGCACGTCGTCGCGCGCGAAGCTGCGGCAGATGCGCGACTTGATATAGGCGCCGTAGACCGGATGCGTCGTGGCCTTTTCGGCCTCCGAGCGCACCGGCGCGATGACGTGCTCGGGTCCGTACATGTCATGGTAGGGCGCCGGCACGATGTAGGGCCAGTGCGGCTTGATGAAGGAAAGATGGCAAAGCCACGGCTTGTCGCCGGCCTGTTCCATGAAGTCGATGGCACGGCCCGTCATGTAGGGCGTTTCGGAGAGTTCCTCGGGGATGTTCGCCGGCAGGTTGGAATATTTCAGCAGCCAGCCCGACAGCAGCTCGCCGTCGTCGCCCTTTCCGGAATTGGCGAAATCCTCCCAGGGATTTTCCGAGTCCAGCCCATTGGCGCGCAGATGCTTGTCGTAGTCCGGGTCGGGGTCATAGGAACCATACGGATGCAGGCCGTCGTCGCGCTCGAACGGCTCGAAGCCACATTCGGAGATCGACACCCCGATGGTCGAATCCGGGTCGATGCCCAGCCATTCCATGCCGCGCGTGTCGACCTTCATATGCGTCTTGCCGACGATCACCGGGCGCACGCCGATCTCGCGCAGGTGGTCGCCCAGCGTCGGCTCGCCCACGCGCAGCGGAAATCCGTTCCAGGTCGAGCCGTGCGAACGGCAGTAGCGCCCGGTATAGGAGCTCATGCGCGACGGGCCGCAGATCGGCGACTGGACATAGGCGTTGGTGAAGCGCACGCCGCGCCCGGCCAACCTGTCGATGTTCGGCGTCTCGAGGTGCGGATGGCCGTAGCAGGACAGATAGTCCCAGCGCAGCTGGTCGGCCATGATCCACAGGACATTCATCGGCTTGGTCATATCGATGCCTTCTCGGTAAACAGTGATCGGCTCACGCGGCGTTGCCGCCGCCGGCCAGCGCCAGCCGCTCGTGGTGCCATGCCAGCAGCCGCCGATCGACGAGGGCATAGATCCTGCCGATGGCCAGCCCGAGTGCCGCGATGACGGCCAGCGCGGCCAGTCCGTCGGCGATCCTGAACAGCTGCTGGGCGCGCATGATGTAGGCGCCCAGTCCGTTGCTGGACAAAAGCAGCTCGGTCGAGACCGCGATCAGCAGGCACAGCGCCAGGCTGATGCGCACGCCGGTCATCATGCGCGGCAGTTCGGAGGGGAAATCGATCAGCCACATGATCTCGAGGCGGTTCATGCCGAGCGCCCGCGCCGACTGGACCAACTGGGGCTGCGTCGTACGCACCGCATCGAACGTGGTGATCAGGATCGGAAACAGGCAGCCATAGGCGATGACGGCGACCTTGGCGGCCGTGCCCGTGCCGGCGAAGATCATGGCGACCGGCGCGATGGCGATCGGCGGCAGCGGTCGCAGCAGGTCGAAGGCCGGCATGGCGAGATCGCCGAGCAGCCTGATCCGGCCGAAGGCGATGCCGAGCGGGATGCCCGCCAGCAGCGCGATGGCCAGGCCTGCCAGCGCACGCCCGAGCGTATAGGACGCCTCGGTCGCAAGCAGCCCGGCATCGTGCCAGAGCGAGCCGATGACAGCGCCGACGGTGGGCATGTTTGGCGTGCCGTTCAGGCGGGCAAGGACTTCCCAGGCCAGGGTCAGCGCGACCAGGAACAATACGCCGGACGCGTTGATGGAGCTGTTCTTGCTTGTGGTCATGACGATTTCAGCTCGGTCTGCAGGGTGTGCCAGCTCACCAGCGGCTGCTTGAGCAAATGGAGTGCCGCGTTGAACAGGACGCCGAGGAAGCCGGCTGCCAGCAGCGTGGCGTACATCTCGGGAATGCGCAGCGAGAATGCGGTGTCGAAGAGCAGGAAGCCCAGGCCGCTGGAGCCTGCGATCATTTCGGTCGCAATGGTCGCCATTAGCGACAGGCCGAGGCCGACCCGTATACCGGTGAAGATGGAGGGCAAGGCCGAAGGCAGCCGGACGTAAAAGAGTTGCCACCGGTCGCTTGCCCCGAAGCTGCGGGCGGTCATCAGCGGCAGAGGTTCGGTGCCGCCGAAGCCGGCGACGCAGGCCACATAGATCGGCCAGATCGCCGCGAACACAATGACTGCAAGGAACATCCGCTCGTTGAGGCCCAAGGCGAAGATCAGCAGCGGTGCCAGGGCCGGCGGCGGCAAGGTGCGACAGATGTCGACGAACGGCGCCAGCGCCTGGCGGGCTTTCCGGGACATCGTCGCGGCAAGCCCGAGCAGGACCGCCAGCACGGAGGCGATGGCCAGGCCCAGCGCAGCCCGCGCGAGCGTTGCGCCGGCGGCGGCCCACAATTCGCCCGATCGGGACAGGTCGACCAGCGCCCGGCCGATCTGCCCGACGGTCGGAAACAGGTTCTGCGGCGCAAGTCCGGTGCGCGCGACCGCCTCCCACACGAAGGCGAAGATCGCTACGCCGAGAATGAACCGAAAGACTGGCCTGAGCGCTGACACGTCCGCAATCCCCAATGGCCGGCTGGCGTCAGTAACTGACCGGAAAGACGAGGTCCGACGCCTTGACCGGACCGGCCAGCATGCCGGCCGCCGTCATCAGATCGATCAGGTTCTGGAAGTCCTTCTCGGCGACGGGACCGGGGCGGGTGTCGAGATTGATCCTGGCAGCGGCCGCGATCTCCGGCTTCACGCCGAGCTGCTTTTCCATCAACGCGGCCATGATGGACGAGTCCTTCATGATGTCGCTGTTCGACCTGGCGACGGCCTTGGCGAACTTGGTAGCGGAATCGGTGTTCGCGCTCAGCCATTCGTCGGTGGCGAAGAAGCCGTCCATCAACCCGAAATAGTCGTCCTTCATGTCCGGCATGGTGCCGGGCACGAGCACCTGGGCCTTGATCTCGGGCGACAGGCGCGAAGCCGAGTAGAAGGGTTCGAGCACGCAGCCGGCATCGGCATTGCCAAGCTGCAGGGCAGCCGGAATCTGCGGGAACGGCAGCACCAGCGGCTTGACGTCCTCCCAGGCGAGACCGACGGCCTTGAGGTTGGTGCGCACGACGAGCTCGCACTGGCCGCCCGCGGCATTGATCGCGATCGTCTTGCCCTTGAGATCGGCGACCTTGATATTGCCCGCCCGCTCCGGTGCAATCAGCCAGATGCTGTTGCCGGTCTTGGTTTCGAGCGCGAGATTGGAGAAGAACCTGACCGGCTGGTTGTTCGCCCGCGCGCTGACCACGGCAACCGCCGCCGCAAAGCCGATGTCGGCCGATCCGCTGACGACCGCCGAGGCCACCGCCGGCCCGTTGTTGAGGGTCGAGACCTCGACGTCGAGGCCCTCGTCCCTGAAGTAGCCTGCGTCGACGGCGTGCTGCAGGGAAAGCACATTGGCCGTCTTGAGCACCGCGACCTTCAGGTCCGCGGCGGCCGTGGCGCCCGCCGCACCCAGCAATGCAAGGCAGGACACGATCGCCGCCTTCGAAACCGTACCGAACTTCATGCTTTCCTCCCTCTTTGGTCCATCAGGACTTATTGTGTGCGTCGCGCATCAGCGTCATGACGTGATGGCGTATCTTCAGGAACTCCCGCATTTCGCGCGTTTCGATCTGGTCGCGCGGTTTCGGGAGACCGAGGACGATCTCCTCGCGCACCCGGGTGGGGCGCTTGGTGAGGACGACCAGCTTGTCGGCCATGTAGATCGCCTCTTCGACGTCATGGGTGACGAGCAGGCAGGCCTGCTGGCGTTCGCGCGCCAGCGACAAGATCAGGTCCTGGATCTCCGAGCGGGTCTGGGCATCGACTGCAGCGAGCGGTTCATCGAGGAGGAGAAGGCGGGGATTGGCCGCCAGCGCCCGGGCGATCGCCACCCGCTGTTGCATGCCGCCGGAAAGCTGCCACGGATAGCGCTGTTCGAACCCGGCCAGGCCGACCTTGGCCAGCAGAGCGGCGGCGGATTCGCGCTTGGCGGTGGCGGAGCTCACCCGATCGCGGTGCATGCCGAGGATTACGTTGTCGATGTTACGCCGCCAGGGAAAGAGCGAGCGGCTGTAGTCCTGAAAGACGATGGCCAGGCCCTCGGGCGGCGCGTCATGGCTGCGGCCATCGAAAACGACCTGCCCCTGATCGGGCTGGCTGAGATAGGAAAGGACGGTCAAAAGCGTGGTCTTGCCGCAGCCGGATGGGCCGATGACCGAGACGAACTCGCCCGCTCCGATCGACAGCTCGATGCCGTCGAGAACAGGCACGGCATCGCCATAAGCCTTGCGAACTCCGGTAACGGACAGGACCGTTCCGGCGACTGCGGGACTTTGCATCAGCACGGTTTCCTCCCAGCGGGCAGGCCGACAGTCCAGTTCCTGCCGGCAGCGGCGGCACCCATCGACCTGCAAGCATCAACCTCGGGGATGCCGCATGTCGTTGAGGGACGATAGACTGGAAATTCGATGCGCAAAAATGATATTATCGCATCTCATCATGTCGGACAGTTATGCAAATCGACCCTCGTAGCCTCATTCAGCTTGCCGAAATCGTCGAGCAGCAGTCGTTCTCGCTTGCAGCCAAGAATCTCGGCACGACACAGCCTGCCCTGTCGAAAACCGTGGCAATGCTGGAAAAGCGCCTGGGCACCGAATTGCTGGCCCAGCGCCGGCGGCCGGTGGTTCCGACCGAGTTCGGTCGCCAGTTGGCTGAATCGGGCCAGTTGATCCGCGCCGCACTCGCCAACGCGGCCAGGCTGGCCGCCGACAAGGCCAGCGGGGCCGCCGGCCACCTGCGCATCGGTGCGCCTCCGTTCATCTGCGACAGCCTGTTTCCGCAGATCGTGACCAGCTTCCGCAAGCAGTATCCGGGCGTCAGCTTCGACATCACGCCGGCCTATTCGACCGAGATGCGCTATCTCGTCCAACAGAACCGCATCGACATCGCCTTCGGCCCGATCCATTTGAGCCAGGACCGGTTCAACCTGGCGACGAGCGGGCTTGTGATGCTGAGCCACGCCATCGTCTGCCGCGCAGGACATCCGCTCCTCGGTCTTGATCGCATAACGGTGCGGGACCTCGAGCAGGCCGAATGGGTGAGCCACGCCAAGGAGAGCACCCTGCACACGGTCATGCGCGATTGCCTCAGTTCGGCACATGTGACGCAAATCCGCCCGGTCGTGAGCAGTGGCGCATCCGGCGCGATCCTGAGCCTGCTGCACGACACCGACAGCCTGACCGTCCTGCCGATCTTCTCGGTGGTCGAGCAACTGGAAAGGGGCGAGCTCAGGCTCGTGCCTTTCGACGCGCCGACGGTGGACATCATGCTCGGGGCGATCACCCACCGGACGCTCGAGCACGATCCGCTGATCGGCCGCTTCCGGCAGCACGTCGAGACCCATATAGGCGACATGGAAGCGCGCGCGCGGCGGATTCATGCGAGCCTGACGGTCGCCTGATTGCCCGGGGGGGCATTGCATCTCGTTGTTCGAGACGGGCCCGCGCGACGGCTTCTACATTCCCGCGGGCTGCAGGCACCAGTACTACAACATGGGACAGGGCAAGGCGGAGTTCGTCTTCGGCATCGCACCGGGCGAAGCACCCCGTTGATGCTGATGCTGCCACCCGACATGATGGCCGGGTGGTAGCGACCCCACGACCCCGAGCAGGGCCAAGGTCAGGGCTGCGGTGGCGCCGCCCTCGATGGCGCCGCGCGGCGCCATCGTCTTGCGTGCACTCGCGACCGACTACCAGTCGATGCCGGCTTCGGTCTTGGCCAGCGCGGATGCCAGCTCGGCGCGGGGTTCGGTTCCGTCCAGGGGGCGGATCGCCTGCTCCAGACGGCGCGCGGCGTTGTAGCCCTCGGCGGCAGCCTCGGTCGGCGCGGTGCCATAGGCGCTGCGGTAGCGCGCGGCGAAGCTGTCCGCCGCCGTGGCCTCGGCCCAGAGGCTGCGTGCCGGCAAGGTGCCGGGGCGCAGCACGGCTCCGTTCGCCGAAGCCTCGGCCATCGCCGTCGCCGCTTCCTTCTCCGGACCGATGACCACCGTCACGTGGGGCGTCGCGTCGGGGCGGCCGTTGAGCTTGTCGACGCCCGCCGCGGCTTCGGCCGGCAACGGGAGAATGTTCACGTCCACTCCGCCGAGATGGCCGTCCGACGTTTCGCCGGCATGCCCGTCGCGCTCGTCGGCCGCCAGGAGGAAGCCCCGCACCGCCTCGGCCAGCCGCGCCTCGCGCCCTTCGCCGACGCTCAGGATCCCGGCCGTGAATTCGTGCGCGGCCGCTGGCCCGGCTGCTAGCATGGCGCTGGCGAGAGCGAGTGCCCGAAATCTTGCGCCACGGATCCCACCTGCTGCGGCTGTGTCCTCGAAGAGGCGCCCCGTCATCGTGGCTCGCTGGTTCATTCCCGTCTTCATCTCCGTTTCGATCCTCATCGCATGGATGTCGTACTGCAAAGATGCCCCTGGAAAACCCGGGGAATCCCACGCCCCTCGCCCGCCGTATCCAACGGCATGGGAGGCGCGTTCGGCCTAAGTCGACATTGGATGGGCCGAGCGGAATGCGGCAATTGGCAGCGAATCGCGCCGCAGGCGCCGGATTGGCGCCCCTCCGGGGTCAGATCGCGAAATCGTGAAGGCAAGTGAGGCCGGCGAGCCCTTCCCAGCGCCGGCCACGGCAGATGGAATTCTAGGGGACGTCCGCCTCGCGGATGAAGTCGCGCAGCGTTTCCATATCCCACGACAGCGGCCGATCGTCGGCATAGTGCGCGACATGCCCGCGCACGGCGCGATAGATCGCATCGGTGCGAGGCGCGCGCGCTTCCTGGCCGGCCAGGAAATCATGCGCCTGCGCAGCCGCCATCAGTTCGATGGCGAGGATGTATTCGGCGTTGTCGACCACGGCCAGCAGCTTGTTGGCGGCGACCGTCGGGTGGGCAAGAAAGTCTTCCTGCAGGCCGGAGGTGACACCGCCGTCGGTCGCAGCCGGGGCCGCGAGGCGACGGTTGGCGTTGCTCAAGGAGGCGGCGGTGTACTGTGCGATCATGAAGCCGGAATTGCAGCCGCCTTCGCTGGCCAGGAATGCCGGCAGACCGTTGACGAGCGGATTGACGAGACGGTCTATGCGCCGTTCGCTCATCCCCGCCACCTGCGCGAGAGCGATCGCCAGGCCGTCTGCGGCCTGACCCAACGCGGGCGCCACGGCATGCGCCTCCGAGAACGCCATAGGGTTCTCCGGTGTGCCCAACACGGCCGGATTGTCGGTGACCGAAGCCAGTTCGCGGTCGACCAGCTGGGCCGAGCGCTCCAGAACCTCGCGTGCGGCGCCATGCACATGCGGAACCGCGCGAAGGCTCAGCGCGTCCTGGGTGCGCCTGCCGCTGGCGGCCGCGATCAGGCCACTGCCCTCGAGCAGTTGACGCAATGTTGCGCCTACCGCTTCGATGCCGGGCGATGGGCGCAGGGCGAGCACGCGCTCGTCGAAGGCCGCCATCTGGCCGCCGGCGGCTTCCAGGGTCAGCGCCGCGGCGGCATCGGCCCAGCTCAGCAGGCGTTCGGCACGGGCCAAGGCCATGCTCAACAGGCCGGTCGCGCATGCCGTGCCGTTGACGAGACTCAGGCCCTCCTTGGCGCCGAGCAGCAGCGGCTCGAGCCCGATGGCGGCCAAGGCATCGCGGCCACTCATGCGACGCCCGGCGACGCGCGCCCTGCCCTCACCGATCAACACCAGGGCGATGTGGGCATTGTGCGTGAGATAGCCGGCCGAGCCGCGTGAGGGCACTTCCGGAATGCAGTCCCGTTCCAGGAAGGCCAGCAGGTTGCGGACGATCTCGGGGCGTACGCCCGAATGGCCATGGGCGAAATTGGCGACCTGCGACGCAATGATGGCGCGAATGCCGCGCTCCGGCACCAGGTCGCCAACCCCGCAAGCGTGGCTGAGGATGATGTTGCGCGACAGTCTCTCCTGCAAGGCAGGCTCGACCACCGTGTTCGACAGCGCACCAACCCCGGTGTTCACGCCGTAGACGCGTACGCCGTGTTCAACGATGCGCGCCACGATGCGGTTCGCGTAGGCGATACGATCCCAGGCGGCCGGGGCCAGGGTCAGCGCTTCGCCATCACCGACGCGCGCGATGTCGCGCCAGCTCGGAGCTCTATCGAGGGATATCGTCATCACATGCTTTCCAAACGAATGTGCCGATCAGAGTCCGAAATAGTCGAGACTGACAAAGGGCACGCGATCCAGACAAGCGTCGCGTCATAGAGGAACCGATGTCCAGGCCGAGCGATGAAAGCGACTTGGATCGGTCGCTTATTTCGTCAAACGGAAGGAAGTCGAAGTGGCGGGAGCCGCAACGAGCGCTTCACCAACCGAGGCAAAGATGCCTCAGATTTCCAGCGCCCACGGCCATTCCCGAACAGCTGAGAGGATATCTCGACTGCCTAGGCGGCCACCGAACGGCGATCCGCCGACGAAACGCGAGCCAGCGCATGAGCGACCGGCTCGATCTGATCGGGGTGGAGACCGGCGATGTTGATGCGGCCGGTCTGCGTGCCGTAGATGGCGAACTCCTCGCGCAGCCGCGTCATCGCGTCCGGACCAAGCGGAAGCAGCGAGAACATGCCCTTGTGATGCCGCAGACCGCACATTTCCTCGGGGAGACCGAGGCGCTCGAGCGCATCCGCCAAAGCGTTTCTCAGGCCGACGACGCGACGCCTCATGCCTTCGAGTTCACAGCGCCAGGGCTCCGGATCGGCAAGGAGGGCTGCGGCGATGGCCGCACCGTGCTCGGCCGGCATGGAATAGTTGCTGCGCGTGATGCGTTCGAGCGTGCCGGGTATCGCACGAAGCGCGGGCGCGTCCGCGGCGATCACGGTCGCGGTCCCCGTGCGTTCGCAATAGAGGCCCATGTTCTTCGAGCAGCTTGCCGAGACGAGCACCGTTTCGAGCCTGTCCACCAGGAGGCGCAGGCCCGCGGCATCTTCATCGAGGCCGTCGCCAAAACCCTGGTAGGCGATGTCGACGAGAGGAACCAGACCGCGGTTTGCGCACAATTCCGCGACCGCCGTCCAGCCTTCGAGCGGCAGGTCGATGCCGGTCGGGTTGTGGCAGCACCCGTGCAGCAACACGATGTCGCCGCGGCGCGCGGCGGCAAGATCGTCGAGGACCGCTTCGACATCGACAACACCGCCACGCTCGCGCCAGCGATAATGGTTCACCCGAAGCCGGGCTGCTTCCATCAGCGGCCGGTGATTGACATAGGCAGGATCGGTCGACCACACGGTCGCCTCGGGGTTGGCACGAGCGACGAGATCGGCCAGGAGCCGCAGCGCGCCGCTCGCCCCGATGGTCTGCATCGTGAACTGGCGTGCCAGGCGCGCAGGGTCCGCCCCGAGCAAGAGCTTCGCCATTCCATCATTGAAATCGACGTTCCCGGCCAGCGACCGGTACGCTTTCGACGGCGCCTCCATCGCCAGTCGGCGCTCGGCCGCCTTGACGACGTCCAGAACCGGCGTGATGCCGGTGGCATCGCGATAGACACCGACCACCAGATCGATCCTGGACGGACGGGGATCGTGCCGGAATGCAGCGCTCAGCCCCCAAAGCGGATCCGCGGGAAGGATGGGCAGGTTCGAGAACATGGCTCTAATCCTCGGTTGAGATCAGGAACGATTGGACAGGACGACGCCCAAGGTGATCGCGCCGACACCAAGCGCAGTCAGCGGCGTGAGCGATTCGCCAAGGAACGGGACGGCCAGGAGGCTGGCGAGTGCCGGCGCCAGCGAGCCGACGGCGGCGCTGCGGGCGGCGCCGAGGCGGGCAATGGCGACGACGTAGGTGAGGCTCGAAATCAGGCCCACGCCGAGGCCCTGGACCAAGAGGAAGGGGGCTGCTTCGGCAAGCGAGAACGTCCCGAGGTGGCTATCGACCATGCCGGAAGCCATCAGCACCAACAGGCCGACGAGGGACGGCACGTTGAGAAGCAGCGTGCTTCCGACCGCATCCAGGCCGGCTCGGCGAAGGCCCAGGGTGTAGATCCCCCAGAACAGGCTGGCGCCCAGGAGAAGTGCCACCCCCTTGGCGGTGGATGCGGAAACACCCGCCGGCGCGGCGACCACGAGGGCGGCGGCACCGGCGACGATGATTGCAAGCGCGTGCCAGCGCGTCGCCGGCGGGAAGCGGCGGTCGATCGCATAGCCGACAAGAGCGACCGACAGCGGCGACGTCCCGGCAATCAGCGCACCGACATAGGTCGCGGATGTTGCCGCCCCGCCAGCGGAAGCGACGAAGAAGAACGGCAACCCTGCCCCGCAGATCACCATCATGGCGTCACGTGGCTTCACCGACCGCAGGGCCTGACCGCGCGATGGAAGGAACGGCAGGAGCAGCAGTGTCGGCAGACCGAAGCGGATGAGCGCGACGTCGGCGGTCGTCAAGGCCGAGGCGCTGATGTAGCGGATGGAAAGGGCAAAACCTGCCCAGACAGCGACCGTCACCGCGATGGCGGCGTAGCCAAGCACCGTCGCAGTCTGGATGTTGTTCCGCGCGACCTGTGTCGCCTCGCTGCCGACCGCCGATGACATCTGTTCCCTCGATCCAGTTTCGTGGAATCATTGCCAGGCATCTGCAGGAATGTTCTTGCTAAATTGGATAGCTTGTCCCAGTTTTTTGGCAGAATCTGCCACAGGAGACGAGAATGGATGCCAAGGACCGACAGATCATCGCCGCCCTGCAGCAGGACGGCCGGCTGACGAACCAGGAACTGTCGGAGCGTGTATCGCTGTCGCCCTCCCCCTGCCTGCGCCGTCTGCGCCTTCTGGAGGACGCCGGCGTCATCAAGGGCTACACCGCCATCGTCGACGAACAGGCTTACGGACTGCCCATCACAGTCTTTGTCCGCATTCGGCTCGAGCGGCATACGGAGGACGTGATCGAAGCCTTCGAACGAAAGATCCGCGACATCGACACGATACTCGACTGCTACGTGATGACCGGGGACGCGGACTATCTGCTGCGGGTCCTCGTCGAAAGCCTGCAGGACTATGAGCAGTTCGTGCGCATACGCCTGCACAAGATTGAAGGGATCGCGGCGATCGACACGAGTTTTGCCTACGGGATCGTCAAACGGTCCAACGTCTTTCCGCGTATCGGCTGAATAGAAGAGGCATCGCCTCTGCGCCCCGCCAACCGTCGGCGTCGCCGGATACCTGGCCGGGACGGAAACCACCCTTCCGCATGTCAAGAAATTTGCGTGCCACCCCAGGCTGAATTCATTTGCCTGGAAGCCGTAATGGCGGAAAACTCCATGAAGGCAGCCTGCCGGACAAGCCCAGCAGCGCGGCCAGCGGCACAGTCAGTTGCAGGGAGGAGAATATGGCCGGTAGCCATTCACAGCTCAGCGGACCCGACCTCGCCCTCGGCATTGCTCTCGCCGACCTTCCTGATGGCGGCAAGCTGATCGGCCATCGCGATGGCGAGCCGGTGCTGCTGGTGCGTCGCGGAGCGGAGATCTTCGCTGTCGCCACCGCGTGCTCGCATTACGGCGGACCGCTCGCCGAGGGCCTCGTCGCCGACGACACCATTCGCTGTCCCTGGCATCACGCCTGCTTCGACCTGCGCACCGGCGAAGCCCTGCGAGCCCCTGCGCTATCGCCGCTCGCCTGCTGGTCGGTGGAACAACGCGGCGACAGGATCTTTGTAGGCGAGAAACGCAAGAAGCCGTCGCCGGCACCAGGGGAAAGCGATGGAGCCGCTGCCGAAAGGATTGTCATCGTCGGCGGCGGCGCCGCCGGATTTGCCGCCGCAGAGCGGCTGCGGCGCGAACGATATCAGGGGTCGATCGTCATGCTCAGCGACGACGAGGCGTTGCCCGTGGACCGCCCCAACCTTTCGAAGGACTTTCTTGCCGGCAAGGCGCCGGAAGACTGGATCCCTTTGCGCAAGCAAGGCTTCTACGCCAAGAACGGCATCGACCTGCGCCTGGGGACCAAGGCCGCAGGCCTGGACGCGGGCGCCAGGGAGGTCGTGCTCGCCGATGGCGCCCGGCTCGCCTTCGACAAGCTGTTGCTGGCGACGGGCGCAGAACCGGTTCGCCTGACCATCCCCGGCGCCGACCAGCCTCATGTCCACACGCTGCGCTCCCTTGCCGACAGCCGCGGCATCATCGCGCAGGCCGACACGGCGCGGAGCGCCGTCGTCCTTGGCGCCAACTTCATCGGCCTAGAGGTAGCCGCCGCCCTCCGGACGCGCGGCATCGAAGTGCATGTGGTGGCGCCCGACGAGCGGCCGATGGAACGGGTCCTGGGTCCGCAGATGGGCGACTTCATCCGCGCCTTGCATGAGGAAAACGGCGTCGTCTTCCACCTTGGGGATACCGCCGCGAGCATCGGCACGAGGGACGTTCGGCTGAACGGCGGTGGCACCCTGGTCGCCGACATCGTCGTCGCCGGCATTGGCGTGCGGCCACGGACCGCCCTCGCAGAAGTCGCCGGACTTGCCACTGACCGCGGCGTCTTGGTGGACGAATATCTCGAAACCAGCGCGCCCGGCATCTACGCGGCCGGCGACATCGCCCGCTGGCCAGATCCGCACAGCGGCGGGAACATCAGGGTGGAGCACTGGGTGGTGGCGGAGCGCCAGGGTGCAGCTGCGGCGCTCAACATGCTCGGACGCCGGAAGCCATTCACCGACGTGCCGTTCTTCTGGAGCCAGCACTACGACGTTCCGATCAACTATGTCGGCCACGCAGAGGGATGGGATGCGATAGAGGTCGAGGGCGACATTGCCGCGAAAGACTGCATCTTGCGTTTCAAGCGCGGCGGACGCGTGCTGGCGGTCGCCACGATCTTCCGCGACACCGAAAGCCTCGAGGCGGAACTGGCGATGGAGCGCAGCCGGGCCTAGCGGATCGGCCAGGCTGCCCGCAGGCCATCAAGCGCGCACGGCTGGCGTCCGCATGCTCAATTTGCGCTAGCTGTTTGCCGATGTGGGCAAGTCGGTCGCTGTCCGCATGCGTCGTTCCGTAGGCTGGATGGACCAATCACGCCCTGCACCAACTAGCCCCAAGGGCGTGAGGACGAGACTTGGAAGATCGTCGCCTCAGGAGGTGCCGCGGTGACCTCCCCCAGGAGAGCTATCGCCTTCTGGACCTCGGCGAGCGCCTCCTGACGATCCAATGCGGCCTCGTTCTCAAACACCTCCGTGGCCACGAATGAATCGGGATCGGCGAGGTCCTGTCCGATGTCGAAACTTGCGACACCTTCGAGTGGTCGACTGGCTTTGATGACATCCTTGAATGCAGAGATCAGCGGTCCGCTTTTTCCGGGCTGGCACCGCACCTTGAAACGCACAACAATCATGGCGCTTCTCCCAAAAGCTCATGTCGAGCTTGTGGTCGGATCATACACTGTGGCGTGTGCGACTACCATGCTGAGTGCCCCTGACCGGAAATGCCGGCATAGGGTTGGACCCGCGAAGGTCGGGACGGCCAGAGTGTCTGTTGGTTCTTGGCGGCGTTGCAGTGCTCCTTCGGATCACACCAACGCCCGAGAACTTGAAGGGCTAGCGGACGCGCTCGGTTTGTGAAGTTCGGCTACCCCGTCCGGTGGGACGCCTCGTCCTTTTGATCTAGGCGACATCCCCGTCGATCCATGTCACGTTTCCCAGGCGGCCCGAAACGGCTCGCCCTGTCCGGCAGGTAAGCGCGCCGGCCAGTCGATCCCGCCCTCTTGCAAACGGCAGGGCGGGTTCTTTGTGAGGTAGGGTGGGGTGAACGCGGGAGGTTTGCTATGGGACACCCTCACAAGTTGGTCAGTAAACAGCCCCTCACGCGCGAGGATCTCGCCTTCATCAGGGGAGTGTTTGACACGGTTCGCGCTGAGCGGCGTGTGTCAACAGTATGGGCAGCCGAGATCGCGCGTATCCTGATCAGTGCCTATCGTGCCGGCGTCAGGGACGTAGCGCAGCTGAAATCAATCATACCAAGAGACAAGCTCTGGATCAGCTAAAGCCAGTCTTCACGCATGACCGCTAAGCCATTGATCTAGCCACGGTGTTTCTCGTCTTAGACGCCGAAAGCCGAACCCTCGGGCCGTCAAAATCTTACGCATACTGGTAAGGCTCGTCAGCGTCGGCCCTGCCGATGCGATCTCCCGCGGGTAGTGCAAAGCCCGCCGGCTGGACGCTTGGAAGCCTCATCGTTGCCGGCAGACCAGCCCCTCGGTCGCGGACCGCATTGCTCAGAGCATTTAACGCTCCTTTCGAGCGTCACGCTCGACAAAGAGCCTCGAGGGCGGCCAGGTGGATTTGCTCGTTCGCCGCCATCAGCACCGTTTCGTATTGCGCAGCATCAATGAGTGGCCGTCCGTCCCAGTCGGTCACAATACCCCCTGCCGACTCTACGATGGGCAATTGTGGCAGGATATCGTAGTCGAAGACATTGCTCTCGACGAGGAGATCGATCCCGCCAAGCGCCAGGAGTCCAGCGGCGTAACAATCATGCGAGAGGCGGGTGAAGCGGACCTTTTCGGCCAAGGCCACGAAGCGATCGTGGCGCGCGCGATCGAATTGGTCGAGGGCGGATGTGTAGACAATCGCATCGTTGAGCAGCGTGGTATTGCTGGTCCGGATCGGCTCGCCGTTGAGGGTCGCGACAGCGCCTACACCAAGCCAGCGTTCACCCGTAACAGGCTGATTGATCAGACCGAGGAGCGGCGTGCCTTGATGGAGAAGCGCAATCTGCGTGCCGAAGGCCAGCGATCCGGAGACGAAGGATTTCGTGCCATCGATAGGGTCGAGCACCCAGATCCAGTCCGCATCGATACGACAAGCGCCGAACTCCTCGCCCCTGATCCCGTGGTCGGGGAACTTCGCCTCGATCATCTGGCGCATGACTGTTTCCGCGTCGCGGTCGGCGATGGTGACGGGGCTCGCATCGGCCTTTGCGTCCATGGCAACGCGCTTGCGGAAATGCGGACGTATCACGGCGGCGGCGGCATCGGCCATAGCATGAGCCAAAGCCAGGAAGGCCGGGGGACAACTGCTTGCGGGGGTCATCCTAACTTCCTTTCGGCTTCGGCGGCGATTTCGCGGAGCATGGTTCGGACCGTTTGCACTTGCCGATGGGCGACGGCGGCCTCCCGTCGCAGCCGGGTTTCGAGATCGCCGGAACCGAGTTCCGTAAAGCTCGCCGTACGGGCGGGAATGAAGGGGTCGGGGTCGTCCGAAGAGCGGCGCATGGCCGGGGCGAAATAGCCTTCCTCCTCCTCAAGGGCGAAGGCGAGTACCTGCGGCCGGTCGCCACCTAGTAGAAGCAGTTCGACGAACATCGCCTGCATCGGCAGATGGCCCTCGCCCGAAAGGCAGGCAAGATGCGCCCAGCCGCCACGATCCGGCTGCACAAGGCAATCTTTAACATGCGCCTCGGTGATGTATGGCGCCTGGATCGCCAGCGCGGACATCGGCCATTCGTAAGCGTTGATCATGTTACCGAAGTCGAACAGCAGGCCTAGCCGAGGGTTGCAGACGGACTCGAGGATGTGGGCGAGTTCCTCCGACTTCAGGTCCTCGTGCTGCTCCAGTGTGTAGCGCAGCCGGCTTTCCGGGTCGAACTCGGGAAGACGCCGGAGATCTGCGATCGTCTTGTCGATGATCTGCGAAACCCTTCCTTCATAGCGCGGATAGCAGCGAAGCGAGGTCGCGCCTGCCACCAGTGCAATGCGCACCGCATCGGCGAGGCCCGCCGCCTCGGTCGTGCTGGTTTCGACATGGAGTTCCAGGTCACGCTTCCTCAGACGCGCGGCGAAATCCGCGAGCACGTCTCCACTCATACGGCTCAGGCTGAACTGTTCCCCATCGTCGACATGCAGTTTGATGCCGCAAAGGCCCTGCGCCTTGGCGAATTCAGCCAGCTGCAGCGGCGTCATGCCGCCGAACCGCATGTTTAGGTGGAAGGCATAGGCATGGGCGAAAAGCCGCGCGGTGCGTGCTCGCTCGGCAAGCCGGGCGCGGCTTGCCGGTGAAAGTGCGGCCAGCCTTGCCCGCCAGTCGGGCCGCGGTTCGATGCCCCATGGAGTGTCCATCACAGTGCCGGTTCCTCCGTAAGTTCGGGTTGCGCGCCCTCCTTCAAGCCGCCAGCACCAGCAGGTCGCGCTCTGAAATGCTGACCTCGACGGGCGTCCCGACGGCCGGCGGCGGCCTGTCGGGCTGGTTGAACGTGTCCAGGGAGACGGTCTGGCCTCCAATCGCCACACGGATGCGGATCACCGAGCCAAGGAAATGCACCTCGGCAATGCGGCCGGAAAGCACGACATCGTGCCCCTCTCCGCGCCCGAGCACCGCCGTCTCCGGCCGGAGCGCGAGGCTGATGCGCTCGCCGGCCCGGGCAGACAGGGGCCGGTTCAGCGCCACCAGCACCTCGCCCAGCCGCACCCGACCTTTGGCGGCCTCGACCACATCGGCATCGACCAGATTCAGCGTGCCGACGAACTCCGCCACAAAACGCGTAGCCGGGCGGTTATAGATCTCGAACGGCGTGCCGACCTGGTCGGCAACGCCCTGATGCATGACCACGATGCGATCCGATATGGAGAGCGCCTCCTCCTGGTCATGGGTCACGAAGATGGTTGTGATGCCGAGGCCGCGCTGGATGCGACGAATTTCCTCACGCAAGCTGACACGGATTTTTGCATCGAGCGCCGAGAGCGGTTCATCGAGCAGCAGCACCTGCGGACGCGGGGCAAGCGCGCGCGCAAGTGCGACGCGCTGTTGCTGGCCGCCGGACAGCTGGAAGGGATAGCGGCTGCCAAACTGCTGCAGGCCGATCAGTTCCAGCATTTCCGCGACGCGTCGGCCGATTTCCGCCTTGCCCTCTCCGGCCACCTTGAGGCCGAATCCGATGTTGTCGGCGACTGTCAGGTTCGGGAACAGCGCATAGGCCTGGAACACCATACCGATCTTGCGTCGGTTGGCAGGAAGGCCAGCGATATCGACCCCGTCGATGCGGATCGCGCCTGATGTGGGGGTCTCGAAACCCGCCACCATGCGCAGAACCGTCGTCTTGCCGCAGCCGGACGGGCCAAGAAAGGAGACGAACTCTCCCCTTTCGATGCCGAGATTGAAATCCTTGACGACGCACAGCGTGCCAAAGGACTTTTCCAGATGCTGAATGTCGAGAAAGGCCATGGTCAGCGCCTTGCAGTGGAAAACTTGGAAAAGCGGGTGAAAAGCTGGATCAGCCCGATGCAGGCCCAGGTGATGGCGAAGGCGACGACGGCGAGCGCCGAGGGCTCATAGGCCCGGTTGCTGCCCATCCAGACCATGTAGGGACCGAAGGCGTTGACGTTGAGAAGGGCGGCGAAGACATACTCGCCGATGACGATGGCGAAGGTCAGGAAGGCACCCGACAGCACCGAGACAAAGACGTTCGGCAGGATGACGACGGCAAACAATCGCACCCAGCCGGCCCCGAGCGACTGCGCCGCCTCGGTGAGGCTGGCGATGTCGATGGTGCGCAGGCCCGTATCCACCGAGCGGTACATGTAGGGCAGCGCCAGCGTCGCATATCCGAACAGCAGCAGGAGATTGGTGCCCGACCGGGTTCCCGTCAGCGGCAGGAACGAGGAGGTGTTGTAGATGCGGATGTAGCCGAAGGCGATGACGATGGGCGGGATGACCAGCGGCAACAGCGTGATGAACTCGACGACGGGCCTAAGGCCGGGAAGCCGCAGCCGCACGAAATAGGCGGCCGGCACGACGAGGAGGATCCCTAACACGATGGTGAGCAGGGCCAGCACGACCGAGTAGAGGAAGGTCTGCTGGAACTGCGGATCGGCAAGCACAATGCGGTAGGCTTCGAAGCTGTATTCGCCACGCTTCATGCGCATCGAGAAGTCGACCATGCCGGCAAGCGGCAGCAGGAAATAGAGCCCGCCGAGCGTGACGGCCAACAGGGACCAGAAACGTTTTCCCGTCATTTGAGCCACCGTTCGGCGCGCATCCGCAGGAGGATGTAGATGCCGTTGGCGATGGCGGTCAGCAGGATCATGCCGAAGGCGATGGCATAGCCGAGATGCGGATCGTTGAGCACGTCGCCACGAATCTGCGCGAAAAGCACGATGGGCGCGATGGAAAGCGAGGAGCCGGTCAGCGCGATGGCGGTGGCGACGGCCCCGAAAGCATTGGCAAAGAGCAGCGCCAGTGTGCCGAGCAGCGAAGGCCACAGCACCGGGAGCGCAACCAGCCGCCAATATTGCAAGCCACTCGCCCCCAGGCTTTCGGCGGCCTCGCGCCATTCGCGCCGGAGCCCTTCCAGCGCTGGCGTGATGATCAGCACCATCAGCGGGATCTGGAAATAGAGATAGGTGAGCGCGAGGCCGAGGAATGAGACGATGCTGAAACCGGAGCCGTAGAGATTGATGCCGAACCAGTTGCGCAGCAGCATCGTCACGAAGCCCAGCCGTCCGAGCGTGGCGATGAAGGCGAAGGCGAGCGGCACTCCGGCAAAGTTCGAGGCGACACCCGAAAAGGTGATGATGCCATTGCGCAAGGCACGCGGCAGGCCGCCAAGCGTGATCGCGGCAGCGATGAGGAAACCGAAGAAGCAACCGAGCACCGCCGTCAGGAAGCTGAGTTCCATCGAGATCCAGAAGGCCGCGCCGATCGACGGCGAGAAAAGCTTGCCAAGATTTTCCAGCGTCGCCTCGCCTTGAGCATTGCGGAAGGCGCCGATGACGATGTTGAGCGTCGGCAGGAGCAGGAACAGAGTGGCAAAGAGGAAGAACGGGGCGACCCCGACCCAATTGAGAAGCTGCCGCGGCCGAAAGGCCGCCGGCAGGGAAGCGGCGCTAGTCGTCATCGGATTGTTTCCTGAGGGCACTGCGGCCGGAGACCCCGCGACAGGCGAGGCCTCCGTGCTCGACGCGCGGCCTATTTCACGTTGGCGCCAACCACCTTGTCCCAACTTTCGACGATGGCGCTCTTGTTGGCGTCGAGTGCTTCGATGGTCGGGAAAATCGCCTTTTCATAAGCTTCGGTCGGCGGCAGCTTGTCCAGCAGATCCTGCGGGAATTTGTTGGCCTTCAGCATGGCATTGAAACGCGCCGGGTGGCAGTAACCCTTCAGCCAGCCGGTCTGACCCTCGTCGGAATAGAGGTATTCCATCCACAGCTTCGCAGCGTTCGGATGCGGCGCATAGGCCGAGATCGCCTGCACGTAGACGCCCGCGACCACGCCGGTTGCAGGCACGATGACATCCATGGGCGGGTTGCCGTTGAGGGCATCGCGCCAGGCGAGCAGGTTGTAGTCCCAGGCGGCGACGATCGGCGTCTGCCCCTGAGCGATGGTGCCGGCCTTGGCGAGGACGGGCACGAAGTTGCCGGCCTGGTTCAGTTGCGCGAACAGTTCGAGGCCTTTCTTGCCGGACTCCGCGCCGGGCTCGGCACCGCGCGAAATGCCGGCCGACATCAGTGCCAGGATTGCCTGTGCCGAGGAACGCGGGTCGCCGGTAAGCGCGACGGAGCCGGAATATTCCGGCTTGGCGAGGTCCGACCAATCGGCCGGGGCGGTCTGGACCAAGTCCTTGTTGATGCCGAAAGCCATGACGCCATAGTAGTCGCCGTACCAGTAGCCGTCCGCGTCCTTAATGTTGTCCGGGATTTCGTCCCAAGTGGCCACCTTGTAGGGCTGGAGCAAGCCTTCTTTCGTGGCCGCCGGTGCAAAGGCGAGGCCGAGATCGACGACATCGGGCGCTTGCGAGCCGGTATTGCCCTTGTTGGAGCGGATGGCTTCCAACTCGTCGGCCGTGCCAGCGTCGGGGTTCAGTTCGTTGACTGCGATGCCAGAATACTTCGCCTTGAAGCCTTCTATCACTTCACCATAGTTGCACCAGTCATGCGGCAGGGCGATGACCGTCAGCATGCCTTCCTTCTTGGCGGCATCGACAAGCTCCTGCGGAGCCTCCGCCCGGGCAAGGCCTGGCAGCGCGGCAGCAATGGCGAGCGTGGAGACGAAAGCCGAGCGGGCGACATCGGATAGACGTTTCTTCATGAATTCCTCCTGTTCACCGTCTGCGACGGTTGGTGGTCATTGGCTGTCAGTCGGCATCAGCAATCGGCCGCAGGTGCGGCCGTGCATTCCGGTTCCCCTGCACTCTGTCTGCATCAAAGGGGCTGCATCGGTGCGTTTCGTGTAGGCAGAGCATGTAACAATTGGACAACATTAGAATGTCCATTATTGTTCATTCGACTGTACCAATTCTGGAGACGCGTCTTGGCCAAGCAACTCGAAGGCCCGATCCTGCCGTTCCTTCGCTTGGATGCCGCGGCCGCCGTTCCGAAATTCCGCCAGGTGCAGGACCAGCTGCGCCAGGCGATCCTCAAGGGCCATCTGCGCCCAGGTACACGCCTGCCGGCAAGCCGCATCCTTTGCGAAGAAGTGGGCCTGTCACGCCAGACGCTGGTGCGGGTGCTGGAGAACCTCAAGGCGGAAGGATATCTCGAGGCGCGGCAGGGTGCGGGCACCTTCGTCTCGGCCGCCCTGCCGAGGCCGGCAGCAATACCACGCTGGCAGAAATCCTTGGCGAATGTACCGGACATGCCTCCACCCCGGCTGTCGCGGATCGGGGATCTCTCTCGGCAGATGTCGGCCGATATCGGCCAGTTCGAGCCAATGCCCTTCCTGCCTAACCGGCCGGCGATCGATCGCTTTCCCTTTGCCCTCTGGCGCAAATGCTGGAATTCGGTGACGCGCGGCGGCAAGGTCGCGGCCCTTGGCTACGGCGACCTTGGCGGCGAACTCATCCTGCGCCAGCGGATTGCCGAATATCTCGCCGTACACCGGCATGACCCCTGCGATCCCGAGCAGATCGTCATCACGCCTGGCGGGCACGCAGCCTTCACGCTCGCGGTGCTCGCGCTCGCAGATCCCGGCGACGGCATCTGGTTCGAGGATCCCGGTCCGGTGACTACTTACAATCTCTTCCACACGCTCGGCTTTCGCCTCTGCCTCACCGATGTGGATGGCGACGGGATGGATGTCGCCGGAGCGGCAGCGCGCTATCCCGGCGCCCGGCTCGCATTCGTCATGCCATCCCGGCACCATCCCCTCGGCGTGACGCTTTCGCTGCCACGCCGGCTTGCTCTTCTCGAATGGGCGCGAGCCAACGACGCCTGGATTCTCGAGGACGACTACGACAGCGAATTCCGTTATGACGGCGCACCGCTGCCATCCATACGCTCCATCGATAGTCATGACAGGGTCATCTATGCCGGCAGTTTCAGCAAGGCACTCTATCCAGGCGTACGCGTCGGCTACCTCGTTCTCCCGCCGCAGCTCGTGGGCACCTTCCGCAATCTCTCCGGACTGATCAATCGCAGCGTGCCGGTGGAGACCCAACTCGTATTGGCCGAATTCATCGGCGGAGGGCACTTTGCCAGCCATCTGCGTCGCATGCGCGGCCTATATGCCGAGCGCCGCGAGGCCTTCATCGACGCGGGAAAGGTCGCACTCGCCGGGCTTGCCAACATCGACTGTTCCGAAAGCGGGCTCAACGCGCTCGCCTGGCTGACGGACGGGCGCGACGACCGCGCGGTACGACAAGATGTGTTGGAGGCGGGCCTACAATGCTACCCGCTCTCGGACTATACTGTGGCGACACCGCGGCCCAGCGCGCTCATCCTCGGCTATGCGGGCGTGCCGACCGAGCGGATGAGGCCCTATCTCGCCCGCTTTGCCGAGGCGCTTTCCCGCTCGTGAGGCTGCCCGTGCGTCGCCGGGCGAGGCCCACCCCTGAGACGCGCAATCAGGCGACGGGACAGGGCCTCAATGAAAGGCGGCCAATCCTGAGGCACTTCAGGGTCCCCGTGATCTCGCTTGGCCACGATGTGGCCGATCGCCCGCAACATCGGCACCTCCGCTAGAACCGCGCCGCACGCACCGGGGTGCCGCTGCGTTGCGAGACGCCGACACCCGGAGCGACACCCACGGCAGCATTCGAGGCGGCGAGCAACGGCTTGCCGCGCACAATGTCGGATGCGCGCTCTGCCAGCATTATTGTCGGCGCGTTGAGGTTAGCGTTCGGTTCGGCGGGAAAGACAGAGCTGTCGACGACACGCAGCCCTTCGAGGCCGCGCACTTTGAGGTCGCTGTCCACCACCGCCATCGTGTCCTCACCCATGCGACAGGATCCGCACGGGTGGTAGGTGCTTTCCATGGTCTCGCGCACCCAGGCGTCGATCTCGTCATCGGTGCGCACGTTCGCACCAGGCGCGATTTCCTCACCGCGAAAGCGGTCGAAAGCCGGTTGAGCGATGATTTCACGGGTGAGCCGCAGGCAGCGCCGAAATCCTTCGCGGTCCTCCTCGCGATTGAGATAGTTGAACAGGATGTCCGGCTGCTCATGCGCCTCAGGCGAACGCAGACGCACATGACCACGGCTCTTCGGCTTGTTCGGCCCGGTCAGCACCATGAAGCCATGGCCATCGAGCGGCTTCTTGCCGTCATAGCGCATGGCCGCGGGCAGGAAGTGAAACTGGATATCGGGCCATTCGAGCGATGCATCGGAACGAATGAAACCGCCACTCTCGAAATGATTGGAGACCGAAAGCCCCTTCTTGAACAGCAGCCATTCGGCGCCGATCAGGGCGCGGCTCAGGAGCCCCATCTTGCCGTTGAGGGTGATCGGCTCCTTGCAGGCGTACTGAATATAGACCTCGGAATGGTCCTGGAGGTTTTCGCCGACGCCGGGCAGATCGTGCAGCACCTCGACACCCGCCTGCCGCAGCACCGACGCCGGGCCGATGCCGGAGCGTTGCAAAAGATGCGGCGAGCCGATCGGGCCGGAGGAAACAAGCACCTCTCGGCTCGCCTTGGCCACGACGCGTTCGCCGCCGAGTTCATACTCGACGCCGACGGCGCGCTTGCCTTCGAGCAGCACGCGCCGCGTCATGGCATGGGTGACGACGCTGAGGTTCGGCCGGTTCATCGCCGGCTTCAGATAGGCATTGGCGGTCGACCAGCGCACACCGTCCTTGACGGTCATGTGCATCGGGCCGAAACCTTCCTGCATATGGCCATTCGGATCTTCCGTCGTGATGTAGCCCGCCTCGTGGCCGGCATCGACGAAGGCCTTGTAAAGCGGGTTCTGCATCTTGTTGCCGGCATTGGTGGCAAGTGGGCCGGCGGCACCGCGATAGGCGTCGCCCCCGTCCCGCCAGCTTTCGGCGCGCTGGAAATAGGGCAGGCAGTTGGCATAGCGCCAGCCTCGCGCGCCCAGTTCCTCCCACTCGTCGAAATCGCGGGCATGGCCGCGCATATAGACGAGCCCATTGATCGAGGAGGAACCGCCAATGACCTTTCCGCGCGGGCAATGGACCCGACGACCATCGAGACCCGGCTCCGGCAGGGTCATGTATTTCCAGTTGTACTTGGTGCCGTTCATCGGGATGGACAACGCCGTCGGCATCTGGATGAAGATCGACTTGTCGCTGCCGCCATATTCGAGGACCAGGACCTTTGTCGTCGGGTCCTCGGAAAGGCGGTTGGCGAGCACACAGCCGGCTGATCCGGCGCCGATGATGATGTAGTCATAGGTCTCGGTCATGGCGGTATCCGGAGTTTACGGGTAGAGGCCCCAGCCGCGCCCGCGGGCGAAGAGCCGGGTCAGGACATAGTGGACCGCGCCTGCTGCAAGACAGGAGGGCACGGAGGCGGTCAGGTACTTGAAGGCCGGCACGCTCGCGAGCGTCTGCGGGTTGAAGATCATCACATAGACGATGAAGCCGACGGCAAGTGCTGCGAGCCCGATCGGGTTGAAACCCGCCCAGAAACGATAGGGGCCGTTTTCCTGCGGGCCATGCAGGCTGCGCATGTCCAGCTTCTGGCCGCGCAGGAAGAAGTAATCGGCGATGCCGATGCCGGCGAGCGCGGAATTGAGCGCCGACGTCCAGACGAGGAAGATGAAGAAGCCGTCATACATCTGCGGATAGAAGATCACGAGGCCAAGCGGGATGAGGCAGAACAGGAAGAGGATCGTGCCCCAGGAAATGGCTCGAACCGACGCCGTTCCCACCTGCCTGAGACCGACGATGGAGGTGTAGAGGATGTTCGCCATCGAGGTCATGTTGGCGAAGGCAACAAAGAGCAGCGCGATGATGCCGATCATCGGGCCAGCGATCTTGGTCATCCAGATCGTCGGGTCGCTTTCGCCAAGGGCCACGGCGGCGAGCAGGCCGACGATCTCGCCGAGCGCGGCAGCGCCGAAGATGCCGAGGATGTTCGGCCAGAAGGCGGTGCGCTCGTTCTTGGTGAGACGCGCGAGGTTGCCGATGTAGGGCCACCAGGAGAAACCAGCGGCAAGATTGACCTCGACGGCAATGATGAAGTTTAGCGTGTCGTCCTCGAAAGGCGGGGCAAGCGCCGGCATCGCCAGGAGTTCGGCAAAGGAACGGTTCTGCAGGATGAGGTAGAGCATCACGATCATCAGGATCACCAGCGCGGGCGAGACGACCATGTTGAAGAACTTGATCGAAGTCGGTCCCTTGGCGACGATGAACCAGGTGACGAGGATCGCGCCAACGGCGGCGATGACCATCTTGATGCCGGTCGGACTGGCCGCCTCACCTGCGCTCAGCGCCGCGAGACCATCGATCGAGCGGCCGAACATCATGGCGAGCACGGCAAGCCAGCCCATGGTGAGCACGACGACGGCAAGTACGTAAACGACGCGACTGCCGTTATAGCCGAACTGGCTGCGCAGCGCGACGAACTGTTCGATGCCATAGCGCCCGGAAAGGGGTGTGGTGGCAAGCGCCGTCAGCACGACACCGACGACGTTGCCGATGACGATGGCGGCTATGCCTTCCTTCGGCCCGACAAAGAGGCCGATGGCCCCCCCGATCAGGAAGGCCCAGGTAGCGATGGCGAGTGCGGAGTTGGCGTAGGTGAACTCCCAGAAGCCCCAGAGCCTTTCGGACGGCAGCAGCGGCGCGTCGCCGCGTTCCGCGGCCTCGCGATTGCGGGCGGCCTCCTGACGTTCGGCGGCAGCAGCCGCAAATCCCGCATTGGCGACGTGGTCGGTCATCTCACGCCCCCCAGATCCAGAATCCGGCGACCAGAACGAGCGTCAGAACGGTCATTCCGGCGTAATCGAGCGTGGTCATCACGCCCTCGAAACGGCCGCCAGCCTCGATATCCTCATAGATGCGGGCGCGCCGCTCGAGTTCTTTCTGCCAGGCGATGTCGGTTTCCATCGTCGTTCCCCTTTCGCGTCGCGCCTTCGGCGTCTGTCCGCGATGCATGCGGCTCCATCAGCCGCGGATCCTGCCAACCGGCCGCCCATGGGCGACGGCCGGAGAATTGCTCATCGGGCGCCCAGCCTCATGGCAGCGTGATCCACACGGCCTTCGTCTCCATCAGGTAGTCGAGCTGCTCGGGTCCCAGATCCTTGCCAAAGCCCGAGGCCTTGAACCCGCCGAAGGGCATGGAAGGATCGATCGTGCTGTGGGCATTGACGTAGATCGAACCCGCCTGCAGACGCGGGATCAGCCCGTGCACCCGCGACAGGTCGTTCGAGTAGACCGCGGCCGCCAGGCCGAACGGCGTGTCATTGGCCAGCGCAACCGCATCGTCGAGATCATCGAAGGCGTCGGTCACCAATACGGGGCCGAAGATCTCCTCGCGCACGATCGTCATTTCAGGCTTGCAGTGTGCGAAGATGGCCGGCTCGATGAAGTGGCCTGGCCGGTCGAGGCTTGTGCCGCCATGGATCAGCTCGGCGCCTTCCCGGCGGCCGGCCTCGATGTAGGATGAGACGACCTTCTTCTGCTGCGCCGATACCAGTGGGCCGATGTAGCAATCGCGGTCTAGGCCAGGCGCTATCTTGAGCGCCTTGGTGACTGCGACCAGTTCGTCAAGGAAAGCGTCGTGCACCGAACGCTGGACGTAGACGCGCGTGCCTGCGTCGCAGACCTGACCTGAATTGAAGAACACGCCGTTCACCACCGCCTGGGCCGCGCTGGCGAGGTCGGCATCGTCGAGAACAAGCACCGGCGACTTGCCGCCGAGTTCCAGCGTGACATGCTTGAGATTGCCGACGGCGGTACGACCGACCTCCTGCCCGACTGGCGTCGAGCCGGTAAAGGTGACCTTGTCGATACCGGGATGCGTCGACATGGCGGCGCCGATCACGCTGCCCCGGCCGGTCACGATGTTGACGACACCGTCGGGGATGCCGGCCTCCTGCACCAGTTCGGCAAAGCGCAGGGTGGAGAGCGAAGTCAGTTCGGCCGGCTTGACGATGACGGTGCAGCCGACCGCCAGCGCTGCCGCGAGCTTCCAGGCCATTGTCTGGAGCGGAAAGTTCCACGGCACGATGGCCGCGACTACGCCCAGCGGCTCCTTGCGGGTGTAAGCGAGATAGTTGCCGGGAATGGACGGCTCGACGGTGCGCCCGTGCAACTTGGAAGGCCAGCCGGCGAAATAGCGGAACGTATCGACAGTGCCCTGGATGTCGATCTCGCGGGCAAAGGTCACCGACTTGCCCATGTCGATCGCCTCGATTTCCGCCAGTTCGTCTGCATGCAGTTCGATCAGGTCGGCAAGACGGTGGAGCAGGCGCTCGCGCTCGAGCGGCTTGAGGCGGCGCCAGGCCCCGCCATCGAACTGGCGTCGGGCGGCCAGGACGGCCCGGTCGAGATCCTCCGTCGTGCCGGCAGGCGCGCGGCTGACCAGACCGCCGGTCGAGGGCTCGAAAATGTCGAAGGTCGCGCCGTTGCCGCTATCGACCCAAGCGCCGTCGATGAACATCTTCTGCGGTTTCGCCAGAAACCGCCGCGTCGCGTCGCTGACACCATGTTGGTCGAGATAATTTCGGACGTTGTCGTCCATGTGTCCTTCCTCCTCAGCCAGGCGCCGCAAGCGGCCGACTCTCCCAGGTTCTTCTGTCAGCGTTGTTTTGGCCTGGCATGCATGACACGGCCGATGAGGTTCATCAGCACCTGTGCCGCCAGGATCGAGGTGCCGCCGGTATGGTCGTAGTCGGGGGCCACCTCGACCAGGTCGATGCCGACGATGGTGCCGCGCTTGGCCAGAGCCGCCAGGATCTCCAGCACCTCGTAATAGATGAAGCCGCCATGCGAGGGCGTGCCGGTGCCCGGCGCAATCGACGGGTCGAAGCCGTCGATGTCGATGGTGACGTAATAGCGCGCGTCGGCGGGCACGCGCTCGGCAACGGCAGCGCTTCCAAGCGCGCGGATCTGGCGGACCGAGAGAATGTCGGAGCCCATCTTGCGCGCGTCCTCATAGCCCTCCTTGGCGGTGGACGAGACGTTGCGGATGCCGAGCTGCGACAGGCCGCTGACATAGGGCTTTTCCGCCGCGCGCCGCATCGGGTTGCCGTGGCCGTAACGCACGCCGTGGCGCTCGTCGACGAAGTCGAGATGGGCGTCGATCTGCACGATGTGGATCGGGCCGTTCTTCGTGCAGTCGTCGGAGAAGGCGTTGATGCATGGAATGTTGACGGAATGATCGCCGCCCAGCACCACCGGCAGCGCGCCGGCTGCCAGGATCTTGCGCACGCCGAACTCGATGTTGGTGTGGCTTTTCATGGTGTCGGTGTGGACGATGTCGGCGTCGCCGATGTCGACGATGGAGACCTCGCCGCTGGGCAGGTAGGTGACGTCGTCCTCATGGTCATAGGCGCCGCCGTGACCGAAGGAGAACAGCGTCGAAGCTTCGCGGATCGAGCGCGGCCCGAAGCGGGTGCCGGCCCGCCATTGCGTGCCGCAGTCGAAGGGCGCGCCGAGGATCGCCACGTCAGCGTCGATAGCGTCCCAATCCGGCTGATAGGGATATTTCCCGAACGTGCAGATGCCGACGAACGGCAGGTTCAGGCGTCCGGAATCGTAGGAATTGCTGGCCATGTACCCTCCTCCAAAGGTCGGAGGAGTGTGCCAAATGCATATACATTTAAAAGTATCTATGATTGGATGTTTACTTGTGCATTAATCAATGAATGATCAACAAGGTCCGCCACCGCGTCCTCAACCTTTCGCTCGGCGATGCGGAACTCAGGCTTCTGCGTGTCTTCGCCTCCGTCGTGCAGCATGGCGGCTTTTCCGCGGCGCAATCAGCGCTCGGCATGACCCAGGCGACGATCTCCACCCATATGCGGCACCTGGAGGAACGGCTGAGCCTGCGCCTGTGCAGCCGCGGGCGCGGCGGCTTCCTGCTCACCGACGAGGGGCGGCTCGTCTATGACGCAGCACTCGAACTCTTTGGATCGCTCGAAAAATTCCAGAGCCGCATCGGCGAGGCGCAAGGGGAACTGACGGGCAACCTCAGCTTCGGCACCGTCGATGCCATGATCACCAATACGGAGCTCGACCTGCAGGGGGCACTGGCCGCCTTTCACCGCGCTGCCCCGCGCGTTCATCTCGAAATCGACGTGGCCGCGCCGCAAGTGCTGCACCAGGGCCTGCTGAACGGGGCCTACCAGATCGTATTGATGCCGTCGGTCGGCAGCGTCACGCCGCATTTCCGTACCCAGCCGGTCTTCTCCGAGGTCCAGAAGCTCTACTGTGCCGAGGGCCATGCGCTGTTTGCCGTTGCCGACGCCGACCTTACGGACGATCGCCTCTCTACCCAGCCCTTCGCCGGCCGCACTTACATGCTGAACGAGACGATCTGCGGAGTGAACTTCACCTGGGCAGCCGCGACACCTCACATGGAAGGTACGCTGCTGCTGCTGCTCTCCGGCGCCTATATCGGCTTCCTGCCCGACCATTATGCCGACGAATGGGTCCGCACCGGCCGCCTGCGCGTGCTGGCACCCGACCGCATGGTTTTCGAGGATATGTTCCACATAGCCTATCCGCGCAACAAGCCTTCTCGCGCCGCCGAAACGCTGGCGCAGACCATCACGGAATCGGTGCGCAAGCCGCACTGACATCAATCCGGGTCCCCGCCTTTCGACATCGCCGCCCTGGCCTTTGATGATTGCGCCATCGTCCTTCTGATGGCCCTGAGCGAACGCGGCTTGACTCCATTCGAAACGCTTCATATTAAATTGTAGGCCTAACCCTACAATTTAATGTCATGTCTCAATCGCCGCCACCTTCAACTGCCGCATTGCCGCTGGCCGACCTGCCGCCGCGTGACGTCGCTGTTCGCCGCCTGCACCATCCCGGGCGCTGGATCAGCGGCGGCATCGTGCTTCTGCAGCTGGCTGTCATCGGCCGTGCATTTGCGGTCGGGCAGATCCAATGGCCGGTGGTCGGAGAGTTCCTGACGGCGGGCGTCATCGTGACCGGCTTCGGATGGACGCTGCTGATCTCGGCTGTGGCATTGGCGCTCGGCGTGGCCCTCGGCTTCGCCTTCGGCATCATGCGGCTGTCGGCAAATCCGATCCTGCGTTTCGCCGCCTGGCTTTATGTCTGGGTGTTCCGCGGGACGCCGGTTCTGCTGCAGTTGCTCATCTGGTTCAACATCGCGCTGGTCTTCCCGCGGCTCTACATTCCCGGCCTCGTCGACGCACGCATGGTCGACGTGGTGACGCCTTTCGTCGCCGCCGTGCTCGGCCTCGGCGTCAACGAGGGCTCCTATCTGACGGAAGTGGTGCGCGGCGGTATCGCCTCGGTTGACCGTGGCCAGACGGAAGCAGCCCATACGCTCGGCATGACGCCTGGCCAGACGATGCGTCGCATCATCCTGCCGCAGACGCTGCGGCTGATCCTGCCCGTGCTCGGCAACAGCGCCATCGGCATGCTGAAGTTCTCCTCGCTCGCCGCCACCATCGCCATGGGCGAGATGCTGAACGCTGCGCAACGCATCTATTTCATCAATGGCGCGGTCATCGAACTGCTGTTCGTCTGCGCCGTCTGGTATCTCGCCGGAACCACCGTCCTCTCCATAGGCCAGTATTACCTCGAACGTCACTTTGGCCGCGATGCTACGGCAGCCACCGGCCAGCGCAGCTGGTTCAAGGGCTGGGCGCGCAAGGCCGTCGCCGGGGGGCAGGCATGAGCCTCGCGGTCAAGGCGGTTGGTATCCGCAAGAGTTTCGGCGAACACGAGGTCCTCAAGGGCCTCGACCTGGAAGTCGCCTATGGCGAGGTTCTCTGCATCCTGGGCCCTTCCGGCAGTGGGAAGAGCACCTTCCTGCGCTGCATAAACCATCTGGAGACGCCCAATGGCGGCTATGTCTGGGTCGACGGCGCCATCATGGGCTACCAGTACGCCAACGGCGCCCTCCAGGAGTTGCCGGTGAAGCGCCTGCGCGCCCAGCAAAGCCAGCTCGGCATGGTGTTCCAGCATTTCAACCTGTTCGCCCACCGCACGGTGCTGGGCAATGTCATCGAAGGGCCGATGGTTGTGCGCGGCCTCAAGCGCGCCGAGGCGGAGGCCCGCGCCATGGAGCTTCTGGAACAGGTCGGCATGGCCGGCAAGGCATCTAGCTATCCCTCCCAGCTTTCCGGCGGCCAGAAGCAGCGCGTGGCAATCGCGCGCGCTCTCGCCATGGAGCCACGGGTCATGCTGTTCGACGAGCCTACCAGCGCGCTCGACCCGGAACTGGTCGGCGAGGTGCTCGAGGTGATGCGCACGCTGGCCCGCGGCGGCACCACCATGATCGTCGTCACCCACGAGATCGGCTTTGCCCGTGAGGTTGCCGACCGCGTCGTGGTGATGATCGACGGCGAAATCCGCGAAATCGGGGCCCCGGGCGACGTACTCAGCAGCCCTGCAGATCCACGCGTGCGCTCGTTCCTGAGCCGCGTGCTCGCCTGACCCTTTCAGTCCAACAAATGGGAGTACGGACAATGAAGAGAATGCTACCGATGGTTCTGGGGTTCGCCTCCGCCACATTCGTCAGCCTGGCGGGTGCGGCAAGCGCCGCCGGTGACGAAAAGCTGGCGGCCGCCTTGCCCGAGACCGTGCGTTCGGCCGGCAAGTTGAACGTCACGATCAGCCTCGCCTACCCGCCGATGGAATACAGCGATGCAGGCTCGAACGAGCTGAAGGGCTTCGACATCGATCTCGCCAAGGCCATCGCCGAACGCCTCGGCCTGACGGCGGAGTTCCAGAACGTCGAGTTTCCGCAGCTCATCCCGCAGGTCGTCACCGGCCGTTCGGACCTGATCATGACGGCGTTTTCCGACAAGGTCGAACGCCAGGCCCAGCTCGATTTCATCGACTACTTCAAGACCGGCAACGTCTTCTATTCGAGCACCGACCATCAGGGCGAAATCAAGACCGAGGCCGACCTGTGCGGCAAGACGGTGGCCGTGGCGACAGGCACGAGCTGGGTCACCTGGGCCGAAGAACTCGGCAAGTCCATCTGCCCGGCAGACAAGCTGATCACCGTCATCCAGATCCCGACCCAGGCCGAACACATCATGCAGATCCGCCAGGGCCGCGCCCAGGCGTCTGTCATCGGTCTCGAAGGCCTGCTCGACCTGATGAAGCAGGAGCCGGGCAAGTTCTACCAGATCGGCCAGGTCGGCGACGTCAACCACTACGGCATCGCTTTCGCCAAGGCGAACGGCGAATTGCGCGACGCCGTATTGGCCACGCTCGACGCGCTCAAGGCCGACGGAACTTATGCACAGATCCTCGACCGCCACGGCTTGAAAGAGGCTGGCGTGGAAGAGTTCAAGATAAACGGATCCACAATGTAACGGTACCGCGCCGGAGCCGCCCTTGACCCAACCTTCCACACCAGATGCCGCAATGACGGGCGAACGCCCCGATGCCAGGCTGTCGCGCTTTCGCCTCGATCCCTATTCGGGCGAACAGCTCTACCGCCAGCTCCATCGGGCGTTGCGCGCCGCCATCCTGAGCGGCGATTTCTCCGAGGGGGAGGCCATTCCTTCGGAGAACCAGTTGCGCGACCAGTTCGGTATCGCCCGAACGACGGTGCGCAATGCGATGGCGCTTCTGGTGTCGGAAGGACTGGTTCAACAGGCACGAGGCCGGGGCACGATCGTCTCGCATCGACCGATAAGCCACAACATCTGGAACTTCGGCAGCTTCACGGAACTGGCACGCCGGCAAGGCCTGCGACCGGTAACGCAGGTGCTGGAGCACCGGGTGGAAAACGGCGAGCTGCTTCTGGTGCGCGCCCGCGGCCTTGCCAATGGCGAGACGATCAACTGGCTGAACGTCGACACGTCCCAGCTCGACCTCGCGCTTTATCCAGGTATCGAGAATTACGATTTCGCGGCGCAATCGCTCTACGAGGTTTTGCGCCGCGATTATGACCGCCATCCACTGCGTTCGGAACTGCTGCTCACCGTCGTGCCGCCGTCCGATCGACTGCGAGCGGTTTTCGGCTCGGTGCCTGAGGTGCCTGGCTACCTTTGCGCCAGCGGGGACGTGCTCGACGCGGACGACCGATTGGTCGAGCGCACGTCGATCGTCTACTCGCCGGCAGTCCAGATGAAATTCGCCACCCGCTGGGGACGCGATACCGCGCCTGCCTGAAGGCGGCGCGCAGGAGAAGAAGACATGAGCCGTCTTGGTGAGACATTCCCAACCGTAAAGCCGATCCTCGGCATGCTGCACCTTGCCGGTGACGGCCCTGCTGCAAAGCTTGCCCAGGCCGAGGAAGAAGCCCGCATCATGGCGGGTGAAGGCGTCGACGGGCTGGTGGTGGAGAACTATTTCGGCGAGGCCGATGACGTCGAGCGCGTGCTCGACCGCCTGTGCGGACTCGATCTCGGTGCGAAGATCGGTGTCAACGTGCTGCGCGACGATGCGCGCGCCTTCGCGCTGGCAAAGCGCTACCCGATCGCCTTCATCCAGGTCGATTCCGTCGCCGGCCACCTGCCGCCGGAAGCCGACGGCCCCTTCGCGACGGGTCTCGCAGAAAGACGCGCAAGCGTGTCCGCATTGCTGCTCGGCGGCGTGCGCTTCAAATACCAGCCTGTCCTTTCCGGCCGTCCGGAAGAAGAGGACGTTCGCATCGGTGCATCTCGCTGCGACGGTCTAGTCGTGACGTCAGACGCCACCGGGCAGCCGACAGACATGGACAAGGTAGCGCGCTTCCGCGCCGCCACCGGCGGCACCGTCCCGCTCTTCATCGGCGCCGGCCTGACCGAGGCGAATGCCGCCGAGCAGCTCGCCTCGGCTGACGGCGCAGTGGTCGGCAGCTGGTTCAAACATGACCACAAGGATACCGGTCGCGTCGAGGCGCCGCATGTTGCACGCCTGATGCGCGCCGTCCGTTCGCTCAGGAGTGCTGCATGAGCGTGCCGCACGCAGTCGTCGCTCAGCCCGTGACGCAAGAGAATTTTGCACCCTACGGCAAGGTCTACGATCTTATGGGCGACACGGATGCCGCCGTGATCTGGACAGCCGGCGACGGCTGGCGTGACGGGTTCACTCGCATGCCGCTGATCGAGGGCGCAGGGCATCTCGGCATCACCCGCGGCGGCGGCGCGCCGTGGTCCTGCACGGCAATGGAACGGCATCCCGGAACTGAGGAAGCGATCTTCTGCGCCGCCGAACCGGTCATTCTCGCCGTAGCCCCCGCATCGGTCGCCGGCGCGCCGCACCGCGACGACATCGAAGCCTTCGTGATCACCCCTGGCCAGGCGGTGGTGATGCACCGCAATGTCTGGCACGACGCATGCCGGGGACTTTCAGGCCCGGCGCCCTACTACTGGATGGCGATCTGCGGCCTCGGAGAGAGCCCCTGGGTGCCGGTCGAGGGCGGACCGCGTCAGGTGCAGGCTCCGCAAGGACAGCTGCGATGACCACCTTCTTCATCGGCGACGTCGCGCTCGACGAATATTACACCGCCGATCGCTGGCCGGGCCGAGCCGACAAGGGCATGGTCAGGGAACTGCCGGCCGAGATCGGCGGCTCCATCGCCAACGCCGCCGTCGTGCACGCGGCGCTCGGCGGCGAAACCCAGTTCATTTCGCTGCTCAATGACAGCCCCTTGTCGCGCCGCCTGATCGATGACCTCAGGCAGAATGGCGTCGGCGCCGACCATATGCTGATCGACCCCACAATCGCGGAGTCCCGCAACCTGATCTTCCTCATCGACGGCGAGCATGTCGTGCTGACCGTGGAAATGGGCGAGCAACCGATGTGGCTGGCGGCCTCGACCTTGGCGGCCTTGCGCCAACCCGGCTTCCTCTACACGTCGCTCTACCGCGTCCGCCGGCTTCACGCCCAGACCGAACAGGGCCTGCTCAAGCAGGCAGATCTCGTCGCCGATCTGCGGCACAACCGGCGCCGCGCCATCTTCGACTTGGACGTCGGCGGCTGCACGCCCGAAGACATGGACTATCTTGCAGGTGCAGCAGTCGTCATCTTCAACCAGGTCGGCTTCCGGGCCACCTTCGGTCACGACGACATTTCCCGCATCGGCGATTGGATCGGCGATCACCAGATCGGCTGGGTGGTGCGCACACTGGCGGCTGAAGGCGCCGAGGCGTCGGACGGCCAAGCACGCCTGCAGGCAGCCGGCTACCCCGTCAGCGTGGTCGACGTGACCGGTGCCGGCGATACTTTCGGCGGGGCGCTGACCTGGTGCCTGACTCAGGGCCAGAGCTTCGCCGATGCACTGGATTTCTCCATCGCCGCCGCCTCACGTTCGGTCACGATCCATGGCCCGCGCGGCGGCAAGGCCGGCGCGAACACCGTGCGTGCCTGGCGCGAGGAAAACCGTCGACCATAAGGCACCCCGAGCCGGACATGTCGGCGGCAAGCAGGAGGTCACATAGACCTTCTCAGTGGCCGCCCTGCCTGAACTGGAATTCCGCTGACGGCGGAAGTGATGCCGGCACCTTGAATATCGCCTCTGCCCCCTCCTTTCGATAGACGGGCGCATGGGTAGATTAGAGGAACAACGCAATCTGCCTCTGGATGACGTTCCACGCCTAGGGCCTTCAACCAGGATAACGAGCCACTTCTTGGTTCTGTCCTGAAGCCCAGATCAACTCACGCCGACGACGGCGGGCGACACGCCTCAGCCGACCGACAACCATCGCCTCGACGCGTTCCAAGTCTGCCACGTCATCTGCACCCGCTGTAATACGCAAAGTAGTGAGGTGTGCTTCAACCCTGCACCAGCCGAACGGAAAGCGGATCTGCCCACGTCGGCTGGAATGCGCCGAAGCATAATTGGCAAAAGCGGTACAGAGCCCTTGGATCAATCGACCTGGGTCCTCAATTTCAACCGTCGAATGCGAGAAGAGTGTCACCTTCAGCGTCCTATCAGCGCCATCTCAACTGGACTGCCGCCCGGTCATCCGGCGTCGGGCACGACGATGGTGCGATCTCGCCCGAGCTGTGGATGGTGCACGTTTTCGGTTCAGTCGGACTGCAGCGCCCTCTCGACAGCAGCTTCAGCGTGAATGACTGTCGTGTCGAGGATGGGATGCAGGAAAGCCCCTCCTTTGCGAGGGCGGAGCGAACCAGACCTTGACGCTGACCCATCCTTCGCGAACGGCGGTTTATTGAGCCGGATGCTTGATCTCCCAGGGGGCGACCCAATCTCCGGCAACGCGCAACTCAACGTTTGCATCGTCCTCGATCACTTTGCACACGGTCATCTCGCCAGCCTCCTTGCCGTAGCGCGAAGCCGCTTCCCTGAACCGATCGTGCGTTGCGCGCGTGAGTTCGTTGCCCGTCCCCATCTCGTTCATCAACTCCTCGATCAGGCCTAGATCCTTGAGACAGAGCGCCAAGGGAAACGAGGGATCGTAATGTCCGGCGAAGATGGAGGGAACGTCATGCTGCATCACGAAGCTGTCAGCTGCACCCCCTTTCATGGCTGCCCACCACGTGTCCGGCTCAAGACCGGCAAGCTTGGCGGTAACGATAGCCTCGCCTATCGCCGCAGCGTGGATCTTCCACAACTGGTTGTTGACGAGCTTGGCCACATAGCCGTTCCCGTGCTTGCCGACCTTGCGTATCTCGCCCATTGCTTCGATCACCGGACGGACCTGTTCGATGTCGGCATCCTCACCGCCGACGAACATGATCATGTCGCCACGAATGGCGGAGTCGACGGAACCCGTGACCGGTGCATCGACGGGAGCGCCACCCTTGGCGCGGAATTCAGTCCCGAGCGCACGCATGAGATCAGGGCTGCTGGTCGTGAGGTCGATCCAGTACTTGCCTCGGCCGTCTGTCGAGAGAAAGCCGTTTTCGCCACGGACGACAGCTTCGATTTCCTTGGGGCCGAACACCATGGTGACCACGACATCGACCTGATTGAGCACGTCTGCCGGGCTGTTGGCAGCCTTGGCGCCTTTCTCGACCAGAGGTACCTGGGCTTCCGGGCGAACATCATAGACGACCATATCGAATCCCTTGCGGGCGATATTCAGCGCGGCGTTTCTGCCCATCATGCCAAGGCCAATGAAACCGACCTTCATGCCAAACTCCCTTTGAAAATCCCGAATCCTGATCTTGAGTGCCGCCGTCTCACTGTTCCCACGGTGGCACCCAGTCGCCCTCGAGCCGCATGGAAAGGCCGGCATCATCCTCGATACGCTTGGCGACATGCAGTTCCGCCGCCTGGGCGCCGTAGCGGCTCGCGGCAAGGGCGAACGCGCCTTCAGCCGCCACTGTCATCGGTAGCGCCGCGCGCACGTTGCGATTCAATTCCTGGATGAGACGCAGATCCTTGAGGCACAGGTCCAGCGAGAAGGATGGATCGTAATGACCAGCGAAGATCGAAGGAGCGTCATGCTGGGTGACGAAGCTGTCGCCAACGCTGTTCCGGATCGCGTGCCACAATGTGCCAAGTTCGACGCCGTTGGCGATACCGGTGGCAAAGCCTTCGCCGATCGCAGCGGCGGCGATGAACCACAGCTGATTGGTCACCAGTTTCACGACGTTGCCAGTGCCGAGGGCACCACAGTGGATGACCTTTCCGAGAGGGGCGAGCACGGGCGCGGCGCGATCGAACGATGCCTGGTCTCCGCCCGCAAACAGCGTCAGCTTGCCGTTTCTCGCCCCGTCCACCGCTCCCGTCACGGGCGAGTCGACGACCTTGACGCCTTCTGGTGCTTGCGATGCGAGACGGAACACGAGTTCGTTACGGTTGGTGGTCAGGTCGATCCAGAGGCTGCCCGACTTCAGGCTCTTCAGCGCGCCGCCGTCGCCGCCCATCACGGCCTCGACGTGATCCGGCCTAGGAAGGGAGGTGAGGAAGATGTCGGACTGGGCAGCGCAGTCTGTTGCAGAAGAGCCAGCCGAGGCACCGATGGCCACGACCCTTTCGAGGGCGTGGGGATTGAGGTCGAAAGCTGTCACGGGATAGCCGGCTTCAACAAGCCGCTGACACATGGGACCGCCCATGTTTCCAAGTCCGACGAATCCGATACGAGGAAGGCTTGTCATCTCTTGTTCCGCTATGTTTGATTTGGGAGTTGAACGGCTGTCCTTCGCTCTTCTCAGCGAAGCATTGCTTCCTCGAACGGGAACCGGGAGAGCAACTCGCTTCCGGTTTCGGTAATGAGCACTTGCTGCTCGAGCTTGACGCCCTCGGAGCCGTTCTGCTCGCCGGTATAGCTCTCGACGCAGATGGTCATGCCGGGCTCGATAACGCCGTCGTAGCCCGCGTCCGGGAAATCGCCGCGGTGATAGAGATACGGATATTCGCCGGTCATGCCGCAACCATGCGCGGACAGATAGTAGCGGTTGGCATAGAATTTCTCGGGAATGTCCCAGGCCCGGTCCGCATAGTCGCGGCATCGCGAAGCTTGCCGACGCCGACCTCCGTCGCGCGGAGCGAGGCGTTGATGCATTTCATCTCTTCGGACGACTTGATGGCGCGGGCCAGCTCGACAGGTCGCTGCGCATCGACGATCCGCAGCCCAAGCTCGCTGAGGGCGATGGCCGTTCCCGCGTTGAGCCTCTCGAGCCCGAGCGTCGCGCCCTTCCCCGCGAGTTCGACGATCAGATCGTTCATCTCGGCCGCCCAGCGACGCTCGCGATCGGCAATGTCGGGACCGGCTGCGACGAAGCTGGCAGTCTTCGATGGGCGAACCTCGTCGACGGTTTCGTATCCCTCGGCAAGATGAAGGCAGCCGGTGAACTCGAACAGGATCGATTTGGACTGGGTCATGACCAGATAGCGTGACGGCGCGTTGCGCTGCGAGAATATCTGCATGTTGCGGGTGCCGGTGGCGTAGCGAATGTTGATGGGATCGGACAGAAGCACCGCATCGACGCCATGCCTTGCCATCTGCTCGCGAACGCGCCCATGGCGGTACCTTCGGACCTGCCGGAGGTCGATGCCTTCGCTCTCCGGTGCACGGTCGAGGAGGGCTATGGCCGAGAGATCGCTGCGCTCGGCGTGCCAATCGAGATTTGCCATTTCCATCACCGTCAAGCTCACTGTGACGGCAAGATGCATCGGCCGATGGGCGCTGGAAACGTTGAAAAAACTCAGCCTCTCTAATAACCTGTCGTTATGAGGAAGTACCGGACCGCCCTTCCCCCGCTGGACCTGCTTATCTTCTTCGAAGCCGCTCACCGCGTCGGCAGCTTCACCGGCTGCGCGACCGAATTGCATGTCTCGCAGGCTGCGGTCAGCAAGCGCATACGCCAGCTCGAGGAATGGGTCGGAGAGCCACTGTTCATCCGCAACGGCAAACGACTTGAAACTACCCAGGGCGGGGACCAGCTTTATCAATCAGTGGGCACGGCCCTTGAATTTCTCCGCCTCGGCCTCGATAACCTGCGCGAAAACGCGCGAAGGCCACTGTCGATCGCGGCGAATACTGTAGTCGGCATGTTCTGGCTCGCGCCGCAACTACAGGCATTCGGCATGTCCGGGGACGCATGCCCGACACGCCTGACGACCTCCGACAACACCAACGGCCTGCTCTCGGCCAAGAACGACTTGCTCGTCCTCTACAGCAACGGAGTGATCCCTGGATGGCAGACGACACTGTTGCTGCATGAAGAGATGGCGCCGATGGCGTCGCCAGAACTTGCCCGAAAGCTGAACGCCGATCCGACAGCCCCGTTTTCGTCGCTTCGCTCCAAGGATGGCCCACCGATCCTGAACTACGCCCGAGGCGCGCCTGACTGGGTCGACTGGCGCGTCTGGTTCAGCGCGCTATCCGTCGGAGACCTGAAGGACTGGCGGGCGGAAATGCTGAGCACTTACTCCCAGACGATAGGCGAGGCCATCCGGGGCAACGGGATCGCCTTGGGAAGCATCGGGCTGCTGCAATCCGAGTTGAATGCCGGCCGCCTCGTGCTTCTGTCGAAAGACATCCTACGGACCAATAGAGGATACTACCTGTGCCGTGACGACCAGTCATCCCTATCGGAAGATGCGCGACGGCTTGCGGATTTTCTAGAGACAACCGCTGCCGACCAAAGGGCTCAGCTTTCACGCAACCAGGACTTCCAGCGCGACCGGCAAAAATAGGAATGTCTCCTTTCAAGGAGGCAAGAACGAACTGGAACGACCGAGATGGGCGCAAAGCGGACGCGCCAAGGGCCTTCGAAAGCTGAATTTGTTCGCCCCAGCGCAGGTCGCGAGGTTCAGATCGAATGATCGACAACAACCAATGCACGGCCCCTTGAGCAAGTCTCGACGCGGGCCTCCACCCGGTAGACTTCCTTCAGCATCGCCGACGTGATCACCGTAGAGGTCGCGCCGCTCGCGACGAGCGATCGCCGATGGTTATTGCGATGGTCGACCTTTGCGGAACGGGTCCTGTGATTTCCGTGTCAGCGCGCCGTTTCTGCGCGATACAATTTCAGGACTGCATCTCGCTTGCGGCGCAGGTGCTGTTCCAGCAGCTGACGCGCGCCAGCGCCGTCCCGGGCCTTCATCGCAGCCAGTATCTGGGCGTGCTCATCAAGCGCCTTGACCCACTTGCCTTCATCCTGGTTCGAACGGAAACGAAGAGCGTGCATGCGACCGTTGACCTGTTTCCAGGTTTCCCGAAGGATGGGATTGCGCGCAGCCTCACTCAGCAGATCGTGCGTACGCGCATTCAGCTGGTAGTAGCTCGGCAGGTCGCGGCGTTCGAATGCCGCCTGCATTTCGTGCTGGAGCGCGGTCAGTTCCGCCAGTTCTCCCGTCGTGATGCGTTGCGCGGCCAGCTCTCCGGCGAGGCCCTCGAGGGCACCCAGCAGTTCAAAGGTGTTGGAAATATCGTCCGTCGACCATTCCGGGGTGAAAGCGCCGCGCCCGGGGTCGAGCACGACCAGGCCTTCGGAGACGAGCAGGCGTATCGCCTCGCGCAACGGCGTGCGCGACACGCCCAGCTGTTCGCAAAGCTCACGCTCATTGAGTTTTGAACCGGGCTCCAGCCCGCCTCGCACCAGCAATTCACGCAAGCGGTTGGCCACGCGCTGCTGAAGCGTGTCGCGTGGAATGGCGATGTCAGATGGGGAAACCAGAGTCATACAACGTATTATATATACAGAATGGTGAGATTGCCAGCCCATAACAACTGAAATTTCTTGGCTTTTCTCGGATTGTGTTTTGTATTATGTATTATGTCATGTTCGGAGCAACAGAGGGAGTCCATCGTGCCGGATCTGAATTTCCACCCCAGCGGCCGCCATTTTCTCCAGATCCCAGGTCCCAGTCCGGTGCCTGACCGCATCCTGCGCGCCATCAGCTATCCGACCATCGATCATCGCGGTCCCGAATTCGGCGCCCTGGGTCGCAAGGTGCTGGCCGGCATCCGTCGCGTGTTCAAGACCGAACATCCGGTGGTCATATATCCGGCCTCCGGTACCGGCGCTTGGGAAGCCGCGCTCAGCAACACCATGAGCAAGGGCGATGCCGTCCTGATGTATGAAACGGGCCATTTCGCTGCGCTGTGGAAGAAGATGGCGGAGCGTCTCGGCCTGAAGCCCGAGTTCCTGGGATTGCCCGGCCTCGAGGGCTGGCGCCGCGGCGTGCAGGCGCACATGATCGAAGCCCGCCTGAGAGACGACGCCCGTCACGAGATCAAGGCGGTTTGCGTCGTTCACAACGAGACCTCGACGGGTGTGACGTCCGACATCGCGGCAGTGCGCAGGGCGATCGACGCCGCCGGCCACCCGGCCTTGCTCATGGTGGATACGATCTCCGGGCTTGCTTCGGCCGACTACCGGCACGACGAGTGGGGGGTCGATGTCACCGTCAGTGGCTCGCAGAAGGGCTTGATGCTGCCCCCAGGCATCAGCTTCAACGTCGTGTCGCCGAAGGCTTTGGAAGTCGGCAAGCGGGCAACGCTGGGCAAATCGTTCTGGGCCTGGGACGAGATCATCGAGATGAACAAGACGGGGTACTGGCCCTACACCCCGAGCACCAATCTCCTCTATGGCCTGTCGGAAGCCCTGGACATGATCGAGCAGGAAGGGCTCGAGAATGTATTTGAGCGCCACGAGCGCCTGGCCGCAGCATGCCGCGCGGCAGTCCGTGCCTGGGGGCTCGAGATCCAGTGCCTCGAAGAGGCTTGCCACTCGCCCGTGCTGACGGGCGTCATGATGCCGTCGGGTGTGGATGCCGATTGCGTGCGCAAGCTCATCTACGAGAATTTCAACATGTCGCTGGGGGCGGGCCTGGGCAAGCTCAAGGGCCTCATGTTCCGCATCGGTCACCTGGGCGATTGCAACGACCTGACGCTTTTGGCCACGCTAGGCGGCTGCCAGATGGGCCTGCACCTCTCGGGGGTCGAGCTCAAGGGTGACGGCGTTGCCGCAGCCATGCAGTACCTGCGGGACACGGCGAGGCCGGTGGCCCGTAATCCGCACGAACGCATCCCGGCCGCAAACCAGGCATCGCAACTGGCGGTCGGTGGACGGAAATTGGCGGGTGCCCACTCATAAGAAAGTATCTGGCGCCCACCAAGACGGGCGCGAGGGGAACACAATAACAACGGTATTTCTCATGCCGAACTAGGGTCGGTGCATCGGTTCATGGAGGAGACGACGATGTCGAAATGCTTGTTCAAGCTTGTTGCGGCGGCCGGACTGGCAGCCAGCCTTTACCTGCCGGCCACAGCGCAGGAGGCGCTGAAAATCCGGGTCATCGGCCAGCCTTTGGCGACGGGGCTGGTCCAGGCCAAAAAGGAAAAACCCTTCTTCGAAAATTTCCAGACCGCGACCGGCTTGCCGATCGAGATGGACTACAAGCCGATCGACACGCTCGGCATCAAGGACACCGAGGAACTGCGGGTGTTGAAGTCGGGCCTGTTCGAAATGGCGTCGCTGCGCTTCCCGCAGAATTCGCGCGACGAGCCTGCCCTGCTGGGGTTCGACCTGGTCGGCCTGAACCCGGACTATGCCACCGGCCGCAAGGTGACGGAGGCCTATCTGCCAATTGCCGACGCGCGCCTGCAAAAGCAGTTCGGGGTCAAGTTGCTCGGCGTGTTTCCGTTCGGGCCGCAAATCCTGTTCTGCAACAAGCCGATAGCGAAGCTGGCCGACGTCAAGGGTCTGAAGGTGCGGACCTACGACCAGAACCTGGCCAAGTTCATCGAATCCGTTGGCGGCACTCCCGTTCCGATATCCTTCGCCGACACCTACCAGTCGCTGTCGCTGGGTGTCGTCGATTGCGCCATCAGCGGCGCCAGTTCCGCCAACTCCTCGGGCTGGCCGGAGGTGAGTTCGTACCAGCTGGCCATCGGCTTCCAGTTGGCCGTCAACGGCTATGTGATTTCGCTCAAGACCTGGGAGAAGCTTACGCCTGATCAGCAGGCCAAGCTGACCGAGGCCGTCGCGGCCCTCACGAGCGACATCTGGACATATTCCGAGACGCTCTTTGCCGACGCGGTTAACTGCAATGCCGGCAAGGATCCGTGCACGACCGGCAAGAAGTTCAACCTTGTCGACGTGCCGGTGTCGGATGCCGATCGTGCGCTGCTCAAGGAAGCGGTCACCCAGATTTCCCTGCCTTCCTGGGCCGAAGTTTGCGACAAGGCCGACCCCGGCTGCATTGCCTCGTGGAAATCGACGGTCGGCCAGGTCGTGGGAATCAAGTGATGAGCACCGCATCCTCCAACAACCTGCCTCGGATCTCCGAGGCAGGCAGCCGTGAATCGGAAGAATCGGGCCGTGCCGCATCGAAGCGCCTCAAGGAAGGCATCGAGTCGGCCCTTGCCCTCGTCTTCGGCGTCATCTTCTTCGGGCTGTCGGTCGTCGTCTCCGTGGAAACCCTGTCGAGAAAGCTGTTCAACTTCTCGCTGCAGGGCGCCGATGAACTCGGCGGCTACGCGCTGGCGCTGGGCTCCACCTTGGCGTTCAGCCTGGCGATCATGGGTCGGGCCCACATCCGCGTCGATGTGTTTCACGAGCGTTTGCCCAAAAGCTGGCAGGCGGTGCTGAACCTGTTGTCGATCGTCTCGCTGGCCGCGTTCGGCATTTTCATCTGCTGGCTCGCGTTCCAGGTCCTTGTCGACACCTTAAACTACGGAAGCACGGCGCCCACGCCCTGGGCGACGCCGCTCGCCTATCCGCAGTCGCTGTGGCTCGCCGGGCTGATCGCGTTCGCCCTCGTCGCCGGCGGCTATTCATTGCAAGCGATCCGGCTTTTCCTCAACGGCCGCACCGACCGCCTGCTGACCGACTTTTCTCCCAAGAGCGCCAAGGAAGAACTCAAGGAAGAACTCGATGACCTCGTGCTGCGCCAGGGGGGAGAAGCTTCATGAGCGTGCCATTCATTGCCCTGGGCTTCTCTGCGATGCTCGCCATGATGCTGATCGGCTTGCCGATCGCGATCTCGATGGCGGTCATCGGCGTCGTTGGCGGCGTGGCCGCGTACGGCATCCCCTTTCTGGATTCGATCGCGCCTGTCGTGTGGGGCGTCCAGAACGACAATCTGCTGACGAGCATTCCCCTGTTCGTGCTGCTGGGAGAGCTTCTATTGCGCTCTGGTATCGCCGACCGGATGTATGTTGCACTGTCGGCCTGGCTGGGCAGGCTGCCGGGCGGCCTGCTGCACACGAACATCGGCAGCTGCGCCATGTTCGCGGCCACGTCGGGATCTTCGGTGGCGACCGCTGCCACTGTCGGAACCGTGGCACTCCCGTCGCTGCGGGCGCGCGGCTACTCCATGCGATCCTCGCTCGGCTCGCTCGCCGCCGGCGGAACCCTGGGCATCCTCATTCCGCCCAGCGTGAACATGATCGTCTACGGTTCGCTCACCAACAACTCCATCGGCAAGCTGTTCATTGCCGGGATCATTCCTGGACTGCTGCTCACCGGAATGTTCATGCTGTACATCGCCGTTGCCGCGATGTGGAGCAAGGAGAGCATGCGTGAGCCCAAGGTGCCGCTGGGCGAGCGAATCCGGCTCCTGCGCAACCTGGTGCCGCCGGCGATCGTGTTCGGCATCGTCATGGGAAGCCTCTATTTCGGCATCGCCACGGCTACCGAGAGCGCGGCGCTCGGCGTATTGGCGGCATTGTTCTTCGTGTGGCGGTCGGGACGTCTGGATTGGGCCTTGCTGCGCAACTGCTTCATCTCGAGCGGACGCATCAGCGGCATGATCCTGCTGATAATAACGGCGGCGTTCATCCTGAACCTGACCATCAGCCTGACCGGCGTGGCCGAAAACATGACCAGGTGGGTCGTCAGCCTCGGGCTGTCGCAAACGGCGCTCCTGCTGGCACTCATCGTCTTCTATCTGGTGCTCGGCATGTTCATGGACGTGCTTTCCATGCAGGTGGCGACCATCCCGATCACCTATCCGATCGCCATGGCGCTGGGCGTCGATCCCATCTGGTTCGGCATCTTCATCGTGCTGATGTCCGAACTTGGCATGATCACGCCGCCCGTGGGCATGAACCTCTTCGTGGTCCACGGCATCCGTCCCGACAACGGTGGAATACAGGACGCCATTTGGGGGGCATTGCCCTATGCCGTCATCATGCTGCTCTTCACACTGCTGCTAATCGCCGCGCCATCGATCGTGACATGGCTGCCGCTGTACATGTGACGGACTGGAAGGCAGACATCCCCGATCGCGGAAAGGCATGACAAACATGGACAAGCACGAACAAGCCTGGCGCCTTTCCGCCGTCCAGCTGCAGCAACGCTATCGCAGTGGCACCTTAACGCCGCGTGCCGTAGCGCAGGCTTGCCTGGCTCGACTGGACGCCGTCAATCCGCGGATAAATGCCGTCATCGCTCGGCGCGAGGAGGCCATGCTGCGCGAGGCCGACGCCGCTACCGAGCGTTACGGGACAGGTAAGCCCCTTTCCGCGATGGATGGCATTCCTGTCACCATCAAGGACAATCTGGCGACCGCGGACCAGGCGGCCACCTGGGGTTCGCCAGCGTTGCGCGCCCACAGGCCGGCGCGTGACGAACTGCCGGTGGCACGCCTGCGCGAAGCCGGCGCCCTCATCATCGGCAAAACCAATCTGCCCGAGTTCGCACTGGAAGGTTACACTGACAACCGGCTTTTCGGGGTAACGAGCAATCCTTGGAATCTCGCCTTGACGCCCGGCGGCTCGAGCGGCGGGGCGGTTGCCGGCCTCGCCGCAGGCATCGCCCCCCTGGCGCTTGGCACCGATGGCGGCGGCTCGATCCGCAGGCCCGCCTCGCATTGCGGGTTGGTCGGGTTCAAGCCCTCGATCGGCGCCGTTGCACGCGCCGGCGGCCTGCCCTCGCTTCTGCTCGATTTCGAGGTCGTGGGACCGCTGGCCCGAACGGTCGCGGACGCTCGAATGATGTTCGACGTGCTGAGGGGGCCGCGGGCGACCGACTGGCGTTCGTTCGCCGCCTCCGGGGCGCGGCAAACGCCCAGGCAAAAACCGTTGCGCATTCTCTACGTACCGACGATCGCCGGAGCTCCGGTCGATCCCGAGATCGCGGCCAACTGCGCGGGTGCGGCGAAGGTATTCCAGAGTTTGGGTCACATTGTCGACGAAGGCGAAATGCCATTGAATCTCGATTTCATGACCGAGACATGGCCGCTCATCGGCCAGGTCGGCCTGGCCCGGCTTTTCGAAGCGCAGCCCGAATGGCGTGGCGGCGCGGCGTCCAAGTATCTGGACATGGCGGAAGCAGGCGCCAAATACGGAGCGTCGCGCCTCTGGCGGGCACTTGAGGACATCGAGCGCCTACGCCAGCAGTGCGCGGCCGTGTTCGATGCCTACGACATGCTCGTCACTCCGGCAGCAGCGGCGCTGCCATGGCCAGCCCGAGAAGCCTACCCGCCGACGATTGCAGGCCAATCGGTCGGGCCGCGCGGCCATGCCGTCTTCACCGGCTGGGTGAACGCCGCCGGCCTGCCGGCGCTGGCCGTGCCGGCTGCGCCTTCCTCGACGGGGCTACCGATCGGCATTCAGCTCATCGGCGCCTATGGAGCGGACGATCTGCTGCTCGATCTCGGCGACGCCTATGAAGCCGCCGCTCCCTGGGCCGATCGCTGGCCCGACCTCTAAGACCAGAAAGCATCGCATCATGTCTACATCGTCGGTTCAGATCGTCGCAGATACCTTGTTGTCGGCGCGCCAACAGGGTCAACCCCATGTGGCGGCCGTATTCGACAAGGCATTGGCCGGCGCGGATGAAGCGTATGCCGTGCAGGAGGCTGTCTCGGGAGCACTGCGGTGGTTCGCGAATGCCGCGCCGCGCCACTGGAAATCCGGCGGCCAATCGCGCCAATCCGTTCTGACGCATGCGCCGCTTCCGCCCCATGGCGTATGGACGAGCCCGGCGATCGCGAACGGCTTTTCGTTCACCCGACGCGGAATCGAGGCGGAAATCGCATTGCGTCTGGGACGGGACGTCGATGCCCGGCTTGCCGCCGAGCTGGACGAGACGGCGGCAGTCGAACTGATCGACGCCATGGCGGTATCCATCGAGATCGTCGACTCCCGCTGGACTGAATGCATGGCGGCCCCTCCCCTCTTGCGCCTGGCCGACCTTCAGTGCCATGGCGCTCTCATTCTGGGCGACTGGCAGCCCTGGAAGGCGCGCGACTGGTCGCGCCAGGTCTGCCGGGTGGCGATCGGGAGTAAGGACGTAGTGGAGCGCTGCGGAACCCATGCGCTTGGCGCACCGACTTGGGGCCTTGGTGCCTGGCTCAGGCATATCACCAGGAACGGTGCAATCGCGGGGGCGGGTACAGTCGTGACCACGGGAACCTGGGTCGGTATCCTGGACGCCAGAGAGGGTGATCTGGTCGTTGCCGAATTTGAAGGCATCGGCAGCACCAGGGTCCAGTTGTAGGAAGACAGAGACCAAGATCCAGCTACAGCGCGCACCGCTCCTACTATGCTTGGTTAGCAAAAAATCCTCGTGCGGGAGCCTGACGTCAACTCGTCGCTTCGGGCCTGAAAACCGCAAGGACGACCTCACGAGGATGCGATCAGGCAGACGAAGTGGGCCGAATGGAGCAAGACCGGCGCAAGGTGCCGGTCTTGCCTATCGCGGGAAGCGTACCAAGTACGATCTCCGCCTTCGGATTGCCTGAGGAATCAGGCGGCCTTGGGGTCCTTCAAAGCCTTCTCGAAGGCATCCCTGATCGGCTTGGATACGTCCTCTGCGGCTCTCAACATCACGGCCTGCAAAGTCTTGGCCTGCTCGATGGAAGTTTCGATATGTTTGTTCAGGAAAGCGGACTGCAGTTCGAAGAACTCGGACGGCGACTTCACGGCAACCAACGCTTCGAGGTGTACGAAGCCGGCTTCGGCATTGGCTCGCAGAGCGGCAATGGCCTTCAAGGACACCCCATCGCGAGTTGTCTGGGCCATTTCAACAGTCGACTCAAAAGCCTTTTGAGTGGTTTCCGCGTCCGATTGCAATTTGGAAAAAGCTTCCTTCCCCTGCTCAGCACCCTGTTCGGCCACAGCGCGAAAATCGGTAGCCTTGGACGGCTCGAAGCTAGCGGATTCCGCGTTTTCGATCGTTTCGGTCTTGCCGGGGATCTTGGACATTTTTCCATCCTTTTCCAGAGTGGCCTAAAACAAAGCCCCCTCCTTCATGTACGAAACCGTCACAACGGATTTGTGAAACCGACATGAATTTGAGCGAGCGGGCCGGTCGAATAGCGAGGGATGACGACGCTTCGGACGGTCCGACGACATATAGGAACAGCGGCACCCACCTTGCGAGGTGACACGTAGCTCAGAGGGTTGCATCAACCTTACGAGTGAGCTCCAACCGCGATTGCAACTGCCGATTGCGCAGTCTGTTGCAGCTTCGCAAATCGCCCACGGTCGGTTGCCGGATGGGTTGGGACTGCTACGGAACCGACACAATCCATTTCTGGCGGAAATCGACTGATTTTGGGCCTAAAAGACCGTCAGGCAAAATTCGGCCTGCTTCGACGCTGCTTTCCTTAACGAATTCAGCGCGGTCCTTTTGCAGGCGATAGTCCGCGATAAATGATGAAGATTTCTATTTTTGAACTCAGGTACTTAAATGTGACTTCCGACAGTTTGCGATAGACCGCGAAGGACCCAAAATCATTCCCACTCAATTGTTTTTGGACCAGCTAAGATATTGATCCAGTTGGTTTTTCTTTGACCGCCATTGGGAATACTTTCGAACAGCCCGCCAATATCCTACAATGTTGATTTTAAAGGGAAATTTTTCGCATCTTTTTATTACCATTTCGCGGACTATCGGGATCAATCGGTCCTTTCGCCAGCCCTTCGGATCCAAAAGATGTTCCACCTACTAACACCAAAAGTACCGTCACCGCTCGCCGCCAATCAACACCGGCGAGCACCGGGGCGCAGTCTTGCCAGCGCGGGCAGCACGCGGCTGCGGCCGCGTAGGGATTTCCATCAGCAGACCGCCCACGCCCATGCCGCCAATATCTGCCGCCGTCACACCAAGCCCAGCAGTGAGTCGGTCGAGAACCCAGTCGAATCCGTTTTCCTTGTAGCTTCGCGCACAACCTGGTGCGCCGATCACAGCCGCGCTGCCAATTTCGCCCAGCACCAGCAGATTGCCGGGATCGACGGGCATGCCTGCGCGAATAACGATGCCGCCGGCTGCGCGAATGGCTGCCGGGATGACGTCGTCGAAATCGGCAAGCGCTGACGCAGCAAAGATGACGATCAGATCGTGGTCGCGAGCGAGCACCTTGACAGCCCCCGCCACCGCCACCGTTTCATGCTTGGTGCGGAGTTCGGCACTGACTACGCTGCTGGAACGCGCCAGGCGTTGACCGGTGACGCGCACGGTCTTGTCGAGCACGCTCTCTTTCACACTCGGCAGCACAGTCTGAATCAGGCCAACGCGCCTAGCTATGAAAGGGCTCACAGCACAGATCGCTCGGTCCTGGCAGAAGGCAGCGGCCCTGCGCACAAGGTCGCCGGAGACCGCGAAGGGGATGATTTTCACGGTCGCGACCATCTGGCCCTTCTCGACCGTCACGTGGTTGGCGAGAGTGGCGAGCGTGATCGATGGGTCGACGGCATTTATTGCGTCGATCAGGCTTTTGTCTACGGTGAAGACGCCGGCTTCCTGTGCATGCAGATTGACGCGCCCCGTCGAGGCGGGCTTTACCTCGACAAAGCAATGACGCATTGCTGTGGCGATCGTACTGGCAGCTTCATCCTCGCCCAGATCGCCTGGCCCCAAGACTACAACGACAATGTCCGCGAGCCCTGCGGTCTGCAAGGCAGCAACATCCCCGGCTCCGAGCACATGGCCCTTGCGGTAGCGCACGTCACCTGCGGTGGTGGCGTGGGCAAGTACCGCACCTTCAGCTTCGGCGACCGGGACGGAACCGAACTTCATGCCGCCTCGCTCTTTGCAAATTCCGCACCGAAGCCGCCGGCGGCAACCTGCTTCACATGATCGGGAAACAACGGCCATAGCCCGTCCCGACGACAGGCTTTACACGCGCTGGACGTTCCGGGACTTCGGCAAATTCGGCGCCGACACCACCTTCGGCGTCGGCGCGCTCGTTGACGCCCCCCTCTGCCTGAAATCAGGCCAGGATCCCGCTTTTCTTTGCGGTCCAGGTGGCGATGTAGTCCATCAGGGCCGGTGATAGGCAGTCGTAAGGCGCAAGGCCAAGCTCGTTGAGCCTGGAGCGGATATCATCCATCGCTGCCGGGTCGACACCGGCTTCGATGACCGAAGAGACGAAGGCCGCAAAGCCCGGCGCCGACCAACCGTTCTCCTGGAACCGCTCCGGATGGATGAAGTCGAGCCCCTTGAACGGATGATCGCGCTCGACCGGGCCGTACATGTGGACGCCGCATTCGGTGCAGGCGTGGCGCTGGATCAGCGCGCTCGGGTCGACCACCGCGAGCTTGTCGCCGTTTTCGATCACCTCGACATTCTCGTGGCCCGTGACCGCGACGATCGAAAAGGCCGCACCGTCCGGCTTCCAGCATTTGGTGCAGCCGCAGGCGTGGTTATGGGCGACGTCGCCTTTGATCTTCACCTTCACGGGCCGATCGACGCAGGCGCAAACCAGAGTTCCGCCGGCAAAGCTACCCGTTCCCGGCTTGAAGCCATGATCGATGGCGGGATGCAACGATTTCATGTTCTCCTCCATTGCCGGGACATACTTTGGCCGACGGCCCCGGCTGACCGCCGACGTGGATCAGGCGAAACAGGCCATCGGCTCAGAACAGGACGACCGAGCGGATCGACTTGCCTTCGTGCATCAGCTCGAAGGCCGTGTTGATCTCGTCCAGCGGCATCGTGTGGGTGATGAGATCGTCGATCTTGATCTTGCCCTCCATGTACCAGTCGACGATCTTCGGCACGTCGGTGCGGCCGCGCGCGCCGCCGAAGGCGGTGCCCTTCCATATCCGGCCGGTGACCAGTTGGAACGGCCGGGTGGCGATCTCCTTGCCAGCCTCGGCGACGCCGATGATGATCGATTCCCCCCAGCCGCGATGGCAGCATTCGAGCGCCTGGCGCATCACATCGGTGTTGCCGGTGGCGTCGAACGAATAGTCGGCGCCGCCGTCGGTCAAGTCCTGGATGGCCTGCACCACCTTGTCGTTGCCGATCTCGCGCGGGTTGACGAAGTCGGTCATGCCGAACCTGCGCGCCATCGCGACCTTGGCCGGATTGATGTCGACGCCGATGATCCTGTCGGCGCCAACCATGCGGGCGCCCTGGATGACGTTGAGGCCGATGCCGCCGAGGCCGAAGACCACGACATTGGAGCCGGGCCGCACCTTGGCCGTGTAGATCACGGCACCGATGCCGGTGGTGACGCCGCAGCCGATGTAGCAGATCTTGTCGAAGGGCGCGTCCTCGCGCACCTTGGCGAGCGCGATCTCCGGCAGCACCGTGAAGTTGGAGAAGGTCGAGCAGCCCATGTAGTGGAAGATCTCGCCGCCATCGCAGGAGAAGCGCGAGGTCTTGTCGGGCATCAGCCCCTGGCCCTGGGTGGTGCGGATCGAGGTGCACAGGTTGGAGCGCTGCGACAGGCAGGTTTTGCACTGCCGGCATTCGGGCGTGTAGAGCGGGATGACATGGTCGCCCGGCCGCAAGCCCGTGACGCCAGCACCAACCTCTCGGACGACGCCAGCACCCTCGTGGCCGAGTATTGCCGGGAACTTACCTTCGGAATCGAGGCCCGACAGCGTATAGGCGTCGGTGTGGCAGACACCCGTCGCCATGACCTCGACCAGCACCTCGCCGGCCTTCGGCCCGCCGATCTCGATCGTCTCGATCGTCAGAGGCCGGTTCGCCTCCCAGGCAACCGCTGCACGTGATTTCACTGAAGTACTCCTTCGCGGCGAACCTGGATGCTGTGGCAGGCAGCGATCAACCGCACTTGAGGCCGTCCGCGCTTCGCCGCGTCATCCGATTGGTGAAGCGGATCGATCAGTTCTACTTCCGTACTGCGAACGGCCCTCCGGTCGCGTGACCGGAGGGCCGACTGTTGGGTCAGGAGCCGGATCGCTTGAAGTATGACTTCATGACCATGCCGGCCACTTTCAGGGCGCTGATCTCGTTCGACTGAGGCGCATCTGCCGCCTCTCCGGACAGGCGAGCTTCGACATTCTTGACGAACTGCCCAATCAGCACGTTTGCGGTTTCCGTGACGATGCCGGTGCGCCCGAACTGGGCGATGGGGCCGGCAAGCTGGATATCCGCATCGATGCTGACGAGCGTGGCGGAACCGGCCTCCTTGAGCTGGTAGTCCATGACCAGCCTTGAGCGGCTGCCGCCCTTCTTGTCGATGCCGCGCCCTTCGGCCCGGCCAACGAAGCTGGCCGGGTCCGCGGTTACCTGCGCCTCTCCCTCGAAGGAAGCGCCGAACGGGCCAAGCTTGATGCCGACCCGACCGGCATAGACGCCGTCGCCCTTGTTCTCGGTAAGCTCGGCGCCGGGCATGCAAGCCGCCACGGCGGGAACATCCTGGAACAGCTCCCAGACTGCAGGAAGAGGCCGTGCCACTTCGAAGGATTGACTGATCTTCATGCCTCACTCCCTTGTCATGCGGACCAAATCAAGCCACCGGCTTTGCGTACCAGCCGGCATCCGGGTCGGTCCATCCGTCCGGCCGGCTAATTTTCCCGGCGACCTTGAGATCGTCGAAATATCGGCCGCGGTCGAACATCGGCGGCGTGCCGCGCTCCTTCGCCAGCTTGCTGCGCCGTGCCGCCGTCGCCGCGGCATCGGCCGTCCACTTGCGACCGGACTTCACGAGCTCGACGCCATAGTCGTCCCGTGCCGATTCCGGCGACACCAGCCCGCACTGGACATCTTCGACCACTTTTTCGACCGGACGCTGCAATGGATCGCCCCAGCCGCCGCCACCCGTCGTGACGATGGTGATCGAGGCGCCAACCGGCACGGTGACGGTATCGCACATGCCCGGGTGAACGGTCTCGCTGCCGTCGCCGTCGCTGACCGACACCTGGTAGTTGGCACCAGCCTTGCCGCCGTTGACGCCGTAGCAGCCAAGCAGCGATCGGTCGGCATTCGAGATCAGCCGGCAATCGCCCAGCATCTTGATACGCTTGTCATAGCCGAAGCCGCCGCGATGGTAGCCAGGCCCGCCAGATCCCTGCTTGAGGCCGAGTCTCTCGACCAGGATCGGATAGCGCGTCTCGGAGAATTCAGCCGGCAGGTTCTTCGAGTTGGGAACGATATGGACCACGTCCGAGCCGTCGGCCCAGGGCCGGCCCGGACTACCCCCTCCCAATACTTCGCGGAAGAGGAAGAAGTTGTCTTGCGTGTTGCCACCGGTCACGCCCCAGATGCGGATCGTCTCGTGATCGGCCGGCATCTTGCCGTCGGTCGCCTTGGACAGGCAGGCCGCAAACGAACCGAGTGTACGCAGCATCAGGAAGAAGCGCATGCCTGTCGGCTTTCCGAAGGTCGGCGTGATCAGCGTCCCCTTTTCGGGGAAGATCACGTCGATGACGTCGAGCACGCCCTCGTTGGAATCGATTTCCGCCGCCCGCTCGGGCGAGGAAGCCAGCGAGCGCAGCGTCGGCGCCAGCCATTTGCGGAAGTAGCGGCCCTCCATTTCATCAAGCGACCAGTTGATAGGCCCCTTGGCCTCGGGGTCCGTCCCGGTGAAGTCGAGGATGATCTTCTCGGGCGTCTTGATCATCTTGATGCGCAAGGCATGAAGTCGGTTTTCTTCCACGCCATCCGCCTCGATGTAGTCTTCGAAGTGATACTCGCCGTCTTTGATGCGCGGGAGGATTTCGCGGCGGAAGATTTCCGCGGTGTTCTTCAGGATCTGGTCGAACGCAGCTTCCAGAGTGTCGACACCATACCGCTCCGCGAGCGTGACGATCCGACGGGAACCGAGCTTTGCCGCGCCGATTTCGGCATCGAGATCACCGGCCAGATGTTCCGACAGGCGAGAGTTGCGCACGATGATCTTGAACGCCGCCTCGTTGAGCTTACCGCGCTCATAGAGCTTGATTGGCGGGATCAGCACGCCTTCCATCCAGCTGTCGGTGGCATGGACGGGAAGACTGCCCGGCACGGCGCCGCCGATATCGTCGTGGTGACCGAACACCTGGCTGAAACCGATAAGCCGTTCGCCGTGGAAAATCGGCACTGTCGTGCAGAGGTCGGGCACATGGCCGATACCGCCGCAGGAGTTATATGGGTCGTTCCAGAAGAAGACGTCGCCTGGATGGATGTTGTCAGCACCGAAGTACTCGAACACCGGCTCCACGATAGCTGAGTAGGAGCGACCAGTCAGCTTGCGGCCCTTGGCGTCAAACAGCGCGACACGATAGTCGTGCTGGTCGCGGATCATCGGCGAGCGTGCGGTGCGCTCCACCGCTGCCTCGATCTCTAGTTCCGCAGCGCGGATGGTGCCGTGGATCACCTCGAGCTCGATCGGGCCGAGGGCTGTGCGCTTTGTCTTGTCAAGCATGGGGTGTCCTCCGCTTAGGCGTTCTTGTCCAGGATGAGATTGCCGTATTGGTCGGCGCGGACGCTCCAGCTCGCCGGAACCACGACGGTCGAGCCGTACTCTTCGACGATGGCAGGGCCGGCAATCAGCTGTCCGACGGCAAGCTCGGTTCGGTTGTAGAGAGGGCAGTCCACCCAGCCGGTGGCACGCCAGTAGGCCATCCGGTAGCCGAATGGGCTGGCGGCGTCGCGGGCGATGGTGTCCGGCTTGAGGTTTGGACGGTGTTGCACGCCGACCGCCTGGACCCGGAGATTGACCACCTCGACGTCCTGTTCGCCCTCATAGTGGAAGCCGAACGTCTGGTCGTGAACGCGATGGAAATCCTTGAACAGGTGCGCGATCGCGGCTTCTCCGCCAAGATCGGAAGGAATGTCGACCTGCACCTCATGGCCCTCGCCGAAATAGCGGACGTCGGCGACGCGGCGGATCTCGATCTTGTCCTCGGCGATGCCTTCGGCTGCGATATCGGCGATGCCACCACGCACCAGATCGTCCCAGGCCGCAAGGATTTCGGCAGCATCGGCCGTAGACTGCCGGCGCACCATTGTACGGATGTAGTCACGCCGCACGTCGGAGACATGCAGGCCGAAGGCGCAGAGATTGCCCGGGTTCGGCGGCGACACGATGGTGCGCACGTCGAGGAAGTCGGCCACCTCCGCTGCAAACAGGCCGCCCGCACCACCGAATGCGACCATGGCGTAGGCCCCCGGGTCGCGTCCGCGGGTGGTCGTCACCTGGCGGATGCCGAACACCTGGTTGACGGCTGCGATCTCGAGGGCGCCAGCTGCGACCTCTTCTGCCGACATGCCGAACTCGGCGCCCAGTTTCCGGTATGCCTCACGCGCGGCATCAGCATCGAGCTTGATCGCTCCGCCGATGAGCGCCGCCGGCAATCGCCCGAGGGAAATGGCGGCATCGGTCACGGTCGGCTTGGTGCCGCCCTTGCCGTAGCAGATCGGGCCCGGATCGGCGCCGGCGCTCTTCGGCCCGACCTTCAATTGTCCGTAGGGATCGATCCAGGCGATCGAGCCGCCGCCGGAACCGACGGTGACGATGTCGAGCATCGGCGTCTTGACCGGATAGCTCTCCACCATCGAGGCCGAGGTGTACATCGGAGTGTAGTTCTCGATGATCGCGACGTCGGTCGAGGTCCCGCCGACATCGACGGTGAGAATATCCTTGTAACCCGCCAGATGCGCCATGTGGATCGAGCCAAGGATACCAGCCGCAGGCCCCGAGAGCAGCATCGTCACCGGCTTCTCGCCAGCGGTGGAGTGCTTCACCACGCCGCCGTTGGACTGCATGATCAGGAACGGGATGTCGCCCGACTGAGCGCGGATACGATCGGCGGCACTTTGCAGGTAGGTCTTGCAGTAGGGCTTCACCAGAACGTCGATGAGCGTCGTCATCGCGCGCTCATATTCGCGGTACTCGGGCAGCACCACCGACGAAAGCGAGACGAAGACATCGGGGAAATGCTCCTTGATCAGCGCACCGATGCGCTGCTCGTGAGCGTCGTTGGCATAGGCATGCAGCAGGCAGACGGCAATGCAGCTCACGCCGTCCTCGACCAGTTCGCGCACAGCCTGAAGCGTCTCGGCTTCGTCGAGCGTTTCCAGCTCCTCGCCCGCAAAGGTCATACGGCCGCCGACTTCGCGAACCAGATGGAGCGGCACCAGGCGCGGCGGCTTGACCCAGAAGAAGGAGTTGCCATAGCCGTCTGGAACTGACTGCCTGGCGATTTCGATCATGTGGCGGAAGCCACGCGTCACGACCAGCCCCAGCCCGCCGAACTTGTGCTCCAGAACGGCATTGGTCGCCACGGTCGAACCATGCAGCAGCATCTGCAGGTCTTCGTCCTTGCCGCCTGTTTCCTCGAGGACCCGACGGACGCCGTTCAAAAGACCGACGCTCGGATCAGCGGGCGTCGAGGGCGTTTTCACCGCGGTGATCTGTCCCGTCGCTTCGTCGATTGCAACCACGTCGGTAAAGGTTCCGCCCGTGTCGATGGCAATTCGCAGGCCCATTTTCTCTCCTCCGTATCCACATATTAGATATTGCATTCAAATGTTGCAGAAAGCAGGCTTCAAATCAAGCGGCAATCTCCAAAATATGGATATTATCGCTTCTATTTGGATACTGTTTGAGCCCGCGACGGTGGTTTTTGGCGTGACCGCACACCGTCCGCCTGGAACTATGGGCGCTAGCGGCGTTCCTCACGCAAATATGGCTGTCCGAGCCCGCGCGGCTCGTCGAACCGCCGCTCGGTGCTCTTGTTCAGATTGGCGTAGACCATGACGGCAAGCGTCGCGACGTAGGGCGTCATCAGCATAAAGTATTGCGGCACCTGCAGGCCGACTGCGGCAATGCGCGGGATCAGAGCCTCGATGCCGCCGAACAAGACGGCGCCGGCAAGAGCCCGCCAAGGCTGCCACCGCGAGAAGATCACCAGCGCTACTGCGATCCATCCCCGGCCGCCGGACATGCCCTCCACCCACATCTTGGCAACGCCGACCGAGAGATAGGCCCCTGCCAAGCCAACGATCGCCGCGCCAGCGACGATCGCGCCATAACGGTAGACGGCAACGCTTGTGCCTGCGGCATCGGCTGCTTCGGGAGCATCGCCGACGGCGCGCAGCCGGAGCCCCACCATCGTGCGCGACAGCAGGTACGCCACGCCGAAGAAGATCGGTAGCGTCAGATAGACAAGCATGTCCTGGCGGAACAGGATCGGACCGAGCACCGGAAAGTCGGCCAGAGGCCCGAGCGGGATCCGGTCGAGACCGGCGATCGGCCGATTGGTCCATCCCTGCTGGGTGCCGATCAATCCGGTCAGGCCCTGGGCCAGGAACACCATGACCAGGCCAGCCACTACCTGATTGACCCGCAGCGTCACAGCCATCAGCGCAAACACCAACGACAGTGCAGCCGCCGCCAACGCTCCCGCGGCAAATGCAACCAATGCATGGTCGCCGATCACGATGGAGGCGCCGGCTCCCGCCAGAGCCCCCATGAGCAAATAGCCCTCGGCCCCCAACGAAAGGACGCCGGACTTCTCGGTGACGATCAGGCCGAGTGCGGCGAGCGCGAAAGGCACGGCGAACGCCGGAACATTGGCTGCCCAGTTGACGAGGAATTCGATCATCACGATCCCCTGTGAATGCGACGGATGCGGTAGCGTATGAAGAACTCCGACGCCGCGACGCAGATCACCACCACCGCCTGCACGAGTTGCACGACCGAACCGGGAATCTGGTAGAAGACCTGCAGGCTCTGGCTGGCGATGAACAACGTCGCCACGCACAGCGCCACCAGCACGGCGCCAAGCGGATTGTTGCGCGCGAGGAAGGCGATCAAGATCCCGGAGAAGCCATAGCCAACAAAGAAGCTCTGCGTCATCCGGTACTCGACACCGGCGCTGATGACAAAACCCGCGACGCCCGAGAGTGCGCCAGACAACAGCGCAGCCCCGACGGTGACAGCGACGACCGGCAGGCCCATAGCCGCAGCCATGCGTGGATTGGCCTGGACGACGCGGGTGAAATAGCCGTAGCGACTGACGTTCAGCAGCCACCAGATGGCTGCCGTCAGGACAAGCGCCAATGGCAGCGCGTAGGTCAGGCTCTCCCATCCCACCGTCGCCAGCCGCTCGGTTGCCTCGTACTGCTCCGAGTTCGGAAAACTGCTCTTCGGATCTTTCCATGAGCCATAGAGAAGATGGAGTAAGAGGTTGAACGCCACGTAGTTGAGCAGCAGCGTCGAGATGATCTCGTTGACGCCGTAGCGGAGGCGCAGAAGTGCCGGGATCAACATCCAAGTCATGCCACCCAGGGCCGCAGCGACGAACATCGTGGCAAGCCGCACCGGCGCCGGGCCGACATTGCCGATGGCCACAGCCGTCGCCGCAATCGAACCAAGGATCATCTGCCCTTCGATGCCGATGTTCCAGAAGCGCACCCTGAACGCCACAGCCGCGGCAAGCCCGACGATAAGTAGCGGGGCAGCTTGTGTCAGCACGTCCGACAGGCTGCGCGGGGTGGAAAAGATCGAAAAGATGAATTCATTGGCGAGGTCGGAAAAGCCAACACCGGACGCCACGAGGATCAGCGCGGCAATGAAAAGGCCCGCACCGACACCGCAGGCAAGGGCGACAGCCTGATACCAGGCCGGTGTATGCTGGCGAACCTCGAGGTTGAACCGGCCAAACCCGTGTCGTTTGCGGCGCTGATCGGGTTTGCCGGCAACCGCAAGCGCGGCCGGGACGTTGTGATCGATATCAGTCATGGTGCACCATCGCCATTCCCACCGCCTGCCGGTCGGCTGGCGCGGCAAACTCCCGGACAATCTTTCCGCGACTCATGACCCCGATGCGGTCCGACAAGAGCAGGATTTCGTCGAGATCCTCGCTGATCAGCAGAACGGCCGCGCCGCTGTCGCGCGCATCGCGCAATCTTTGGTGCACTGCCGCCGTCGCACGCACGTCGAGGCCGCGGCTTGGGCTGTGCACGACGACCACCCGCGGCGGTGTCGCAAATTCCCGCGCGATGACCAGCTTCTGGGCGTTTCCTCCCGACAGCAGCGCGGTCTTCTGGCGTGGGCCCCGCACGCCGTTGACTTCGAATGTCGAGACCGCGGCGGTCGTTTCGGCCTGCGCAGCGCGGCTATTGACGCGCGCCCAGCTGCCGAACCGGTGCGAACGAATGCCGTGCACGGCGTAGTTGTCGGTGACCGACAGGTCTCCGGCGAGAGCATATGTCTGGCGGTCGGCGGGTATCGAAACGATGCCGAGTTCGCGGCGACGGCGGGCGCCATCTCCACCGACCTCGCCAACCCCGTCGAATTCGATGCTGCCGGCTACAGGGCGCAGCACACCCATCAAGATTTCGGCCAATTCGGACTGTCCGTTGCCACCGACACCGGCGATGCCGTAGATCTCGCCCCGGCGCAGTTCGAAGCTGGCGGCGGCGAGCGCGCGATGGCCATCGGAGCGGAGGCCGGCAACGCCGGTCAGCTTCAGGATCGGTGCGCCCGGAGCGGCAGCCGGCTTGCGGACCTCCGCCTGGACGTCCCCGACGATCAGCGCCGTCAGGTCGTTGATCGAACGCGACTTCGGATCGACGGAGGCGACGGTGCGGCCGCCGCGCATGACGGTCACCCGATCGGCGAAACGCTGAACCTCCGCCAGCTTGTGGGTCACCAGCACGACGGCAGCACCCTGGCCGGCCAGTTGCCGCATCACACCGAGCAAGGCTTCGGCCTCCTTGTCGGTCAGCACCGCGCTCGGCTCGTCGAGGATGAGGATGCGCGCGCCCTCGACCAGCACCTTGAGGATCTCGACGCGCTGCTGTTCGGCGACCGACAGCGCACCGACGGGGCGCCTTAGATCGACCTCGAAGCCGATCGCTTCACTCTGGTGTCGGATAGATGCCTCGACATCGGCGATGCTCTTGCCGTAACGCCCCTTGCCGCAGGCGAGGAGCACGTTCTCCAACGCATTGAATGCCTTAACCAGCTTGTAGTGCTGATGCACCATGCCGATGCCCAGCCGTTTGGCAGCCATTGGGCCGTCGATCAGTACCTCGCGGCCTTCTATGTTGATACGCCCCTCGTCGGGTTGGTAAAGGCCGGCAGCGACATTCATCAATGATGACTTGCCGGCCCCGTTCTCACCCAGCAGAGCATGTACTTCGCCTGCTGCCACCGTAAACGAAGCAGATGACAATGCATGGAAGCCATCGAAAGACTTCGAAACGCCTGAAAGTTCCATCGCCATCATGATTGCAGCCTCGATACAATTCGTCCGGGAAAGCCCGCGGCGTTAGTCGCCGCGGTGTGTTTTCATTGCTGGCTGACGACGCCAGGCACGTACCAATCCATCGCCCAAAGGTCCGCGTCGCTCAGCACCGCCCCAGCCGGAACACGCTCCTTGCCGTCGCGATCCTTGAGCGGTCCGGCGTAAACCTTCTTCGTGCCGTCGATGATTGCCTGGCGCTCAGACTGGATCTTGGCGACCGCATCTGCCGGCACGCCCGGACCGCAACAGGAAATGTCGGTGCCGCCTTCCTTTATGGAAGCAAAGAACCCATATTCGTTGGGCTTCCAGGTTCCCTTCTCGATGTCGGCGATGATCGGCGTGAGCAGGCGATCCCAAACCCAGGACGACGTACAAAGCATCGCCTTTGGTGTAAGCGCCGACAGATCGAGATGGTGGCCGGTTGCATAGATGCCACGCTCCTGGGCAACCATCTGGGTTGCCGTCGTGGCGCCATGCTGACCAAGCACATCCATGCCTTGATCCGCCAGGGCAACGGCTGCGCTACGCTCCTTGACGACATCGTTCCATGATCCGGTGTAGATCACCGTTACGGTCGCCTTCGGGTTCATCTGCTGCGCGCCCATCGCAAAGGCGTTGATCGCCCAGTTGACCAGGCCGAAAGGATTGGGCGCCACGTAGCCGATCTTACCCGTCTTGGAGGCGGCACCTGCAGCCATGCCGCACAGATACTGGCTCTCGTAGGTGCGACCATAGAAGCTCTCTAGGTTCGGACCGTTGGTCGTGCCGGCGCCATTCACAAACGCAACATCAGGATATTTTTCGGCCAGTTCCTTGAAGGCGTCGGAGTACCCGAATGCCGTGCCGATGATGATGTTCACGCCCTTGCTGATGAGAAGTTCGACGGCCGGGCGAACCGCAGTCGCATTTTCGGGGATGTTCTCGACCAAGGCGATCTTGATCCCCAGGTCCTGCTCCATCTTCTTTCTGGCGTTCTCGAAAGCCTCGGACCACGCCTTGTCGTCCTTTGGCGAGTACATGATCATCGCCACCTTTGGCGGACCGGCTAGCTTGAAGTCGGCTTGCGCCGGCGACGAAATCGCGGCGACCAGTGCCCAAACGGCCACGGCAAGTAGGCTTACAAATGTTCTGCCCATGAGACCCTCCATTTGTCTGGTTGAAACATCCTGACTGCTTGTAATTCTCCGAGACCGGAGGGCGCTCCCTCTTCGCTCGCCTTAAAGACGGTCACTGCTGGCTGATCACACCGTCTACGTACCAGTCCATGCTCCAGAGGTCCGCGTCGCCCAGCACGGCCCCGGTCGCCACACGCTCCTTGCCGTCTCGGTCCTTGAGCGGACCGCCATAGACCTGCAGCTTCCCGTCGACGATCGCCTGGCGAGTGGCCTTGACCTTGTCGGCGACTTCCTTGGGCACGGCCTCGCCGCAACAGGCGACATCGGTGCCGCCCTCCTTGATCGACAGGAAGGCACCGTAGGGGCTCGGCTCCCAGGTGCCGGCTTCTATCTTCTTGATTTCCGGAAGCAGGAAGCGATCCCATACCCAGACGGAAGAACACTGCGTCGCCTTCGGTGCGAACTCCGACAGGTCGCGATGGTGGCCGGTGCTGTAGATGCCCTTTTCCTGCGCCACCAATTGCACCGCCGGGGTATCGACATGCTGGCCGATGACATCGATGCCCTGTTCGGCGAGGGCTTCGGCGGCGGCGCGCTCCTTGACCGGATCGTTCCAGGCGCCGGTGAAGACGACGGTGACCGTCGCTTTCGGATTGACCTGGCGGGCGCCCATTGCGTAGGCGTTGACCGTCCAGTTCACGAGACCGAAGGGATTGGCCGCGACGAAGCCCAGCTTCCCGCTCTTCGAAGCGCCGGCGGCCGCCATGCCGCACAGATACTGGCTCTCATAGGTTCGACCGTAGAAGCTCTCGAGGTTCGGACCGTTGGTCGTTCCCGCCGGATTGAGGAACGCAACTTCGGGATACTTCGCCGCGAGTTCCTTGAACGTGTCGGAATAACCGAAAGCCGAGCCGATGATGACGTTGAAGCCACGCTGGATCAGAAGTTCGACGGCGGGACGGATGGCAGTGGCGTTTTCCGGCACGTTCTCGATCACGGGGATGGAGACGCCCAACTCCTTTTCCATACGCTGGCGCGCCTCGTCCAACGCTTGCGACCAGCCGCCGTCGTTCTTCTTGGTGAAGACGACCAATGCAATTTTCGCAGGGCCGGAAAGCTTGAAGGCAGCATCTGCCATCGAAGTTGCGGCGACCAACGCGACGGCGCCCACGGCAAGCAATTTGCAATATCTTCCAACCATCGGATCCTCCATCAGACCGATTGAACAAAATTGACTTGTTTTCGGATGCGCCGCCCTGCGAGCGCGCGGGGTCTATGATGCCGTGGCCTTCTCGAAGGCGGCCATGCCCTCGCCCCAGCTGGTGCGACGCTCAATTAGTGTCTTGCTGAGCATCAGGCTCCTTGCCTCGTTCATGGCCAATGCACCGACCAGGCGATCGCCGCGACGATACCAGGCTAGGAACCTACGCTCGGCGACCGAGCCCTCGACGATGCGGATTTCATCAGCCTCGGTGATCCCGGCAAACTGGATGCGGACGCCATATTGGTCCGACCAGAAATAATTGCTGCCGTGGAATGGCAGCTGTGCGTCGGCGTTGGCGAGTATGTTGCGCGCGACGTGCCGACCCTGCTCCACTGCGTTGGTCCATTGCTCGCCGCGCATGCGCAAGCCGAACAATTCGTTCGGCCAGGACGCAACGTCGCCGGCTGCGTAGACGCCCCTGGCAGGTGTCGAGAGGGTGGCATCGCAAACCACGCCATTGTCGAGCAGCAGCCCGGATCCGGTCAGCCAATCTACAGTCGGTGCAACGCCGATGCCGACCACCAGGAGATCGCATTCGATCGTCGTCCCGTTGGTGAGACTGACGCGCTCGACGCGCCCGTTACCTTCGACAGCAGCGATCGAAACGCCCCGGAGCAATCTGGTTCCATGGTCGGCGTGAAGTCCGGCGCATGCGAGCCCCATGTCGTCGCCGAGCGCGCGTGCCAGTGGCGCAGGCGAAGCCTCGACGATCGTAACTTCCAACCGGAGCTGGCGGGCACTAGCCGCTACCTCCGAACCTATGAACCCGGCCCCGACCACAACAACGCGGGGCCCGTTCGCCAAAGCATCGCGGATTGCTATGCCATCCTCGATGGTTCTGAGTTCATGAACGCCGGCCAGTTTCGCGACGCTCAATCGTCGCGGCGCGGCGCCCGTGCAAATGATTAGGTCATCAAAATCAACGTACCCACGGGTGGTCTTAAGGCAGTGCTCGCGCAGATCGAGGCTGTCGATCCGATGCTCCAGCAGCAAATCGATGTTCAGCTTTTTGTAATACTCGGCGTCGCGGTAAATGGCGTTGTCGGCGGAAGTGGTTCCGACGAGCAGGCTCTTCGACAATTGCGGCCGGTCATAGGGCGCAACGGCTTCGGCGGCGACGATCCTGATCGAGCCGTCGAAACCCTGGCGACGCAATTCCTCGGCAGCCCGCAAGCCGGCCAAGCCACCGCCGGCGATAGCGACACGCCGGCGGTGGTGGGGAGGATGGCTAACGCTTGCTTGTATCATGGCACAACTTGCCCTTGCGCCCGCCCAGGCACGAAACCATGGGCTGGGCCGCTACTTGTGTCAGCGCCCCCTTGGGGGCCATTCAGTCAGTTGGTAACGACCGAAATCCGAACGATATCGGCCAGCCGTCCTTGGCCTAGTTGGCCAGCTTGTTGGCCAGATCGAGGAGCCATCGGCGATACTCAACCGAGTATTTGTCGACGCCCTTGACGTGCATCTCGACCGTCAGATCTTCCGGCAGTTCCTCGGGCCGCTGCGATTCCACGACCGGCTTGTCCTGGTCGTAGATAAATTTGACAAAGCCTGCGAGTTCCGTGTCCTTCTGCGCCGGATCACCAAAATCGCGCGTAGCGACCGTGAAGTTGCGGATCTTCTTCGCGTTCATGGGCGTGGGATGGAAGATCAGGTTGTAACGATTTCCATCCTGAAACAGGATGTTCAAGACACAGGTCAAGGGCATGAACACGCGCCAATCGACCAAAAACCGGATGTAGGGATCAGCCGGCAGCTCCTTCCCACCCCAGGCTGCCGTGTCGATGGGCACGCGCACCCACGCACCCTCACCTTGCTTGTTCTCGAGCTTGTTTTCGTTGCGCCAGACTTCGTGAGCCGGAACCTCCGGTACTGTGACGTCACCAAGATAACCGTCGTGCAGAATGGCGAAGTGTGAATAGTCGGTGTAGTTCTCGACCCGGCGCGGCGCACTGCAGGCCCAGTCGTCGGTCGGCACCGCAACGTAATGGAATGCAGGGTCATCCCAGAGATGATATTCGGGAAGCGGAAAGTGAGGCTCGTCCTCGAGGCAGACCCAGACCATTCCGTATTTTTCGACGGATTGGTATTTGCGAACGCTGGCACGCAGATGCCCAGCCAGATCGGGCCGCTGAGGGGCGAGCTTCAGATCGCCGCTCGAGTCGAATTGCCAGCCATGGTAGGGGCATTCCAGCCGGCAGTTTCCGTCCTTCGTCTCCTTCACGCTGCCGAGCGACAGGCGCGTGCCGCGATGCGGACAAAGATCGTCGAAGACCGAAACCTCGCCCCGCATGCGTACGAGGACGATATCCTGGTCGCACAAGGTAAAGCCGATCGGCTTTTCGGTCACCTCATGCGAATATGCGACCACGTGCCAGAAATGGCGGAGCGATCGATAGACGAGCGCTTCGCCCTCGACATCAAGTTCGTTCGCACGCGTGCTCCCTACGGGTTTGAGTTTGGTAACAGCCATTTTTGTTCTCCTCTAATTGGCTCTGCCGTCCAGATGACGCCTTGCAGGCGTTCTTGTTCGTCTGCCCACAGGGCGAGCAAATCCGTTGCAGCGTGAGCTGCCAGTCCAGTCCGGTGATGCTTTTTAGTTGTTAGGCCGTGCCGTTAGGCGATTGCTGGTTCGTGCTCCAGGAACTCGATGGCTTCGACGGGGCAACACATTGCCGCGTCCTGGGCTTCCTTTTGTTCGGTATCGCTGAGCTTGCAGCTCTTGATGACGACGAGGCGGCCGGCCTTGTCCAGATCGAACAGGCTTGGCGCAATGGTGATGCACATGCCGGAGCAGATACATTTGTCCATGTCCACATGCACTTTCATCTTGGTCTCCCTGTTGGTCAGTCAGTTGCTGCGCATTCAGTACGCACGCCCATAGGCGGACATCAGTTGCCGGAAACGGCCGCGTGGATCATGCTTGGGGTGATCGGGATGTGCTGGAACGGCGCGGCGCCAAACGGCCGCAGTGCGTCGTCGATGCCCGAGGCGATCACAGCCCCGACCGGGATGCACCCCGCCTCGCCGACACCCTTGACCCCGAGCGGATTGAGCGGCGACGGCGTTTCGAGATGCAGTATCTCCACCTGTGGCACTTCCGTGGCATAGGGCACGAGGAAGTCGACGAAGTTGGCGTTGATCATGTTGCCATCGGTGTCGAATTCAATGCGCTCGTACATCGCGCCACCGATGCCCTGGGCGATACCGCCCATCACCTGCCCCTCCACGATCATCGGATTGATCATGTTGCCGCAATCGTGGATGCAGACGTAGCGTTTGACCTTGACCGAACAGATATCCGGATCGACTTCCAGGATTGCGCCGTGCACGCCATAGGCCCAGGTGGCGGAAGGTGGGCTGTAGTAATCCGTTGCTTCGAGGCCCGGGGCCTGCCCTTCCCCAAGCGCAGGACCATCATGGCGACTCGCGGGGGCGAACTGCGTGGCGGCCTTGGCCGATTCATTGAAGGCATATCGCAGCGGGTTGGTGGCGGTGGCCACCGCGGCAAGCGAGACCTGGCGGTCTGTGCCCTTCACCCAGGCTGCGCCGTCGCGCAACTCGATGTCGTCCGCACTGGCCTCGAGCATGTTGGCCGCGGCCGCGAGCGTCTTGCTGCGGACAATCAGTGCCGACTTGTGGATGGCGTTGCCTGATACCACAGCGGCGCGGCTGGCGAAGGTCGCGACGCCCCAGTCAAAGGCCTTGGTATCACCCTCGACGAGGATGACGTCCTCAACCTTCACGCCGAGCTGGTCCGACACGATCTGCGCGAACACAGTATCGTGGCCCTGCCCTTGTGACGTGAGGCCTGTGTTGACGTAGACCTTGCCCGTGATCGGGTGGATCTTTATGTGGCCGCCTTCATAGGGGCCCAAGCCGGTACCTTCCACGTAGAAAGCCATACCGAGCCCGAGATGCTTTCCTGCCTTGCGCGCCAACTCCTGCAAGGCAGGGAAACTGGCGACGTCGAGCTTGTCATGAAGCATCTCCAGCGCCTTGTGATACTGGCCGCTGTCGAGACTGACCGGAAGGCCGTCGGCGAACAGCAATCCCTCGCGCAGCTTGGGGAACTCGTCCTCGCCGATCAGGTTGCGGCGCCGGATCTCGAAGCGGTCAAGCCCGAGGTCGTCCGCAAGCTGGTCCATCGCCCGTTCGATGGCGAAGCAGGCGTGCGGGCGGCCGCAGCCGCGATAGGGTGTGACAGGCACGGTCGGGGTGTACACCGCCTTGAACTCGACCCAGATGTTGGGGATGCGGTACGGACCGGCGATGGAGGTCGACGCGACCTGTGCCACCGCGATGCCATAAGGAATGAACGCGCCGGTGTCGTGCAAGAAGCTGTCGCGCAGGGCCACCACCTCGCCGGTCTTCTTGGCATAGAGTTCGATCGTGTGGATCTGCGTGCGTTCCTGGGTGGAACCAACAAAGTTCTCGCGTCGGTCCTCGATGTATTTCACCGGACGCCCGAGCTGCATGGCGGCAAAGGGTACTAGCAACTCGTCTGGATAGAAGAGAAGGACCTTCTGACCGAAGCCGCCGCCGACATTGGGAGCGATCACGCGCACCTTGTCCTCGTCGAGCTTCAGGATCGAAGCGAGCCCTCCGCGCACCGAAATCGGTGCTTGCGTGCCGTCCCACACGGTCAGCTCACCGGTCACCCGGTCGAAAATCGCGGCGACAGCACGGCATTCCATGGCCGCGGCAGTGGAGCGGTCGACCTGGACCCTCACCCTGGTGACGTGCTCGGCCCCGGCAATCGCCTGGTCCGGCTTGCCCGACACCTGCACCAGATGGGCAGCGATGTTGTTCGGGTGCGTCGCATGGACCAGCGGCGCTCCGTCCAGGATCGCCCTTTCGAGATCGATCTCGACTTCCAGCGGATCATAATCGACGTCGACCAGGCTCGCCGCGTCCTCCGCGGTATAGCGGTCGACGGCCACGACCATGGCAACGGTCTGCCCCACATAATAGACGTCATCGCGGGCCAGAGGCCGCTGCGTACGCGCGTCCTTCATGGAAGGATGGGGGATCAGCAGCGGCATTTCCAGGTCGAGATCGCCGGTGTTGTCGCAAGTGTAGACCGCCGCGACGCCCGGATGCGCCAAGGCCATCGACACGTCGATCGAATTGATCCGTGCTCGCGCAAATGGGCTGCGCACGAAGGCGACATGCAGCGCGTTCGCCAGCGGAATGTCATCCACGAACGACCCTTCGCCACGCAGCAGTTGCGGGTCGATGTTGCGCTGGACGCGGGAACCGAAAGCTCGGGTGGACATGGTTCCGCTCCTTATCGCGAGGCCAGCGCATCCGCCGCCTGGCGTACGGCAGCGACGATGTTCTGGTAGCCGGTGCAGCGGCAGAGATTGCCCGAAAGCATATCGCGGATGCCCTCTTCGGAGAGGTCCATCGGCGTGTCGGATTCGAGATTGCTCAGGATGTTCATGATCATTCCCGGCGTGCAGTAGCCGCATTGCAGCGCGTGGCAGTCGCGGAATGCCTCCTGCAGCGGATGCAGGCTGCCATCTTCGGCGGCAACCGACTCGATGGTGCGCACCTCGGCACCCGATGCCTGCACCGCGAAGGTCAGGCAGGAGCGCGCGGCGACGCCGTCGATGATGACCGTGCAGGCGCCGCACACGCCATGCTCGCAGCCGACATGGGTGCCGGTCAGGCCGAGCTCGTGGCGCAGGAAGTCTGAGAGCAGCATACGCACGCTCACCTCCGCCGATACGGCCTCGCCATTGACAGTCAGGGCGACGGCTGCCTTGGGATCGATGGAAGTGGCCGCCAGCCTCGGCCTGATCGTTCCGCGGTTCATCTGCATATCCTTCATTTCGTCCTGGAAGCGGCCTTCTCGACCGCGCGCCGAACCAGCGTCGCCAGCAGATGGCGGCGGTAGTCGGTCGTTGCGTGCATGTCGTCGGGTGCGGTGACCGCCTCCTTGGCAGCCTCGCTTGCGGCCTTCAGGGCATCAGATCCCAGGCCACCCTTGGTGAGTATCTCTTCCGACTGCTTCAGCCGTACCGGCCGCGAGGAGATGCCGCAGGCAGCAAGCGAGACGCGGCCGGCGGTCTTGTCCACGATCGCGGCAACTGCGGCGATCGCATAGTCGCCATGGCGGCGGGTGAATTCCTCGAAAGCCCAGCCGGCGCCGTCGGGCAGCACGGAGAAACGCGCCTCGGTGATGATCTCGTCGGGCTCGCGCGTCGTGGTCATGTGGAACTGGAAGAAGTCCTCGGCCGCGATCTCGCGGCGGCCGCGCGGGCCTTCGGCAACGACACTGCCGTCGGTTGCGAGCAGCACCATCGGCATCTCGGCGGCGGCGTCGGCATGGCACAGGCTGCCGACCACCGTCCCGCGGTTGCGGATCGGCACATGCGCGACATGTGCCATCGCTGCGCGGATCAGCGGATTGGCGCGAAAGGCCGCATCGCTCAGTTCGAGCTGCCGATGGCGCGTCATCGCCTTCACGACGATCGTTCCATCTTGAACCGAGATGCCCTTGAGGCCTTCGACATGCTGAATGTCGACAAGGCGGCTTGGACTGGCGAGCCGCATGTTCAGCGCCGGGATCAGGCTTTGACCGCCGGCAAGCACCATCGCACCGGGATCGCCAGCCAGCAAGGCAATCGCGTCCTTCAGCGAACGAGGCGCGCGATACTCGAACAGCGGTGGCTTCATGCTACCTCCCGTATGTGTTTGCGCCATGCCCTGGACGGTGAACATCCAATGGCCGGCACCGTGTTTTGGCGACCCCTCGTCGCCTCCTGACTGTGCCGACTGCTCATTTCCTGAGCTTCTTGTCTATCCACAATCTGGATATTGCATCCTAAATAGCGATAGTCCGCGATGTCAACAGCAATTGCGACAGGCCGTCATCGCAATTGCATTTTCCTTGAATTGTCAGGGTCTGGCCGTGTTTCCCACACGGTTCACGAGCAGGACGCCTGTCACGATCAATGCCAGTGCCAGCCATATCCAGAGAGACAGGCTTTCACCGAACAACAGCACTCCAAAGCCGACGCCGACGGCAGTGTTCACGTAGCTCATCTGGCTGACATAGACCGGCCCGCCGACCTGTTGCAGGCGGAAGAAGAGGCCATATCCGACCCCCGTGGCGACGCATTGGATGGCTATGAGACACCATCCACATGCTGGGCGGTACATCCGTGACCATCCGAGCGCAAGAGTGGCGAAGGCAGCCATCAATCCAGGACATTTGACGGAGGCAGCTACGTCCGCTTGGAGGCCTCGACTATGATCCGCGGGGAGAAGTGGCCACGGCCCTTTGGAGCTCGACAAATCGACATCCCAGGTAGCGGGATCGATGGATGCTCGACAGCCTTCGAGACAGTCAAACTCCCAAACTTCGTACTCGACACTGAGCAATAAAGTCATAAACCCAGCCATCGAGCAAGCAGCGCCTCGCCATCGTGACCGATGGGAGACGCCGCCCGTTGCCGAGCCGGAAGAGCGGGTTCTGGCAAAACTAGAACTTCTTGGTAACGAATACCGAGAAAGCATTGTCATCGACGTCCTTGACGCCGTACTTGTTGTTGAAGTGGACATACCGCAGACCCGCTTCGAGCGAGTTTTCCTTGCCGCCAAGAGCGCTGCCAATGTCCCAACGAACTTCAGGCTGGAAGTATATCTGGCGCTCCACCCCGGCCCCTTGCGGCCCGATCCAGTCGATTACACCACCAGTCGAAAATTTCTGAGCGCCAACTTTGAACGGAATATCCCATATCAGCGTCGCCTGGTAGGTCGTATCGAGAGCGCGACCATACGGGTCTATTTGATTGTCATATGCGTAGACACCGAATGTAAGAAGACTAAATCCAGGCACTTTGAAGCTGGCCCGGACACCGTACAAACTTACAAGGAAATCCGCACCCGCGTTGATGCCTACTCCTGGGCCAATGTCCGCAAGGAACGACCCATCATCAATGGGCACGCCTAACGATTTCAAACCCATGTGGCCATATAGCTCGCCGTAGAACCCGACTCGTGAAGACGCCCCATCCCACTTGTGATCTCCGTAGATGTCGACAAAATAAAATAGGTCTCCATAGTCATATGCGCTGAAATGCTGAAGCTCGACCATTGTTCTGGTCGTATCATCCATCCCATTTCCACCAAAATGATAGCCACTTCCGAAATGGAGCTGAATTTGATTCGCTGAAAATGTTTGCGCCGATGCCATATCAGAAAAAGTAACATAAATAGTTGAAAAAAATAATAATACCAATATTATATTCTTTATGACATTTTGTTTCACCTTGATAAATTCTTGTGTTATTTTATTCATATTACCATTCCCCTATTTTTTTAATTTTAAAATTAAGCTGAAATACCGAATGCAGACGCAGCGTCTACCACTAGAAAATTCACACCTGGCAAAACGCCATCGTGCCGGCAATCAGCCAGCAAAGCAGGTACATCTTCTCAGTTTGATGCATTTATATAAGCATTGTATCCAGAATCTGGATACAACATCCTAATTATCGATACTCCGCAATGTCAACTGCAATTGCGACGGACCGTCATTGCATCCTTGAATTGTCAGGATCGGACCGCGTCTCCCACACGGTTCACAAGCAGGACGCCGATCACGATCAATGCGAGCGCCAGCCATATCCAGAGCGACAGGCTTTCGGCGAAGAGCATCACGCCGAAACCGACACCGACCGCGGTGTTCACGTAGCTCATCTGACTGACATAGACCGGCCCGCCGACCTGCTGGAGACGGAAGAAGAGGCCGTATCCAACGCCCGTGGCGACGCATTGCATGGCAATGAGATGCCAGCCATTTGCGAGAGCGGCGGCAAAGCCAGGCATTGCCCCTGTCACAATGAAAAGGGACAGGGTCACGGCAATGCCAAGGGCCGCAGCGGCTAGGGTCCATGCCGCGAGTGGCAGCGGGTGCTTGCCCTTCGGCCAGTGGGTTGTGCGGTAGACATTGCCTGCAGCCAGCACCACCGGAGTGATCAGGGCCGCCAAGTACCAATAGAACGGCGCATGAGCGCCACCGCCACCATTACGGGCGAAAAGGATCACCAGCGTACCAATCATGCCGATGCCGAGACCAACTAGGCGCGGCACGTTCGGCTTTTCCAGCGCCAATGCGTAGACGATGGCGAGCGTGGCAATCGGCGCCAGGGATTGGATTATCGCCGGAATTCCTGCCCCAAGATGCGGCATCACCGTCACGACGGCGGTCCAGGGAATGGCAAAGGTCAGCAGTCCGGCAATCGCCGCGTAGCGGAGAATGGCCCGGTCCGGCCGCAACGAATGGCCCGCGAGTCGGGCAATTGCCGTCAGCACGACGCCGGCACCGGCAGCGGTCGCGCCGACATAGACGAGCGAAGGTATTCCCGCGGCCACTGCGATCTTGCCCAAGGGAAAGATCGAGCCGATACAGATGCCCGCGCCAAACAACAGCAGGACCGGTTCCAGTCGCGCCCTGTGCGTCATGCATGCTCCCTCGGATCGATCGGACGGGTGAGCGATTGTCCGAGTACGCCCTCGCACCAGGCAGCTGTCCTGAGCAATTCGGCCTCGCCATGCGGTTTGCCCACGAGTTGCAGGCCGACTGGAAGCCCGGTGGACGTCCGGCCGCAGGGAATCGAGATCGCGGGACAGCCGCAGACGGTGATGGCGTAGCCCAACACCAGCCAGTCGAGATAGGTCGCCAGCCTCTGGCCGTCTATGTGCTCGACATAGCGTTGCTCCACCGGGAACGGCTCGACCGGCGCCGTAGGCGTGATCAGCACGCCGTGCCGGTCGAGAAACTCAAGCATGGCAAGCCGCACGCGAGCCCTGTCGGCCTCCGCGCCGGCAAGTTCCAGTGCCGTGAGCTTCAGCCCCTGCTCGATGTTCCAGATCACCTCGGGCTTCAACTTGTCGCGATGCTGCTCCAGCACGCCACGGCGCAGGGCAGCGAACTGGAAAGCACGCAAGGTGCGGAAGGCCGGGTCGCTGGCGGCGAGGTCCGGACAGGCTTCGTCGGCCCGCAGTCCTGAAGCCACCAGCGTGTCCAGCGCCTGACCGACGGTCCCCTGCACGGCACGATCCACTGCGGCCATGCCGATCGTCATGCTGAATGCAGCGCGTGCGGGTGCGCGCGGCGCTTGTGCCGCCGCCAGGAATGACGCGGGGCTACACGGCCGTGACAGCGGATCGCGTGGATCGAAGCGGGCCATCCCGTCCAGCGCCAAGGCAACATCGTCGACATTGCGGGCCAGAGGCCCCATCACCGACAACACTTGACCGGGTAACGCACTCGGGCCTTGCGGCACCACGCCGGGCGTTGGCCGCAACCCCACCACATTGCAGAAGGCGGCCGGATACCGCAGCGAACACGCGAAATCCGATCCCTGCGCGAGGAAGGCCATGCCCGTCGCAACGGCGACCGCGGCGCCTCCGGAAGAGCCACCGGCGGATCGCGACAGATTCCATGGGTTCAGCGTTCGGCCGAAAACCTCGTTGAAGGTGTTGGCGCCAGCTTCGAATTCCGGCGTATTCGATTTGGCAAAGATGACGCCGCCTTCGGCTTCTATTGCTTCGACGACATAATCCGATGTCTCCGGAACGTGATCAGCATAGGCGAGCGACCCCCACGTGGTACGCACGCCCGAAACAGCAGCCGAGTCCTTGATTGGCCAAGGCAGACCGGCAAGACGTCCCCGATCGGCGACGGCTGCCTCCTCAAGCTGACCGGCGAATCGTTCTGCCCGGTCAAAGCACAGCGTTGGCAACGCGTTGACTAGAGGATCGACCGCTTCCACGCGCTGACGTATGCTGGCAAGCAGTTCACGGGGCGAAATCTCGCCGCTCTTCAACCGCTCAACAGCCGCCACCGCGCTCCACGTCCAGGGCGTGTCGGTCATAGCCAAACCTCACTATGGCATGCCTTCAAATATTCAATATTGCATCCATTGAGTGGACAGACTTTATTGCTTATGTATGTAGATAACTTCAACTTAAAGCGGCCTTCCAAGTGAGAAATCCCCCTCGCAATTCGCCTGATGTGAAGCCAACGAAGAAGTTGGCAAAGAAAAATGACATCAAGAACGGGGAGGACGACGGCGCCGAAGATCCGCTGCGTGGCATGGCGCGCTCCTTCGCCGTTCTTGACTTCCTTGCTACCTCGCCGGGCCGCGTCGTCGATGTGACCCGCAGCCTCAACCTGCCGTGGGCGACCGTGCACCGCACGATCATCCAGTTGGAGAAGGCCCAGTTTCTCCGCCGCGATCCCGAGACCAACCGCTATGAGATCGGACCCAGGCTTTGGCATATCGGCTCTGCCTATCTCGCCAACCACCGCATCCTGCGGGTTGCGATGCCCTATCTTGCGCGTCTCGAGGGCGAGGAAGGTATTGCCATGCAGGTCGCCGAGCGCATCGGCTGGCACTCGGTAGCGATCTATTCGCACCAGCGCGTCGACGAGGACATCACCAAGGCCCATTACGGCTACCATTTCCCGCTGCATTGCGGCTCCAAGGGCCAGGTGCTCCTGGCAAACGAGGAACCGGAATTCATTGAGGAGTACCTGCTGCGCGACCTCGAGCGCCTGACGCCAGACACGATTACCGACGTGGCCCGGCTGAGGACGACGCTGGAACAGATTCGCCACGATGGCCTGTCGCTGACCATAGGCGACGTGCAGCCCTTTACAGGCTCGATTGCCGCGCCGATCCGCGACGCCAGTGGCCGCACCATCGCTTGCATCTCCTTTGTCTTCAGGAAGACCCTCGCCAAAAACAGCAATCGTCTCGACGATCTCAAAGACAAGCTGTTGCAAGCCACCCATTCGATCAGCATCGACCTTGGCTGGCATCCTGGCCAGGGATGACGACGAGACTGGCCGGCCAGATGCCGGCAAAAGGATAGGCCGAGCAACTGATCCGTTACGGCTCTTTGCGCGGCCTCATTCACCGCCGGACCTCTATCTACGTTCTTCGTAAGAGGCCTGCAGCTTGGTAAAGGTTTCAGCCAGCGCATCAACGACAGTGTCGATGAACACCTTGCCAGCTTCGGCCGATGCCAGGGTTGGATCGCCAAAGATCGCCGCATGTCCCGCCTCGGGCCGTGGCCGGCGCGAATAGGTTCGCGTCGGGTTGGTCGGCGCGACCAAATCCCATCCCACCGGGCCGTAATAGGCACCGGCCAGCCGCTCCATCTTGACCACGTTGGGCCGCGTAGCGAGTTGGAACGAGGCTTCGAACTCGCAGCCATGGCCCATGCCGCCCGGGACTGACTTGCGCAACGCGTTGATCTTCGCCGCTGCAGGCTCCCAATAGCTGACTGCCGAAACCTTGACGTTGTGGCTGGCATCCAGTTCATCGACCAGATGACGGGCGACCGCGTCGTTGGCCGTGCCATTCGGGCGATTGCCATTCAGTATGATCAGGTGATCGAAGCCCTGGCGAATAAGTGCTGCCCCAACTTCGAACAGCATCGCCTGGTATGTTGGGATCGACAGCGAGATAGTGCCTGGAAAGAACTCGAAGGTTTTGGAAATCCCATAGGCGACCGGCGGCGCGACCAGGGCGTCGATGCGCTCGGCCAGAAGCCCCGCAATATGATCCGCCTGGTGGGTATCCGTATCGGTGGGCATGTGAGGCCCATGCGCCTCTGTGGCGCCGGTGGGGAGGATAACCGCCTTCTTGGCAGCGATCGCCTCCCCGACCTCCATCTGCGTCATGAATGACATACGGCGTTCCATAGCGACTTCCTCCAGCTTGGACTTGCATCGATCCGACAATCGCGTAATATTCACATTGTGGATACGATATCTAATATATAAGCATCAGAACGCAACGGCAGCAACCGGCTTTTTTTTGCAAACAGGATTGGCGACGGCGGAAGGACGACAAGTCGACATGCGCGCGTTTGATCGGGAAAGCGTCTTCTTCGGGGAATTGTTCAACGGCATCGCACAGCGCGGCCGACGCCTGTTGTGGAGGCCTCACACGCAGGCGGCATTGCCCACCGAGGGCATCGCCGGCCTGGCGAAAAAGCTCATTTCCAGCCGCGGCGAAGCATCCGGCGTGGCCCTGGCCGCCGATCTGCTCAAGGCATGGCGCATGCTGGACAACGAGGCCCGCCTGGCATGGTTTCGAACCTTGGCAAGCGCATTCGGTCCGGACGAGAAGCAGCTCGAAGCTGCGGTCGAAGCCTGGCGCTCTGGCCACAGCGCCGAGGCCGCCTCACGCCTGGCAAGCGCCTCCGAGCCATTGAGGCAGGAGTTGTTCCGGCGCATCAACCTGGCGCCCGGTGGCACCGCCGCGCTTGTTGCGATGCGCGCCGACCTTATCCGGCACTTGCGGCAAGCACCCGAACTGGAAGTCGTTGATCGGGATTTTGTCCATCTCTTCAGTTCGTGGTTCAATCGCGGCTTCCTGATGATGACGCGTATCGACTGGTCCTCGCCCGCATCGATCCTGGAGAAGATTATCCGCTACGAGGCCGTCCATGAGATTCGCGGCTGGGACGACCTGAGGCGCCGCCTGCAGCCGACGGACCGACGTTGCTTCGCCTTCGTCCATCCGCAGATGCCGGACGAGCCGCTGATCTTCGTCGAAGTCGCACTGACCTCCGGCACGCCCGCGAGCGTCGACGGTCTGCTCGCCGGGGAGCGCTCTCCGCTCGACCCGGCAGAGGCCGACACCGCAGTCTTCTATTCCATCTCGAACACCCAAGTGGGCCTCAAGGGCATCTCCTTCGGCAACTTCCTGATCAAGCAAGTGGTCGAAGACCTGCTCCGCGACCTGCCCAACCTGTACCATTTCGTGACACTGTCGCCGATCCCGGGCTTCGCCGATTGGCTTTCCCATCATCGCAACAACGCAAGCCCCGAGGAGGCCAAGGCGCTGCAGCTCCTCGACCGGCCGGACTGGAATGCCGATGCCGGTGCGGTCGCGACGCTGGAACCCGTGCTGGCCAGGGCGGCCGCAATCTATCTGGTGAACGTGAAGGACGCGGCGGCGCGGCCGCTTGATCCGGTCGCCCGATTCCACCTGGGCAACGGCGCCCGCCTCGAGCGCCTGAACGCCGGGGCCGACCTGTCGCCCAAGGGCCTCAGGCAATCGCATGGCATGATGGTGAACTATATGTACGATCTGCCGTCGATCGAGGCCAATCACGAGGCCTATGCCAACAAGGGTGACGTCGCCACGTCGAAAGCCGTGCGCAAGTTTCTGGCCTCAGACCGCCCAACCCGCGCTCAGCCAATCTCGCATTTCTAGGAGGATCTAGACGAACCATGAGCTGGCACTATCAGTCGAATCCATCGATCAGGTCGCTTCCTGCGCTCGTGCGGGCTCGAACCGGCGCTCTCGACAAGACCTTTATCCGCAACGCCGACGGCCGCGACTTCAGCTACGCTGATTTCTGGACGATGTCGGGCCGCATCGCCCAGACGCTGGTCAACGCCGGCGTGCGAAAGGGGGACCGGGTTGCCGTCCAGGTGGAGAAAAGCCCCGAGGTCATCGCCCTCTTTCTCGCCTGCGCACGCGCCGGTGCAGTGTTCCTCCCGCTCAACACGGCCTACACGCTGGCCGAGATCGAGTACTTCGTCGACGACGCCGAACCAAACGTTATCGTGGTCGCACCCTCACGCGTCTCCCAACTGGCCGACCTGGCCGCGCAGAAGCGGGCAACGCTGCTTTCGCTCGGCATAGCCGGTGACGGCACGCTGATGCAGGCTGCCAACGAGCAGGACGGCGTCTTCCGCGATGCGGCGCTGGGCTGGGACGACCTCATCGCCATACTCTACACCTCTGGCACCACGGGGCGTTCGAAGGGTGCCATGCTCACCCATGGCAATCTCGCCTCCAATGCGCTTGCGCTTGTCGAGACCTGGCGCTTCACCGAGGCGGATACGCTGCTCCATGCCTTGCCCGTGTACCATACGCACGGCCTCTTCACCGCCACCAACACGCTGCTGCTGGCGGGCGGCACGATTCTGTTTCGCCCGAAATTCGATGCCGACGAAGCGCTGCGGCTGCTGCCGCAGGCGACCACGATGATGGGGGTGCCGACCTTCTACACGCGTCTGCTTCAGCATCCCGGCCTGACCCGCGAGGCGACGGCGCACATGCGGCTGTTCATCTCCGGCTCCGCCCCCCTGCTTGCCGAGACGCATGCCGAGTTCGCAGAGCGTACCGGCCACGCCATCCTCGAGCGCTACGGCATGACTGAAACGAACATGAACACATCGAACCCCTATGACGGGCCGCGCCTGGCCGGGACCGTGGGCAAGCCGCTGACGGGCGTGGAGGTGCGCATCACCGATCCGGCGAATACGTCACTCTTGCCCACGGGCGAGATCGGCATGATCGAGGTGCGTGGCCCGAACGTCTTCAAGGGCTACTGGCGCATGCCCGAGAAGACGGCGGAGGAGTTGCGCGCCGACGGCTTCTTCATCACCGGCGACCTGGGACGCATCGACGACAACGGCTACGTCTCGATCGTCGGTCGCGGCAAGGACCTGATCATCACCGGCGGCTTCAATGTCTATCCCAAGGAAGTCGAGACTGAGATCGATCAGATCGAGGGCGTCATCGAGTCCGCCGTCATCGGCCTGCCGCACCGGGATTTCGGCGAGGGCGTCACCGCCATGGTGGTTGCGGAGAAGGGCAAGTCCCCGACGGAAGCCGCCATTCTCGAGCGTCTGCAGTCGCGCCTGGCCAAGTTCAAGCTGCCCAAGCGCGTGCTGTTCGTCGACGACCTGCCGCGCAATGCCATGGGCAAGGTGCAGAAGGCGCTGATGCGGCAGACCTACGCGGATTTATATCGAAGTTGAACGGGGCGCGGCCGGCATGAAAAGTCACACGTTGCGCTCTCGCCCGACGCCGTCCGAACAGGTCGCGCGGTCCGGTGCGGCCGGCGCGGCGGCGGCGCCGCTTCGCCAGGATCCGCATGCCGCTTCCTCATCCAAGGCCATGCTTCAGGCGGCTATTGGCAGGGAGATCCGCTCCCACCGCCAGCGCCAAGGCTTGACCGCGACCGATCTGGCAAGCACGGCAGACATCTCCCCGAGCATGCTTTCCAAAATCGAAAACGGCACGATTTCGGCCGCGCTGGCCAAACTGCAGGCACTGTCCCGAGCGCTTGGGATCCCCCTGTCCTCGCTGATGCGATGCTCCGAGGACGAAGCGCGTGCCGTTTTCATCAAGGCCGGAGAGGGCACGCCAATCGAATGGCGAGGCGGTCATGCCGGTTATTCCTACCAATTGCTTTGCGGCACCGACGCAAGCGCTGGCGACACCTCCGTTCGGCCCCTTCTCATCACTGCAACCGAACAAAACACACCGTCTCCTCCATGGCAGGAGAGGGGAATGAAGTTTGTCTACGTGCTCGAAGGCAGCATGACTTATCGTCATGGCTCGAGGCTTTACCAACTCTCGCCCGGCGACAGCTTGTTTCTAGATGCAGACTGTCTACATGGACCCCACAGTCTTCTCGAACTGCCGGTCCAGCTCCTTTCCGTGCTTTGCCGTTCACCAAGCCCAACATGACAGCCCGCCGGCATCCATTCCGATCTTCCCGGCCAGATCACCGCCCAGGTAACCGAAAACATCTACGACAGCCCGTCGGGTAAGACCCTGCTCGTTCCGCAGCACACGCGCATTATCGGTCCGAATGGACCACCATGCTGGTTTCCACCAATCAATCGACCTGTGAAAGGCGCACCTGTGGCTGATCACCTCGCGAACTTGAGGTTAGCGGCTTTGAAGACCGTCTTCGGCAAGGCTTGCATCGCGGTCGCATCAAAGGGCAGATGTTCGAAGTACGTGGCGGCCAGTTGCGCCACCGCCTCCGCTTGGGCAAAGTCTCGCCGACGCTTGATGGGCTCTCGGTCAGCCCGCCGCGGCGAGCGATATCCCATCCCGCCCATATCGACCGAGGTAGATCGTCTGCGCGGGCCGTTGATGCGGTAGTCGAGGCGAAACGAGATCGCGCCGCTCGGCATGACGCGCACGTACATGCCGTCCCAGTCCGCAACCTTGTAGACTTTACCCTTTGGTTTCAAACACTTGAGCGCAACGTCCGGCAACATTCGTCCACTTCTTCCAGAAAAGTACCGTCACAGGGTTTTCTGCGGTCCGCGGCGGAAAAACGTAATATTCTTCAATATGTTAGACGCGAAAAAGTACCGTCACGGGCTTCATTTCCTGTGACGGTACTTTTCAAAATGGAGAAGAACAATAGAGGGAGGTCAGTCAGAACGTACGACAAGTCCGTCTGCTGCCTGCCGATTGTCCTCGACAGGTAGCGACAGAATTTATTTTTTATTTCAGGGGGTTAAGTCGCATCTTGGCGTATTTTCGGATACGCCCGGATGGGCCTGAGTCATTCCCACTCGATCGTGCCCGGCGGCTTCGAGGTGACGTCGTAGACGACGCGGTTGATGCCACGCACCTCGTTGATGATGCGGGTGGCGGCCTGGCCGAGGAAGTTCATGTCGTAGTGGTAGAAGTCGGCGGTCATGCCGTCGACGGAGGTTACCGCGCGGAGCGCGCAGACGAACTCGTAGGTGCGGCCGTCGCCCATGACGCCGACGGTCTGGACCGGCAGCAGCACGGCGAATGCCTGCCAGATGGCGTCATAGAGGCCGGCCTTGCGGATCTCGTCGAGATAGATCGCGTCGGCCTCGCGCAGGATCTCGAGCTTTTCGCGGGTGATGCCGCCCGGGCAGCGGATGGCGAGGCCCGGTCCTGGGAATGGATGGCGGCCGATGAAGCTGTCAGGCAGACCGAGCTCCTTGCCGAGCACGCGGACCTCGTCCTTGAACAGCTCGCGCAGTGGCTCGACCAGCTTCATGTTCATGCGCTCGGGCAGGCCGCCGACATTGTGGTGCGACTTGATGGTGACCGAGGGGCCGCCGGTGAAGGAGACGCTCTCGATGACGTCGGGATAGAGCGTGCCCTGGGCGAGGAAATCGGCGCCGCCGAGCTTCTTGGCCTCTTCCTCGAAGACCTCGATGAACAGGCGGCCGATGGTCTTGCGCTTCTTCTCCGGGTCCGACTCACCTTCGAGCGCCGAGATGAAGCGGTCGGAAGCGTCGACGAGGATGAGCGGCAGGTTATAGTGCTCGCGGAACATGGCGACGACGTCGGCCGCCTCGTTCTTGCGCATCAGGCCGTGGTCGACGAGGATGCAGGTGAGCTGGTCGCCGACGGCCTCGTGGATGAGGAGAGCGGCGACCGAAGAGTCGACACCGCCCGAAAGGGCGCAGATGACCTTCTTGTCGCCGACCTGCTGGCGGATCGCCTCGACCGCGTGCTCGCGATAGGCGCGCATGGTCCAGTCGCTCTCGATGCCGGCGATCCTGTGGACGAAGTTGCGCAGGAGCTTGGCGCCGTCCGGCGTATGCACGACCTCGGGGTGGAACTGCACGGCGTAGAAATTGCGCTTTTCGTCGGCGATGGCCGCGAACGGCGCGCCGGTGGAGGTGCCGATGACGCGGAAGCCGGCGGGGATTTCGGTGACGCGGTCGCCGTGGCTCATCCACACCTGGTGGCGGGTGCCCTTGGCCCAGACACCCTCGAACAGCGGGCTGTCGTCCTGGACTTCGAGATAGGCGCGGCCGAATTCGCGGTGGTGGCCGGCCTCGACCTTGCCGCCGAGCTGGGCGCACATGGTTTGCTCGCCATAGCAGATGCCGAGCACCGGGATGCCGGCGCCGAAAATGGCGTCAGGCGCGCGGGGCGAACCGATGTCGACGGTGGAGTGCGGGCTGCCCGAGAGGATCACCGCCTTGGGATTGATCCGCTTGAAGGCCTCTGCGGCCGACTGGAAGGGCACGATCTCGGAGTAGACCCCGGCCTCGCGGACGCGACGCGCGATGAGCTGCGTCACCTGGCTGCCGAAGTCGATGATGAGGACGGTTTCGGGGTGCTCGGAGTTCTTCATGGCGGGCGTTTAAAGAAAGAATCAGTTCTGTGCAATGGGCTCGATTGCATGGGTGACAAGTGCGCAACGCTATGGCCTTTCCGGCCGGACCGCGCGGTCATCCGGACCGGGCTTCGGCGAGGCCGCGCAGCGCCGCCATCAAGGCTTCGAAAGGCCCCTCGCCCAGCCGGTCGCGATAGCGATTCTCGATCTCCAGCTTGATGCGGTCGCCGTCGTCGAGCGCGGCCAATCCCTTCGGCGTGTAGAGGACGAGCTTGCCGCGCCTGTCTTCGGGGTCGGCGGTACGGGCGATCACGCCTTCGGCTTCCAGACCATCGAGCAGCTGCTGGATCGCCTGCTTGGAGATGCCGGCACGGTCGATCAGGGCGGATTGCTTCAGGCCACCACGGGGAATGTGGCCCAGGAGGCCGGCGCGGCTTTCGCTGAACCAGCCGTGGCCGGCGGCGCGCATCGTATCCGCGAACTCCGCCTGCCAGGCGCGGCTCGCCTGCCAGAGCCGCCAACCGACGTGGTCGGGCAACGGTCTTGCGTCATTTTCGTCAAGTTGCTTGACCATTTTTCCAATCACGCATATCGTCAAGACACTTGACTATCTGATAGCGGAAGGAAACGACAATGGCAATTCTCGACCAAGCCTCGCTGAAGGTGCTGATGGCAGGCACGACCCACGTGCTCGAGCGCAACGGCAAGGAGGCCTATGTCTATTTCGAGACGGGCGACGTCGCCCACATGCTGCTCGACGACGGCGAGGCGAGGACGGGCGTGTGGACGTTTGCGGATGGCGGCTATGTCGTGGACTGGGACAATGGCGCCACCGGCCGCTGGGCTCTCGACCACGAAGCCGGCGCGATCACCTATGTCAACCAGGACCGCGACGTCAGGGTGAAGCTGCTCGGCGTGCTGTTCGGCAACGCCAAGGGTTTGCCACGCGCGGCCGGCTGACTTGCTAGAACGTCAGCTCGCCCCTGGCGATCGCCTGGGCAAGCAGATACACGGCATGCGCCAGCTTCTCGTCGACGACGTGCAGATATTCGGTCCAGTCGTCGACATGATGGATGTCGCTCGCGCCGTCGGAAATGCCGCGCAAGCCGATCAGCGGCACGCCGAAAAGCTGGCAGGCGCGCAGCACTGCGAAGGTTTCCATGTCGACCATGTCCTCGGCGACGGCGTCGTAGGCGGCGCCCGCAATGATGGTCCCACCCGTCGAGAGGCTCGCCTCCCTCACGCCGCGGATACGGAGCGGAAGGGGCAAGGTGGCCGGCATACCGAGGAAGGGCGTGGTGCCCTTATCGAAGCCGAGCGCGGAAGCATCCATGTCGCGGTAGGACACCGAGGTGACCTGGTAGACCTCGGTCTGCTCGAGCCTGCGGCTGCCGGCGGAGCCGAGACAGACGACCAGATCCGGCAAGGCATTCGCAGCCGCCAGGCGCGCCAGCTCGGCGCCGACCGCGACGCCGGCCTCGACCGGCCCCACCCCGGTCATCAGCGGGGTGAACAGCTTGCTCAGGTGCTCGCCATATTCGACGTCTACGGCCATGACGAAGAGGATGCTTCGGCCAGAGAACTGCACGACCTCGGCCACGGCGCTCACCCCTCGATGCCGTCGCGGCCGACGACCACCATCATCGTGCCGGTCATGGTGGCGATCAGCTTGGCCTCGCCGTCGGCGGCGAAGGCATAGGCCTGGCCGTCGGCAACGACGATGGTGCGCCCCGGCTTGGTCACCGAGCCGCGGAACAGGAAGCGCTCGCCGCGGCCGGGTGCCAAAAGGTTGACCTTGAACTCGATCGACAGCACGCCGGAATTCTCCGGCATCAGCGAATAGGCAGCGTAGCCGCAGGCGGAATCGAGCGCCGCCGAGATGACGCCCGCGTGCAGGAAGCCATGCTGCTGGGTGAGGCCGGCAGAAAAAGGCATCTCGATCTCCACCGTGCCCGGCGCGACCAGCGTCAGCTCGGCGCCGATGGTGCGCATGGCGCTCTGGCGCGCGAAGGAAGCCCTCACCCGCTCGTCATAGTTCGGTGCCGGAACGTTCTTGGATGCCATGTCAAACTCCTCCGCCACGCTTATCGCAAAGCGAGGAAAGACAGGCAATCGGAAATGCTGCGATGCAGCAACCGGGCCGCGTCGCTGCGACCGACCGGTGGGCGGTCAGGCAGCCCGGCGCATGGCGGCGAAATAGAAACCGTCGGTGCCGCTCCGCTTCGGGGTGAGCGACAGGCCCTGGCGACCGAAGCGCACGGCGCCCTCCTTGCCCGGAAAACGGCTGGCCCACAAGGCACGGTGATCGACGGACGAGAACGCCCCATCGCGCGCGAGGAAGGCCTCGACCTGGACGGCGTTCTCCTCGTCGAAGACCGAGCAGGTGATGTAGACCATCAGGCCGCCGGGCTTCACATAGGTGCTGGCAGCGTCGAGGATGGCCGACTGCTCGGCCTTGCGCACGTCGAGCTGGCGGTCGGTGAGGCGCCATTTGGCGTCGGGCCGGCGGCGCCAGGTGCCGCTGCCGGTGCAGGGCGCGTCGATCAGCACGAGATCCATGTGGCCGGACAGCTCGGCCAGCTCGGACTGCCGGGCGACAACCTGGACATTGCGGTTGTCGGAGCGGCGGAGGCGGTCGAACATCGGCGCGAGCCGCGACTTCTCCGAGTCGTGGGCGAATATCTGCCCGCGATTGTCCATTGCCGCCGACAGCGCCAGCGTCTTGCCGCCGGCGCCGGCGCAATAGTCGAGCACCTGCATTCCGGGCGTGGCACCGGCGAGTTCGGCGGCGAGCTGCGAACCCTCGTCCTGGATCTCGAACCAGCCCTTCTGGAAGGCGGGCTCAGCCTGGACGTTGGGGTGGCGGCCGCTGCCGTCGATGGGCGGAATGCGCACGCCATGCGGCGCAAGCGCGGTCGGTGCGGCCTGCGTGCCCTCGAGTTCGGCGATGACGCGGTCACGGTCGGCCTTGAGCGTGTTGACGCGGATGTCGAGCGGCGGGCGGGCAGCAAGCGCCGCGCCCTCCTCCACCCAGTCGGCGCCGAAGGCGCGTTCGAGCAGCGGCGCACACCAGTCGGGGCTGTCGGCGCGCACGACGTCGGGCGCGTCCTTCAGCTTGCGCTCGGCAATGGACTTGAGCTCGGCGGCTGTCAGCGGCTCGGGCGCGAACTTGTCGCCGTCGAGCGTCTGGTTGAGGGCCTCGGCCGACTGGTTCCATTCGAGCAGGAGCGCGCCGAAACCGAGGGCGCGGGAGGTATCGTCGCCGACCAGCCAGCCGGCGGAGCGCTTGCGGCGCAGCGCGTCGTAGACGATGTTGCCGATCGCGGCGCGGTCGCCGGCGCCGGCAAAGCGATGGGAAAGCCCCCAATCCTTGAGCGCATCGGCGGCCGGCCTGTGCCGCCGCTCGATATCGTCGAGCACTTCGATGGCCGCAGCCAGCCTTCCGCCAAGTCGCATGTCCGGTGATCCGTCTTCGGTTGACCCGTTTCAGGCCTAGCTAAACAGCGACGGCGAAATGCACAAGCGGCGGCGGGCCGGAAACCGGGCCTATTTTTTTCACGGGGGACAGTCGGCAGTCCCGGACAAAACCGGTGCCCGGGGCGCGCGCGCGTCAACCGCCGACAGCCGCCGCTATTGCCGCGTTGAACGCGGCGACAGCGGCCTCGTCGGCGGCGCTGCGCTTCCTGCGCGACTGCACCAGGCAGGCCTGCGAGCGCAGGATGATGCCGTCCGACAGGATCTTGAGGTGGTTGGCGCGCAGCGTCGAGCCGGTCGAGGTGATGTCGACGACGACGTCCGCCGAGCCTGCCGCGGGTGCGCCTTCGGTCGCCCCAAGGCTCTCGACGATGCGATAGACCTGGATGCCGTGCTTCTGGGAGAAGAACTGCTGCGTCAGCCGCCAGTATTTGGTGGCGATGCGCAGCCGGCGGCCATGGCGCTGGCGGAAATCGGCGGCAACGTCGTCGAGGTCGGCCATGGTGTCGACGTCGAGCCAGATCTCCGGCACCGCGACGATGACGTCGGCATGGCCGAAGCCCAGCCGGGCTGCGATCTCGGCCTTGCTTTCCCAGTCGGCGAGGTTTTCACGGACGAGGTCCTCGCCGGTGATGCCGAGGTCGACATTGCCCTGGCCGATCTCGCCGGCGATCTCCGAGGCGGAGAGGAAGGCGATCTCGATGTCCGGCCGGCCGTCGACGGTGGCGCGGTAGCGGCGGTCGTCCTCCGGCAGGTTGACCGTGAAGCCGGCCTTGGCCAGCACGTCGAGTGCCTGCTCCTTGAGCCGCCCCTTGGACGGCAGCGCGAGCGAGATTGCCATCAGCGTGCCTCCCTGAGCGCTTCGATGCGGTCGAGCCAGACGGAGAAGCCGACGCCCGGGATGGGCTTGCCGGCGCCGAGCAGTGTCAACAGCCGGTCGTAGCGGCCGCCGCCGGCCAGCGGACGGTCGGCCTCGGGGCCCGAAATCTCGAAGACGAGGCCGGTGTAATAGTCGAGCGGCCGGCCGAAGGCCGCATCGTAGCGGACCGCGCCGGCGGCAAGGCCGTGGCCGGCGATCGCCTCGGCGCGCGCGGAGAAATTCTCGAGCGCGGCCCCGAGCGTCAGCCCGGCAGCCGCGGCGAAGTCCTTGAGCGCGGCGGGCGCCGCATCCAGCGCGACATGGATCGACAGGAAGCGCTTGAGGGCCTCGAAGGCGTCGCTCGAAAGGCGCACGCTGCGCAGTTCGGCCCGCTCGATCAGGCGACGGCCGATGTCGGTGGGCGTGCGGCCGGCGGACGGCGACAGCCCCGCCTGTTCCATGCCTTCGGCGATGTGCGCCGCCAGCGCATCGAGGTCGCCGTCGGCGACGAGCGAAGCGACGGGCTCGGCCAGCGCCGAGCTGCGCGTCGGCGCCGCCAGATCGTCGAGGGCTGCGGCAAGCTGTTCGGCCGAGCCGAAGGCGCGGGCGAGCCGCATACGCCAGCCGCGCGGCAGGCCAAGGGCCGCCAGCACCGCCTCGAAGATCGCCTGGTCGCCCAGGGTAACTGTGAGGCTCCTGCCGGGCAGGCAAAGCGTGAGAAGCGCGTGCGCATCGGCCACCGAGCGCGCATCGGCCGCGGCGATGTCCTTGTCGCCGAGATCCTCGACGCCGGCCTGGAAGAACTCGTTGCCGCCTTCGCGGCGCTGGCGGAAGACCTCGCCGAGATAGGAATAGCGGCGCGGCGTGCCGGAACGGGTGCGGATGTGGTCGAGGCAGACAGGGATGGTGAACTCAGGCCTGAGGCAGAGTGCTGAACCCGTCTCGCTTTCGGTCAGGAAGATGCGGCGGCGCAGGTCCTCGCCGGCCATGTCAAGGAACGGATCGGCCGGCTGCAGCACGGGCACGTCGACCGCATCGGCCCCGCGCGCGGCGAACAGCTTCAGGATATCGGGCGCAATCGCCGGGAAGCGCGCGTTCATGCGGACACCAAAGATGTTGCGGCGAAGGTTGGTGCTCCACGTCGCCCCCCTCTGGCCTGCCGGCCATCTCCCCCGCAGGGGGGGAGATCAGCCTTCAGTTCGCTTGCCGCCAATCGCCAACGCCGTAGGACCGGCGCAGATGCCGAAGCTGCCGATCTCCCCCCTTGCGGGGGAGATGGCCGGCAGGCCAGAGGGGGGCGCGACGAGGCGCTGAACCCACTAGCCACGGCTGCGCTCTTCCGCCTGAGCGGCGAGGATCTTCTTCACTTCGGCGACGAGGTCGGCTTCCGGCACGGTGATCTGGGCCGGGCGGGCGGCGCGCCACTCGGCGTTGTCGGTGATTTCGGCCGACATGCGCGCGCCCTCGATCAGGTCCTTGATCTGGACTTCTCCCTTGGCGCGCTCATCGCCGCCCTGGATGATGACGACGCCCGAGCCGCGACGGTCGGCATATTTGATCTGCGCCTTCATGCCGGCGCCGCCGAGATACATCTCGGCGCGCACGCCGGCGCGGCGGAGGTCGGAGACCATCTTCTGGTAGCGGCCGAGACTTTCGGTGTCCCTGTCCATGACCAGCACGACGACAGGTGCCACGACGTCCGAGGCGTCGAGCTTGCCGAGATTCTTCAGCGCCGTCATCAGGCGCGACACGCCGATGGAGAAGCCGGTCGCCGGCACCGGCTCGCCGCGGAAGCGCGAGACGAGGCCGTCGTAACGGCCGCCGCCGCCGACCGAACCGAAGCGCACGACCTGGCCCTCGTCATTGGGGATCTCGGCCAGCAGTTCTGCCTCGAAGACCGGCCCGGTGTAGTATTCCAGGCCGCGCACGACCGACGGATCGATACGGATGCGGCCATCGTCATAACCTGCCGCGGCCGCCAGCGAGCCGATCTGGGCGAGTTCGTCGACGCCTTCGGTGCCACGTGCATTGCCGGCGACAACGGCGCGCAAGTTCTCGACGGTGGTGGCGGCGTCATCGGCCCCTGCCTCGGTGAAGGCGATGACCGTGTCGATTGCAGCCTGGTCGAGTTCGGCGCCTCGGGTGAAGTCGCCCTCGCCTTCCCTGCCGCCGTCCCAGCGGCCCTTGCCGAGCAGGAGCCTGACGCCGTCGGCGCCGAACTTGTCGAGCTTGTCGATGGCGCGCAGCACGGTCAGCCGGCGCGAGGCGTTCGGATCGCCGCCGAGGCCGATGGCCTCGAGCACGCCATCGAGCACCTTGCGGTTGTTGACGCGGATGACGTAGTCGCCGCGCGCGATGCCGAGCGCTTCCATCACGTCGGCCATCATCATGGTCATCTCGGCATCCGCCGTGACGCCGGGCGTGCCGACGGTGTCGGCGTCGAACTGCATGAACTGGCGGAAGCGGCCGGGACCCGGCTTCTCGTTGCGGAACACCCAGCCGGAGCGATAGCTGCGGTAGGGCTTGGGCAGCCTCTCGAAATTCTCGGCGACGAAGCGCGCCATCGGCGCGGTCAGGTCGTAGCGCAGCGACAGCCACTGCTCGTCGTCGTCCTGGAAGGAGAAGACGCCTTCGTTGGGGCGGTCCTGGTCGGGCAGGAATTTTCCGAGCGCGTCGGTGTATTCGATCAGCGGCTGGTCGACAGGCTCGAAACCGTAGAGCTCGTAGACCTCGCGGATCTTCGCCATCATCTTCTCGACGACCCGGATGTCGTCAGCACTGCGGTCGACGAAGCCGCGCGGCAGTCGCGCTTTCATCTTTTCCGATTTGTCGGCCATGGTCGAATTCCGCGATTTTTCCAGAAGTTTTGGCCGCAGGCGCGGCGCGCCGTGTCGTAACCGAATTGGGGAGGAGCGGCAAGGGTTTGGCGCGACCGGCGGGCCAACGCCGGAGCGACAGGCCGAAACAATCGCCCGCCCCGCCCGACATCGTGCCGAAACAGCCGCGCTCGATAAGGCGCGAAATCGGAAGCCAAGGCCACGACGATGTCCAGGACCGCCACCCCAAAAGACGACAGTGCCGCGCGGCTGCGCCCTGCCCGACCGGGTCACCCAAGTCGCGGGAAGCCCGTGCCGCGCATTGCCGACACGCTCGTCACCGCCCTGCTCGTGCTCTATCCTGCGCTGGGGACGGTCGGCGTCATCATCGCGGGCCTTTTGTTCTCCGGCGGCGACGCCTAGCCAGGAAGGCACTGCCCATGTTGCGCAAACTCCTGCCCCTTGCCGCGATCCCCGTCGCGGCCCTCTCGATGCCGGCCTTCGCCGGCGCAGCTGCCGCCTGCGAGCCTGGCGACAAGCGGCTCGCCGGCCACTACTACCTCAACGGCGTCATGGAAGTGGGGTCCGAGCTTTTGCTCAGGCCCGACGGCAGCTTCGAGTTCATGCTGGCCTATGGCGCCAACGACCAGTACGGCAAGGGCTGCTGGGTGCGGCGCGGGTCGACCGTCGAGGTGATCCCCGCGGGGCGCCGCGCCGCCTCGCGAAGGCACACGCCCGACGACCGCGGCTTCGCCGGACTGGTTCTGACCGTGTCCGGCCGTTCGCTGATCTGGAACATCGCCGGGAGCGGCTACAAGGGGCGGTATGAGCGCTAGGTCGTTTAGCATCGCCTCGCTTTAGAATACCCCCACCCCTAACCCCTCCCCACAAGGGGGAGGGGAACAAATCCTGCATTCTGCGGCCCCGCGGCATCGCAGCAGGTTCGGCTGCATTTAGCCGTGGCATCGCCAAAATCCCCCTCCCCCTTGTTGGGAGGGGTTAGGGGTGGGGGTATCTCTTGTCGAGCCCTCTCACCCCGGCCGCTTGAACGCCCGGCGCTCGGCCTCGACCTTGTCCCGGCACATGCAGCCCTCGATATGGTCGTTGACCAGGCCCATGGCCTGCATGAAGGCGTAGACGGTCGTGGGGCCGACGAAGGTCCACCCGCGCTTCTTCAGTTCCCTTGAAATGCGGGTCGAGGTCGGCGTCGTCGGGTTGGCGATAAGCGTCGGGTAGTCGACCACCTTGGGCCGCTCGTCGTCGCCCGGCTCGAACCGCCAGAACCAGGCCGCGAGCGACCCCGCCTCATCGGCGAGGGCGCGGGCGCGCCTGGCATTGTTGATGGTCGAGACGATCTTGCCGCGGTGGCGCACGATCCCCGGATTGCCCAGCAGACGCTCGATGTCGGCCTCGCCATATTCGGCGACCCTGTCGAAGTCGAAGCCGGAGAAGGCTTCACGAAAGCTGTCGCGCTTGCGCAGAATGGTGAGCCACGACAGGCCCGACTGGAAGCCCTCGAGGCAGATCTTCTCGAACAGGCGATGGTCGTCGGCGACCGGGCGGCCCCATTCGTGGTCATGGTAATGCAGGTAGTCCGGCAAGCTGCCCGGCCAGAAGCAGCGTGTCGCGCCGTCGGCCCCCTGCATCAGCCCCGTTTTTCTCTCGTCCATCGTCAACCCACTCGCCAATTGCCCGAAGGCTTTGATTTACCCGCGCTTTACCAGATTCCTGAACGGCCTGGTAACCACACCGAATGGTTTGCTGACAAATCCGTATTTCACGCAACCCGATTCACGTTTCGGTGGGATCGGACAGCCAAGGTCGGCTGCGAGCGGATCGCTGCTCGCGACCAGGATGTTGAAGAGTTCTGCCATGAAGACCCTCTTGATGCTCGCTGCCTCCGCCACGTTGCTGGCCGCGCCGGCGCTGGCCTACGACCGCTATGCGGAGCGGCCGCCCGTCATGGTCAGCCCCGACCTTTCGGCGCCGTGGGTGCTGCAGCTCGGCCGCGATCCGGCGGAAGTTGCACCCAGGCGGCAGGCACGCGAGCCGAAGCTTCGCCAAGTACCGCCGAAGGTGCAGCAGCGCGCGGTGCAGCGCCGGCAGGCGAACCCGGCCCAGCCGCAGCTGGCTGCGCTGCGGGCACCGGAAAAGCGCACGGTCCAGCCGCAGATGAACCCCATCTACCTGCCGCAGCAGGTCGCCTATGACGGCGGGGAGAAGCCGGGCACGATCATCATCGATACGATCGAGAACTTCCTCTACCTCGTCGAGGAAGGCGGCCAGGCAAGGCGCTACGGCGTCGGCACCGGCAAGCCGGGCTTCGAATGGTCGGGCACCCACAAGGTGACCGCCAAGCGTGAATGGCCCGACTGGCGCCCGCCGGCCGAGATGATCGCGCGCGAACGGGCCAAGGGACGCGTGCTGCCGGCGAAGATGGAGGGCGGCCCCGACAACCCGCTGGGCGCACGCGCGCTCTATCTCGGCTCGACGCTCTACCGCATCCACGGTACCAACCAGCCTTGGACCATCGGCGGGGCCGTCTCGTCGGGCTGCATCCGCATGCGCAACGAGGACGTGATCGAGCTCTACGAGCGCGTTCCGGTCGGCACCAAGGTGATCGTCAGATAGTTCGGTTACGGGGGCGGAGCCCGGCCGCAGAAGCCGGGCTTCCGGGAAAGGGGCAGCGGGCGCTGCCCCTTTCCACATTCGAAGGGTGCCCTGACGTCACATTCAGGAAAATTTGTTCAATGCAGGTGAAATTTTGACACCGACCGCCCTTCCCTTTGGCGGCGGGGCGAAGTATCGGAGAAACGACTTGGAGCGCCGCGGCTGAACGGACGCGCCGTGCCCCAGCTGATCATTCTGCGCGCCTTCCGTAGATAGACTTTCGGCCGGCGCGCTGGCCGTTGACCGCCGGAGAGAAAAAGATGCCGCCGCTCGATGACACTCGCTATCTCAAGGGCGGCCCAGTTGCCGCCCGCATCATTGCCGAAGTTCGCGCCGCTGCCCTGCAGGCCACCGAGGAAGGCTTCCGCCCAAAGCTCGTCTCCATCACCGTCGGCGACGTCGAGGCGGTGGATGTCTATGTGCGCAACCAGCGTACCAAGGCCGAACTCGCGGGCATCGACTTCGAGGAACGGCGCTTTCCGGCCGAACTGACCGCCGGCGAACTGGAAGCCGCGATCCACGGCATGAATGCCGATCCGCGCATCACCGGCATCATCATCCAGAGGCCGGTTCCGCAGCACATTCCCATCAAGGCGATCCAGGCCGCGGTGCATCCGCTGAAGGACGTCGAGGGCATGCATCCCGCCTCGATCGGCAACATCGTCTACAACCAGCTCGACCTCGCGCCCTGCACCGCGGCGGCCTCGGTGGAACTGCTCAAGGCCACCGGCCTCGACCTCAGGGGCCTGGAGGTGGTGGTGGTCGGGCATTCGGAGATCGTCGGCAAGCCGATCGCCTTCCTGCTCATGAGCGAGGGCGCGACGGTGACGGTGTGCCATCACATGACGCGCTCAGTGGCAGCGCATGCACGCCGCGCCGACGCCCTGTTCGTCGCCGTCGGCAAGCCGCGGCTGATCAAGGCCGACATGGTGAAGCCCGGCGCGGCGGTGATCGACATCGGCATCAATGCCGAGACGCTGCCGGACGGCTCGACCCGCATCGTCGGCGATGTCGACACCGATTCAGTCAAGGACGTGGCGTCGTGGATCACGCCGGTGCCCGGCGGCGTCGGCCCGGTCACCGTGGCGATCCTGCTGCGCAACACCATGGTGGCGCTAAACCGCCAGCGCGCGCTCTACAAATCGAGCTTCGCAACCGGCGACGCCAAGCTGGCTGCAGCGGAATAGAGCCGACGCCTACAGCCTGTAGGCGTCGCTGCTGATCTCGGACACCGCGGCCGGCGCCATGCCGGTCGGCAATCCGCTGGTGACGACGATCGGCGTGCCGTCGGATACGCGCTCGAACAGGTCGATGACGTCCTGATTGATCAGCCGCACGCAGCCGGACGAGACGGATTTGCCGATCGATGCCCATTCGGGCGAACCGTGCAGGCGGTAGAGCGTGTCCTTGCCGTCCTGGAAGATGTAGAGCGCACGGGCCCCGAGCGGGTTCTGAATGCCGGGCTGCATGCCGCCTTCCCACTCGTTCTTGCCCGGCACCTGCTTGGCGCGGTACGGCTCGAGGTCCGGCTGGCGGTCGATCATCTCGTTCGGCGGGAACCAGCGCGGCCATGCCTGCTTCCACTCGATGACGCCGCGCCCGGCCCATTCGAAGCCGGCGCGGCCGAGGCCGACGCCGTAGCGGATCGCCTCGCCGTCGCCGAGCACCAGATAGAGGAAATGCGTCGACGTATCGACGACCACCGTGCCCGGCTTCTCGCCGGTCGGATCGGCCACGATCTGGCGATAGTAGCGCCGGTCGATCTTCTTGAACGGCACGCCCGGAATGTCGTAGCCGTTGTCGTTGACGGCAGCATACATCATGGTCGGATCGCCAAAGGCCGGATCCACGCTCAACGGCGGCGCCACCGGAGGTTCCGGAAAGGCAGGGGCGACATAGGCGGCCCGCTGGCTGCTTGTGGTCGAACAGGCCGACAGTGCGGCGGAGGCGGCTCCGGTCGCGGCCAGGGCAAGCAACCTGCGGCGGGTAAAAGTCGTCATCAAGCTTTCCAATAGTGCTTTCTGCGAAACCGGGAACGCGCGCCAATCTCGCACGTTCCATGCCCGGGTTTCAATCTGGGTGTCGAGGACTGCCGACCGTGCAACGATACCGGCTGCCAGCCCCCCGGCTATCAGAGCATCCCGAAATAGCAAGGTATCCGGGCGTCGCTCGCGGTTAGTTGATCAGCCGAGGCCGGCCGGCTTGTCGCCGCCATAGGCCCAGTCGAGCAGCTTGACGGTATGGACGACCGGCAGCTTGGCCGCAGAGGCGATCTGGGTGATGCAGCCGATGTTGCCCGTGGCGACCAGCGCCGCACCCGTCGCCTCGATGTTCTTGACCTTGCGGTCGCGCAGGCGGGCCGAAATCTCCGGCTGCATGATGTTGTAGGTGCCGGCCGAGCCGCAGCACAGGTGCCCCTCGCGCGGCTCCTTGACCAAGAAGCCGGCGCGGCTGAGCAGGTCCTTGGGCTGGCGGGTGATCTTCTGGCCGTGCTGCATCGAGCAGGCGGAATGGTAGGCGACCGTCAGGCCCGGCTTGCGGGCCGGCTCGGGCAGGTCGAGGGTGGCGAGATATTCGGTGACGTCCTTGGCCAGCGCCGAAACCCGTGCGGCCTTCTCGGCATAGGCGGGATCGAGCCTGAGCATGAAGCCGTAGTCCTTGATCGTGGTGCCGCAGCCCGAGGCGGTGATGACGATGGCGTCGAGCCCGCCGCGCTCGATCTCGCGCGTCCAGGCGTCGACATTCCGCCTGGCCGAGGCAAGTGCCGCTTCCTCGCGGCCCATATGGTGGACGAGCGCGCCGCAGCAGCCCTCGCCTTCCGGGACCACCACCTCGACGCCGAGCCGGTTGAGCAGCGACACCGTCGCCTCGTTGATGCCGGGCTCGAGCACCGGCTGCGCGCAACCGGTTAGGATGGCCACGCGGCCGCGCCTTGCCGCCTTCGGAGTGTGGACGCCGGGCTTCTCCAGCGCCGATGTCGCCGGCACCGACACAGGCGTGAGGCGCAGCATGGCCGCGACCGGCTTGAGGGCCGCGACCTTGTCGAAGGCACCGGCGAAGGGCCGGCCAAGCCTTGCCAGCTTCAGCGCCGCGCGGAAACGGCCGCGATGCGGCAGCACGAATGCCAGCAGCGCGCGCGTCAGCCTGTTGGCGAGCGGACGCTTGTAGGTCTTCTCGATATGGGCGCGGGCATGGTCGACCAGATGCATGTAGTTCACGCCCGACGGGCACGTGGTCATGCAGGCGAGGCAGGACAGGCAGCGGTCGATGTGGGTGACGATCTCCTTGTCGGCCGGCCGGCCGTTCTCCAGCATGTCCTTGATCAGGTAGATTCGTCCGCGCGGCGAATCCAGCTCGTTGCCGAGCGTCACATAGGTCGGGCAGGTCGCCGTGCAGAAACCGCAATGCACGCATTTGCGCAGGATCTTCTCCGATTCCGCGACATGCGGATCGGCAAGCTGGGCGGTGGTGAAATTGGTCTGCACGGCGTTATGGCACTCTTGTCGGTGGCTAGATCAGCCAGCTCTCGGGGTTCTTGATCGGCTCGCCGCGCCCGATCGCCTGCAGCCCCATGATGCAGCGGACGATGAACCAGACGGCGACCGCGAACATCAGGATGATGCCGATGAACAGGAACATCAGCACGAAGGAGGCCAGCGCGTAGAGCAGGCCGATCCAGAAGGTCCGGATGAGCCAGGTGTAGTGGGTGTCGACGATGCCGCCGGCCTTGCCGCGGTTCATGTAGGCCAGGATGATGCCGATGATGCCGCTAATGCCGATGACCAGCCCGGCGAGATAGAGAACATAGATCACCTGGACGTTGGTCGGGCCGGGTTCAAGCCAGCGGTCGGTCTGGCGCGGCGCGGGGTTCGGCTGCGTGTCGCTCATGAAGTGGCTCCCTCTGTTGCACGCGCCAAGGTAGCAGAGTCGGGCGAATGCACCATCCGGCCGGGGTTGAGGATATGCCCGGGGTCGAACTCCGCCTTGAGGCGGGCCGACAATGCGGCGAGAGCCGGCGGCTGCGGCTCGAAGACGGGCACGGAGGCGCGCCAGGCTGGGCTGGCTCGGACCAGCGTCGCATGGCCGCCGCCGAACTTCCTGATCAGCGCGCGCAGCAGGTCCGCCTCCGGCTCGCTCTCCATGCGCAGCCAGACGAGGCCGCCCTGCCAGTCGTAGAAGGCATCCACCGCCGCCTGCATGCGCAGCGCAAGTACCATATGGTGGGCATTGGCCGGCGGCATGGAAACCCGCCAGACCGGCTTGTCCGTGCCGTCGGCGAAGGGCCGGCAGTCGCGCACGTCGCGCCACAGAGCCAGCGAGGCCTCGCCGGCGATCTCCACGGTGGGGCCGGCATTGCCGAGCAGATGCCGGAGCTGGCCGAGGCGATAGGCGACCGACGGGCCGAAGCCTTCGACGCGCAGCAGGGTGGCCGGGTCGCCGCCAAGCCTGCCATCGAGGACGCGGCCCGCCATGCGCTCGGGCAGGTGGGCGGCGGAAGAAACCTCGGCGCTGGAGCCCATCGCCATTGCCATGGCCGCGGTGGCGTTATCGTCCAGCAGTCCTCGGATAGCGAGCGTGGTCTCGGTTTCCGCAGCCGGCAGCACCTTGAAGGTGAGGTCGGTGACGACGGCCAGCGTGCCCCACGAGCCGGCCATGGCCTTGGAGAGATCGTAGCCGGTGACGTTCTTGACGACGCGGCCACCCGACTTGAAGGCCTCGCCGCGCCCGGACACCGCGTGGATGCCGAGGATATGGTCGCGGGCGGCACCGGCCTTGAGGCGGCGCGGACCGGCGAGATTGGCCGCCAACACGCCGCCTATGGTGCCGCGCCCGGGCGCCTCGCCCAGCAGCGGGCCGTAGTCCATCGGCTCGAAGGCCAGCTGCTGGCCGTTGTCGGCGAGCAGTTTCTCGATCTCGGCCAGCGGCGTGCCCGCCCTGGCCGACAGCACCAGTTCGGCGGGCTCGTAGAGGGTGACGCCCGCGAGCCGCGACAGGTCGAGCGTGTGTTCGCATTGCAGCGGCCGGCCGAGCGCGCGCTTGGAGCCCTGGCCGAGGATCTCCAGCGGCGCGCCTTCGGCAGAGGCCCATTGGACCGCGGAGAGGACATCAGCTGCGGTGGCGGGGGTAAAGGTGGTCATGGGTTGAGCCCGCCAGGAACGTCCGAAAGGCCGCGTTTCTTCCCACCCCCCTCTGGCCTGCCGGCCATCTCCCCCACAAGGGGGGAGATTGGCAGTTGCGGCCGCAGCCTCCACTTTTCGGCGCTGGCGATTGGCGAAGGAGGCGATAACAGCTGATCTCCCCCCTTGTGGGGGAGATGGCCGGCAGGCCAGAGGGGGGTGGGACAGAGCGCCAGCATCAAATTTTCACCCCTCAGAACCTCGGAATGTCCGGAAACGCCACGTGGCCGCGGTGGACATGCATTCGGCCGAGCTCGGCGCAACGGCGCAACTGCGGGAAGACCTTTCCGGGGTTGAGCAGATGATTGGGGTCGAAGGCGCATTTGACCCGCATCTGCTGGTCGAGATCAATGTCGTTGAACATCTCCGGCATCAGGTCGCGCTTCTCGACGCCGACGCCATGCTCGCCGGTCAGCACGCCGCCGACCTTCACGCACAGGCGCAGGATGTCGGCGCCGAACGCCTCGGCCTTTTCCAGCTCGCCCGGCTTGTTGGCATCGTAGAGGATCAGCGGATGCAGATTGCCGTCGCCGGCGTGGAAGACATTGGCGACGCCGAGACCGTAGCGCTCCGACAGCTCGCGCATGCCGGCGAGCACGCGCGGCAGCTCCTTGCGCGGGATGGTGCCGTCCATGCAGTAGTAGTCGGGCGAAATGCGGCCGACGGCCGGGAATGCCGCCTTGCGGCCGGCCCAGAAGGTCAGTCGCTCCTGCTCGGACTGCGAGATGCGGCAGGTGGTGGCGCCGTTGCGGTTGGCGATCGCCTCGACCAGGCCGATCAGGTGGTCGACCTCGACGGCAGGCCCGTCCAGCTCGACGATCAGCAGCGCCTCGACGTCGAGCGGATAGCCGGCTTGGACGAAGTCCTCGGCGGCGCGGATTGCCGGGCCGTCCATCATCTCCATGCCACCGGGGATGATGCCGGCGCCGATGATGTCGGCGACGCACTGGCCGCCCTCTTCGCTGGTCGGGAAGCCGATCAGCAGTGCCCGCGCCGTCTCGGGCTTCTGGAGGATGCGGACGGTGACCTCGGTGACGACGCCGAGCAGCCCTTCCGAGCCGGTCATGACACCGAGAAGGTCATAGCCCTCGGCGTCGAGATGCTTGCCGCCGAGACGCACGACCGCGCCGTTCATCAGCACCATCTCGATGCCGAGCACGTTGTTGGCGGTGAGCCCGTATTTCAGGCAATGCACGCCGCCGGAATTCTCCGCGACGTTGCCGCCGATCGAGCAGGCGATCTGCGACGACGGATCGGGGGCGTAATAGAAGCCGTCCTGCTCCACGGCAGTGGTGATGCCGAGATTGGTGACGCCCGGCTGGGCGGTGACGGTACGGTTGGGATAGTCGATCTCGAGGATGCGGTTGAAGCGGCTCATGACCAGCAGAACGGCGTCCTCGAGCGGCAGCGCGCCGCCGGAAAGCGAGGTGCCCGAACCGCGCGGCACGACGCGGATGTTGCGCTCGTTGCAGTATTTCAGCAGCCGCGACACCTGGGCGACGGTCTCGGGCAGCACGACGACCATCGGCAGCTGACGATAGGCGGTCAGGCCGTCGCTTTCGAAGGCGCGCATCTCGTTGACCGTGTCGACCACGCCCTCGCCCGGCACGATGATGCGCATGTCGGCAACGATCTCGGCGCGGCGGGCAAGCGTGGCCGCTTCGGGCTTGGGCATCGATATGCCGGACATCGGTCACCTGCGCTCGATAACTGGTAAAAAGCTTTTACCAGTCGAACCCGGCACATGCAAATTGGAAGAAAGTCGACGGCCGCGGCGGCGCGCCACGACCTTCCCGCAGCGTCAATCTGCCGCTGGCGCAGAGCGGCACCTCTCCCCGTGGGGAGGGTGCCGCCGCTATTCTCCGGGGTGCAGCTTGGATTCGCTGTGGGCGCGGCGCACGCGGCGGACGCCCCACCAGACGAGCAGCACGGCAAGCGGCACCGCCGCGGCCGTGACGATCTCGGGCGCGAAGGCGTGGTCGACCGCCGAAGCGCCCTTGGCGATGTATCCGACCAGGCCGACGACGTAGTAGGAGACGGCGGCGACCGACAGGCCTTCGACCGTCTGCTGCAGGCGCAGCTGCAGCCGGGCGCGGTTGTTCATCGAGGCAAGCAGGTCGCGATTCTGCTTCTCGACCTCGACGTCGACCCAGGTGCGCAGCAGCGTCGTGGCGCGGGTCAGCTTGCGCGAGAGGTTGGCCTGGCGCTCCTCGACCGAACGGCAGGTGCGCATTGCGGGCGCGACGCGGCGTTTGAGGAAACCGGCCCAGGTGTCGTAGCCGGGCACGACCTCCTCGTCGAGCGCTTCGAGGCGCTCGCGGACGATGCCGTCATAGGCGCGGCTGGCGCCAAAGCGGTAGAGGCTGGAGGCGGCGTCGGCCTCGAGCTCGGCGGCGAGCTCGGTGAGGTCGGCAAGCAATGCCTGGCTGTCGCGCGTTTCGATCGCCTTCATCTCGCGGGTGATCTGGGCAAGCCGGTCCTCGATGCGGCGGACGCGACCCGACAGCGACAGCGCCATCGGCAACCCCAGCATCGCCAGCGTACGGTAGGTCTCGATATCGGTCAGCCGTGCCGATAGCGCGCCGGTCCGGGCCGGCGTCAGTCCCCGGTCGAGGATGAGGATGCGGGTCAGGCCGTCGCCGTCCTGGCGGAAATCGGTGACGATGGCCGCAGCCCCGCTCTCGACCAGCGAATAGCACAGGCTGGTGGGATCGAAGGTGGCGATCAGCTTCTCGCTGGCCGGCGTCCACTTGCGGATCTCGAGCCGGATGCCGGAGATGACGGTACCGGGCGGGCTGAAGCCGTTGCCGAAGGGCGAATCCTCCTGGGCGCGGCCGCTGTCGCTCAGCGGCCCTTCCCACAGATAGGTCGAGAATTCCGTGTGGCGCTCCCAGCGCAGCGAGCCCTGCCCCCACTTCATGGCGTGGTGACGGGCCTGACGATCGGGTGCGGCGATGCCGAGGCGGCGCGACAGTTCCGAAAGCACCGCCTGGTCGACGGCGGATCCGCCCTCGGTCATGAAGGACAGCTGGACCAGCACGCGCGGGCTTTCGACCAGCGGATGCGGCCGCGAATGGACTTCGCCGAGGGCGCCGGGACGCCCCTCATGGGCCGGAAAGCCCATGACGCTGCCGGTCGCGCGCGGCAAGAACTCCAGTGAGGACGGCTCGGCTGTCACTTGCAGCTCCCTCGATGCCATGACCTTCCTGCCTCTAGGTAAGTTTGCCGCGACAGGCAAACGCCAACTTTAGCGGCGGCTGATACTGTGCATCACAAGTGGCATACCCGGATACTGCCGGACTGGATAAATAATTTGACCAGTTGGGGGCCTCCCACCTATCCTTCCGGCCAAGAACAGAGCTTCCGGACAGCACCCCTTGAGCGACATCTTTTCCAGGATCGAGCATTCGCGCACCGCCGACGAGGTGGTGCAACAGATCGAAAGCCTGATCCTCGAAGGCGTGCTGCGTGCCGGCGACCGGCTGCCCGGCGAACGCGAGATGGCCAAGCAGCTCGACGTGTCGCGGCCGATCCTGCGCGACGCGCTCAAGGCGCTCGAAGCGCGCGGCCTGATGGTGTCGCGCCACGGCGGCGGAACGCATGTCGCCGACGTCATCGGCCAGGTGTTCTCCAAGCCGGTCATGGAACTGATCGTCAGCCACAGGAAGGCTGCTTCCGACTACCTCGAATACCGGCGCGAGATCGAAGGGCTCGCCGCCGAATATGCAGCGCGGCGGGCGACCAGGGAGGACCTGGCGATGCTCGACGGGATCATGCAGCGCATGGAGGCGGCCTATGGCCGGGCCGACTTCGAGGAGGAAGCGGCGATCGACGTCGAGTTCCACCACGCGGTCGGCGAATGCGCACACAACATCATCCTGCTGCACACGCTGCGCTCTTGCTACCGGCTCCTGTCCGACGGGGTGTTCCAGAACCGGCTGGTGGTGTTTGCCCTGCCCGCGGCGCGCGACGCGCTCTTCGACCAGCACAAGGCGATCCACCGCGCCGTGGCCACGGGAGATGCCGCCGGGGCGCGCAAGGCGGCGATGGACCACATCAGCTATCTCGAACGCGCCATGGCCGAGGCCGAGCGCAGCAGCGACTGGCAGCGCATTTCCCGCCTCAGGCTGAAGCAACGGCTCGAAACCGGCGGAGCCGACCGGAAACTGCCATGATGGGCGTGCATTTTCTCGATGCCCGGGGCCCTGAGGGCGTGCGCCTCTATGCGGTGGGCGACATCCACGGCCATCTCGACCTGCTCGCCGAAATGCATGCCCGGATCGCCGCGGAGATCGCCCGCGACCGGCCGCCCGACTGGCGCATCATCCACCTGGGCGACCTGGTCGACCGCGGTCCCGACTCGAAAGGCGTGATCGAGTTCCTCATCGCCGCCGTCGCACGCGACAACCGCAACATCGTGCTCGCCGGCAATCACGACCAGGGGTTTCTAGACTTCCTCGACTATCCCGACCCCGCCGGGCTTTTCGCCCGCAACGGTGGGCCGGAGACCGCGTGGTCATACGGCGTCGCATTGCGGATGGCCGATGCGCTCGGCCTGCATCAGACCCATGCCGCACTGGTCAGGGCGGTTCCCGACAGCCATCGGCGCTTCCTGCGCCGGCTGCCCGCCGCGATAACGTTCGGCGATTTCTTCTTCTGCCACGCGGGCATCCGGCCGCAAGTCCCGCTCGACGAGCAGGACCCGCGCGACCTGCTGTGGATCCGCGGCGAATTCCTGAACTATCCGGCGCTACATCCGAAGGTGATCGTGCACGGCCATACACCCCAGGCCGAAGCCGAGGTGATGCCCAACCGCGTCAACGTCGACACGGGCGCGTTCCATTCAGGCATACTCACGGCGCTCGTCGTCGACGAAGCCGAAAAGCGACTGATTTCAGTGGAGGTGCCGCGCGTCAGCGGGCGGCGGTGACGCCGTAGCCGTCGACGACGTTGTGATCGGACGCAGCGTCCGCGGAATAGATTCCGAAGCCGCCGAGCACGATGGCCGACAGCATGGCGAGGGACAGGAGCACTGCTTTCACAGGGGTCATCTCAGGTTGAGCTTCCTGCACTCTGCACGAGCAGAGTTACGAACAAGTTTACGAAAAGTTGCTGCAAGGCACCGCGGCCCGACCAGTCGAGCCGAGCTTGTAGTGTCGTTCTGTATCGGGCTTGTGTCGCTCCGAATGCGGGAACGGTTCATTCGCGATACCATTTCCGCCCGGCGCGGGAGTTCTCATAGAAAGGCTTTTCGGCACAATCCAGCGGGCAAACGACCGTCCACAGCGGATTTCTTTCGCAGTGCCAAAAATGTCACTAATGGGATGGCGGACGATGTTCGGCTGCCGCCATCAGCCGTCAGATCGCGGCCACCCAGGCGCGCGCCAGGGCCATGCCCACGGCATCCGCCTCGGGCCCATGACGGGCAGCCTCGGCCTCGTGCCGTTCGGGCCAGTCGGGATTGGCGCTGGCGATCACGTCGGCGAAGGCCTCGTTCCATTCGCGGACCATCGCCCGGTCGGCTTCGAAATGGAACTGGATGCCATAGCCGGCGCGGCCGACCCTGAAGGCCTGGTTGCCGGTGACGGAACTTGCGGCAAGGCGCACGGCATCGCCGGGCAGGCTGAAGGTGTCGTCGTGCCACTGGAAGATCGGGAAACTGTCGGGGAGCTCGGCGAAGACCGGATCTTCGAGGGCCTCCTCGGTGAGCGAAATGCCGTGCCAGCCGAACTCGGTGGCGCCGCCGATGCGGTTGTGGCCGCCGAAGGCGCGAGCCAGCAACTGGCCGCCGAGGCAGATGCCGAGCACCGCCTTGTCCCTGTCGACGAATTCGCGCGCCAGTTCGAGCAGTTGCGGGAAATAGGGAGAATGGCCGTCGTCGAGCGCATTCTGCCCGCCGCCGAGCACGACGAGCGCATCGTGGCCGTCCGCATCCGCGGGCAGCGGCTCGCCGAGATAGGCGTTGCACTGGACGATCTCGGCGCCCGCCTCGGTGAGGGCCGCACCCAGCTGGCCGAGACCCGTCTTCTCAAAATTCTGGACGATCAGAACGCGCATTTCGGCCCTTCGAGCGGTGGCGTGACAAAGCTGCGGCGAGCCCTATCATGCGGTCCCCGACGCAGCCAAGAAGGATCGGCTATGCCACTTCAGAACAGGGTCGATCCGGCCGGGGAAATCCACGCGCATCCGGCGCGCGGCATGTTCACGGGCAATCGCGGCATCATCCACGATCCCGAAACCCGCACGCTGCTCCGGCGGCGCTGGGCTACCAAGGCGTGGATCACTTGCGCGCTGCACTTCAAGGGCGTCAGGCGCGTGCCCATGGGGCGCAACCGTCCCGGCGGCAAGACCGGCTGGACGGAACTGTTCTTCCTCGACGAGGTGACCGCGCTCGCCGCCGGGCATCGGCCCTGCCACTATTGCCGGCGCGACCGGGCCAGGGAATTTGGCGCAGCCTTTGGCCGCGCCTTCGGCGTCGACAGCCCGAAGGTCGCCGAAATCGACCAGCGCCTCCACGGCGAGCGCCTCGCCTCGGGCGGAATCCCAGTCACGATCGAGCGCGGCGGCCTCGCGCTGCTGCCCGACGGTGCCATGTTCTCGGACGGTGGTTCCGACTATGCGATCCGCCAGGGCCAGGCGCTGCGCTGGAGCTTTTCCGGCTATGACGCGCGGTGCGGCCTCGGTGAACTTGCGGATGCCAAGCTGTCCGTCGTCACGCCGATGGCGACGCTCGCGGTGCTTGAGCAGGGCTACCGGCCCGATTGGCATCCGAGCGCTGGCCCTTGACCACCGCAGCGGCCTGCCGCATTGCTCGGCCATGCGCGCGAACTACAAGATGCAGCGGCTTTTCGTGCCGCACGACCTCTCCGCCGGGGCTGCCTTCGACGCCGACCCGCAGCAGAGCCACTATCTCGGCAACGTGCTTCGCCTCGGCGAGGGCGCGGAGGTGCTGGTGTTCAACGGCCGCCATGGCGAGTGGACGGCGAAGGTTGCCGGGCGCACAAAGAAGGCGGTGCGGCTCGAGGTGCTGGAACTGCAGCGGCCGCAGCCCGGGCATCCTGACCTCGTCTATTGTTTTGCGCCGCTGAAGGTTGGCCGGCTCGATTATCTCGTGCAGAAGGCAGTGGAGATGGGCGCGGGTACATTGGTGCCCGTCATCACCCAGCATACCCAGGTGAAGCCCGGCATCGACCGGCTGCGCGCCAACGCCGTCGAGGCAGCCGAGCAATGCGGCATCCTGGCCATCCCGGAGGTGACGGAAGCGGTCAAGCTGGAGCAGCTGCTCGCCGGCTGGGACAAGGAGCGACGGCTGATCTTCTGCGACGAGGACGCCTCGACCAACAACCCGATGGCAGCCTTGCGGGGCATCAAGGAGCGCAAGCTCGCCCTGCTGGTGGGGCCTGAAGGTGGCTTCTCCGACGAGGAGCGCCGCATGCTGCGCGCCCTGCCCTTCGTCACCGCCATTCCGCTGGGCCCCCGCATCTTGCGCGCCGACACGGCCGCGGTCGCGGCACTGGCCGTCATCCAGGCGACTATCGGCGACTGGTGATCGGCCGGTCAGCTTGCCGGCAAAGCCAGAGCGGCTGAACCGGAGATTCTCGCCCGCCAGGTGGTGCTGCTGCTCGACGGGGCATTCGCGGTGGTGCCGCTCAACCGCGATGCCAGCTACATGGAAACGGCGGGCGAAGCCGCGGCGACGCTTGTTCGGACCGCACTTCCGGCGCGATAGTCAAGGCAAGGACTTGCCAGGGGCACCGCGCATCGCGAAAACCATTCAATTCCAGTTGACGAAGGCTCAGGATTTTTCGCTTGATCGGCGAGCGCTCGATCGTCCATCAAGCGCCACCGTCCTTCCGCCCAGGAGAAGCTTTAATGGCGCGCGACACCACCGACTTCCAGCCCATCGAGGGAATGGATGAGCTCGTCAGCTATCTGGCTGCCGGCAACAAGCCGCGCGACAAGTGGCGGATCGGCACCGAGCACGAGAAGTTTCCCTTCTATGTCGACGGCAACGCCCCCGTGCCCTACGGTACCGACCGCGGCATCCGCGCCCTGCTCGAGGGCATGCAGAAGACGCTCGGCTGGGATCCGATCATCGACGCCGGCCGCATCATCGGCCTGGTCGAGCCGACCGGCCAGGGCGCCATTTCGCTGGAGCCGGGCGGGCAGTTCGAGCTGTCGGGCGCGCCGCTGGAGACGATCCATCAGACCTGTCGCGAGGGCAACGCGCATCTGGCGCAGTTGCGCGAGATCGCCGAGCCGCTCGGCATCCGCTTCCTCGGCCTCGGCGGCAGCCCGAAATGGACGCTGACCGATACGCCGCGCATGCCCAAGTCGCGCTACGACATCATGACCGCCTACATGCCGAAGGTCGGCAGCAAGGGTCTCGACATGATGTACCGGACCTGCACGATCCAGGTGAACCTCGACTTCGAGAGCGAGGCCGACATGCGCCGCAAGATGCAGGTGGGGCTCAAGCTGCAGCCGTTGTCCACGGCGCTCTTCGCCAATTCGCCCTTCACCGACGGCGAGCCGAACGGCATGCAGAGCTGGCGCGGCGACATCTGGCGCGACACCGACAACCAGCGCTCCGGCCTGCTCGAATTCTGCTTCTCGCCGGAATTCGGTTTCGCCGACTATGCCGAATGGGCGCTCGACGTGCCGATGTACTTCGTCATCCGCGACGGCCGCTACCACGACATGACGCACATGACCTTCCGCCAGTTCATGAACGGGGCGGCGCGCAACGAAGTGACCGACGGCATGCCGACCATGGGCGACTGGGCCAACCACCTGTCGACGCTGTTCCCCGACGTGCGGCTGAAGCGTTTCCTCGAAATGCGCGGCGCCGATGGCGGTCCGTGGCGGCGCATCTGCGCCCTGCCAGCCTTCTGGGTGGGGCTGCTCTACGATGCCGCGACGCTCGATGCGATCGACGAGTACACGCGCGACTGGACCTATGCCGAAGTGCTGGCGATGCGCAACGCCGTGCCCGAGCAGGGTATTTCGGCGCCGTTCCGCAACACGACGCTGCGCGAAGTCGGCCGCGAGGTCCTGGCCCTGTCGCGCCAGGGGCTAGTCAACCGCGGACGCAAGAACCGCGACGGCTTCGACGAATCCGGCTTCCTCAGCACGCTCGACGAAGTGATCGCCCGCGGCACGACCAGCGCCGAAGAGATGCTCAACGCCTACCACACGCGCTGGGGCGGCTCGATCGAGCCGGCATTCATGGAGTACGCCTACTGAGGCAGAGGCGGCGAAAGCCACTTCATTCCGCGCCGGAAACACACTAGGCTCCCCCGCAGCCAACGACCTGCGGAGGAAAACATGCTGCCCCTGTTCGACATGCTGGCCAACGCCCAGAACGGCAATGGCATGGAGGCACTGGCGCGCCAGTTCGGGCTCACCCAGCAGCAGACTCAATCCGCCATCGAGGCGTTGATGCCCGCCTTCAGCCAGGGGCTCAGGCGCAACGCCTCCGACCCCTACGGGCTGGGCTCCTTCCTGCAGGCGATGGCGAGCGGCCAGCACGCCAAATATTTCGACGATGCCAGCCGCGCCTTCTCGTCCCAGGGCGTGGACGAGGGCAACGGCATCCTCGGCCACCTGTTCGGCTCGAAGGACCTGTCGCGGGCGGTGGCGGCGCAAGCCGCGCAGGCCACCGGCGTCGGCCAGAACATCCTGCAGCAGATGCTGCCGGTCGTCGCCTCGATGATCATGGGCGGGCTGTTCAAGCAGTCCACCGGCCAGATGCAGGCCGCGGCCGGCTTCGGCGGCGGCAGCAACCCGTTGGGCGACATCATCGAGCAGATGATGCGGCAAGGTGGCGGCATGATGGGCGGCGGCCAGCAGCCGCAGCGGCAGGCGCCGCAGCAGACCCAGGTGCCCGACCCGTTCGACAATCCGTTCGGAAAGATCCTCAAGGACATGTTCGGCGGCAGCCCGGCTGGGCAGCCGGCGCCGCGCCAGCCGCAGCCACAGCAATCTCCCTACGGCGACAACCCGCTCGGCAAGATCTTCGAGGAAATGCTGGGCGGAGGCCGCGGCCAGCCTGCCCCGCAGCCTCAACCACGCCAACCGCAGCCGCAGCAGAACCCCAGCGGCCGGCCGCGCAATCCCTATGACGACCTGTTCGGCAAGATGTTCGAGACCGGCAGCCAGCAGCGCGACGACTACCAGAAGGGCGTCGAATCGATCTTCGAGCAGTTTTCGCGCGGGATGGACAGGTATCGGTAGGGGAATAGGGCAATGAAAGCCCAACGTAATTCCCTACTGCCTTACTGCCCTATTCCCCTACTGCACCCAACGAAAAAGCCCGGTCCCTTGGGAGGACCGGGCAGCTTGCAGGCAGAGCCGGCGGGGAACCGGCTGGGAGTGGGAAGCCTGCGAAACTCTCAGCCGACGCGACGGGCCAATTGCTCGACGTTCTCGCTGCGCGCCTGGCGGATCGAGCCCAGCCGTGCGGTCGGATCGCTGGCGAACGGCAGGTCTACGGCGACATGGAGATCGCCACGGGTGAGACCGATATCGGCCAGTTCGGTGTCGGTCATTTCGCCGAGACGATAGAAGGCGCGCCGATTTTTCCAGGCGCGCACCATGTCGGCAAAGTGGGTGACGATACGCATCGCATTCACCGGGCGAGCCGCGGGATGCGCCGTCTCAGTGCAATGGTCGAGCGTAGTCATGTCGATCTCCTCTCTGATCGGGGACAAACGGGTCCCTTCCGGTCGGCGCTCCTTTTTCGCCGCCCCGGTTCCGATTCACATGCCTCATGTGGACGCTAGAACATTGCCATCGCTGTATTGATTAATCCAACGAATGTTTTTAATGTATCGCATCAATGTTCATGATGGAAACGACCATGGCCGCTCCACTCGACCTTGACCAGCTTCACACCTTCATCTCCATCGTCGACACCGGCAGTTTCACGCGCGCGGCGGACGAGGTCCACCGCACCCAGTCGGCGGTGTCGATGCAGATGCGGCGCCTGGAGGACCGCATCGGCAAGCCGCTGTTCGAAAAGGACGGCCGCATGAACAAGCTGACAGAAGAAGGCGAAAGGCTGCTTTCCTATGCCCGCCGGCTGCTGCAGCTGAACCGCGAGACGCTCGCCGCCTTCGACGATCGGGCGCTCGAAGGTACCATCCGTATCGGCGTGCCCGACGACTATGCCGACCGCTTCCTGCCCGAGATCATGGCGCGGTTTTCCCGCTCGAACCCGCGCGTCGAGCTGTCGGTGGTGTGCGAGCCGACCGTCAACCTCGCCGACCAGATCCGGCGCGGCAATCTCGACATCGCGCTGGTGACGGAGTGCGCCGACACCAGGCCCACCGAGATCGTGCGCAACGAGCCGCTGCTGTGGGTGTCGTCGGCCGCGCATATGGTGCATGAGGAAGAGATCCTGCCGATGGCCTTCGGCAGGCCGACCTGCCAGTGGCGTCGCATGGCGACAGAGATTCTCGACGCCAGCGGCCGCCAGTATCGCGTGCTGTTCACCAGTTGGTCGGCGACCGTCATCACCGCGGCGATCCTGGCCGGGCTGGCCGTATCCGTGCTTCCGGAATGCGCGCTCAGGCCCGGCATGCGGGTGCTGGGCGAAGCCGACGGCTTCGGCCCGCTGCCCGACTGCAAGATCGGCATCCTGCGTGGCCATTCCAGCCGGCCGGAGATCGTCGACGCGCTCGCCCGCCATATCAGCGAGAGCCTGGACAACATCTCCGTCCCGATCCCGGAGGACGCCGGCAGCTTCGACTTCCAGGCGCTGATGGCCAATCGCGGGCGCAGGCACAAGCCGAGCCACATTATGCCGGGATGGTAGGCCGCGCCTGACGCTCCAAGCTTGACGAGCCGGGCCCGCCGGACCTCAATCGCGCCATGACCGAGCTTGCCACCGAATCACGCACCAATGCTGCCGAGTACACCGTCAGCGAAATCTCCGGCGCACTGAAGCGCACGGTGGAGGATACCTTCGGCAATGTGCGGGTGCGCGGCGAAATCTCCGGCTACCGCGGACCGCACTCGTCCGGCCACGCCTACTTCGCGCTGAAGGACGACCGAGCCCGGATCGAGGCAGTGGTGTGGAAAGGCACGATGAGCCGGCTGAAGTTCCGTCCCGAGGAAGGGATGGAGGTCATCGCGTCGGGCAAGCTCACCACCTATCCCGGCTCGTCGAAATACCAGATCGTCATCGACAATCTCGAGCCCGCCGGCGCCGGCGCGCTCATGGCGCTGCTCGAGGAGCGCAAGCGCAGGCTGGCGGCCGAAGGTCTGTTCGACGAGCGGCGCAAGCAGCTTCTGCCGTTCATGCCGTTGGTCATCGGCGTCGTCACCTCGCCCACCGGCGCGGTCATCCGCGACATCATCCACCGCATCAAGGACCGCTTTCCGATGCATGTGCTGGTCTGGCCGGTGCGGGTGCAGGGCGAGACTTCCGGCGCCGAGGTGGCGGCGGCCGTCGACGGCTTCAACGAATTTCCGGACGACGGCCCGATCCGCCGGCCCGACCTTTTGATCGTGGCGCGTGGCGGCGGCAGCCTCGAGGATCTCTGGGGTTTCAACGACGAGGCGCTTGTCCGCGCCGTCGCCGCCTCGCATATTCCCGTGATTTCAGCCGTCGGCCACGAGACCGACTGGACGCTGGTCGACCTCGTCGCCGACATGCGCGCGCCGACACCTACGGGCGCTGCCGAACTCGCCGTGCCGGTGAAGGCGGAGCTTGAGGCGACACTCGCCAATCTGCACGCCCGCCTGAAAGGCTGCGTGTCGCGCAATGTCGAGCGCAAGCGCCAGGCGGTTCGGGCTGCTGCCCGCGCCCTGCCGACGCCCGACCAGTTGCTCGCGCTGCCGCGCCGGCGCTTCGACGAGGCAACGAGCCGGCTCGGACGCGCCCTCACCGTAGCGACCGAGCGCAAGCGCGCCAGGCTGTCGGCGGTGCGGCTGTCGCCTGCAACGCTGTCGCGACGGATCGCCGAGACCCGTCGGCACCTCGACCGCGACATGCTGCGGGCGGACGCGGCGCTGCGGGCCATGGTGCGCGAGAAGCGCATCCGCTTCGACCGCACCCAGGGGCGGCTGTCGCCCGAGCCGCTGGCACGCAGGCAACTGGCCTCCAGAGACAAGGTGACCCTTTTGGAGCGCCGTGCCACCCAGGCCGTTGGCCTTCGCCTCGAACGGGCGCGTACCAGGCTGTCGCAGGCGGACCGGCTGATGGCGACGCTGTCGCACAAGGCCGTTCTGGCGCGTGGCTTCGCGCTGGTGCGCGATGCCGAAGGCACCGTGCTCAAGCGCGCCGGTGACGTCGCTGCCGGCATGGCGCTTTCGATCGAATTCGCCGACGGGACCGCCGACGCCGTGGCCACCAGCGGAGAGGGACGACCGAAGGCGGCCAAGCCGGCCGCCAAGGCCAGGGAGACGGGCAAGCAAGGCAGCCTGTTCTAAGGCTGAGGCAGTTCAGTCGCGCGAGGGCACCGGCGGCGCCACGGTCTCGGGTGCCACGAGCGGCGAGATGAACGGCGCTCCCCAGGAGCCGCCGACGAAGAAGGCGATGCGCTTGGCGAGGTTGCTCGTCGAGGCTGTTGTATCCTTCGGCTCGATCGCGCCCGACAGGGCGAGCCCGCGGCCGAGATAAGGCACGATGCCGGTGAGCCAGATGCGGTTGGCGGGCGTGCGCGCCTCGGCCTTGTCGATCCTGGCCACGCCGTTGGAGATCGCCGCCTTCAGTTCGACGCCGTCGACCGGCAGCGTTCCTTCCGCAACCTCGTCGAGAGAGAAGAATCCGCCTTCCGCCGCGCGCGCCGCGAAGGCCTGCAGGTCGAGACCGGCAATCGCACCGACGCCGAAGGTGGCCGAGACCGAGCCGTCGGCGTTCTGCAGCAGGGTTTCCCAGCTCGTACCCGGTCCCTTGAGGATCACGGAAACCGTTCCGCGGCCGATCGGCACCATATGGCTCATGCCAGCCGCCGTGCCGAAGGCGCCGCCGTCGATGTCGGAAGCAAGCAGGCGAAGCTCGGCCTGCGTGCCGCCCGGCTTGCGGTCGAAGCGGACGCCGGCCTGGACATTGCCGCCGAAGGCCTCCGCGTCGGAAATGTCGAATGCCGCGAGGCCGCCCTTGACCTGGGCGGTTGCAGCCACCTCGGCCAGGGTGATGGAGCCGGCGGTCGCCTTGGCGGCAGAGAGCCTGAGGTCGAGATTGACATGGTCGGCGAAGCTGGTGTCGATCGCCGTGGGGCTGCTGCCGGCCGGCGCGAAGGCCGACGCGAAGGCGATGACATCGATGGTGTCGAAGGCAAGCGTGCCGGCAATGGAAGGCACCGAATGCAGCGACAGTTCGAGCACGCCCGTGCCGGGACTGCCGTTCAGCGTGACCTGCGCGCCTTCCAGCTTGAGGCGTGCCGGGTTGCCGGAGACCCTCGCCGAAATGGCGATCGGTCCGACCGGGCTGTCGGGCAGGATGCCGGGGCGGGACCATTCCATCACGCGCCTCAGCGAAGGTGCTGCGAGCTTGGCCTGGCCGTCGAAATGGGCTTCGCCGGCGAAACCTGCGAGGCCATCGAACGACGCCTCGACCGGCGCAGCCTTCAGCGAGGCGGTGAGCGGCGCCTCGCCTCCGGCAAACAGGAGCAGCGGACGCGGCGACGACATTTCCACCGCCACCGGCTCGCCCCGCCACACGCCGGTTGCACTGAGGCTGCCGGATTTGTTGAGCGCGCCCCAGGCGACCTTGCCGGTGAGGTCGCTGAGCACCTCGTCCTCGCCCTTGTCTGTCACGGCGACGACGCGGCCGTCGACGAACTCGATCACGCCGAACTCGTCCGAGGGAAGACTGGCGAGATCCGGCGCGGCCGGATTGGACGAGACGGTGCCCCGGGCCCGTTCGATCGAGCGAATGATGCGCCCGCCGCGCGAACGCGGCCACTCGTAGGTGCCATCGGCCGCGCGTTTGAGGCGAAGCGTCGGCCGTTCGAAATGCGCATCGGAAAAATCGACATTGCCCAGGGCGGCCGACAGCGACGACAGCTCGATCTCGACGCGCTCGGCCTCGAAGACCGGCGCGTTGCTCGGGTCTTCCCAGTCGCTCAGCGTCACGTCGGTGAGCGTAGCCCGGAAGTCGGGCCATATCTCGATGACGGGTGCACCTTCGATGGAAACGCGAAAGCCGCTCCATGCGCTCAGCTCGAAGGCAATGCGATCCCTGACGATCCGGGTGGAGGCGATGAAGGGCAACGCGACGATCACGGCGGCGACCAGGACGGCAATGCCGGCAATCGCCCAGATGCTGCGCCTGAACAGTGGTGATGGCATGTTGCCCTTGTGCCGCCCGTGCTGCGCCTTTGTGAGAACCGGGTGTAACCGACCGGCGCGGCATTTCAAGTCTTTGTGGCCATGCGATGGCGTTTGCGCACAGCGCATTGGCGCAAACCGACATCTCCTTGATCTGCTGCAGTGCGACATGCATAAACCAAACCGGTTCTGGGAGAGACGCAGATGTCAGTTGAAATGCCCCTCTGGACACCCTCGGCCGAGCGGATCGCGGCGGCACCGTTGACGGCCTTTGCGGCGAAGGCGGAGAAGCGGGCGGGACGGTCGCTTTCAAGCTATGCCGAACTGCATGCCTGGTCGATTGCCGAGCGCGAGGCATTCTGGGACCTGGTGTGGGATTTCTGCGACGTCATCGGCCAGAAGGGCGGCCGCGTGCTTGCCGACGGCGACCGGATGCCGGGGGCGAGGTTCTTCCCCGACGCACGGCTCAATTTCGCAGAGAACCTGCTGCGCGGCTCGGGCAGCGGCGAGGCGATCGTCTTCCGAGGCGAGGACAAGGTTTTCCGCCGCATGAGTTGGGACGAGCTGCATAGTCTCGTGTCGAAGCTGCAGCAGCTGTTCGTTTCGCTCGGCGTGACCAGGGGCGACCGCATCGCGGCGATGATGCCCAACATGCCCGAGACGATTGCCGCGATGCTGGCGACCGCCTCGCTCGGGGCGGTGTGGTCGTCCTGCTCGCCCGACTTCGGCGAACAGGGCGTGCTCGACCGCTTCGGCCAGATCGAGCCGAAACTGTTCATCGCTCCCGACGGCTACTGGTATGCCGGAAAGCGCATCGAGGTCGGCCAGAAGATCGCCGCGGTGGCCGACAGGCTGACCAGTGCGACCAAGGTGCTGGTGGTCGACTATCTCGGCACGGCGAAGGAAGTAGCCGCTGGCATCGCCAAGGCGGAAGCGCTGGAGGATGCGCTGGCGCCGTTTGCGGCGCAGCCGGTGACGTTCGAGCCCCTGCCCTTCGACCATCCGCTCTACATCCTGTTCTCTTCGGGCACGACGGGCATTCCCAAATGCATCGTGCATTCGGCCGGCGGCACGCTGCTGCAGCACGTCAAGGAGCACCGGCTGCATGCGGGGCTCGTTCCGGGCGACCGCTTCTTCTACTTCACCACCTGCGGCTGGATGATGTGGAACTGGCTGGTGACGGGGCTCGCCTCGGAAGCGACGCTGTTGCTCTATGACGGCTCGCCCTTCCATCCCGACGGCAACGTGCTGTTCGACTTCGCCGACGCCGAGAAGATGACCTATTTCGGCACTTCGGCGAAGTTCATCGATTCCGTCCGCAAGGCCGGCCTGCGCCCCATCGCCAGCCACGACCTCGGCGCCGTGCGCACCTTGTCGTCGACCGGCTCGCCGCTGTCGCCGGAGGACTTCCAGTTCGTCTATGACGGCATCAAGCGAGACGTTCATCTCGCCTCGATCTCCGGCGGCACCGACATCGTTTCGTGCTTCGTGCTCGGCGTGCCGACGGAGCCCGTCTGGACGGGCGAGATCCAGGGCGCGGGGCTCGGCATGGCGGTCGACGTCTGGGACGATGCCGGCCGGCCGGTGCGCGGCGAAAAGGGCGAGCTCGTCTGCACCAGGGCTTTCCCGTCGATGCCCGTCGGCTTCTGGAACGATGCCGGCGGCGAAAAATACCACGCCGCCTATTTCGACCGCTTCGACAATGTCTGGTGCCATGGCGACTTCGCCGAATGGACGGCCCATGGCGGGCTGGTCATCCACGGCCGCTCGGACGCCACGCTAAACCCCGGCGGGGTGCGCATCGGCACGGCCGAGATCTACAACCAGGTCGAGCAGCTGCCGGAAATCCTGGAGGCCCTGTGCATCGGCCAGGACTGGGACGGCGACGTGCGCGTCGTGCTGTTCGTCCGCCTTGCGCCCGGCGTCGCCCTCGACGCCGACCTCGAAAAGCGCATCCGCACAAAAATCCGCACCGGCGCCAGCCCGCGCCATGTGCCGGCGAAGATCGTCGCCGTCTCCGACATCCCCCGCACCAAATCGGGCAAGATCACCGAGCTTGCCGTGCGCGACATCGTCCACGGCCGCCCCGTCAAGAACAAGGAGGCACTTGCCAATCCCGAGGCCCTCGAACTCTACAGGGATGTCGAGGAGCTCAGGAACTGACGGGCCGCGGCCGAGCTATGGTAAATGACTCGTAAAGGGCAAATTTACCTAGACTTCATGAGTGGTACACTTTGGTAAATGTTTCATATGCGCGGTAATGAGTTGTTAAGGTTCGGCCTCGATAGTCGAGCCTAACTTGAGGGAGAAATCCCTTTCCTCGCAGGAGGATGGCGTTTTTGCTCAAGTCCCCGTTGAAACAGCATCATCTCCAGGGCGCCCGTCGGGCGCCTTTTTCTTTGCGTTCTGACCGGAGGTTGGAACCTACAGCGAAGCCTCGGCGTCGCGCACCAGCGCGCCCGACAGCAGCACCACCGGCACCATGGCGGTGATGATGATGACGATCGCAGCCACAGCCCCTTCCTCAGGCACGCCGCGCGAGGCGTTCTCGTAGACATAGGTGGCGAGCGTGCTGAAGCCGAAGGGCCTGAGCAGGATCGTCGCCGACAGTTCCTTCACCGTGTCGACGAAGACCAGCACCGCGGCGGTCAGGATCGCCGGCCGGAGCAGCGGCAGCAACACCTTGGCGGCACTCTGGCTGGGCGTCTTGCCGAGGCTGCGGGCTGCCTCGTCGAGGCTGCCGGGGAGCTTTTCCATGCCGGAGCGGATCGCGCCCTCGGCGAGCGCGACGAAGCGTATGGTGCAGGCAAGCACGACGGCCGCCGCCGATCCGGTGAGCAGCAAGCCCGTCGAGAAACCGAACTGGGCGCGCGCGAAGCCGTCGACGACATTGTCGAAGCGCGCCAGCACGAAGAGCAGGCCGAGGCCCAGGATGCCGCCCGGCAGCGCATAGCCCACCGAGGCGAGCCGCACGGTCGCCGCCATGGCGCGGCCCTTGGACAGGCGCTGCGCATTGAGCAGGAACAAGGCGATTGCCACGGTGACGATCGCCGTGATCGAGGCGGTCATCAGGCTGTTGAGGAAGGCCTTGGCCACATCAGGCGAGGTGAACTGTTCGAGCCTGCGCGAAGCGTATTGGCCGAACACGGTGATCGGCACGCCGAAGCCGCACAGGATGGGCAGGGCGACCGCGAGCGGCAGGGCGTAGCGCGTCCACCCCTTCAGGGCAACGCGCGGCGGATGCACCTTGAGGTGCGTGCCGCGCCCGGCATGGAAGCGCTGCCGCCGGCGCGCCCACTGCTCCGCCACCAAAAGCAGGACGACGAGCACCAGCATCAGAATGGCGATCTGCGCTCCGCCTTCGAGACTGCCGCGGTTGAGCCAGGTGGTGTACACGGCGACCGTCAGGGTTCGCACGCCGAAATATTCGGCCGCACCGATGTCGTTGATCGTCTCCATGAGCACCAGCGCCACGCCGGCGACGATGGCCGGCCGGGCCACCGGCAGCAGCACGCGCCAGAACACGCGCGCCGGACGGGCGCCGAGCGTGCGGGCGACGTCGGCGATGTTGCGCCCCTGCATGAGGAAAACGATGCGGGTGGTCAGATAGACGTAAGGGTAGAGCACGGAGCCGAGCACGAAGGCCGTGCCCCAGGTCGAGCGAATGTCGGGGAACCAGTAATCGCGTATCGTCTCAAAACCGAAGAGTGCGCGCACCAGGCTCTGCACCGGCCCCTGGTACTGGAAGAACTCGCCGAATGCATAGGCGGCGAGATAGGGCGGCACGGCCAGCGGTAGGACGAGCGCCCAGGATAGGATGCGGCGGAATGGAAATTCGTAGGCGACGACCGCCCAGGCGCAGGCGACGCCCGCGACCGTCGTGAGGACGGCGACCATGGCCAGCAAGGCGATCGTCGTCCGCGTCGCGCCGGGCAGCACATTGTCGATCAGGTGAGGCCAGTCCTCGCCCGTGCCGGAAAGCGCGACGAAGGCCAGCGACAGCACTGGCAGGACCACCACGAGGCCGATGGCGAGCGCGAAGGCGCTGTGGAGCGGATGACGCAGACGTTTGACCGGCAGCGGCCGTCCGTTCGGGATTTCGGCTGCCCCGATCAATTCGCCGCCCTTGTTGCCGCCCGTCAGCAAGTCATTTCCCCTGCAACGCGGAAAAGCCGGGCCGATTGCCCGGCCCGGCCAAGTCCGCAGGTCCTGTCAGCCCGATCAGCTGTTCGGGCCGTCGTCGAGGCCGACGCGGTCGACCATCTCGGAAGCGGCCTTGCGGCCCTTGGCGATGTCGACGAGCGGCAGCGTATCGGCTTTGAGCGTGCCGAAAGCCTTGACCGTCTCGGACGGCTCGAGGCCCGGTTCCACCGGATATTCGTAGTTCTTCTCCGCGTAAACCTGCTGCGCCTTGTGGCTGGCGAGGAACCGGATCAGCTTGACCGCGTCATCGCGGTTCGGCGCATATTTGGCAAGGGCCGCGCCGGAGATGTTGACGTGGGTGCCGCCGTTCTCGAAGGTCGGGAACAGCACGTTGATGGCGTTGCCCCACTCCTTCTCCTTCGGGTCCTTGTCGTTGTTGCGCATCAGGCCGACGTAATAGGTGTTGCCGATGGCGATGTCGCATTCGCCGGCGGCGATGGCGCCGGCCTGCGGGCGGTCGCCGCCGTCGGGCTTCTTGGCGAGATTGGCCTTGAGGCCCTTCATCCATTCCTCGGTCTTTTCCGGGCCCCAGTGGGCGATCGCGGCCGAGAACAGCGCGAGATTGTAGTCGTGCTGGCCCGAACGCATGCAGATCTTGCCCTTCCACTTCGGGTCGGCGAGCTCGGCATAGGTGATGGCGGTGTCCTTGACGCGCTCCTTCGAGGCATAGATGACGCGGGCGCGCTTGGTCAGGCCGAACCAATGGCCCTCGGGGTCGCGGTATTCGGACGGCAGCAGCTTATTGACCTCTTCGTCGACCAGCGGCTGGGTGACGCCCTTTTCCTTGGCCGAGGTCAGTCGGGCGATGTCGACGGTCATGATGACGTCGGCCGGCGAATTCTCGCCCTCGGCGAGGATGCGCTCCTCGAGACCCTTGTCGAGGAAGAGCACTTCCGTCTTGATGCCGGTTTCGGCGGTGAAGGCGTCCAGAACGGGCTTGATGAGGTCGGGCTGACGATAGGTATAGATGTTCACCACGCCGTCGGCGAGCGCCGAGCTGGTGAAAAGGGCCGCAAGGGCGAGGCCGGCCACGATCGACCGCGCGTTTCCAATCTTCATCTTTCTCTCCTGGCCAAAGGGGTCAAAAACCCTCGGGGGAACAATTCATCGCAGCCTCACAAGCGAAGCTGACTTCCCTATCACCAATCTGACTGGAAAGGTCAAGATTAAAGTCCAGCAAATTCAATAGTTTAGAACCATTCTAAACTGGACTATTGCGCACTGGATTCAAGACCTTGCCGGCGTCGCAGGGCAAATATGCAATCAACAGCCGCAACCGGCGCGCACAATGCCGCAGGTCTACTCGGCAAGCACGCGCGTGGACGGGAACGTGACCTCCACCAACGTCCCCTCGCCAGGGGTCGAGGCGATGCTGAATCGGGCGCGGTTGGCCTCCACCATAGCCTTGGTCAGCGGCAGGCCGAGGCCGGTGCCGTCGCCGCGCGCGCGCTTCAGCGAATTGATCTGCTTGAACGGCTTCAGCGCTTGCTCGATCTCGGCCTGCGACATGCCGATGCCGGTATCGCGCACACGCATGACGATGTCGCCCGAGGCCTCATATGCGGTCGACACGATGACCTGGCCACCCGCCTGGGTGTAGCGGACCGCATTGGAAAGGATGTTCAGCGCGATCTGGCGAACGCTGCGCCGGTCGGCGACGACCTCGGGAAGCCGCGAAGCCAGGCTCGACCTGATGATGACGCGCTCGCGGTTGGCCTGCGGCTGCATCATGGCCACGGTCTCGGCCAGCGTGTCGTTGAGCGACACGGCCTCGTAATCCATCTCCTGCTGGCCCGCCTCGATCTTGGAGATGTCGAGCAGGTCGTTGACCAGGTCGAGCACATGGTTGCCGGAGCGGTTGATGTCGCGCAGATAGTCGCGGTAGCGGTCGTTGGCGACAGGCCCGAACTTCTCGTCGATCATGAGTTCGGAGAAGCCGATGATGGCGTTGAGCGGCGTGCGGATCTCGTGGCTGATGCGGGCGAGGAAATCGGTCTTCTGGGACGAGGACCGCTCGGCCGCGGCGCGCGCCTGCGTCAGTTCCTCCTCGGCGCGCTTCCAGGGCGTGATGTCGCGCACGACGGCGCAGAAGCCGGCATCGCTCGGCAGGCGGCCGATGGTCATGAACAGCGGAATGAAGCGGCCCTGGGCCTCGCGGCCGATCACTTCGCGGCCGTCGTTCAGCACGCTCGCCACGCCGTGCTCGGAAAGGCCGGAAAGGTAGTCGCGCGCGGCGCGCTGGCTTTCGATGGCAAAGAGCGAATGGAAGGGCTTGCCGGCCACCTCGTCGCTGTCGAAGCCGAACAATGCCTCCGCCGGGCGGCTGATCGAACGGATGGTGCCGTCGCGGTCGATCAGCACGACCCCGTCGGTCGCCGTGTCGATGATGGTGCGCATCTCGGCGAGGCGCCCTTCGAGTTCGGCCACCTCGTCCGCCACGCGCATGTCGTGGTCGCCATCGCCGGCACGGCGCACGACCAGCATCAGCGCCTTGCCGTCCCGCCAAGGCACCGAGCGAAGCACCGCTTCAATCGGGAACTCCTCGCCGTCGCGGGTCTTCAACCTCAGGTCATGGTCGGAACCCGCCTCGTCGCCGTAGCTCTCGGCAAACAGCGCATCGAGCCCGCCTGCGCGCGCCAGTTCGTCGGCGGAGCCATAGCCGGTAAGGCTCAGGAACTCGGCATTGGCATAATGCAGCACGTCGCCTGCGTGGATGAGCACCGGCACCGGCAACTGTTCGAGGATCGGCGCATCCACCGGCATGTCGCGGCCGCCCGCGAACATTTCCCGGGGAATGATGTCCTCGGCCCTGAGCGCCGGCTTTGCGGGCCGCTCCGCCGCCGTGTCGCGACCGGTTTCGGCTTCGACCGGCCGCACGGAGGACAGGTTGACGACCTCGCCGCTGGACGGTGAACCGCCATGCTCCGCCGCCGCGGCCTCCGAATAGGCGGCGATCTCGGCCGAGTTCTGCTCGCCGTTTTTCTGTTCGACGGCGGGCTGGCCCGCAGCCTTGTCCTGCTGCTGCCGCGCGGCGACAACCTCGCTCGCCCGTTTCAGGCGCTCGCCGATCTCACGGAAGGCATGCCGCTCGACATTGGACAGCCCCTTGCCGTTGCCCGGCTCGGCCGGGCGGTGCTCCGCGAGATGGATGACCTTGTCGGAACGATCGAGGCCGGCCTCATCAGTCGAAGCCAAATCGGCGCTAGGCTGCGTCTCCAAAGACTGCCCGGACAGGTCGTCCTCCGTCGCCTGGGTCGGCTCCGCTTCAGCGTGCGGCTCAGGCTCCTGGTCAGGCTTGCCGTTGGGCACCAGCGCCAGCCCGATGCGCTCGTGATCGATGACGGCCTCGCCCGGACGCGCCACGCCGAAGCCGCGGAAGCCTTCGAAGCTGCGGTCGCGGCCGTAGACCGGCAATGCGGCCAGATCGACCGGGATGCGCCGGTCCGAGCCCGCGACCGGCCAGAGCACCGAACGGCCGGACCACGTGTCGCGCCGCTGCAAAAGGCCGGCGATCTCGCCGGACGGATCCAGTTCGAAGGTGTTGGACACATCCTCGAACCGACGACCGACGACGTCGGCGGCATGCTCGCCAACCAGGGCGACGAACTCCGCCGAGACGGCGCTGAACCGGCCTTCGGCGTCGGTGCGCCAGACGAAGCGCACGGGCGCGGCCGAGCGGCCGGCAAGCTCGTCGCGTTCGGCGACGGCCGGCTCGACCGGCCGGGCTTCCGCGGCAGGGGCGGCGGGGGCCGCTTCGGCCTTTTCAGCCTCCTCCTGCGCCGGCGCGGGCGCTTTGGTCTTCGCTGCCATCTCGCGGACGACGAGGCCGGCCTTGCTCTCGCGCTCCTCGGGGCTGAAATACCAATGGTCGTGGTCGGCGGGCTGCTCCTTGGCCGGAGCCGCAATGGCCACCGGCGGCACTTCCGGGCGCGGCGCAGCCGCCTCCGGGCGGTCCTCGCCCGCTTCGTCGACTACGCCGGCGCGCTCGTCCACCACCACCAGCAGATGGCGCTCGTCGGTCAGGCGCGCGATGCCCGCCGGCACATGGCCGGCGGCGGCGGGAATGGCCCGCTTGATCATCCGGTCGCGTTCGCCGGCAACCGCGGCGACCAGCCCGGCCAGCGTCGGCCGTGCAATGCCCAGTCCGGAAAAGCCGTCCGTCGCAGCCACGACATCGCCGCGGGCATCGACGAAGGCGAGGAAATGGCCAGGCGCTGCAAAGCCGCTGATGGCGGCCGCGGCGACCTCCCCGGCAGAGCGGGACGCGGCGCCGGTGGCCGGCACGGCGAGCAGGATGCCTGGCTCGCCGTCGGGCAGGCGGACCGAACCCGCAACGAAGGCGACGGCCCGGCTGCTCAGGCCGGAGGCCACGCGCACCATGATCGACCGGTCGCGGCCGATGTCCGGAAAGCCCGAGGTGGCGGCGATCTGCCGGCGGGCGGCGAGGCCGAGCCGGGCCGGCGCGCCGATGACCGCGTCGACGTCGCCGTAGCCCAGGACTGAGGCGCCCGGGCCGTTGGCCCACAGCACCTGCTCGAGGTCGACCGACAGCACGACGACGGCGTCGCCGGCAGCGAAACGCTGCCTTACGCCATCGACCACGGCGACGTCGATGAAGGAGTAGGCTGCTGACGGCATTCACATAACCCGCAAGGCACACATTCTCGCAATTAACGGTTTGTTAATAAAAGCCGTCATCGCCTAGGTCTAGCAAACAGCTGTCATAGAGCGTGATTATTCTCGCCATGTGGTTAACCGAGGTGCCCGGCTGATCATGTTGCGCTGCAACATTTTTGTTGCAGCGCACAATGACATGAACTATATCACTGATGCGAATAAACGAGGCGGGTGCCCACCCGTCCAGTCCACAGGGTGAGACAATGTCCAAGACCAAGACCGCAGAATTCGCAGATACCGTCGAAATGCCGAGCTTCGACGTTTCCAAGGCCACCGACCAGTTCCGCGCCTTCGCCGAGAAGGGCGTCGAGCAGTCGAAGGAGGCCTACACCAAGCTCAAGACCGGCGCCGAAGACGCCCAGAAGACGCTCGAGACCACCTACGAGACCGCCCGCAGCGTCGGCAGCGAGCTGTCGCTCAAGACCATCGCCGCGCTGCGCACCAACGCCGAGGCTGGCTTTGCGCATCTCGAGGCGCTGGCCGGCGCCAAGTCGCTCTCCGACATCTTCGAGCTGCAGACCGCCTATCTGCGCAAGCGCGTCGAGCTGAGCGTCGAGCAGGCCAAGGAATTCCAGGCGGTTGCCTCGAAGGCCGCCGAGGACGTGGCCAAGCCGGTCAAGACCGCCTTCGAGAAGGCCCTGAAAGACCTGAAGGCCGCCTGAGGGCGAGCCACACGAAATCCCGGCGGGCGGTTCTCCTCCCTCTGTCTGCCGGGCCAAGCGGCCAGCTCGCATTCCGCTGGCCATGCATAGGAAAAGGCCGGCTCCTCCTCCCGCCGGCCTTTTTCTTTTTTCCGGGGTTGAAAAGCCCGGCAATCAAGGGCTTCGCGGCGGCGGCATAAATCACCGCAGTGGAATATGCGCAAAGCTCTTGAAATGCGGCGGAATTGTCCGTATGGACGCGGCACCAGAGCAAGGCACGCGGTTGTAGCTCAGCTGGTTAGAGCGCCGGATTGTGGATCCGGAGGTCGCTGGTTCGATCCCAGCCAACCGTACCATCTTCTTTTCCAAGACAATCAAAACCGACGACGCATCGAGCGTGCCTCTGGCTCGTCTCGGCGGTTCCACCAGAAGCCGCCGAATCCGATGGATCAGCCAAGCTTCCTAGCGCCGTAGCCGGAAGACCGCCAAAGAAAAACGGCGCCCCTCCGCGAGGAGGCACGCCGTTCGTTGCTGAGGCGGCCCGGAGCTGCCCGTGATTCCATGCCGTTACTGGCAGGGGGCCAGATAGGTCACCGGCCTGCCGTCGCGGTCGTACATCGGCCGGCCGCGGCTGTCGTAGCGGTGGTAGCGGCATTCGCCGGGAGCCGTGCCCGCGCCGATCATGGCGCCGGCGAGGCCGCCGATCACCGCGCCCGCCACCGTGGAACCGGTGTTGCCGCCGATGGCCTGGCCGACCAGGGCGCCGCCCGCCGCGCCGATGGCGCCGCCGCCGACAGCGCGCTCCTGGGGTGTATTGCAGGCAGCAACGGCCAGGCCGGCAAGGGTCAGCGCGGCCGCGGTAACGATCAAATTCGCCATAAACTCAACTCCTTAAGTTCATCGCGGCGACGCTACCACGGCAATCCTTCCACATCCAGTAACCTTCATGCGCAATGGTTGACGGGATTTGACGAACAACCACAATATTGTTGACAGCGGCCGATCCCGCCCGCACCGCGCTCAGTGGCGCTGGGCCATCCGCTCGTCGCGCTGCCGCTGGGCCTCGCGCTGCTTGTTGACCAGCGAGGCGGCGATCACGCCCACCGCGACGACGCCAATCAGGATGGTGCTGGCGGCGTTGATCTCCGGCGTGACGCCGAGGCGCACCTGGCTGTAGATCTTCATCGGCAGCGTGGTTGCCCCCGGCCCCGACGTGAAGCTCGAAATCACCAGGTCGTCGATGGAGAGCGTGAAGGCCAGCATCCAGCCCGAGATGATCGCCGGCAGGATGACCGGCAGCGTGATCTGGAAGAAGGTCTTGACCGGAGGGGCGCCGAGATCCATCGCCGCTTCCTCGAGCGAGCGGTCGAAGGTGACCAGCCGCGACTGCACCACGACGGCGACGAAGCACATGGTGAAGGTGATGTGCGCGAGCGTCAGCGTCACGAAGCCCCTGTCGAGGCCGACGGCGACGAAAAGCAAAAGCAGCGACAGGCCGGTGATGACTTCCGGCATGACCAGCGGCGCAAACACCATGCCCGAGAACAGCACCCTGCCCCTGAAGCGCGTGTAGCGCGTCAGCGTGATGGCGGCGAGCGTGCCGAGCACGGTCGACACGGTCGCGGAGATGAGGCCGACGCGAACCGTCACCCAGGCCGCGTCCATGAGGCCCTTGTTGCGGAACAGTTCGCCGTACCACTTGGTCGAGAACCCGCCCCAGACGGTGACGAGCTTCGATTCGTTGAACGAGAAGATGACCAGCAGCAGGATCGGCAGGTAGAGGAACGCGAACCCCAGGACGATCGCACTGATGTTGAAGCGGCTCCAGGTCGAATTCATGTCAGCGCCCCTGCTCCTGGGCGCGCGCCTGCGCCTGCTGGAAGAACATGATCGGCACGACCAGGATAAGCAGCAGGATCACCGCCACGGCCGAGGACACCGGCCAGTCGCGGTTGGCGAAGAACTCGTTCCACAGCGTCTTGCCGATCATCAGCGTCTGCGAGCCGCCGAGCAGGTCGGGAATGACGAACTCGCCGACCGCCGGGATGAAGACCAAAAGGCAGCCGGCAATGACTCCCGGCAGCGACAGCGGGAAGGTGATCTTCCAGAAGGCGGTCATCGGCGGGCAGCCGAGGTCCTGGGCGGCCTCGATGAGCGAATAGTCCATCTTCTCCAGCGCCGAATAGAGCGGCAGGATCATGAACGGCAGGTAGGAATAGACGATGCCGATGAAGATGGCCGTATGAGTGTTGAGGATCACCAGCGGCTGGTCGATGATGCCGGTGGCGAGCAGGAACTGGTTGAGCAGGCCTTCGGGCTTGAGGATGCCGATCCAGGCATAGACGCGGATCAGGAAGCTGGTCCAGAACGGCAGGATCACCAGCATCAGAAGCGTCGGGCGGATGGCCGTGGGCGCGCGCGCCATGCCGTAGGCGATGGGATAGCCGACAAGCAGGGCCAGCAAGGTCGAAACCCCTGCGATGACGGCGCTGGAGATGTAGGCCGTGTAATAGAGCGGGTCCTCGGTCAGCCAGAGATAGTTGTCGAAGCTGAATTCGCCGAGCTGCGCCATGAGCCCCGAAAAGCCTTCGGAGATGTCGAGCGCCGGGGTGTAGGGCGGCATGGCGATCGCCGTCGTCGACAGCGAAATCTTGAAGACGATGAAGAACGGAACGAGGAAGAAGAACAGCAGCCAGACATAGGGGACGAGAATGACCAGGCGGCTGGTGACGGCTGACGTGAGGCTCTTCATCGCCGCTCCTATCGCGTCAGCAGGACACCGGCATCAGGCCGGAAGCTGATCCAGGCCCTGTCGTCCCAGCTCAGCGGATCTTCCGTGGCGCGGGTCGCGTTCATCGAACTCGCCTTGACCACCTGGCCGTTGCCGAGCTTGACGTGGAAGATGGTCATGTCGCCGAGATAGGCGATGTCGTAGATTTCGCCCTCGAGCACGTTGTCGCCACCCTCCGGCTTCCTGGACGACACCTTGATCTTCTCGGGGCGGATGGCGAAGGCGATGTCGGAGCCCACCGGCGTCTCGCCGGCATTGGCGGCCTTGATCGTCACTCCGCCGGTCCCGGCGATGGTGGCGCCGCCGCCGTTGCGGTCCGTCACCTTGCCGTCGAACATATTGATGTTGCCGACGAAGTCGGCGACGAAGCGCGAGGTCGGCGCCTCGTAGACCTCTGCCGGCGTCGCCACCTGCATCACTTCGCCCTTGTCGAGGATGGCGATGCGGTCGGCCATGGTCATGGCCTCCTCCTGGTCGTGGGTGACGATGACGAAGGTCAGCCCCAGTGTCTGCTGCAGGTCCATGAGTTCGAACTGGGTTTCCTCGCGCAGCTTCTTGTCGAGCGCGCCGAGCGGCTCGTCGAGCAGCAGAACCTTCGGCCGCTTGGCAACCGCACGGGCGAGCGCGACGCGCTGGCGCTGACCGCCGGAAAGCTGGTGCGGCTTGCGCTTGGCGAACTGGCCGAGCTTGACCAGCTTCAGCATCTCGCCGACGCGCTTTTCGATTTCAGGCTTCGGCATGCCGTCCTGCTTCAGGCCGAAGGCGATGTTCTGCTCGACCGTCATGTGCGGGAACAGCGCATAGGACTGGAACATCATGTTGACCGGCCGCTTGTAGGGCGGAATGCCCCTGAGGTCCTGCCCGTCGAGCAGGATCTGCCCCTCGGTCGGCTCCTCGAAGCCGGCGAGCATGCGTAGAAGCGTGGACTTGCCGCAGCCGGATGCGCCCAGGAGCGCGAAGAACTCGCGCTCGTAGATCGACAGCGACAGGTTGTTGACTGCGGTGAAGTCGCCGAACCGCTTGGTGACGTTCTTGAACTGGATGTACGGCCTGGCGTCGGGCTGGTTCCAGGGCGCAAACTCCCTGCGGATGTTGCCGAGCGATTTCATGTCCTCTCCGTCCCCCTGCCCACGCCGGAACATCCCGGCGCCCAGGGCGCCGGGATAGCGTGCGACCGTTACTGCCCCGTGACGACCTTGGTCCAGCTGCGCGTCACCAGGCGCTGGCTCTTGGGATCGTAGGGCGACACGGTGAACAGCTTCTGGAGGGTGGCATCGTCAGGGTAGATGGCCGGATCTCCGATGATGTCCTTCTCGATGAACTGCTGCGACGCCTTGTTGCCGTTGGCGTAGTAGATGTAGTTGGAGGCCTTGGCGGCGACTTCCGGACGCATGATGTAGTTCAGGAACTCGTGCGCCTCGGCGACGTTCTTGGCATCCGCCGGGATGGCCATCTGGTCGAACCACATCTCGGCACCTTCCTTCGGCACGACATAGTCGACGACCACGCCCTGGTCGGCCTCGGCGGCACGGTCGCGCGCCTGGAAGACGTCGCCCGACCAGCCGACGGCCAGGCAGATGTCGCCGTTGGCGAGGGCGTTGATGTATTCGGACGAATGGAACTTGCGGATCGACGGCCGGATCTTGAGCAGTGCCTCTTCGGCCTTGGCGAGATCCTCGGGCGTACGGCTTTCCGTATCGATGCCGAGATAGCGCAGCGTCGTCGGAATGATGTCAGTCGGCGAATCGAGCACGTAGACGCCGCAATCCTTCAGCTTGGCAATGGTGTCGGGATTGTAGACGACATCCCAGCTGTCGATCTTGTCGAGGCCGAGGGCTTCCTTCACCTTCTTCTCGTTGTAGCCGATGCCGACGGTGCCCCACATGTAGTTGATGGAGTATTCGTTGCCCGGGTCGTACTTGGCGGTGCGCTCGTTGACGACGTCCCACATGTTGGAGAGGTTCGGCAGCTTCGACTTGTCGAGCTTCTGGAACACGCCGGCCTCGATCTGGCGGGCGAGGAAATTGGCGGTCGGCACGACCACGTCGTAGCCGCTGCCGCCGGCAAGCAGCTTGGTTTCGAGAATCTCGTTGGAATCGAAAACGTCGTAGACGACCTTGATGCCGGTTTCCTTGGTGAACTCGTCGATGATCGAGGAATCGATATAGTCCGACCAGTTGTAGACGTTGACGACACGCTCCTGGGCGGTGGCACCGGTTGCGGCAATGGCAATCAGAGCTGACGCGGCGGTCAGCCAAAGCGATCTGCGGTTCATGATAGTCTCCTTCCTTGGGCGCGACCTTTCGGCTGCGCCCTGCTCCCTGGGCAGATTCGGGTAATGAGGGTGGCGCTCCCGCCGGTAGGCGGCGTCGCGCTAACATACTGGCGATTTACGTCTCCGGACACCGAAGCCCCGGCAGTGAGACCTGGCAAGATACGCCTGTCTTGTTGTTACCCTCGACCGCAGCCTGCCCGCCCGACAGGTGTATTGTCAATGCCCAACAACCGGCCGCTCAATTGGGCGTCGGTACGCCCGTGACGCCTGGTTTCTGCGCGCGGGCCTGGCGCTTGAATTCGAGCGCGAGATGGACGATCAGCGCCGCGAAAATGACGGCACCGCCGGCGATGGTGCGCGACGACGGCACTTCGGCATGGATGAGCCAGACCCAGATCGGGCTCAGCAACGTCTCGAAGGTTCCGAGCAGCGCCACGATGGCCGCGGGCACGAGGCGGGCACCGGTGGCGAACAGGGCAAGCCCCAGGCCAAGATTGACCGCGCCGAAGGTGAACAGAAAGCCCATGTCGCGCGGTGACATGGCGAGCGTCGATGCCTGGGAAGCAGCGAAGGTGGCCGCAAAGATGGTGCCGAGGCAGGTGGCGGGTGTCATCCGGACATGGGCGAAACGGCGGGTGATGACCGTGGCGATGGAAAAGGCCACCGCGATCAGCAGGGCCAGCCCGTCGCCGACCGGCGAGACGGCGCCTCCGAGCGATTCCGAGACCATGATGGCCACGCCGCCGATGACCGCCGCGATCGCGACCCAGGTGGCTGCCGACACGCGCTCGCCGAACAGCGCCCAGGCGAACAGCGCCGCGAGCAGCGGCACGCCGGCCTGCATAAGCACGATGTTGGCGACCGTCGTGTAGGCGAGTGCCACGACGAAACAGGTCGAGGCGATGCCGAAGCAGGAGGCAACGAGCAGGCCCGGCAGGCCCATGTCGCGGAACAGCCTGAGCGTGCCACGTCCGCCGTCGCGCCAGGCCATGAAGGCGAGCAGGAATGCCGCCGCCCAGAACGAGCGCCAGAACACCACCGTCCAGCTGTCCGGCGCGTCGATGAAGCGGGCGATGGCGCCCCCAAAACTCCACATCAGCGCCGAGAGGAACACCAGAAGCATGCCGACGCGCTGCTCGCGGCCGGTGGCGACGGCGCCGCCGACGGGTCCCAATCCGGATGCTGACGCCTGTTCGCTCATTTGAGGTATCGCCGTAGTTCGAGGCCTCCGCGGTTCGACCGCGCATAGTCACCCATTAGTCAGGCACATTCGATTTCGCGAGGTCCAGTGCTTCCGGCTCATTAGGACACTCGAAAGTAGCTCGTGATCATGACGGCCAGGCTGCGCTCTCGGAAGCTTGCGCAGGGTCGTCAAACTGTCTTGCCCCGTCCCCGGCGGCATTTGATTCGCCCGGGCCCGGCCGGCAACAGATCGGCAAGAATTCGGGTCTAAGCACTGCGGAGCAGTCTCGGGAAACTCGCATGCTGACCGTCATCAATTGCATCGTCTACGCGCATGACTACCGCTTCGTGGCAGCGGCACTCTTCATCTGCACCATCGGTTCCATCGTCACCATCCGGCTGTTCGCGCGCGGGCGCCGGGCCGTGCGGGCCAAGCATGCCGTGCTCATCCTGATGGCCGGCCTCGCCGGCGGCATGACGATCTGGACGACGCATTTCCTGGCGATGCTCGGTTTCATGCCCAAGGTCGACCACGGTTTCGAGCCGATCTACACCCTCGCGTCGCTCGCCGCAGCCATCGCGACCTCGACCGCGGGCCTGTTCCTTGCCGCAAGGCGGCAAACCGGACCGATGGTGGAGTTCGGCGGTTTCATCCTGGGCTGCGGCATTGCCGCGATGCATTTCCTCGGCATGGCCGGTTTCGTCGTTGCCGGCCGCGTCGACTACGATCCTGCCTTCGTCGTTACCGCCATCGTCGGCGGTGCGGCACTTGGCATGTTAGCCACCAACCGCGTCGCCGACGGCAAGGGGCGCCACGGAGTGGTGCTCGGCATTGTCGCGCTGATACTCGGCATCGGCTTCATGCATTTCACCGCGATGGGAGCGGTGCAGATCACGCCGGACCCGCGGGTGGCGGTGCCGACGCAGATTCTCTCCGTACCCGTGATGGTGACCCTGGTCATGGCCATGACGGTGCTTGTCATGCTCCTGGGCCTGGCCACCCACATGGCCGAAGAACAGGGCGAGAAGGAAGCCGTGGAGCACTACCGCCATCTGGCGCTGCACGACCCGCTGACCGGGCTGCCGAACCGCGCCGCCGTGCGGGACGAACTGCCTCACCGGCTCAAGGACGCGGCAGGCATGTCGCTCGCCATCATTGCCGTCGATCTCAACCGGTTCAAGGAAATCAACGACGTCTACGGCCACGCGGCCGGCGACGTGGTACTGACGCAGACCACGGCACGCGTTCGCGCCGCACTGGCGCGCGATGAATTCTTCGCACGCATCGGCGGCGACGAGTTCCTCGCCGTGAAGCCGTTCACGCGGGAAAACGAGATCGAGGAGTTCGCCGCCCGCATGGCAGACGCCTTCTCGCGCCCGAACGAACTCGGCAACGCCACCTTCCAGGCGAGCGCCAGCATCGGCATCGCCGTGTATCCCAAGGACGGCGTCAACATCGACGAGCTCACCATGCGCGCCGACCTCGCCATGTACCGCTCGAAGAAGAGCCAGAGCGGCGCCTGGTGCTGGTATGACGCCGACGCCGATGAAGACGGCAGGCGGCGCGGCCTGATCGCTATCGGCCTGCGCAGTGCCGTGGCCGACGGTGCGCTGCGCCTGGTGTTCCAGCCGCAGATCTCGATGAAGAAGCGCGACCTCCTCGGCTTCGAGGCGCTGCTGCGCTGGGACAGCCCGCAGCTTGGCGAGGTCTCGCCATCGGACTTCATTCCGGTGGCGGAGCAGACCGGCATCATCGTCGGCATCGGCGACTGGGTCTTGCGGGAGGCGTGCCGCGAGGCGACGCAGTGGCCGGAGCCGCTGGGCGTGGCCGTCAACGTCTCGCCGGTGCAGCTGACGCGCCCAAATTTCGGCGACCGGCTGAAGGAGATCCTCGACGAGACGGGCCTCGCCCCCTCGCGCCTCGAAATCGAGGTTACCGAGACGGCGCTGATCGAGAACCCCGGCCAGGCGCTGCTGATCCTGCGCCAGATCAAGACGATGGGCGTGCGCGTCGCCATGGACGACTTCGGCACCGGCTACTCGTCGCTGTCGACGCTGTTTTCCTTCCCGTTCGACAAGATCAAGGTCGACCGTACCTTCCTCAAGGCGCTTGGCCGGCAGGCCCAGGCGACCAGCGTCATCGAGACGGTGATCGAGCTCGGCCACAAGCTGTCGATCCCGGTGCTGGCGGAAGGCGTGGAGACGGATTTCCAGGCCGCATTCCTCAAGGACCGCCGCTGCGACGAGGCGCAGGGCTTCCTCTACGGCAGGCCGCTCGATTCCACCGCCGCCCGGGCCATCGCCAAGACCGGCATCGACAAGGAAGCGCAGGCGGCGATCGCCCGCCTGATTGCCTGACCGCTACTGGAAATCGAAGGCTGAAAGCCCGGTCACCATCTCGTCGAGGCCGAGCGGCCGGGTGACCGGCGGCTCGGCGCGCGACAGGCAGCCCGAGCGCTCGCACAGGCGGCAGGCCGGACCAACCGGCGTCGCCTTGACCGCGCCCGGCTTGCCGCCGAGGGCGCCCGGCAAGGCGGCGCCATAGACAATCTCGTCGCGGAAGGCGATGTCGCAGCCGAGCAGGATGGCCGTGCGCCGCGGCCGTTCGCTGAACGCACCCTGCGGGCCCTCGAGCGTGCGGGCGACGCAGAGGAATTCGGCCCCATCGGGCATCTCCACCGCCTCGACGAAGATCTGGCCCGGCTGGGTGAAGGCCGCGTGCACAGGAAGCTTTGGACAGCCGCCGCCGAAGCGGCTCTGCGGGAAACCCTGCGCGCCGGCCTTGCGGAAGCGGTTGCCGGCGTTGTCCACCTCGAGCATGAAGAAGGGCACGGCCGAGGCGCCGGTCCGCTGCAGCATGGTCAGCCGGTTGGCCGCCTGCTCGAACGATACGCCGAAACGCGAGCGCAGCACGTCGACGTCGTAGCGGGCGCGCTGCGCCGCCGAGTGGAACGCCTGATAGGGCATCATCAGCGCGTGCGCGGCATAACGGCCGAGCTCGAAGCGGGCCAGCCGCCTGGCCTCGTCCGACGACAGCTTCAGCGCCTGGATTTCGGCCGCGACCGCCACCTGCATGCGGATCAGGCTCGCCTCCATCGCCACCTCGCGTAGCTGGTCGAAGGGCGACAGGCGCTCGGACAGGAACAGCCGCTGCGAGTGGCGGTCGTAGCGGCGGCGCCAGTTGGGCATGGTGGCCACCGGCAGCACCTTGACGACGATGCCGTGCTCGCGCTTGAGCCATGCCTTCAGCGCGCCGAACAGATCGTCGCCGGGATCGAGCAGCGAGGTGAAGGCCTCTGCCTCGCCCTCCAGCGAAGCGAAGTGGTTCGGCCGTCGCTCGAACACCTCGTGCACCTCGTCGATCGGCAGGCGCGCTCCGGACAGCGCCGTCGTATGACCTTCACGGGCGAGCAGTTCGGTGAGGTCGGTCAGCCGCTCGGCCTGCTCGCGATAGGCACGGAATAGCTTGATCACGGCCGCTGCCGCGTTCGGTGCGGCCTCGGCAATCTCGATGAGCTCCTGGTCGCCCGGCAATTCGCCCGACAGCAGCGGATCGGCGAAGACCTCGCGCAGCGCCGCGATCGACCCCCTCGCCTCGCCCTGCAGCTCGTCGGGATCGACCTTGTAGACGGACGCCAGCTTGAGGATGAGCTGCACCGTCAGCGGCCGCTGGTTGCGCTCGATGAGGTTGAGGTAGGAGGGCGATATGCCGAGCCCTTCGGCCATGGCCGTCTGGGTCAGCCCCTTCTGGTTGCGGATGCGCCGGATGCGCGGTCCGGCGAAGATTTTTTGCTCGGCCATCGGCTTTTACACCAATTTTACAACGAAAGTAGGGGGCCAACCCTACCCAAACATTTACATTCTTTACAATTTTACAGCGCCTCATTGTCAAACGCAACACAGATTTTCCCTTAAATCAGCTGCATTTTGTTGATTTATCTGGCTGCTTTGGCGCTGCAATGTAAAACAAGTCACATAGAAACCGCCAACAAGCTCCCATGAGGCGGCGGTTCTAGAGGAACCCAGTTTTACCAGACGGAGTCGACAATGACCGATTTTTACAACCTCGTCCCCTCGGCTCCCGAGGGTCGCTTCGACGGCATCGAGCGCCCCTACTCGCCGGAGGACGTGAAGCGGCTGCGCGGCTCCGTCCAGATCAAGCACAGCCTCGCCGAAATGGGCGCCAACCGCCTGTGGAAGCTGATCCACGAGGAGGACTTCGTCAACGCGCTCGGCGCGCTCAGCGGCAACCAGGCCATGCAGATGGTCCGCGCCGGCCTCAAGGCGATCTACCTGTCCGGCTGGCAGGTCGCTGCCGACGCCAACACCGCATCCGCGATGTACCCGGACCAGTCGCTCTACCCGGCGAACGCCGCCCCCGAGCTCGCCAAGCGCATCAACCGCACGCTGCAGCGCGCCGACCAGATCGAGACCTCGGAAGGCAAGGGCCTGTCGGTCGACACCTGGTTCGCGCCGATCGTGGCCGACGCGGAAGCCGGCTTCGGCGGCCCGCTGAACGCCTTCGAGATCATGAAGGCCTTCATCGAGGCAGGTGCTGCCGGCGTCCACTTCGAGGACCAGCTGGCCTCGGAAAAGAAGTGCGGCCATCTCGGCGGCAAGGTGCTGATCCCGACCGCGGCGCACATCCGCAACCTCAACGCAGCGCGCCTCGCCGCCGACGTGATGGGCGTGCCGACGCTGATCGTCGCCCGTACCGACGCGGAAGCCGCGAAGCTGCTCACCTCCGACATCGACGAGCGCGACAAGCCGTTCGTGGACTATGATGCCGGCCGCACGGTCGAGGGCTTCTACCAGGTGAAGAACGGCATCGAGCCGTGCATCGCCCGCGCCATCGCCTATGCGCCGCACTGCGACCTGATCTGGATGGAGACCGGCAAGCCGGATCTCGACCAGGCCAGGAAGTTCGCCGAAGCCGTGCAGAAGGCACACCCGGGCAAGAAGCTTGCCTACAACTGCTCGCCGTCGTTCAACTGGAAGAAGAACCTCGACGACGCCACGATCGCCAAGTTCCAGCGCGAGCTGGGCGCGATGGGCTACAAGTTCCAGTTCATCACGCTGGCCGGCTTCCACCAGCTGAACTTCGGCATGTTCGAACTGGCCCGCGGCTACAAGGATCGCCAGATGGCGGCCTATTCGGAGCTGCAGGAAGCGGAATTCGCGGCGGAAGCCAACGGCTACACCGCGACCAAGCACCAGCGCGAGGTCGGCACCGGCTACTTCGACGCCGTGTCCATGGCGATCACCGGCGGCAAGTCGTCGACGACCGCGATGCACGAGTCGACCGAAACCGAACAGTTCCGCCCGGCCGCCGAATAGGCCGAGGCCTAGCGACAATTCCGGAGGCGCGGTAGCCTCCGGAAGCCAGGAAATAGCCCCGAGGGGCACAAGGCAACACTCCGAGGAGAACCACAATGGCACCGCGCACCCGTGTCAAGGAACGAGCCGAAGAACAGGCGACCACCATGAGCGCCGACCAGCAGGCCGTGATCCGCATCGTCGCCAACGACCTGCACCGGCTGAACCAGTCGGTCATGAAGGCGGTCGAGGCAGGCGTGTCGGTGGAACTGGTCCGCTCGGCCCGTCACCATGGGGGTAACGGCAACTGGGGTGATCTGCTGATCCCCGTCATCGTCACCCAGCAGCCGCACGGCTGACCCGCCAAGCATGCCCCCAAAGATCCCGTCCGCGGTTCGCCGTGGACGGGATTTTTGCATTTGGACCAATGGAAAGAGCGGCTTCAACCCGAGGTTATAGAACTAAATTCACGTATCGTGATGCGCGAGACACTTGACACTTCTCATACATCCGGGCGTAACTCGTCGGACGCAACCAGCCATTGAATCAACGCCCCCCCAAGCTGTCGGTCGCGCTAATGAAAAGAAGAGACATCGGTCCGGGACCGCACCCGGATGCGAATTCGCGCAGCCCCGCGACGCAAGGATCAGCTACAGCCGACCTCAACCGGGTGCTCGTCGTCGGCCGATCGCAGATCAATCGCGTCGTCGTCGCAAAGATCGTCGAACGGTCGGGCCTAAGGCCGGTGACGGAAGGGCCAGACACGGCGGAGCTGGCGCTGCGAAGCCTGGCGCCCGGCACGATCATCCTCGACGGGGGCAGCGACAACAGGGACTGCGATGCGCTGCTGCCGTCGATCGTGTCGCTGCGCCTTGCATCCGGTTCCAACCTGCCGGCGGTCATACTGCTCTCGACCAAGGCGGGCACGCCGGAAAGCCTGTCGCTTTCGACGGCCGTCGACATCGTCGTCGCCAAGCCGATCACGCCGGAGCGGTTGCAGCCCGTTGTCGAAAAGCTTCTCGGCCGCGTCTGACATCAGCCCAGGCTTCGCAGCAATTCCTCGAGTTCGCCGAGATGCCGCAGCTTGCGGAAGCGCTCCGCGCCCGCCGGCTCGTCGACATGCTCGTAGGCCCAGGTCAGGTCGTGCGGCACGTAGACGCCCCAGCTGCCGGCCTCGATCGCCGGCACGACGTCCGATTTCAGCGAGTTGCCGACCATCATCGCCCGGTCCGCGCCCTCGCCGTGGCGGGCGAAGATGCGCTCGTAGGTCGGTCGCGACTTGTCGCTGACGATCTCTACGGCGTCGAAGAAATCGCCGAGGCCCGACTGCGCCAGCTTGCGTTCCTGGTCGAACAGGTCGCCCTTGGTGATGAGCACCAGGCGGTAGCGTCCGGCCAGCCCCTCCAGCGTGTCGTGGACGTGCGGCAACGTCTCGATCGGGTGGCTCAGCATGTCGCGACCGGCGGCCAGGATCTTGCCGATGACCTCGGCCGGCACACGCCCCTCGGTAACGTCGATGGCGGTCTCGATCATCGACAGGGTGAAGCCCTTGATGCCGAAACCATAGGTGCCGAGATTGCGCTTTTCGGCTTCGAGCAACCGGGCCAAGAGATGGTCGGCCTCGCCATGTTCGGCCAGCAGCTCGGCGAAGTGCTTTTCGGTCATGCGGAAGAACTGCTCGTTCTGCCACAGCGTATCGTCGGCGTCGAAACCGACGGTGGTGAGGGTCGGAGAAGCATAAACCATGGCGGCTATCTAGGCCGAAATCGGCCCCAAAACCAGCAGATGGAGGCCAAGGTCCCCGCGGAATCGGTCATTTGCCCCCCTTTTCTTATTTCACGGGCCCCGGCTATACTCCGCCATCTGCAACGACAATCTGGTGATTGATGCCGCCTGCAAAGAAGGAAGTCCGTCCGTCGAACCGGGGGGGACGAGCCCGCACGCCCGCATTTGTGAAGAACAGGCGAGGCGTGAAGAATTGGAAGGAAGCCTCCGAGTGGCTCGAGTGGCGCGGCATCGAAGACATAGAGTGCATCACGCCCGACCAGGCCGGCGTTGCCCGCGGCAAGATGATGCCGTCGAGCAAGTTCACCTCCAACACATCGCTGGCCCTGCCGTCCGCACCGTTCATGATGACGATTTCGGGCGACTACCCGGAGAACGGCAACGGATTCCAGTATCCCGAGGACGACGGCGACCTGAAGCTCGTGCCGGATCTCTCGACGCTGTCGGTGGTGCCATGGGAGGACGATCCGACCGCGCAGGTGATCTGCGACCTCGTCCACCAGGACGGACGCAATGTCGAGTTCACCCCGCGCAACGTGCTGAAGCGCGTGATGGCGGCCTATGACAAGCTCGGCCTCAAGCCGGTCGTCGCGCCCGAGATCGAGTTCTACCTCGTCCGCAAGAACCCCGACCCCGACTATCCGCTGACCCCGCCGGTCGGCCGCTCGGGCCGCCCGATCGGCGGCGGCGCCGGCTATTCGATCGCCGGCGTCAACGAGTTCGACGAACTGATCGACGACATCTACCATTTCTCCGAGGCCCAGGGCCTGGAGATCGACACGCTGATCCATGAAGAGGGTGCCGGCCAGCTCGAGATCAACCTGCGTCATGGCGACCCGATCGAGCTCGCCGACCAGGTGTTCATGTTCAAGCGCACGATCCGCGAGGCGGCACTCAAGCACGATACCTACGCCACCTTCATGGCCAAGCCCATCCAGGGCCAGCCGGGCTCGGCGATGCACATTCACCAGTCGATCATCGACAAGAGGACCGGCAGGAACATCTTCACCAAGGAGGACGGCTCGGAGACCGAAGCGTTCACCCATTTCATCGGCGGCATGCAGAAGCATGTGCCGAACGCACTGGTGATGCTGGCGCCTTACGTCAATTCCTATCGCCGGCTGACGCAGGCGGCCTCCGCCCCGGTCAACAACAAGTGGGGCTACGACAACCGCACCACCGCCTTCCGCGTGCCGCGCTCGGACCCGGCGGCGCGGCGCGTCGAAAACCGCATCCCGTCGTCGGACGCCAATCCTTATCTGGCGCTTGCCGCCTCGCTCGCCTGCGGCCTGATCGGCATGAACAACAAGCTTCCCTGCGAGCCGCCGGTGCTGACCACGGCCAACGAGGACGAGATCGACCTGCCGCGCGGCCTGCTGGAGGCCGTCGACCTGTTCGAGAGCGACGACGAGCTTGCGGCGATGCTCGGCAACTCCTTCGCCTCGACCTTTGCAGCGATCAAGCGGGCCGAGTTCGAGACCTTCATGGAAGTGATCAGCCCGTGGGAGCGGGAGTATCTGCTTCTCAATGTGTGAGGAAGTGAGTGCGTAGGGAATAGTGAGTAGCGAATAGCGAACAAGCGCCATTCTACTCACTGCTCACTACTCACTATTCCTACTGCCTGAAATCCCGGACCCCTCTCCGCATCATGCCCTACCAATCCCCCATTTCCCCCGGGTTGTCCTGGTACGAAGATACCGCCGGACCGCGGCCCGAATACCCCGCCCTCGACGGCGACCGGCAGGCCGACGTCGTCATCGTCGGCGGCGGCTTCACCGGGCTGTCGGCGGCCGTGCATCTCGCCAAGGCCGGCACCAATGTCGTGCTGATCGAGGCGCATCGCTTCGGCGACGGCGCCTCGGGCCGCAACGGCGGCCAGATGGGCACCGGCCAGCGCGCCTGGGCCGAGGAACTCGAAAGCGAATACGGCTTCACCCGAGCGAAGGCGCTGTTCGACCTCGCCGAGGAAGCCAAGGCGCATCTGCTCGACTTCTCGGCCGCCAACGGCATCGACATCGACTACATGCCGGGCCAGATGTCGGTGGCGCACAAGCCGCGCTATGTCGACGACTACAAGGCGCACGCCGACATCATGGCGAGCCGGTTCGATTATCCGCACGTCAGGTTCATGGATGCCAAGGAGACGGCCGAACGGCTGGGCTCGACGCATTATTACGGCGGCACGCGCGACAGCGGCACCGGCCACATCCATCCGCTCAAGCTGGTGATCGGCACCGCGCGCGTGGCGGCGGCGTCAGGCGCACAGATCTTCGAGATGACGCCGGCCACCGGCATCGCCCCGCAAGGCGGCAAGGTCCGGGTGACCACGCCGCGCGGCACGATCACGGCCCAGAAGTGCCTGATCGCGACCAACGCCTATGGCGGCAAGCTGGAGCCGATCAGCGCCTCGCACATCATGCCGATCGGCTCGTTCATCGGCGCGACCGTGCCGCTGGGCGCCGACAGCAAGGTCATCCCCGGCGGCGAGTCGGTCGACGATTCCCGCTTCGTGGTGCGCTATTTCCGCAAGTCGAAGGACGGCAGGCTCCTGTTCGGCGGCCGCGAGATCTATGCGGTCAACGATCCCAAGGACATCCATATCCACATCCGCAAGCAGATCACCGAGATCTACCCGGAGCTGAAGGACGTCGAGATCACCCATGGCTGGGGCGGCTATGTCGGCATCACGGTGCCGCGCAAGCCCTTCGTGCGCGAGGTGATGCCCAATGTCATCTCCGTCGGCGGCTACTCAGGCCACGGGGTGATGCTGTCCAACTTCTTCGGCAAGCTCTATGCGGAGACCGTGTCGGGCAACCGCGACCGGCTGAAGCTGATCGAGGACCTGAAGATCCCGCCGTTCCCCGGCGGACGCCGCTTGCGCGCGCCGCTCCTGTTCCTGGCGCTCAACTGGTTCGCCCTGAGGGATCGCATCTAAGCCGGCCAGCGCCGGGAACCTTTTTCGACAGGCAGCATCCAATGGTTCGAAGCCGCCGCACGACGCGGGGCACGCGACACAAGGAGATGCCCGATGAAAATGGTTTCCGCTGCACTCGCCGTATTGCTCGTCGGTTCGCTGCCGGCATTGGCCGAGGACGTGAGCAAGGCACCGCCCCCGGGCGCCTTCAAGGCGGTGAGCAGCCTGGTCAAGCTGCCCGACTTCCTGCCCGGCATGGGACAGCTGTTCGTCGATCCGGCGACCCTGCCGGCCGGCCCCTTCCTCGCCTACGACCATGACGGCAAGCTGGTCAGCACCATCTACATGCTGCCGGTCAAGGACTTCAATCCGGACAAGCGCTTCGACGACCTGGCCTCGCCCGGCGGCAACGTCGACCACGTAAGCGTGTACTACAATGCCGGCCACCCCGGGGTAGAGGAGCCGCATGTCCACGTCGTGCTGTGGCATGTGGCGAAAGCCGACGAGGCACGGGTGGCGAAATGATCGTCACGCGCAGAACCATCATCGAAGCCGGCGGGGGATTTTTCCTCGCCGCGCTTCTGGCGAGGCCGGCTGCCGCTGCCGGCAATGTCGTCGACCTCGAGATTCGCGGCAAGGACGATGGGGCGCATGTCTGGTTCGACCCAATCGGCATCCGCATCGAGCCGGGCCAGACCTTGCGCTGGACCAATCGAGATCCGGCCAATTCGCACACGGTGACGTCGTATCATCCCAGGATTTTCGACCGGCCGCTGCGCATCCCGGCAGGTGCCGCGCCATGGGACTCGGACTATCTGCTGCCGGGGGAAAGCTTCTCGGTGACCCTGACGGTGCCAGGAGTATATGATTACTACTGCGTACCGCACGAACAGGCCGGCATGGTCGGACGCATCGTTGTGGGGGCGCCGCAAGCTCAGCCGCCGGTCGCTGCGGATCCGTCGCTGACGCCGCTGCCGGAGGTCGCATCGAACGGATTTCCGCCGGTCGCGGAGATCATCGCCAAGGGCATCGTCCGTCGCGCTTAGCGGCGGCGGCCGGAAATGGAGGCGAAAAATGCAACTGGCAGTCTTGCGGCAAGGCGTCGACCTCGACGGCCTTCTCGACGAGGAACTGGTGGCGCTCGCGCGCCACGGCGGCGAGAACGCGATCCGCGCGCTCATCAAACGCAACAACCAGAGGCTCTTCCGGGTCGCCCGCTCTGTCCTGCGCAACGACGCCGAAGCCGAGGACGTGGTGCAGGAGACCTACGTCAGGGCCTTCACCCGGCTCGACGGTTTCAAGGGAGATGCCGCGTTTTCGACCTGGCTGACGCGCATCGCGCTCAACGAGGCGCTGACCCGCGTCCGCCGGCGACGCCCCATGGCGGGCATCGAAGAACTCGACAGCGCAGCCACGGCGGATGGAGGCCGTGTGATCATGTTTCCGACATCGCTCATACCGCCGGGCGCGGATACCGAGGCAGGACGCAGCCAGGCAAGGGAGTTGCTCGAACAGGCGATCGACGAGTTGCCGCAGATGTTCCGCATCGTCTTCATCCTGCGCGACGTCGAGGACATGAGCGTCGAAGAGACGGCCACCCAGCTCTCGATCAGGCCCGAAACCGTCAAGACGCGCCTGTTCAGGGCACGCCGGCTGATGCGCTCGGCCATCGAGAGGCGGCTGTCGGCCGGCTTTGCCGAAGTGTTCCCGTTCGACGGCAAGCGCTGCGAGACCATGGCCGACCGTGTCGTCGACAGGCTGCGAGGGGCTACAACTTCCTGACGATCACGCTGCCGGCGGAATAGCCGGCGCCGAAGGAGCAGATGACGCCGAGGCTGCCCGAAGGCAGGTCGTCGGAGAACCTGGAAAACGCGATGATCGAGCCGGCCGACGAGGTGTTGGCGTAGTCCTGCAGCACGTTGGGCTGCTCGGTGCGGGTCGGCTCGCGGCCGAGCACCCTGGAACCGATCAGGTCGTTCATGCCCTTGTTGGCCTGGTGCAGCCAGAGCCGCGACAGGTTTTGGGGCTCGATGCGCTGCTCGGCGAGATGGGTGAGCATCAGTTCGGCCACCATCGGCACCACCTGCTTGAAGACCTTGCGGCCCTCCTGGTGGAACTGCATGTCGCGGCGGTCGGCCATGCGGCCCTCGCGGGTGCGGCGCAGGAAGCCGTCGTTGTTGCGGATGTTGTTGGAGAACTCGGTGAGGCAGCGGGTGGCCAGCACCTCGTAGGCATTGTCCGACTTCACCTCGTCGGCGCGCTGGAGCACGACGGCGGTGCAGACGTCGCCGAAGATGAAGTGGCAGTCGCGGTCGCGCCACTCCTGGTGGCCCGAGGTGATCTCCGGATTGACCATCAGGATAGCCCGGGCCGAGCCGGCGCGGATCATGTCAGTGGCGAGCTGGATGCCGAAGGTCGCCGACGAACAGGCGACGTTCATGTCGAAGGCGAAACCCTTGATGCCGAGCGCCTGCTGGACCTCGATGGCGATGGCCGGATAGGCGCGCTCATGGTTGGAGGCGGCGCAGATGACGGCGTCGATGTCTTGGGCGGTGAGGCCGGCCTTCTTCATGGCCTCGTCGGCCGCCTTGACCGAGATTTCGGCCATCAGCGACAGCTCGTCCTCGGCACGCTCGGGCAGCACCGGGTGCATGATGCCGGGATCGAGGATGCCGAACTTGGAGATGACGTGGCGGCGCTCGATTCCGGAAGCCTTGACGATGAACTCCTCCGACGACATCGCCATCGGCTCGCGCTCGCCGGCCTCGATGGCGTCGGCGTGCAGACCGTTCTGGCGGTGCGCATACTCGTTGTAGGAGGCCACCAATTCGGCGTTGGTGATGATCTCCTGCGGCGTGAAGACGCCGGTACCGCTGATCGCAACCCTGTGCATGGCGTTTCCCATTGGTTTTGGCCATTGGAATAGGGTCTGCGCCTCCGTGGTCAAGCGCGGAGGCCGCCATTTCGGCCCGATCTGGCGGTTACGGTGCGGAACTTCGCCTCAGATGCAGCGGCCGCCGTCGACTTCCAGCGCCACGCCGGTGACCAGCGATGCTTCGTCCGAAACGAGGTAGAGGGCGGCATTGGCGATATCGAGCGGCGTCGAGAAGCGTCCGAGCGGGATCGACGAGCGGAACTTCTCGCGGATCGCGGGCGTGTCCTTGCCCATGAATTTTTCCAGCATGCCGGTTTCTCCTGCGACCGGGCAAAGGCAGTTGACGCGGATGTTCTTCGGCGCAAGCTCGATCGCCATGGACTTGGTGGCCGTGATCGCCCACCCCTTGGAGGCGTTGTACCAGGTCAGCCCCGGGCGCGGCCTGAGGCCTGCGGTCGAGGCCGTGGTGAGGATCGCGCCGCCGCCCTGTCGCTCCATGATCGGCACCACCGCGCGCGCCGCATGGTAGATCGCCTTCATGTTGACTGCGGTGATGAGGTCGAAGACGTCCTCCTCGACGTCCAGCATGTCGCCGTTGCGATGGGTGTAGCCAGCGTTGTTGACCATGATGTCGATGCGGCCGAAGGCGCCCATGGCGGCATAGACCAGTTCGTCGAATTCCGACTTCAGCGACACGTCCGTTGTGACGGCAATGGCGTTCTTGCCGATTTCGCCGGCGACGCGCTCGGCCTCCTTGGTGTTGAGGTCGGCCACGACGATCCTGGCCCCCTCCTCGGCAAAACGCTTGGCCATGCCCTCGCCGAAGCCGGCCGCAGCGCCGGTAATGATTGCAACCTTGCCCTTGAGACGCATGGTCCTTCGATCCCATCTTTTCATTCGCCTCCGGTCTAGCCGCCGATGATGCGGGCGGCAATGCCTGCCGCCGCGCAGCAGCGGCCAAAGGATCGGGCCAGAGCTTCCGGCTTTGGATTTTGCAGTGGCGAGGGCTTATGCTCGGCCGCGCAAACGCCGAGCGGAAACGAAACTGTGACACCATGGCGCTGGCTTGGGGCTGGCGCTTTTAAATCGATTAGATTATATCAGTCGGCGACGCGACGACCGTCAGGAAATCGGAAAGCCCATGACCAGCCAGATCATCCCCGTCGAACCCTTCGACTTCATCATTTTCGGGGGCACCGGCGATTTGTCGGAACGCAAGCTTTTGCCTGCTCTCTACCACCGGCAGCGCGACCACCAGTTCTCGGAGCCGACGCGCATCATCGGCGCCTCGCGCACCAAGATGGACGACAAGGAATTCCGCGCCTTCGCCAGGAAGGCGATCTCCGATCACGTCAAGCCGGAATATATCGAGGAGAAGGAACTCAAGACCTTCCTCGATCGCCTGAGCTACGTCACCGTGGATGCCAAGTCGGGGGAAGGCTTCGAGGACCTCAAGACGTCGCTGTCCGACAGCAAGCGCATCCGGGTCTTCTATCTCGCAGTTTCGCCGATCCTGTTCGGCGACATCTCGGACAATCTCAAGCAGCAGAAGCTGATCACTCCGGATTCGCGCATCGTCGTCGAGAAGCCGATCGGCCGCGATCTCGAATCGGCCAGGGCGCTGAACGACACCATCGGCGACGACTTCGGCGAACACCAGATCTTCCGCATCGACCACTATCTCGGCAAGGAGACGGTGCAGAATCTGATGGCGCTGCGCTTCGCCAATGCGCTCTACGAGCCGCTGTGGAACTCGGCTCACATCGACCATGTGCAGATCACCGTGGCCGAGACCGTCGGCCTCGAGGACCGCGTCACCTATTACGACAAGGCGGGCGCGCTGCGCGACATGGTGCAGAACCACATGTTGCAGCTGCTCTGCCTCGTCGCCATGGAGGCGCCGGCCTCGATGGAAGCCAATGCGGTGCGCGACGAGAAGCTCAAGGTGCTGAACGCGCTGAAGCGCGTCAATGGCAACGAGGCGCCCAAGCACACGGTGCGCGGCCAGTATCGCGCCGGCGCCTCCGCCGGCGGCCCGGTCAAGGGCTACGTCGAGGAACTCGGCGCCGAGAGCACCACCGAGACCTTCGTCGCCATCAAGGCCGAGATCGCCAACTGGCGCTGGGCGGGCGTGCCGTTCTACTTGCGCACCGGCAAGCGGCTCGCGTCACGCGTCTCCGAGATCGTCATCGAGTTCAAGCCGATCCCACACTCGATCTTCGGCGAGAGCGCCGGGCCGATCTTCAACAACCAGCTGGTCATCCGCCTGCAGCCCGACGAAGGCGTCAAGCAGTACATCATGATCAAGGACCCGGGTCCGGGCGGCATGCGCCTGCGCCAGATCCCGCTCGACATGAGCTTCGCCCAGTCCTTCGACGGTCGCGCGCCGGACGCTTACGAACGCCTGATCATGGACGTGGTGCGCGGAAACCAGACGCTGTTCATGCGCCGCGACGAGGTCGAGGCCGCATGGAAGTGGATCGACCCGATCCAGCACGCCTGGGAGGCGAGCCGCCAGGAAGCGCAGGGCTACACCGCCGGCACCTGGGGCCCGTCGGCATCGATCGCGCTGATCGAGCGCGACGGCCGTACCTGGCACGAGAGCAACTGACGCCATGGCAGCTCCTCGCTGGAACGAGTTCGAGACACGCGACGAGCTGGCGGCAGGCCTTGCCGCCAGGATCGCCGAGACGCTGAAGGCAGCCATCGCCAACCGGGGCGCGGCGTTCCTCGCCGTATCGGGAGGCACGACGCCAGGCCGCTTCTTCGCCGCGCTGTCCAAAGAGACCCTCGACTGGAGCAAGGTCATCGTGACGCTGGTCGACGAGCGCTTCGTGCCGGAGAGCTCGCCGCGTTCCAACGCGGCGCTCGCCAAGTCCAGCCTGCTGCAGAACGAGGCGGCTGCCGCCAACTTCGCACCGCTGTTCCATGAGGCTTCGTCGGTCGAACAGGGCGCGGACATTGCCGACGCCGACCTCCGCCCCCTGCCCTGGCCGCTCGACGCGGCGATCCTCGGCATGGGCGGCGACGGCCATACGGCCTCGTTCTTCCCGGACGCCAAGGATCTGGACGCCTTGCTCGACCCGGCATCGAGCCGTCTTGTAATGCCGGTACACTCGGAAAATGCCGGCGAGGCACGGCTGACGCTGACGCTGCCGGCGCTGGTCAATGCCAGGCTCCTGGTCGTGCATATCGAAGGCGCCGAGAAGCGCAGCGTGATCGAGGCGGCACTCGCTGCCGAGAAGGCACTGCCGATCCGTAGGGTGATCGACCGGTCGCCGCGCGCCGCCGAAATCTACTGGGCGCCCTGACGGACGCCTCTCCGCGCCGCATGCCGGCAAGGCGTGCGACGTCATGAACGCCGAATTCATGCATGGTCCGACGCAATCGGCTGCGCCGTCATCAGGTCCATGCGCCAGCCCGAAGCTCCTCCCAATTCGGGCACCGAGTTGAAAGGACAGGCCATGACCGCCAGGAAAGACATCCAAGCCATCACCGAGCGCATTCGCGAACGCTCGAAGGTCAGCCGCGAAACCTATCTCGGCCGCGTCGACGCCGCCGCCGGAAAGACCGCCAACCGCGCCGTGCTCTCCTGCGGCAACCTCGCCCACGGCTTTGCCGTCTGCAGCCCCTCGGAGAAGGTCGCGCTCGGCGGCGACAAGGTCGCCAACCTCGGCATCATCACCTCCTACAACGACATGCTGTCGGCGCATCAGCCGTTCGAGACCTACCCGCAGCTGATCAAGGATGCGGCGCGCGAGGCCGGCGGCATCGCCCAGGTGGCGGGCGGCGTGCCGGCGATGTGCGACGGCGTCACGCAAGGGCAGCCAGGCATGGAGCTGTCGCTGTTCTCGCGTGACGTGATCGCCATGTCGGCTGCCATCGGCCTCAGCCACAACATGTTCGACGCCGCCGTCTATCTCGGCGTCTGCGACAAGATCGTGCCGGGCCTGGTGATCGCGGCACTGACCTTCGGCCACTTGCCTGCGGTCTTCGTACCGGCCGGGCCGATGACGTCGGGCCTGCCGAACGACGAGAAGGCCAAGGTCCGCCAGCTCTATGCCGAAGGCAAGGTCGGCCGCGCCGAGCTCCTGCAGGCCGAGTCCAAGTCGTATCACGGCCCGGGCACCTGCACCTTCTACGGCACCGCAAACTCCAACCAGATGCTGATGGAGATCATGGGCCTGCACACGCCAGGTGCCTCCTTCGTCAATCCGGGCACGCCGCTGCGCGACGCGCTGACGCGCGAGGCCGCAAAACGCGCACTCGCGATCACAGCGCTCGGCAATGCCTACACGCCTCTCGGCCGCATGATCGACGAGCGCTCGGTGGTCAACGGCGTGGTCGGCCTGCACGCGACCGGCGGGTCGACCAACCACACCATTCACCTGATCGCCATGGCAGCCGCCGCCGGCATCCGCCTGACCTGGCAGGACATTTCCGACCTGTCGGACGTGGTTCCCTTGCTCGCCCGCGTCTATCCGAACGGGCTTTCCGACGTGAACCACTTCCAGGCGGCCGGAGGCATGGGCTTCCTGATCCGCGAACTGCTCGACGCCGGCCTGCTGCACGAGGACGTGCAGACCGTGTGGGGCGAAGGCCTGCGCCCCTATGCCGTCGAAGCCAAGCTCGGCGCCGACGGTTCGGTGGTGCGCGAGGCAGCCCCCGAGGTCAGCGGCGACGAGAAGGTGCTGGCGCCAGCCGCCAAGGCGTTCCAGCCGACCGGCGGGCTCAAGGTGCTGGGCGGCAATCTCGGCCACGCCATCATCAAGACCTCGGCGGTGAAGCCCGAGCGGCGCGTCATCGAGGCGCCGGCGCTGGTGTTCGACAGCCAGCAGGGCCTCAACGACGCCTTCAAGGCCGGCCTGCTCGACCGCGACTTCGTCGCCGTCATCCGCTTCCAGGGCCCCAAGGCCAACGGCATGCCGGAACTGCACAAACTGACCACGGTGCTCGGCATCCTGCAGGACCGCGGCCACAAGGTGGCGCTGGTCACCGACGGCCGCATGTCTGGCGCTTCGGGCAAGGTTCCGGCTGCAATCCACGTCACGCCGGAAGCGCTCGAAGGCGGCTCCATCGGCCGCATCCACGACGGTGACATCGTCCGGCTCGACGCCGAAGCCGGCACGCTGGAAGTGCTGGTGCCGGCGGCCGAACTGGCCAATCGTCCGAAACCCGTCTGCGACCTCTCGGAGAACGAGCACGGCATCGGCCGCGAGCTGTTCGCCGGCTTCCGCCAGATGGTCGGCCGCGCCGACCACGGCGCGAGCGCCTTCGGCACGGCGTGACCTCAGCTTGAAAGTAAGGCAGTTCTGCCTTACTTTTCAGTTTGGAGGTCCACCATGACCATTCTGACCGTCACAGCCAAGGGGCAGGTCACGCTGCGCAAGGAAGTGCTTCAGCATCTGGGCGTCAAACCCGGGGACAAGATTGCCGTCGACGTTCTGCCCGACGGCAAGGCAAGCCTCAGCGCGGTCAAGCCGAAGGACGCGTTGAAAGGCTTCGTCGGCAGCTTGCATCGACCTGGCGAGCCTGCCCGCTCCCTCGAGGAGATCAACCAGGCCATTCGCGATGGCTGGGCCGGCAAGCGGTGAAGATTACGACCGACACAAACGTATTGGTGCGGATTGCGACGATGGACAACGAGGTCCAGACCGCCATGGCGCTGCAAGCACTGGAAAAGGCGGAGGCCATTGTCGTGCCCCTGACCACGCTCTGTGAGTTCGTATGGGTACTGAAGCAGAGCTACAAGCGCCCCGCTGCAGAGGTCGCGGGGTCGTTGCGGAAATTGCTCTCGTCAAGCATCGTCGAGACCAACCGTCCAGCTGCGGACGCAGGACTCACTGTGCTTTTGGCCGGTGGCGATTTCGCCGATGGCGTCATCGCCTTCGAAGGAGCCCAGTCAGGCGGATCGACCTTCCTGACGTTCGACAAGAAGGCGGCAAGGCTGATCAAGAAGATCGGGATCGAAGCAGAACTGCTGGCCTGAGTGTGCCCTACTTCACCGCCTCACACGAAAACACCGCCGGCGCGTCCTCACCCTTGAACAGGTCGTAGAGATCGGCGTTGTCGCCCTTGGTCCACCAGACATATTGCTGGCCGGCATATTTGGCGCCGCTGCCGCTGAGCACGTTGACGGTCACGACCGTATCGTCGCCGAGCGTCAGCACCGCGAGCGAGGTACTGCCGGCGTTGATGTACTCGGCCTTCACGGCCTGGTTGCCGCATTTGTAGCCGACGGTGTTGCGCTCGACTGCAACTTCGCCTGGCAGCTCGAACGTCACGGTCGAGGCCATCGCGGCGCTGGTCGCGGCGGCAAGAATGATCGCGGTAAAGGTCAGGCGCATGGCAGTCTCCGATTGATCCTTGCGTGGACGTTAGCATGACCGGCAAAGGCTATGCGCCGTTTCGCGCCACGTCGGCGAAGAAGGCCTCCGGGCTCTCGACCTCGACCAGCCGCCGCTTCTCGATCTGCCAGAAGCGGTTGCCTGTGGCGCGTACGAAGCTGCGGTCGTGCGACACCAAAAGGCAGCTTGCCTCGTGCTTCAGGAGCTCGTCTTCCAGCGTCTCCTGCCCTTCGATGTCCAAGTGGTTGGTCGGCTCGTCGAGCAGGTAGAAATTGGGGTTGGTGAGCCGCAACACCAGCATGCCGAGCCGCGCCTTCTGGCCGCCGGAGAGGCGGCCGATCGGGTTCGACTGCATGTCGACATTCATGCCGGCGCCGGCGAGCAAGGTGCGGGCGCGCTGCTCGCCAAGGGCGAAACGGCGCGTCAGCACGCCGAGCGGCGTGTCCTTGTCGGGGAGGTCGGAGAGGCCCTGGTCGCCATAGCCCAGCACGAGCGACGGCGTCGCCTTGATGCCGTCGACGGCAACGTCGGGCTGAGCGATGGCGCGGCGGAGCATGCTGACCAGCCGTGTCTTCCCGGTGCCGTTGCGGCCGAGCAGGACGACGCGGTCGCCCTGGCGGATCCACAGCTTGCCGGTCCTGAACAGCAGCGTGCCATCGGGCGTCGTCACCGGCGCGTCGTCGAGCGTCACCAGCACCTTGACGTGCGTGCCTCGGTTGGCGAGCCTGATCGAGCCCGCCGAGCGCTCCAGGTGGGCGGGGCGCGCCGTCTCCTCGATACGCTCGGCCCGCTCCTTCAGCTGCTTGGTCTTGACGACCAGAAGATCGCTGCCGGAGTTGATGCCAATGTTGTTGAGCTTGGCCGCCTGGCGGCGCAGCTGCTGGGCCGTCTTCATGTCCTTCTCGAAGCGCCGCGCATCGGAGGCGTCGATCTCGTCTAGCGCCTCCCGCGCCCTGGAATAGGGCAGCGAGAAGGCTGGCGAGTTCTCCGGCCGCAGGAACAGCGTCCTGTTGGTCACCGCGTCGAGGAAGGCACGGTCGTGGCTGCAGATCACCACCGGCACGTCGCGCGGCAGGGCGTTCAGCCATTCTTCCAGTTGCCCGATGCGCGCGAGGTCGAGATGGTTGGTCGGCTCGTCGAGCAACAGCATGTCGGGCTCGGTCACCCAGACACGCGCGAGCAGCGCCAGCCGTTGCCAGCCGCCGCTCAGCTTCGACAGCGGCCGATGGCGCAGTTCTTCCGGCACGTCGAGTTCGCCGAGCGCCACGTCGACGCGCCAGCTCTCGCTGTCGGCCTGCTCAGCCGGCAGGGCCTGCAGAACGGCGTCGTAGAACGTGGCGTCCAGCAGGCTCGCCGGCACGTCCTGCTCGACATGGCCGACGCGCAAGCCGCGCGAACGGGTGATGTCGCCTGACGTCGGCTCGAAGCTGCCGGTGATGGCGCGCAGCAAGGTCGACTTGCCGCGGCCGTTGGCCGCGACGATGCCCAGGCGGTCGCCCGGTTCGATCGACAGGTTGAGATTGGAGAAGAGCGGCGCACCGATGGTGACGCCGAGCGACCGCAGATTGATCAAAGCCATTTTCGTTCTCTGGTCTGTCCAGACCGTCGCCCGCATCCGCTAGAGCGGGATGCACAATGGGGAACACCGGGTCCGGTGGGGATCTCACGATGCAGGCGCGAGTGAAAAGGCTCAGCGCTGCATCACCACAAAGGGCAGACCGGAAAGAGAACAGCTTCAATAAGGCTGGCGTCTCGTCTGTGGTCAGCCCTGCAAACGCATTTGCAGGGCGTGGACGGGGCCGCGCTGGCGGTGGAGATAAAAATGCTCGATCACGCAGCCCTCCTTTCCTTTTCGAGTTGCGCCGCCTTCATAGCCGCAATGGCGGGGCGAGACAATCCTACTGGACGGTGACCTACTGGACGGTGAGCTCGGTGCGCTCGCCGGCCTTGACGGCGGTATTGGCCTCCTTCTTGCCGCTGTCGCCGAGGTCGATCTCGACGACATAGTCGCCCGTCGGCAAGGTCGTCTGGTGCTTCTGGTCGTAGGTGTAGCCGAAGTCCTTGCGATTGCCCTGGATATCCTTCTTGGCTGAATAGACCCGGATTTGCCTGGCGCCGGGAGCGTCGATCGCCAGCACGCCGGCGTCGAGCACGGCCGTCACGTCACCCGCTTCGCCGACGCGCGCGTTGAACGCCTGTTCCACCTCGGCCTGGTCCATGCGCACCACCGCGACATAGTCGCCGGCAGGCAGGTCGAACTTGTTGTCAGGGCCGTAGCCATAGGTCACCTGCTCACGCGTGCCGTCTATCTTCTTCCTGGCCTTGTAGATCTTCACGTCGAGGCCGCCGGCATCGACCTTGTCGCCGCCCTGGGCGTAAAGCGCGTTGACGACGACGCGGCCAACGCCGGCGACGATGTCCTTCTCCGCGGTCTGGCCGGCCGCCAGTTGGATCGTCTCGTTCGCCTCACCCTGTCCGATGGTGACCTTCACCTTCTGCTCGCCGGCGGGCAGAACCACCTTGGTCTCGCCATAATAGGTCGCCGGGTTCTCGGCGCCGGGGAAGTCTATGACGACAGCTGCACTGGCATTGATGTCACCGCCCTCGCTCGGGCGCGGACGGATGACCAGCGTGCCGGCATCGAGAACGAAGGTCGGCTTGTAGACCTGGCCTGCCTCGACCTCGAGCGGCTGCTCGACGCCCGCTTCGCCAAGCGTGGCGCGGATGACGTAGTCGCCCGGCTCGAGCGAGCCCTTGTAGTTATTGTATTCGGTGGTTAGCCGCTCGCCCTTTGAACCGTCAGCATTGGCCTTGTAGATTTCCCACGCGTTGCCCGCGTCCTTGAGCGGCTCGCTGCCCGCGGCCATCGTCAGTTCGGGCACGAAATTGAACTCGGGCTTGGCAGGCTCGGGCGCCGGCTGGGGAGCGGGAGCCGGCGCGGGCGCCGCCACCGTCTGGACCAGTGCCTCCTCGAGACCATTGGCGTCGGAGGCCTGGATGTATTTGCCGCCGGTGTTCTGCGCCAGGCACGCCACCTGCCTGCCCTCTTCCGCCGTGAGACCGAAGCCGACGACATGGGCGGTGAAGTCGACGCCCGCCTGCTCCAGTTCCTTGCCCAGTGCGCAGGCATCGGCGTTGCAGGTCTCGAGCCCGTCGGTGATGAGAATGACGGTCGCCTTGTCCTCCGTGTATTTGAGGTCCTCGGCAGCCTGCTTGACGGCAGCCGTCAGCGGCGTCTTGCCCAGGAATTTCAGGCTGTCGGCAGCGGCGGTGATGGCACCAGCAGAACCGGCCGCCGGCGGCACCACCAGCTCGATGTCGGTGCAGCTGCCCTTTTCGCGGTGGCCATAGGCCATGAGCCCGAGTTCGGTGTCGGCGGGAACCGTCTTCAGCACCGAGCGCAGCGCCTGACGGGCGATCTCGAGCTTCGGCTTGCCGTCGATCTGTCCCCACATGGATCCTGAGGCGTCGAGCACGATGATGGCGCGCTCGGCGGCATGCACGGCTACCGCGCCCGACAGCATGAACATGGCCGTCAGGATTCCTCGTGAGAACGTCTTCATGCTGCCCCCTCGCCGGTTCAGATGTTCCGTTCAGTGGAAGCTAAACAAGCCCGCAGGCCCTGACAACCCTGCAGCCTAGTAGGTCGTCCGCCGCTCCTCGCTTGGCGGGCGGCCGAACTGGAGGCGGTAGCTCTGGGCGAAATAGGAATGCGAGGTGAAGCCGGTGGCGATCGCCACGTCGAGGATCGGCATGTTGGTCTGGCGCAGCAGTTCGCGGGCGCGCTCGAGCCTCAGCCGCATGTAGTAGCGGCCGGGCGTGACGTTGAGATGGCGCAGGAACAGCCGCTCGACCTGGCGGACCGAAAGCCCCGCCGTCTTGGCGAGCTGCACGGCCGACAGCGGCTCGTCGAGGTGATCGGCCATCAGCTCGACGATGCGCTTGAGCTTGTCCGACTTGCCGGTCAGGTCGCGTTCGGGGCCGACGCGCTGGCGGTCGCCGGCGTTGCGGATTCGCTCGTGCTGGAACTGGTTGGCGACCTCGTTGGCGAGATTGGAGCCGAAGTCGCGCCGGATGATCTCCAGCATCAGGTCGATCGAGGTCGTCACGCCGGCGCAGGTGTAGCGCTTGCGGTCGATCTCGAAGACGTTGTTGGTGCAGTCGATGTCCGGGAATTTCTCCATGAACCCGGCACGGTTTTCCCAGTGGATGGTGCAGCGATAGCCGTCGAGCTGGCCGGCCTCGGCCAGGATCTGGGAGCCGACCGAAAGCGCGCCGAGCGCGCCGCCCCGCCGCCCCCAGGAGCGTAGTGCGCCGAGCACCTTGCTCTTGCCGGGGAACTCCGTGACCACGCCGACGCAGACGAACAGGATGTCGACCGGGGGTATATCGGCGACGCTGTAGTCGACCTTGAGCGGCAGGCCGTTAGAGGCCATGACGGCCTCGCCATCGGCAGAGACCGTGGTCCAGCTGTAGATATCGCGGCCGATCAGGCGGTTGGCCGAGCGGCAGGTGTCGATGGCCGCGACCAGCGAGAACATCGAAAACTTGTCGACCAGAAGGAAGGCGAACTGGCGATGTTCGGGATCGGCATTCGACATGGGGGCCAAATCTACAGGATGCTTCGAAAGAAGGCAGCGCCGGGCTGGACAGCGCCGCCCCTGCTCAGAAGGCCTGACGGCCCACGCCCGCGTGCCGGGATGCCGACACCAGCGTGTTAGCCATCAGCATGGCGATGGTCATGGGGCCGACACCGCCCGGAACCGGGGTTATGGCGCCGGCCAGCCGCTCGGCTTCCGCATAGGCGACATCGCCCACCAGCTTCGCCCTGCCCTCGCCCTTCTCCGGCGCGGGAACGCGGTTGATGCCGACATCGATGACGGTGGCACCGGGCTTCACCCAGTCGCCCCTGACGATTTCGGGCCGCCCCACTGCGGCGACCAGGATATCGGCCGTCCGGCAGAGCGCCGGCAGGTCCTTGGTGCGGCTGTGGGCGATGGTGACGGTGGCGTTGGCGGCAAGCAGCAAATTGGCCATCGGCTTGCCGACGATGTTGGAGCGGCCGACCACCACGGCGCTGAGACCGGAAAGATCCTTGCCGTGGCGGCGCTCGATGAGCAGCATCGAGCCGAAGGGCGTGCAGGGCACGAGTGCTGTCTCGATCTCGCCGGTGGCGAGCTTGCCGACGTTGATGAAATGGAAGCCGTCGACGTCCTTGTCCGGCGCGATCGTCTGGATGATCCTGCCGGCGTCGATGTGGGCGGGCAGCGGTAGCTGGACCAATATGCCGTGGATGGCCGGATCGGCGTTGAGCCGCTCGACCAGGGCGACCAGCTCGGCCTCCGAGGTTTCGGCGGCCAGCGTATGCTGGACCGAATGGAAGCCGCATTCCTTGGCCGTGCGCGACTTGTTGGCCACATAGACCTGGCTGGCCGGATCCTCGCCGACGATCACCACGGCGAGGCCCGGCTGGACGCCCTTGGCAGCGAGTTCGGCAACGGACTTCTTGACGCCCGCGACCACCTCGGCCGCTACACTCTTGCCGTCTATGATCTCTGCCATGGGCTTTCTCCGTATGCCTTCAGTCTCGCGGCGGCATTGTCACCATATTTTCGACCTGCAACACCGCCAATGCGGCGTCCAGTGCCGTAAACTCGAAACCGAAGTCTATTTCAGAAATAGCGACGCGCCCGCCGCTCCCGCAGCAGATTCAGCTCCTTGCGCAGTTCGCGCAAGCTCTCGCTGATTTCATCGATCTGGCTCCGCGACGCATGCTCGGACGACGACGCGGCCACCGGCTCGGCCGGCTCGTGCCGCGGCCGGTCGCTGCCGCGACGTTCGGCGGCCGTTTCCGCCCGCGGCGCGGCCTGTCCATGGCCGGGGCGCGGCGACACCGGCGGAGCATCGCTGTCCGCATCGCGCGACCGGGGCTGGGACCATTCCCTTTCCGTGGCATGGTTCTCGGACGTCGTGGCCACTTCGGCGAATGCGGCAGCGGCGGGAACATCACCACCCATCATCTCCGGAACGCGTTCCTGTGACGGGCCCTCAGCCCTTCGCCGCGCGCGGGCACGGCGACGATCGGCTGTCTCGCGCAGCCCGTCGAGCGCGCCGCGCAGGCCGCCCAGGCCGATGCCGGCGAGAAGCCCCAGCAGCGATCCGGCCACGGCGATGACCGCACGCCGCGGTCCCGTCGATTCGAGCGGGGGATTGGCGCGGGAAATGACCGTGATGTTGGCCGGGTTGATGTCCTTCTGTTCACCCGTCTCGCGGGCGCGCAGCAGGAAGGATTCATACACGGCGCGCTTGGCTGCCACGTCGCGGTCGAGTTCGCGCAACGTGACGAGTTCGTTGCTGACCTCACCCTGGCGCACCTTGAGCCGGGCCAGCCGCGCGGCGAGTTCCTGTTCCGTCTGGACGGCGCGCCGGAGTTCGACCTGGATCGAGGCGGCGACCCGGCGCAACTCGGCGGCGATGCGTTCGCGCGCGCCGGTCAGCTGGGCCTCCACGGCGAGCCGTTCGGGATGGCGGGGGCCCAGCTTCACCGACAGCCTGTCGGCTTCCTGGGTGAGCGTCGCATACTGCGCCCGCAACTCGGTGATCGCCTGCGAGGCCACCGCCTCCGGCAGCGAGCCGCTCAGCGCCGACTCGACATCGACGTTGCGCGTCGAAGCCGCGCGCGCATTGAGTTCGAGCGTGCGCGCCCGGGCCGCAGTGAGCTGGTCGTTGACGCGCTGGATCTCGTCGTCGGTGATCAGGCGGCCCTGGGCATCGATGATGTCGTTTTCCGCCTTGAAGGCCTCGACCTTGCGCTCGGCCCCCTCGACTGCCTTGCGCAGTTCCTCCAGCCGGGCGTTGAGCTCCTCGGTCGCCCGGCCGGCCGTCCCCGCCTGCATCTCGGCGTTGGTCTGCATGAAGACTTCGGTCATCGTGTTGGCGATGAGCGCGGATTTTTCGGCGCTTTGCGTCTTGGCGCCGATCGAGACGACGAAACTCTTGTTGCCGCGCTCGATGGTCAGCGCCTCGAAGAGGTTGTTGACCGCCAGCACGTGGGCACGGTCCGCTCCGTTCGCCGCAGGCGTCGTCTCGCGGCTGGGCATGATCTCGCCCAGGAGCGACCGGAGGCCACCCCCGCCGGTCCCCTTGCCGTTGAACTCGGGATCGTTGGCAAGGTCGAGCCGGTCGACGACCTTGGTAAGAACCGATCCCGACGTCAGCACGCGCACCTGGTTCTCGACCAGCGTCAGCGTGGCATCCCACGGCAATCCGCTGTCGGTGAGTTCCCGTTCGGTCAGCTTGAGATTGCGCGGATCGACGATCATCTCCGTCCACGCCTGGAACATCTTCGGCGTCGAAAGCGCGATGGCAACGCCGGCCAGCGCGCCGATCAGGGTGGTCGTGGCGATCAGGAGCTTGGACCGGGCGATCCCGCGCAGGATCGCCATCGGCTCGATCATCGGCTCGCGCGGGCCGTCGTCCCGCATCTGCTGTTCCTCGAGCGAAGGGGCGTCCGGGGGGGGCGGCATGTTCTGGATGGCGGCGATCTGTTCTGCCACCGGCGCGACGCTGCGCGCCAGCCGGCCGCGCCAGCCGTTGCCGGATGCGGCGTCATCCTTGGCGTCCGAATCGGCGGTGACTTCCGGCTCGCGGTCGGCCACCTCGGCGCCCCGAGCGGCTTCCGACGACGCGATGTCTGCTTCGGCCGCGCGTTCGGCTTCGCGGCGGAACCGCGCGAAGCGATGGCGGACGGCCTGGCCCTGCCCGTCATCCGGTTCCGACGGCGTGACCGACAGCAGCGATCCGCCTCGGGGCTTGCCGGACGCGTCGCGTGCGCGCCGCAAGGGCTGCCGATCGTCAGTGTCTCCGATGTCCGCCATAGGGGGCTGCTTCCAACACGATGGGCCCGGATCGGGTGCCGGGGCGTTAACCCACGCTAAACAGACATGGGAAACAAAAGGTTAATCAATCGGCTGCGGATGATCATCGAAGCAAATCACGCGCCAGCCATAGTCATGCGGGCCGTGATGGAAAGCTTGATCGCAGCATCGGCAGGGAACATTGTGCGGGCATGAGCCGACCGATCTCGAGACGTCGACTTCTGGCGCAGGCCATGGGCGCGGGCCTGCTTTTCCTGACGGGAGCGCGGGAGGCCAATGCCAACTGGCCGACGTCGACGCGACGTCACGTTTACCAATGCCGTCACCAAACGGCTGGACGATGCACGTTGAGCGGGCATTCGGGCTTCCTCCAGGTGGAGAGTCGGTCTATGTCAGGTTGTTCGGAGGGCATTGAATGAGCACCAGACTGATCCTGGCCGGCTGCGGCAACATGGGCTACGCCATGCTCAAGGGCTGGCTGAATTCCGGCAAGCTGGCGCCAGGCGAGACCTTCGTGGTCGAACCCAATGCGGAACTCAGGGCCCGGGCGGCGGAGCTCGGCAGCCGCGTCGCCTCCGAGGTCGGCGGCATACCGGCCGATGCCGCTCCCGAGATCGTCGTCATCGCGGTCAAGCCGCAGGTCATCCGCGAAGTCACCTCCGATTACCGCCGCTTCGGCAATGGCCGCACCACCTTCGTCAGCGTCGCCGCCGGCACGCCGGTCAGCACCTTCGCCGACATACTGGGCACGCGCACCCCGATCGTCCGCTGCATGCCCAACACGCCGGCATCTATCGGCAAGGGCATGATGGTGGTCTACGCCAACGATCACGTGAGCGACCAGGCAAAAGACTTCGTCGGCGAGCTGTTGTCGGCCAGCGGCGAGGTGACGACGATCGCCGACGAAGGCCTGATGGACGCCGTGACGGCGGTTTCGGGTTCGGGCCCGGCCTATATCTTCCACTTCATCGAATGCCTGACGGCGGCAGCCGAGAGCGCCGGCCTCCCGGGCGATACGGCCCGGCTGCTCGCGATGCAGACCGTCTACGGCGCGGCGAGCCTCGCCGCCGAGAGCCGGGAGGACCCGGCCATGCTGCGCAGGCAGGTGACCAGCCCGAACGGCACGACCGCGGCGGCCCTCGCCGTGCTGATGGGCGAGGACAGGCTCAGGAACCTGCTCACCGAGGCGGTCGAGGCTGCCCGACTGCGTTCGATCGAGCTCGGAAAATAGCTACCGTTTGTCGGCTTCGGCCTGCAGCGCCCTGATGTGGGGAGCCGCGGCCTCGTTGACCGCGCGCTCCATGTCGCGGAACTGGCGGACGATCGCCGCGCCAAGCGGCGTCAACTCGGCGCCGCCGCCATGCCTGCCGCCGGTCTTGGCCTCCACGACCGGCTTGCCGAACATGTCCTTGAGTTCCTCGACCAGGTCCCAGGCGCGCTTGTAGGACATCTCCATGGCGCGTGCGGCCGCCGAGATCGAGCCGGTCGCGGCGATCTGTTCGAGAAGCTCGACCTTGCCGGGGCCAAGCCGGCCCTTGGGGTCGAGATAGAGGCGCAAGGTCAGCGACGGCATCGGCTACTCCAGTCAGTCGCTGGTTAGCACAGCCCCGGCCCCTCTAGAAAGATTGGCGCGGTCGAAGGCCACCGTCTTGATCACCGCAAAGACGTCGCGGCCAGGCGTCAGCCCGAGTGTTTCCAGCGACTGGCGGGTGATGCGCGAGACTAGCATGTCGCCGCCGCAATCGAGGCGGAGGTCGACCTGGGCACCGTCGACCGCGCCGATCTCGACGATGCGTCCCGGCAGGACGTTGAGCGCGCTCAGCCCATGCGGCCGTTCGGTGGCGATCATCACGTCGCGTGCCCTGACGCGGACGCGCACCGTCGCGCCATCGCCGAGCGGGAGCCGCGGCACGCGCATCTGCCCCGCCGCGGTACCCAGCACCGTCATGCCGAATGCCTCGTCGTGGCCGAGCACCTTCATGTCGAGCACGGCACCGCCCTCGCCCACTTCCTCCGGCGGCAACAGGTCGAGCCGCTGCATGATGTCGGTGGTCGGGCCGGCGGCGGCGACCTTGCCGTTCGCCATCACCACGATGTCGGTGGCGAGCCGCGCCACCTCGGCGACGGAGTGGCTGACATAGACGATCGGGATCTTCGTCTCGTCGCGCAGCCGCTCGAGATAGGGCATGATCTCGGCCTTGCGGGCGTCATCCAGCGAAGCCAGCGGCTCGTCCATCAGCAACAGCCGGGGACTGGCGAGCAGCGCCCGTCCGATGGCGACGCGTTGCTTTTCGCCGCCCGACAGCAGCGCCGGGCGTCGCGCCAGGATATGGCCGATGCCGAGCATGTCGACCACGCGGTCGAATTCGGCATAGCGCTCGGCGCGCGGCGTGAACCAGCGACCGTAGAGCAGGTTCGAGCGCACGGTCAAATGCGGGAACAGCCGGGCGTCCTGAAACACGAAGCCGACGCGTCGCCCGTGGGCGGGCAGGAAGGTGCGGGACGCGGTGTCGACCAGCGTCCGCCCGTCGATGACGATGCGGCCCGTATCCGGGCGGATCAGGCCGGCAACGAGGTTGACGAGCGAGGTCTTGCCCGAGCCCGACGGCCCGAACAGGGCGGTCAGATGCCCGGCACTCTCGAACCGGACTTCGAGCTTCAGAGCGCCGAGGCGGTGGCCGATGTCGACGGAGAGCGTCATTCCACGACCATCCGCTGGCCGACCTTGCGGGCGAACATCTCCGACACCACGAGCGCCAGCATCGATATGGCGACCGAGATCAGCGTCAGCCTCAGCGCGCCGGCATCGCCGCCGGGCACCTGGGTGAATGTGTAGATCGCAGAGGGAAGGGTCTGGGTTTCGCCGGGAATGTTGGAAACGAAGGTGATGGTGGCGCCGAATTCGCCCATTGCCTTGGCAAAGGACAGGATCATGCCGGCGACGATGCCCGGCAGGATCAGCGGCAGGGTCACGGTCGCAAACACCCAGGCCGGGCTCGCGCCCAGCGTGCCTGCGGCCTGTTCCAGCCGGCGGTCGACCGATTCGATGGAGAGGCGGATGGCGCGCACCATGAGCGGAAAGCCCATGACGGCGCAGGCAAGGGCGGCACCCGTCCAGCGGAACGAAAGGACGATGCCGAAATTCTCGGCCAGGAAGGAGCCGATCGGCCCGCGGCGGCCGAAGCTCAGGAGCAGCAGGTAGCCGGTCACCACTGGCGGCAGGACGAGCGGCAGGTGGACGACGCCGTTGAGCAGCGACTTGCCCCAGAACTTTCCGCGCGCCAGCAGAAGCGCAATCAGGATGCCGAAAGGCAGGCTGCCGGCCATCGCCCACAGCCCGACCTTGATCGACAGGCGGACCGCATTCCATTCGTCAGGAGTGAGGTCCAGCATTCCCTTGTCGCATTCCCTCAAAAAGCCTGTCCCACCCCGGCAGGCGGGATGGGACGCAAGTTTCCCCTATGGCGTGAGCTTACCCGGAAAGCGGTAAACCACTCCCTAGTCTAATTGGACGCCACCGGGGCGATCATGATGAAGCCCTGCGCTTCGAAAAGCTCCTTGGCCTTGGCGGACTGAAGATACTTCACGTACGCAGCCGCGTCCGGGTTCTTCGTGTCCGCCGTCAGGCCTACCGGATAGACGATGGGAGGATGCGTCTCTTCCGGGAAGGTGGCGATGATCTTGACGCCCGGCTCGGCCGCTGCGTCGGTCTGGTAGACGATGCCTGCCGGCGCCTCGCCGGTGGCGACCAGCTTGAGCGCGGCGCGCACGTTCTCGGCCTGGGCCAGCTTGCCCTCCACCGACGACCAGACGCCGAGCTTTTCCAGCGCGGCCTTGCCGTATTTGCCGGCCGGCACGGCCTTGACGTCACCGATCGCGAGGCGGCCGTCGCCGAGCAGCTTGGCGAGATCGAAATTGGGCGCGATCTCGACGGCCGCGGCCGAGTCCTTCGGCGCGATGAGCACGATGCGGTTGCCGAGCAGCTTGACGTCGGAGCCTTGCTTGATGAGCTGCCTGTCGGCAAGATACTTCATCCAGTCGAGATCGGCGGAGACGAACACGTCGGCCGGCGCGCCGTCCTCGATCTGCCTGGCGAGTGCCGGGCTTGCCGCATAGGAGACGGTCACGGCCTTGCCGCTGTCGGCCTTCCAGGCCGCGCCGACGGCGTCGAGCGCGTTCTTGAGGCTTGCCGCCGCGAACACGACAACCTCGCCGTCGGCGCGCGCCGAAGACAGGCCGAACGACAGCGCAACGGCCAAGCCGCCCGCCATTGCGGCGAGCCGCAAACCAAATCCCCTACGCGTGAACATCATGATCCCTCCGAAATCTTTCGACCGTCGGCGGCCGAGATCGTTATATTCATACGGATATAACACATGGCAGGCAACTACCCGACCAGGTGGTTTTCCGAAGAAAGATCTGTCGTCCATTTGACGGTTGTCGACTGCACTTGGCACTGCAATCCGAGGGAGACTGGCCGCCCGGTTCATGGCATATGTCGCTGGTTTACCATCGGGATCGGGAAGTCTTGGCGACCGTGCCGGCGCCCCTACCCCTGCCGCCAAACCGAGAAGAGCTTCCCCCAATGTCCGGCATCACCACCTACGAGATCATCTGGCTTGCCGTCGCCCTGCTCGGAGCAGGCGCCATCACCGGCCTCCTCGCGGGCGTGTTCGGCGTCGGCGGCGGCGCAGTCATCGTGCCGGTACTCTATGAGCTGTTCCAGGCCGTCGGAGTGCCCGAAGAGGTACGCATGCCGCTCTGCGTCGGCACCTCGCTCGCCATCATCATCCCGACCTCGATCCGATCGTTCGCGGCGCACCGCGCCAAGGGCGCGGTCGACATGACCATCCTCAGGCAGTGGGCTGTTCCCGTCATCGTCGGCGTCGCCATGGGCAGCGTGATCGCCCGCTTCGCGCCAGCCGACCTGTTCAAGGCGGTGTTCGTGGTGGTGGCCGGCATTTCGGCGATCCGGCTCTTGTTCGGCAAGGATTCCTGGCGGCTCGGCCTCGACATGCCGGGCAAGCTGGTAATGAACGCCTACGGCTGGATCATCGGCGTGCTGTCGAGCCTGATGGGCATCGGCGGCGGCCAATTGTCGAACCTGTTCATGACCTTCTACGGCCGCCCCATCCACCAGGCGGTGGCGACCTCCTCGGGCCTCGGCGTGCTGATCTCGATCCCCGGCGCGATCGGCTACGTTTATGCCGGCTGGCCGCGTGCCGCCGAGTATCCCGACGTGGCGGCGCTGCAGTTCCCCTTCGCGCTCGGCTATGTCTCGCTCGTCGGCCTGATCCTGTTCGTGCCCACCAGCGTGCTGACCGCGCCGCTCGGCGCAAGACTCGCGCACGCGCTGTCGAAGCGCAAGCTGGAGGTCGCCTTCGGCATCTTCCTGCTGCTCATCAGCCTGCGTTTCCTGCTCAGTCTGATCGGCTGAGGCGTTCCGATCTCACCAAACGAAAACGCCCGGCACCGCCGGGCATTCGCATTTTGAAGGTGAGCCGGTCACGCCCTTTCGAGAGCGACCGCTATGCCCTGCCCGACCCCGATGCACATGGTGGCAAGCGCCAGCCTGCCGCCGCGCAGGTTAAGCTCCAGCGCCGCCGTGCCGGCGATGCGGGCGCCCGACATGCCCAGCGGGTGGCCAAGCGCGATCGCGCCGCCGTTCGGGTTCACGTGCTCGGCGTCCTCGGCGATGCCGAGTTCACGAAGCACCGCGATGCCCTGGGAGGCGAATGCCTCGTTGAGTTCGATCACGTCGAAGGCGGAAGGCTGGATGCCGAGCCGCGCGCACAGCTTCTTGGTCGCCGGTGCCGGGCCGATACCCATGACGCGCGGCGCGACACCCGCACTAGCGCCGCCGAGGACGCGGGCGATCGGGGTCAGGCCGTACTTCTTTACCGCCGCCTCGGAGGCGACGATGAGTGCCGCCGCCCCATCGTTGACGCCCGAGGCATTGCCGGCCGTCACCGTGCCGCCCTGGCGGAATGGCGTCGGCAGCTTGGCAAGCGTCTCGATTGTGGTGCCGGCGCGCGGATGCTCGTCCTTGGCAACGACGATCGGATCGCCCTTGCGCTGCGGGATCGTCACCGGGGTGATCTCCTTGCCCAGCCGGCCGTTCTCCTGCGCCGCGACCGCCTTGTTCTGGCTGCGCACGGCAAAGGCGTCCTGGTCGGCGCGGCTGACGGAGAAGTCCTCGGCGACGTTCTCGCCGGTCTCGGGCATCGAATCGACGCCGTATTGCTTCTTCATGACGGGATTGACGAAGCGCCAGCCGATGGTCGTGTCATGGATCTCGGCATGGCGCGAGAACGCAGTCTCCGCCTTGGGCATGACGAAGGGGGCGCGGCTCATGCTTTCGACGCCGCCGGCGATCATCAGTTCGGCCTCGCCGGCCTTGATCGCACGGGCGGCGTAGATCAGCGCGTCCATGCCCGAGCCGCAGAGCCGGTTGATGGTCGTGCCCGGCACCTCGACCGGCAGTCCGGCCAGAAGCAGCGACATGCGCGCCACGTTGCGGTTGTCCTCGCCGGCCTGGTTGGCGCAGCCGAAGACGACGTCGTCGACGGCCGCCCAGTCCACCGAGGCGTTGCGTTCCAGGAGCGCCTTGAGCGGCACCGCGCCAAGGTCGTCGGCGCGGACCGACGACAGCACGCCGCCGAAACGGCCGATGGGGGTGCGGATGTAGTCGCAGATGAAGGCTTCAGCCATCCTTGGATCCTCTCTTGGCGGAAACTGCCTCGCCCTTGTGGGCGGCGTCGGTGCGCGCCTTTAGATCACGCAGCGTCTGCAATTCCAACTGTGTCGGCACTGGCGTTTCCTCCAGCGTATCGGCGAATTTCACCGTCCAGCCGCAGGTCTCCTGGACCTTGTCGCGGGTGACGCCGGGATGCAGCGAAACGACCGTGAATTCCTTGGTCACCGGGTCCGGCTTCCAGATCGCCAGGTCGGTGATCAGCAGCGTCGGCCCCTTGGTGTCAATGCCGAGGCGCCGGCGGTGGTCGCCGCCCTCGCCATGGCCGAAGGAGGTGTAGAAGTCGATCTTCTCGACCATGCCGCGCTTGGACTGCGCCATGGTGATGTAGATCTCCTTCGAGGAGGTCGCGATCTCCGGCGCGCCGCCGCCGCCCGGCAGGCGGGTCTTCGGATGGGCGTAGTCGCCGATGACGGTGGTGTTGATGTTGCCGAACTTGTCGAGCTGGGCAGCGCCGAGGAAGCCGATCGAGATGCGCCCGCCCTGCAGCCAGTAGCGGAACATCTCGGGCACCGAGACGGTGGTGACGGCGGTGTCGCAGAGTTCGCCGTCGCCTATCGACAGCGGCAGCACGTCTGGTGCGGTGCCGATGGTGCCCGATTCATAGATCAGCGTGATGTCCGGCGCATGCGTCAGCCGCGCGACATTGCAGGCGGCCGAGGGCGCGCCGATGCCGACGAAGCAGACGTCGTCGTTCCTGAGCGCGCGCGAGGCGGCGATCGTCATCATTTCGTTGGGGGTGAAGCCGAGCTCGCTCATGCCGCGTTCCTCAGGTGTTCGACGCGCCCGGCAAAGTCGTCGGCGGTCTTTTCGATGACGTTCTTCTGCATCCATGCGGCGAAGCGGTCGCGGTCGGCGGCGATCTCGTCCCATTCGAGATAGGCGGCGTTGTCGCGAATGTAGTAGCCATGGGCGTAGGACGGGTGCGCCCCGCCCGGCACCACCGAGATCGCCGTCACCGACCAGTTGGGCAGCACGGTCAGGTTCGGGTGAAGATCGTCGAAATTGTCGACCACCTCCTCGACGGTCACCACTGCGCGCCTGGCGGCAAGGGCCGCCTCCTTCTGGATGCCGATGATGCCTTCGACCAGCACGTCGCCCTTCCTGTTGGCCTTCTGGGCATGGATGAAGGTGACGTCGGGGCGAACCGCCGGCACCGCCGCCAGCACCTCGCCGGTGAACGGGCATGTCACCGACTTGATGTTCGGGTTGACCCTTGCGAGTTCGGCGCCGCGATAGCCGCGGAAGATGGCGCAAGGCAGACCGGCCGCCCCCGCCTCATAGGCGTTGGCCATGGCGGCATGGCTGTGCTCCTCGATCTCGAGGGCGTGCGGAAAACCGTTCTCGACGGCGTCGCGCAGGCGGCGCAGCAGGCCGACGCCGGGATTGCCGGCATAGGAGAAGATCGCCTTCTTCGCCATGCCCATGCCGATCATCTGGTCGTAGATCAGGTCCGGCGTCATGCGCACCAGCGTCAGATCCTTGAAGCCCTGTCGGATCGCCTCATGCGCGGCGGCCGTGGGAATGAGATGCGTAAAGCCTTCGAAGGCCACGGTGTCGCCGTTGCCGAGGTTTTCGGCGACCGCCCTCGACAAGGGGAGGAATTTGGTCATCGCGTTTCGTCCCAATGGTCAAAAGTTCGTATTGCGAACATTTGTTTTCTATGCGATACATTCTTGGAGCAAGATTGCCGCAGAGTCAAGAACGAGGCTCTGCCCAGCCGGTTTTCGGGGAATGCCGCCATGCGCGACGATGAGAATGGGCGAGACCACGTCACCTCGCTTGAGCGCGGCCTAGCCGTGATGGAGATCCTGGCGGCCAATCCGCGCGGACTGACGCTCACCGAAACGGCCGAGAAGGCCGGGCTGACGCGCGCCGGCGCACGCCGCTTCCTGCTGACGCTTACGGCAACCGGCTACGCCGTTCAGGCCGGCCGCAACTTCTCGCTGTCGCCTAGGCTCTTGGCGCAGGCGCGCATCTGGCTGCACGGCGTGCCGCTATGGACCTTCGCCGAACCCTTCATGAAGGAAACGGCCGCCAAGCTGCACGAGTCCTGCTCGGCCGCGATCCTCTCGGGCGAGGACATGGTCTATGTCGCGCGCGTTCCCGGCCCGCGCATCATCGCCGTCGACCTGCAGGTCGGCGCCCACCTGCCCGCCTTCTGCACCGCCATGGGCCGGGTACTGCTGTCGGGACTTTCCGAGCCGGACCTCGGGGCCTTCCTGGCGCGCGCGGCACTGGAGCGGCGCACGCCGAAGACCGTCACAGACGTGGCGAAGCTCGGCGAGATCATCGCCTCGGTGCGGACGAACGGCTACGCCCTGGTCGACGAGGAACTGGAAATCGGCCTGCGCTCGATCGCCGTGCCCCTGCGCGATCGCTCGGGCGCGATCGTCGCGGCCGTCAACGTCTCGACGCAGTCGACGCGCCACACGCCGGCCGAAATGGAAACGGAGATCCTGCCGATCCTGAAGCAGACCGCGGCGCGGATCAGCGACTTCTTCGTCGGCCAGTGATCAGCAGCGCATTAAGACGATCTCGGCATAGCGCTGGTGCCAGGACTGCGCCTCGTAGAGCCGCGATCAGGCGGCTTCGGCCAGTCCGTTGCGCTTGCCGTTGAGGCGGATCACCGCCTTGATCGGTAGATGGTCCGAGGCGACGCGCGCCAGCGCGCTGTCATGCGCCTCGATGTCGACGAGCAGATTGTGCGGCCGCGCCATCACCCTGTCGAGCGCGAGCACGGGGAAGCGCGACGGGAAGCTCGGCACGACGGCGTGCGTGGGGCCGAAGGCCGGCTCCAGGCTGCGCAGCGACGAGCGCTTGCCCAGCCGCCACTCGTTGAGGTCGCCGACCAGCACCGTGGGCTTGTCGCTATGCAGTTCGGCGGCGGTCAGCAGCGTGCCGGCCTGCAGCTTGCGCGAATGGCGCAGCAGGCCGAAATGCGCGGCGATCACGCGCAGGGGACCGGCGTCGAGTTCGAGATCGACGATGACCGCGCCGCGCGGCTCGGCGCCGGGCAGCACGAGCTGCCGTGCCGAACTCACCGACCCCTTGCGGAACAGCACGACGTTGCCATGCCAGCCGTGGCTCTTGCGCCGCCCGGCCAGCGGAACCGGCATCAGCCCGGTCTCGCGTTCCACTTCGGCCAGGTCCAGCAGGCCCGCGCGGTCGCCGAAACGCTGGTCGGCTTCCTGCAGGGCTATGACGTCGGCGTCGATCTCGGAGATCACCTGCATCGTCCGCCGCGGATCGAAACGGCGGTCCAGCCCGACGCATTTGTGAACGTTGTACGAGGCGATCACGATCTCGCTGAAGCCGGCGTTCTCGTGGGGCTGCTCCGCCGCCCGCTGCGAGGGGGCGTCGATGAGCTGTTCTCCACTGGCCTTTGCGGGACTCTCCAAGCCGTGTCTGCTAACCATCACTCGTCTGGAATCTCTGGGAAATTCGTGGTCACTTGAGGCAGGCGTTGTCGTCGAGTGTAACCTATATGGTCCAAGTGTTCGAGATTTTCCACGTGCGTCACTATGGCCATCCACGATACAGATATTGCGGGCATGCGGCCGCATGGGCCGCCAGGCAGGACGCGGCATGAAACTCCTGGCCATCGTGATCGCCGTGGTGGGGGTTCTGGTCATCGCCTCCCTGCTGGCCGTCTATGCCTACGGGCGCTTTGCCAAGCGTGCACGCGGGGCACCGACCTTCGCCCTGCCAAGGGCACCGGGCGAAACCGAGTTCGATGTGCTGGCCGAGCCGCTTCTGGCCGACCACCCGGGACAAACCGGTCTGGCGCTGCTCTCCAGCAACCTTCACGCCTTTGCGGTCCGGGCCTATCTGGCGCGCCATGCGGCACGCAGCCTCGACCTGCAGTACTACTACTGGAAAGGCGACCTGACCGGGCGCCTGCTCGCCCGCGAAATCCTCGCCGCCGCCGACCGCGGTGTCCGCGTGCGGCTGCTCATTGACGACATCAACACGCGCGGCTTCGACCGCGACTACCTTGCCCTCGACAGCCACCCCAACATCCACCTGCGGCTGTTCAACCCCAGCTGGGCGCGCTCGTTCGGGCTGCAGCGCGGGCTGGAGCTGGCGCTGCGCGCCGTGCGAACCACGCGCCGCATGCACAACAAGGCCTGGATCGCCGACGGCAGGCTGGCCATCGTCGGCGGCCGCAACATCGGCGACGCCTATTTCGACGCCTCGGAAGAGGCCAATTTCCGCGACATGGACCTGCTGATCGTGGGTCCTGCGGTCGACCAGGCCGAAAGCATCTTCGACCGGTACTGGAACAGCGAGGCGGTGCTGCCGATCCGCCCGCTCGCCGGCTTCGCCAGGCCCGACCTTCCGGCCCTAAGGAAGCGCCTCGACCGCGCCGCGACCACCGGCCGGGCGGAGCCCTATCTCCGCCGCATCGCCGAGGAGCGCAGCGAATGGTCGGGCTCCGGCATGGGCCGGCTGCGCTGGAGCGGCGAGGTCGCTGTGGTTTCCGATCCGCCGGAAAAGGCGATGGGCGTCGGCGAGGACGGATGGCTGATCCGGTCGATCGGCCCGGTGCTGCGGTCGGCGGTGCGCGAACTGAGGATCGTCTCGCCCTACTTCATACCGGGCGAGGACGGCACGCGGCAGCTCGCGGCGCTGGCCCGAAGCGGCGTGGCGGTCACGGTGTTGACGAATTCCCTGGCCGCGACCGACGTTGCCGCAGTGCACGGCGCCTATGTCCGCTATCGCAAGACCCTCATCGACCAGGGCGTCGAGATCTTCGAGCTCAAGCCGGACGACGAGCGCACCGACATGTCGCTGTTCGGTTCGAAGGGCGCGAGCCTCCACACCAAGGCTTTCGTCGCGGACGGATCGGCCGGGTTCGTCGGCTCCTTCAACTTCGACCCGCGCTCGGCGTCGCTCAACACCGAGATGGGCGTGCTGTTCCGCCAGGAGCAATTGGCCCGCGAGGTGGAGCAGGTCATCGCCACGCAGACCTCCCCACGGGCCAGCTTCCGGGTGACGGTCGCCGATGGCGCGCTCAGGTGGACCGACATGTCGTCGAACCGGCCGCGCGAGATGAAACACGAGCCGCAGGCCAGCCTGCGGCGGAGGCTCGTCGCCAAGGTCATCGGCTGGCTGCCGATCGAATCGCAGCTGTAGCGCCGCAGGCTCCTCCGGAAGCCCGGGACGCTACCCTCGTTTCCACGGGATCAGGAACTCAACGCTGCCACGACCTGCGCGGCCAGCTGCAGCCCGATCGTCACGATCAAGGCCGCGGCAATCGGCACGCCGAACGGCACGACGCGCCTGCGGTCGAGATGCTCGACATAGACGCGGAACGCCGGCGACGGCAAAAGCATCGGGTTCCTCACCACCATCACGGTGACGATCGCGAAGACCAGCAGGGCGATGGCGAAGACCATGAGATCCGCCCCACCCGACACGAACGGCGCGACTGCCATCAGCTTGACGTCGCCCGCCCCCACCTTCTTGAGCAGCCAGAACGGAAACAGCGCCAGGAAAAGCACCAGCCCTGCCGCCGAGCTGAGGCCGAGGTCCCACCACGAGCCCTGCGCGAGCCCCGCCAGGAACAACGATGCCGCTCCCAGGCAAAGCAAGAGGAGCACGTTGCTGTTGGCGATGCGATGGGTCGTGAAGTCGAGCCTGGCGATCCTGAAGAGCAGTGGGATCGCCAGGAGCTTCATGAGCATCGCGGCGGCCGGCAGCATGTTCAGCGCTCGATGTTCTTGACGCTCGACGAGAGCAGCTTGAGGTTGTTGGCCACCGTCGGATCGTTGGGCGCGATCTCATAGGCTTTGAGGAAGTTGCTGCGCGCCTCCTGCAGCTTGCCGCGCAGCAGATACGAGTAGCCGACATTGTTGTAATATTCGGCGGTCGGGCCGAGATGCTTGACCGCCTGCCGGTAGGCGAGGTCCGACAGGTCGAATCGGCGGATGCGGTCCGTCGATGCCGCAAGCCCCAGCCAGGCGACGCCGTCATTGGGCGCGAGCTGAACGGCCTTGTAGAACAAGGCGCCGGCATTGCCGTAATTCTCCTGCCGAAACTGGTTCTTGGCCTCGGCCATGGCCTGGTCGGAGGCGTAGTATTCGACGTCGGAGACCGTCTTGAGGCCCTGGAAGGCGTCGCCGAACGCGGTGAATTCCGGCGAGACTGGCTCGTTCGTGCGCACCACGCCGTCGTCGAGCGCGCTGCCGGTCTGGCAGCCGGCCAGCGCCGCCCCCATGAAAAGGGCAGCCGCGGCAATCAGGATAGGCCTTGTCATTCTTGTCTCGTCCCCTCGGCGCGCCGGGCGCCATCTGCAATCTTGCCCCTGTCCGCCCGTCCGGTCAAAAGAACACGCCCCTCATGCGGATAATGACTGGCAGCATGATAATCATCAAGACCACCGGGAAGATACAGAGCCCCAAGGGGATCATCATTTTCACCGGCAGCGAATTGGCCTTGTCCTCGGCGCGCAGGATTCGCTGCGTGCGCATCTCGTCGCTGTAGACGCGCAGCGCTTCGGTTAGACTGGTCCCGAGCTCCTCGGACTGGCGAAACAGCACGGCCAGCGACCGCGCCTCGTCGAGGCCCATGCGGTCGGCGAGATCACGCAGCGCATCGCGCAGCGGCTTGCCGGCCCTGAGCTGCAGATTCATGATCGACAGCTGGATGCCGAGCCACTTGTGCGTGCCGGCAAGTTCGCTGCTCACCCGTTCCACCGCCGCCTCGAGACTCATGCCGGCATCGGCGCAGGTGATCATCATGTCCATGAAGTCGGGGAAGCCGATGCGGTACTGGCGCTGCCTGGCGCGCTCGAAGCGGTCGAGCGCGACGCTCGGGACGACGAGGCAGGCAAGCCCGAACAGCGCCGCTCCCGCGAAGGCCACGAAGCCGGGCAATTGCGGCGGCAGCACCCGCGACAGCAGCAGATAGGCGCCGAGGAAGCCAACCGCGACCACCCCGATCCGGCTCAGCATGTAGATCAGCGGCGCGCCCTTCTGGTGGAAGCCGGCGCGGAACAGTCTCAGTTCGAGCGCGTCGGGCTTGCCGCGCTCCTTTTCGAGCGCCCGGAAGTAGGCGTCGACCGGGCGCTGTGCCGCGGCACGCGCCACCTGCTCCTGGGCTGCGAGGGACCGGCGGTCGGTGATCCCGTCGGCAAGCAGGCTGCGGGCGACCATCTTCCGCGTCTGGATGACGGGCAGGATCACCAGTGCACCGAACAGGAACAGCGACGCGGCCGCGGCGAACACCGCCGTCGAGAGCAGAAGACCCGAATTCCCGAAGCTGGAGAGGAGTTCCATGCCAGCCTCCTCAAATCTCGAAATTGACCATGCGGTACATGATGAACACGCCGAGCAGGCACCAGGTGCCAAAGGCCAGGAAGACCGGCAGGATGAGGGGGCTGGTCCAGACGCCACCGTAGTAACTCGGGGAGATCAATTGCAGCAGCAGAAACATCGCGACCGGAAAAAGCGAAATGATCCAGGCCGACACCCGGCCCTCGGCCGAGAGCGCACGTATCTTGAGCCGCAGCTTCTGGCGCTCGCGCAGCACGCGCGCCAGGTTGGACAGGATCTCGGTCAGGTTGCCGCCGGTCTTGGCCTGGATCGACAGCGACACCGACAACAGGTTGAGCCCCTCGAAGCCGACGCGCTGGGCGAGCTTCTTGACCGCCTGCTCGAGGCTGAGCCCAAAGGTGATCTCATCGGCGACGATGCCGAACTCCGTGCCGATCGGGTCCGGCATCTCGCGCGCAACCAGGGCGATGGCGACGGTGGTCGGATGGCCGGCGCGCAGCGAGCGCACGATCATGTCGAGCGCGTCCGGCAGTTGCCTGGCAAACTTCCGGATGCGTTTGTTGCGCGCCCGCCGCAGGACGACCAGCGGCAGAACGAAGGCGACTGTGGCGAAGACGATTGCCCCCAGGGCCGGCGAGAAGGCCATCAGCAGCATGGCCAGCAGCGCCAGTGCCAGCCCGGCAAGCATGAAGACGGCGGCGAAGGCCAGCGGATTGCCGGTGATGCCGGACTGCGTATAGAGCCGGTTGAGCCAGACGATGCCGTAGCTGAAGTCGCCGCTCTCGGTCAGGCCACGCTCGCGCAGCAGTCCCTGCAGCGCCTGCTCGGCCGCCCCCTCCTCGGCCAGGCGCTTCAGCCTGCGGTTGATCGCGCCGGCGGTCGCCCGTCTGCCGGCATAGGAGAGGTAAAAGGTCTCGACAGCCAGGATGGCGGCCGCGGCCACGAGCACGTAGATGACGTAGAGGAGCGTCTGGCCGGTCAGCATCAGAGCGCCACCTGCGGGTTGAAGGCGTCCTTGGCGAAGTGGTGGCCAAGCGTCGCCGCCTCCTGGGCGAAACGCGGCCGGATGCCGGTGGCGCGGAAGTCGCCGACGATCTTGCCGTCCTCGGTCACGTCGCGGCGAACGAAATGGTAGATCTCCTGCAGCTGGATGACGTTGCCTTCCATGCCGGTCAGTTCCGAGATCGAGATCACCCGCCTGCCGCCGTCGGACAGGCGCTGGGTCTGGACGATGATGTCGATGGCAGAGGCGATCTGGGCGCGGATGGATTCGGCCGTCATCGGCATGCCGGCCATGCCGACCATCTGTTCGAGGCGCGACAGCGCATCGCGCGGCGTGTTCGCGTGGATCGTGGTCATCGATCCCTCGTGGCCGGTGTTCATCGCCTGCAGCATGTCGAAGGCTTCTTCGCCGCGCACCTCGCCGACGATGATGCGGTCGGGGCGCATGCGCAGCGCGTTCTTGACCAGCTCGCGCTGGCGCACCTCGCCCTTGCCCTCGACGTTGGGTGGCCGCGTCTCCAGCCGGCCGACATGCGGCTGCTGCAGCTGCAGCTCGGCCGCGTCCTCGATGGTGATCAGCCGCTCGCGATGCGAGATGTAGCTCGACAGTGCGTTGAGCAGCGTGGTCTTGCCGCTGCCGGTGCCGCCCGAGACCAGGATCGACTTGCGCGACCGCACAGCAATCTTGAGCATGTCGATCATCGGCGGGCGGATAGAGTTGAACTCGATCAGGCGCTCCAGAGAATAGGGATGTTTGGAGAATTTGCGGATCGATACCAGCGGCCCGTCGACCGAGATTGGACGCACGGCCACGTTGACGCGGGACCCGTCCTCCAGGCGAGCGTCCACCATCGGATAGGATTCATCGACCCGGCGGCCGATCGCCGAGACGATCTTGTTGATGACCCGCAACAGATGCGCCTCGTCGCGGAAGCGGATCGGCGTCTCTTCGAGCACGCCGCGGCGCTCGATGAACACACGCCTGTGTGTGTTGATCAGGATGTCGGCGATGGAATCGTCCTTGAGCAGCGGCTCGATCGGGCCGAGGCCCAGCATCTCGTCGGCCGTGTCGCTCGTCAGCTGGTCGAGCTCGCGGGCGTTGAAGGGCAGGTTCCTGTTGCGCACGAACTCGCGCACGATCGGCCGGATCTCGTTGAGGATCTCGTCCTTCGAGGCGGTGTCGAGCGCGGCCAGGTTGAACCGCTCGATCAGATGGCTGTGGATCTCGACCTTGAGCGCCAGCAGGCGGTCCGCCTCGCCGTCCGCATCTTCAGGGGCCGCAACGACATGGACCGCCACTTCAGGGACGGGTGTTGCGACCTGGGGAACGGCAGTGCCGTTCGATCTGGTAAAGCGTCCGAGCATGACTACGCCTCACTCCTTATGCCCGGCACCTGCGACCCGCGTGGATCGCGGTCCAAGCCAATCTCCGCCTTGGACGGCGGCCGAAGAGGAGGCCATTTGCGAGAATGCGACGGTAACTGCGTCCCCCGAAAAGGACAGCGCCACCCGGGCACCTGCCTCGCTTCCGAACCCTGCGATTTCCCCACCGCCCGCGTCCTTAAGCTCGTGGTAAATTATTTGCTAACCGACCCCCGCGCAAGCGCGACAGCCGGACACGCCCTGGTTTACTTGGTCTATAGTTAAGAACTGTCGCACGGCGATCCCTTTACTTGTCATAGGTTCACATGCTTTTGTATGAGTATCGCATACGACAGCGCACGCACCCCTCACAAACCCCGCCACCATGCGCAAAAACCTCTGCATAACAGGGCAATATAACGGTTTATGCAACACACCTAATATGATCAGGTCTTAGCCCGACAATACCCCTATATGGTTAAGGATGCGCTAAAATATCATCAATTCATAAGGTTAGGCTTGCCGGAATGAGGCGATTTTGCGGCCTTCCATGTATTGCTGGGTTAAGGAACCGTTAAAATGGTTTGACTTGCCGAAACAGCGGTCCCTAGCATCGTGAGTGACGGGGGATGCTTGGGTATGGATTTCATCCTTTGCTCGTCTCGTCGGGTTGAAACTCCAGTGGGGAGAAATTGGCATGAACAAGCTCATGACGATGGCCCGGCAGTTCCGCGACGATGAAGACGGCGCTGCCATGGTCGAATACGCAATCCTGATCGGCATCATCGCGGCTGCCGCGATCGGCTTCATCATCGGCATTGGCGGATGGGTCACCGGCCGGTTCACCGATCTTTGCGCCGACCTCAACGCGGCGCCTGGTACCTGCGCCGACGGCTCCGGCACCTGACGAAAACGAAGTCTGGTCCGGTCCGTCGAGGTCCGGACCAGACTCCCTCGACGAAAGGGCATCGATCGGGCAGGATCGCCTGATCGAATTTGACGGGCGGGACGGACATGCGTGCGAATTCGATCATCATGATTGTTCTGGCCGGCATCTTCGGCGTACTTGCCGTGGTGCTCGCCAACATGTGGCTGGCCAACCAGCGCAACCAGATGGCCAGCGCCAGCGAAGTTCCGGAATCGACAATCGTCGTTGCCACGGTGGCGCTCAAGTTCGGCGACCAGATTACCGCCGACAAGATGCGCCAGATCCCCTGGCCGGCAGGGTCGATCCCGGCAGGCGCCTTCAAGACTGCCGACGAGGTGCTCGTCAAGGAAGGCAGTCGCCAGGCACTGCAGGCGATCGGCGTCAACGAACCCATTCTCTCAAGCAAGATCACCGGCCCAGGCCAGCGCGCGACGCTGTCGGCCGTGCTTGCCGACGGCATGAAGGCCGTCTCCATCCGCGTCAACGACGTGCTCGGCGTCGCCGGCTTCGTCTTCCCGGGCGACCGTGTCGACGTGCTGCTGACCCGCAACGTGCGCAATGCCGACGGCTCCGACCAGAGCTTCGTCGACGTGCTGTTGCAGAGCATCAAGGTGCTCGCCGTCGACCAGGTTGCCGACGAGACCAAGGAGAACCCGACCGTCGTGAAGGCGGTGACGCTCGAGGTCAGCACCAAGGACGCGCAGAAACTGACGCTGGCCGCCGGCGCTGGTCAGCTGTCGCTGGCGTTGCGCCAGGTGGCGGCAAACCAGGGCGAGGACACGGCTCGCATCACCCTTTCGGATCTCACCGGCGACACGCCGCAGGATGTCGCCGCCCGCCAGGCGGATCTCGAACGCCAGGCCGCACTCGAAGCCGAGCGCAAGCGCAACGACGAACGTCTCGACGGCTTGCAGAAGGCAGTAGAGAATGTCGGCAGCCGGCTCGAAGAAATCGGCAAGGCAAAGCCCTCCACAGATGCGAAAGAGGTCGTTAAGGAAGTGGTAAAATACGTGCAGCCCGAATCACCCACTTATGCGACAGTGGGTGTGTTCAGGGGCACCGAACGCGTGACTTACGATGTGCCGCGGACGAATTGAGGGGAAGAGATTTCGCCGCGGCAATGATGTAAGCTTGATCGACTGACGCATAGCCAGAGGGGATGGAGTACATGCGAGGATTTTGTGCGGCGTTACTTGCGGCGGCACTGGCGATCGCCGCCCCACCCTCTCTGATCCCGGCCGCGGCCGGCGCGGCCGACCGGAACATAGACGTTTCCAGCCCGCGCGTTCACCGCATCTTCCTGCCGATGTCGCAGTCGGTGACCATCCAGGTGAACCAGAATCTCGGCGACATGGTCGTGGCCGACAACAAGATCGCCGACGCCCAGCCGATGACCGACCGCACGCTTTATGTCATCGGCAAGGGCGCAGGTACCACCTCGATCAACCTGTTTTCGGAAGACCGCCGTTCGCTCGGCGTCATCGAGGTCGAGGTCGGCGTCGACATCGACGACATGGCGGCCGCCGTCCGCCAGGTGGCGCCGCGCTCGCGCGTGACCATCGGCTCGGTCAACGGCAAGGTGCGCCTCGGCGGCCGCGTCAAGGACGGCGCCCAGCTCGCCGAGATCCTGCAGGTCGCCCAGCAATACAGCCCTGAGCCGATCATCAACGCCATCCAGGTCGACGACAGCCAGCAGGTCAATCTGGAAGTCCGGGTGCTGGAAGTGTCGCGCAACGCCGGGCGGGAGCTGGGCGTTTCGATGCGGGCGAAGAGCGATGGGTCGGATACCGGCAACGGCTTTGCCTCGGGGCCGGCATCCGCTGCGGCCCTGTTCGCCACCGGCAATGCCCCCTTTGCCTCGCTGATCGCGCGCGTCATCGATGCCGGCGTCAACGTCGACGTCATGATCCGCGCGCTGGAGGACAAGCGCCTGGCGCGGCGTCTCGCCGAGCCGAACCTGACTGCCCTATCGGGCGAGGAGGCGAGCTTCCTTGCCGGCGGCGAAGTGCCGATCCCGGTGCAGCAGGAAGAGAACAAGGTCACGGTCGAGTTCAAGGAATTCGGCGTCAAGCTGCGCTTCACCCCCATCGTGCTCGAGGACAGCAAGATCAACCTCAGGCTTGCCCCGGAGGTCAGCGAGGTCGACCCGACAGTCTCGATCCGTGTCAACGACCTCGACATTCCCGCCTTCAGCACGCGCAAGGCCACGACGGTGGTCGAACTGCGCGACGGCCAGAGCTTCGCCATCGCCGGCTTGCTGCAGTCGAGCAACCGCAAGGTCCAGAGCCAGGTGCCGTGGATCGGCCAGGTGCCGATCATCGGCGCGCTGTTCCGCTCGTCGAGCTACATCAAGAACGAGACCGACCTGGTCATCATCGTGACGCCGCGGCTGGTGCGCCCTGTGAAGCCCGGCCAGCAGCTGGCGACGCCGCTCGACAAGACGAAGCCGACCAACGATCCGGAATTCTTCCTCATGGGCCAGCTCGAAGTGTCGAAGGACATGGTGCGCGCCTACGAGCTCGGCAGCGGCGTGACCGGCCCCTACGGCCACATGCTCGACGTCAAATCCAAGGACAAGATGATCTATGTCAAGAAATAGCACCCTGTCCCTGATTGCCATCGCCGGGCTGCTCTCGGGCTGCGCCGACTATCTCAACCGCTACGACACGGTGACGCTGGCGGCCGGCGACACGCAGAAGCACAACATGCTTCTGCAGACCGCCGACCCCTTCAATCCGGCCGCGCGCAACAACCGCATTCCGACCAGCGGTGCGCGCACCGACACGGTCATGAAGCGATATCTCATTCCGCCGCCACCCACGGCGTCGCAGAACGTCACCATCAATGTGGGGGCCGGCTCAGGCAGTTAAGGAGAAGGATGCGGCGCCAAGTGGTGCCGGGCGTGCGAGGCGGCCGGCACAACGAACAGGCTGAGAGTTTTCGCCATGTTGCGGACACTTCGCGCATTCTGGCAGGACCAGGACGGCATCGCCCTCATCCTCGTCAGCATCATGCTGCCGGTCATCATCGGCTTTTCGCTGCTCGTCATCGACATGAGCCGCGCCAGCACCCTGCACAACGACCTGCAGAAGGCAGCCGATTCCTTTGCCCTCGCCGCCGGGGCCGAGCTTGACGGAACCGCCGGTGCCTGGGCCCGCGCCGAGCGCGCCATGGCGACACTCGTCCAGAACCAGAGCTATTTCTCGACCGCGGGCGTGACCACGCTGACGGCCGGCCAGCCGGGCGGCACGCTCAACTGCAACAGCGCCGGCAGCATCTCGTGGTGCTTCCTCAAGAGCCTGCCGACGAACGATAGTGACCAGGTGGCCTTGACTGACCGCGCGGATTCAAATCCGACAATTGGAGAAGGCCAGACCCGGTTTATCCAGGTCACGGTCACCCCGACCGCCTTCAGCACCATCTTCCCGGCATCGTTCCTGACCGGCGACACCGCCGACGACGGCTTCAACGTCGGCGCCCGCGCGGTCGCAGGCTTCACCTCGGGTGTCTGCGACTTCACACCCGTCTACATCTGCAATCCCTATGAGAATAGCGCCTCGGAAACACTCTACGATGTAGTTGCCGACCCCGCGAAGCGACGCCGCCTGATCGAGTTGCGCCAGCAGGGTGGAGCTTCCGCCCAGAATTCTCCGGGCAACTATGGCTTCCTGCAGCCTCCCGACGGCTCCGGCGGCGCCAACGCGATCCGCGACATGATCGCAAAGGTGAAGTCCGCTGCCTGCTACAATGAACGGGGCGTGCTGCTGCGGCCCGGCTTCATTGCAACCGTGCGTGACGCGCTGAACGTTCGCTTCGACGTTTACGATGGCCCGATGAATGGCAATAAGAATGATGTGAATTTCGCTCCTGCCAAGAACGTCAGGAAAGGCTACCAACCTGCGGCCAATGCCTGCAACGCGGCACCCGTCAGCCCGGCACAGCCGACAAACTACCAGTCGCTGCCCCGTGACAGCTGCTTTGCGACCGGGACTTGCACGATCGCCAACGGTCGTGTCGGCAATGGCGACTGGGACTTCGACGGATACTGGAACGCCAACTTCGCCACGACGGTAAATCCGGTCACGGTGTCGAAGCCCAAGGGCGCCGATGGTGTAAACCTTGCGAGCAATACAAACGAGCCGACCCGCTACGAACTTTACAGATACGAACTCTCGCAAGGGATCGTGAGCCATCCTTCGAATGGCGGTGAGATAGGTGCCCCAGCCTGCTCGCCAAACAGCGTCGCCGACCCCGACAGGCGGATCCTGTATGGAGCGATCCTCAACTGCCAGGCGCTGGCCGCCGCCGGCTTGATGAGCGGCGGCAATTCGTCACCGCCGCTGCCGGTCGAGGCCTTCGGCAGTTTCTTCATCACGGAGACCGTCGAGAGCGGACCGGATCAGATTATCCGTGTGGAACTCGTCGACATCACCGGCCGCGGCGGCCAGGGCACGCTCGACAATTTCCTGCGCGACGAAGTCCAGCTCTATCGGTGACGGCGATGTTCGACGCGCTCAAAGCCCTGAGGGACCGTTTCCGCCGCGACGAGCGCGGCACCACGCTCGTCGAGATGGCGCTGATCGCACCGCTGATGGTGACGCTGGGGGCCGGCGTGTTCGAGTTCGGCAACATGATCCACCAGAAGCTCCTGATGCAGGCCGGTCTCAACGATGCCGCCCGCTTCGCCGCGCGCTGCAACAGCCAGCTCTATGCCCAGGCCAGTCTCACCATCGACTGCGCCGACATCGCCACCAACATCGCCGTCTTCGGCAACGCGGCCGGCACCGGCCCGGCCCGGGTCACCGGCTGGGCCAAGGCCGACGTCACGGTGCAGATCGCCAATGCCGGCAGCTGCCACGACGCGGTCGTCGCCGGCGTCACCCAGTATCGTTCCGTCACGACCCAGGTCTGCATCGTCCGGGCATCCAGCGACAAGGTCTATGCCGATCTCGGCATGCTTGCGCTCCTCGGCCTGGGGCCGATCACGCTGCACAGCGCACATGAGGAGCGGTTGATCCGGTTCTGACCATGCTGAAGTGCTTCGCCACGTCAGAAAAGGGTGCGGCCATGGTCGAGGCGGCCATCGCCATGACGCTGCTCTTTCTGCTGACGCTCGGCTTCGTCGACTTCGGCAACGCCTTCTACCAGTGGAACGCGGCCGACAAGGCGGTGCAGTATGGCGCGCGCCTCGCCTCGATCTCCGACCCGGTGGCGACCGGCCTGGCCGCCGCCGCCCCGACCACGACGCCCGGCGCACCCGTGGTCGCCGGCGCCTATGCGCCCTTCGTCTGCAGTTACACGGCCGGCGTCGGCTCGTGCAGCAGCGGCGGGTTCAGCGCTACCAGTTTCAGCCGCATCTTCCGCGGCGATACGAGCTTCAGCGATAGCGACGACTGCCCTATCCGCACCGGCTCGCAGAGGCCGGGCATGTGCCACTTCTTCCCCTTCCTCACCCGCGCCAACGTGGTCGTGACCTATTCCGCCACCGGTCTCGGCTACCAGACGCGGCAGGGAGGCCCGGTGCCGACCATCACCGTCAGACTCCGCAACGTCAATTTCCAGTTCTTCTTCCTCAGCGGCCTCCTGGGCTTCGGCAACATCGCCATGCCCTCGATGCTGAGCACGGTAACCGGCGAAGATATGAAGAGCACAGCGCCATGAACGCCATCGATCAGAAGGTCCTTCCCACCCGCCGCAAGCAGATCGCGCTCTTCTCGGCCGATCCCAACTTCAAGCGCGAAATCGCCGCGAGGCTGGACGCGCTCGCCATCTACGAAGTGCATGTGGCCGAACCCGAGGCCTTCCTCAAGGGGGCCGTGCCCGGCTCGCGCCCCAGCATCATCATCCTCGACGTCGGCGACGGCGACATGTTGGCCAGTGCCGGGCTGGTCGAGGCGCGGGCCTCCTGGCCGTCGGTGCCGGTGATCGCGGTCTCGGGAGAATTGAAGCCGGAGCTGATGCGCAATCTCGTCCGGCTCAACACCTCCGACTGGCTGCGCAAGCCGCTCGACGGCAAGGAACTGATCAACGCCGTCACCTTCCACGACAGCGGCAGCCTTGCCGCCAGGAGCCGCATCGTCACCTTCATCGCGGCCAGCGGCGGCGCCGGCGCCACCACCCTCGCCATCGCCGGCGCCGAGCATCTCGCCGGCAAGTCGGCCGAGCGTGCCGCCGCCACCTGCCTCGTCGATCTCGACTTCCAGAACGCCAACTGCGGCGCCTACCTCAACCTGTTCAGCAAGTTCGACCTCGGCGGCATCATCGCCCAGCCGGAACGGCTCGACGTCGAGCTCATGGACGTCGTCAAGCTCAGCCGTCCGCGCGGCCTCACCATCTATTCGTTCGAGAGGCCGGAGATCCCCTTCGACCCGCATGGCGCCGAATTCGTCTTCAAGCTGCTCGACCTCGTCGCCTACCGTTTCGACGACATCGTCATCGACCTGCCCAATCTCGAGACGCCATGGCAGAATTCGGTGCTGTCCAACAGCGACGAAGTGTTCATCGTCTTCGAGCTCAATCTGGCGTCGTTGCGCCAGGCCAAGCGGCTTTACGGCAAGATCCGCGAATTGCGCGGCAACGGGGCGAGCGTGACGCTGGTCGCCAACAAGCAGAAGCGCAAGTGGTTCGGCAACCACTTCTCGCGCAAGGAGCTGGAAAAGGTGTTCAAGGCTCCCAACATCAAATCGATCAGCCTCGACCAAGCCCTGCTGACCGACTCGCTCAATCGTGCCATTCTGCCTTCCGAGGTGGACGCGCGGGCGCGATTCAACAAGGAGGTCAAGGCGATGTTCCGTGATCGGCTGGATGGCAATGCGGGCTAGGCGACCCGGCGCGCCGCTGCTGCGCCGAACGCGCATCGCGGGTCTTGTGCTTCTCGCAGGCCTGGCCTCCGCCGCTGCGGCGCAGGCCGCAAGCGGCGACGGGCGCCCGCCCGTGCCGGCAATGGGCCCCAGCCTGCGCAGCGCGGTCGACTTCCGCAGCGGCGAAAGCATAGGCACGATCGTCATCCGCAAGAACGAGAAGGCGCTGTACCTGGTCACCGCCCCGAGCAAGGCGCTGCGCTACCGGATCAGCGTCGGCCGCGACGGTTTCGGCTGGACGGGCACGGTCAAGGTCGGCGCCAAGAAGGAATGGCCCGAGTGGCGCCCTCCCGCCCAGATGCGCGGCCGCCAGGCGGGCCTGCCGGAATTCGTCCCCGCCGGTCCCTACAATCCGCTCGGCGCGCGGGCCCTCTACCTCTACCGCCAGGGCAAGGACACGCTCTATCGCATCCACGGCACCAACGACCCGAAGGGCGTCGGTTTCGACGGCACCTCCGGGTGCTTCCGATTGACCAACACCGACGTGGTCGACCTCTTCAGGCGCGTTCCCGTCGGCGCAAAGGTGATTGTCGAATGACCACCATCATCGATCCCGAAGTGCCCTCCATCGGCGCTGCCGATGCCATGCTGGATAGCGAGACGAGCACGTCGCGCTTCATCGTCTTTGCCGGCGTGGTGGCGGTGGTCATGACGCTGCTCAACCTTGCGGCGACAGTGTATTTCTTCCGCAGCATGGGCGAGTTGCGCGCCGCCGAGCAGCAGCTGGAGCGGCTTGCCGACTTCGAGGCCCGCATCATCGCCAAGATCGACCAGCTCAACACCGGCGTTCAAAGCCGTTTCGAGGACCTCGATGGCGATCTGCAGGGCCACTTCAACGATCTGATCGACCGCGTCGGCAAGCTCGAGCGGACCCCCGGCAACGCAACCGCCATGGCGCCGTCGCCCGAGCCCGTGCCAACCGAGATGGCGCCGCAGGTCGCGCCGCTCGAGGAGACGCCGCCGGAACTGGAAGCGGCGACGGACCCAGTCGCAGCACCGCGCCCGCCACGGCGGGCGTCGATGCCGTCTCCGAGTGCCGCCTATCAGCGGCTCGAGACCGCGGAAGGCAAGGTCTACTATCGCAAGGTCAAGTAGCGCCGATCTTCAGAGGTCGCGTTCGAGGGCGACGAGCCGCAACGTCCTTTCGCGCGCCCGCCGCCGCGCTTCGCCGAGGAACAGGTAGTGGCAATAGCCGCAGGCCAGCAGGCCCAGCGCCAGCACCGAGCCGGTCAGCCAGTCGAGCGAGAAGCCGGCGGGAAGCATGAAGGTCTCCAGCCCCGGCACGTAGGCAAGCACGCTGGCCGTCCGGGCATGATAGCTGGTGGCGAAGGCCGCGGCCACGAACAACAGCGCCGTATGGTTGACCAGGAACGCGCCGGCACGCAGCGCCCGCGCAAGCCAGGTGCAGAGCGCAGCCACTGCGGCAAGCGCCACGAACTGCATGCCGATCGATGTGCCCAGCAACGAATCGACCTGGAACCAGAAATTGCCGAACAGGGCCCGCAGCGCCAGCCAGGCGCGCCACATGCCGGGATCGGCGGGGAACTGGCCGAGCAGCACGGTTGCCGCCCTTTCGCCCGCCAGCAGCAAAAGGACCAGAAGCGGAAAGGCAATGACGGGAACCGTCCTGATGCGCATCGTCTCCTCCCGTTCGGGACGATGCGATGCTACCGCTCCATGGTTGCGCCAAGCTTAATGTGGTTACGAGCCATGAGACTGGCCGGCCCGGCGCCGGCAAAGCGCGATGCTGCCTACCGCAGGTCAGGTTGCAGGCCCTTGGGAAGGCGCGCTGTCGCGAGTGGCATATCGGAAGGAGAAAATGGTGCTGCCAGAGAGGATTGAACTCTCGACCTCTCCCTTACCAAGGGAGTGCTCTACCACTGAGCTACGGCAGCATCCGTGGACGCGGCGGCTTGTGCCACATGATTCCCGGGAGCGCAAGTTATGAGTTGCATCAAATCGGCTATCATTTTCCACAGGCCCTCTTACGCCACAATACTGGCCATTTCCGTTGCCAAGCCGATATGAACGAACGACAAGCGGGGACCACCACATGTCGTCGACGAAGAAAACGCCTCAGAGCGGGGCCGACCAGCGCAAGGCGCGGCTTGCGGCGGAGCTGCGTGCCAACCTGATGAAGCGCAAGGCGCAGGCACGCTCGCGGCGCACCGGCGAAGCCGATACGAGACCGGAGGGCCTGGCGGCCGCCGGTGACGACAAGGAGAAACCCGAGAAGGCCTGACGGCGACGGCAGGCGCTTGGCGCAGAGGACGGCGAAGCCCTGATTCTTGAACCGGGTGGCGCGATGGTCTAGACGGCGGCAAGAAAATTTCTCGCCAGCACCGGGCAATCCCCGGAGAAACGACGGTTTATGGATCGCATCAGAATTGTCGGCGGCAACGAGCTGACCGGAACCATCCCGATCTCGGGCGCGAAGAACGCAGCCCTTCCCCTGATGATCGCCTCGCTGCTCACCGACGATACGCTGACCCTCGACAACGTACCGCACCTGGCCGACGTCGAGCAGCTGATCCGCATCCTCGGCAACCACGGCGTCGACTATGCCGTCAACGGCCGCCGCGAGCGCCAGAGCGAAGGCTATTCGCGCACCATCAGCTTCACCGCGCGCAACATCGTCGATACCACCGCGCCCTACGAACTCGTCTCCAAGATGCGCGCCAGCTTCTGGGTCATCGGCCCGCTGCTCGCCCGCATGGGCGAGGCCAAGGTGTCGCTGCCGGGCGGCTGCGCCATCGGCACGCGCCCGGTCGACCTGTTCATCGAAGGCCTGCAGGCGCTCGGCGCCGACATCGACGTCGACAACGGCTATGTCGTCGCCAAGGCCAAGAACCGGCTCACCGGCAACCGCTACGTCTTCCCCAAGATCTCCGTCGGCGCCACCCATGTGCTGATGATGGCAGCGACGCTTGCCCGCGGCGAGACGGTGCTCGAAAACGCCGCCCGCGAGCCCGAGGTGGTCAACCTCGCCGAGTGCCTCAACGCCATGGGCGCGAAGATCAGCGGCGCCGGCACCTCGACGATCACCATCGAAGGCGTCGATTCTCTGTCGGGCGCGCGCCATCGCGTCATCCCCGACCGCATCGAGACCGGCACCTATGCGATGGCGGTGGCCATGACCGGCGGCGACGTGATCCTGGAAGGCGCGCGCGCCGACCTGCTGCAGGGCGCGCTCGACGTGATCGCCCGCACCGGCGCCGAAATCACCGAGACCAACTCCGGCATCCGCGTCATGCGCAACGGCTCCGGCATCTCGCCGGTCGACGTCGTCACCGCGCCCTTTCCGGGCTTCCCGACAGACCTGCAGGCACAGTTCATGGGTCTGATGACGATGGCGAAGGGCAAGGCCAAGATCACCGAGACGATCTTCGAGAACCGCTTCATGCACGTGCAGGAGCTTGCGCGCCTGGGTGCCCACATCACGCTGTCCGGCCAGACGGCGATCGTCGAGGGCGTTTCCAAGCTCAAGGGCGCGCCCGTGATGGCGACCGACCTGCGTGCCTCGGTATCGCTGGTCATCGCCGGCCTCGCCGCCGAGGGCGAGACGATGGTCAACCGCGTCTATCATCTCGACCGCGGCTTCGAGCGGCTGGAAGAGAAACTGTCGCGCTGCGGCGCGATCATCGAGCGCATCAGCGGCTGAGCAGGATAGGGCAATAGGGCAGTAGGGCAATATCCGTGAAAACGCTGCCCAGTCCCCTGTTGCCTTGCTCCCCTACTCCCCTACTCCCTTACTGCCCTACTCCCCTCCGGCCCGGTTGCGCGCTGCGTCAAGACCGCCTAACAAGACGGGAAGCATATAGAGTTTCCCGCGCAGGCAGCCGACCCAAGATGACCCAGCTCAAGCTAGTCGCCCTCGACGAACAGGATCTGGAGATCGTCTCGGCGCATGTGCAGGACGCCGTGGTCAAGGTCGGCGACCTCGAATACCGAGCCTCGGCCAAGCGTTTCGCTTTGGAGATGAACCGCTTCGCCTGGGAGACCAGGACGGGCCTGCTGCGCCCCAGATATGAACGGCGCCGTTCGATCCTGCATTTCGACAGGGTGCTCTCGGCCAAGCTGCACGGCATGTCGCGCGACAAGAAGGACGAGGTGCTGGAACTGCTCGCCATCCGCTTTGCGCCGGCCGAAGAGCCGGTAGGCACCATCGAGCTCACCTTCGCGGGCGGGGCTGCGATCCGGCTCGCGGTGGAATGCATCGAGGCGCGGCTGACCGACACCGGCGCTGCCTGGCAGGCCTCCTCCCGCCCCAATCACAATACCTGAGCATTTGCGACCATGGCCATCACGCTTCGCCACTCAGACGCAGACTTCGAGAAGCGGTTCGCGCAGTTCCTGACCACCAAGCGCGAGGTATCGCCCGACGTCGAGGCGACGGTGCGCGCCATCATCGACGACGTGCGCAGCCGGGGCGACGCGGCGCTCATCGACTACTCGAAGAAATTCGACCGCGCCGACCTCGCCACGCTCGGCATCGCCGTATCCCGAGCCGACATCGAGCAGGCCTACCAGGACGCCGATCCCGAGACGGTGGAAGCGCTCCGCTTCGCCCGCGACCGCATCCGTTCCCACCACGAGCGGCAGATGCCGAGCGACGACCGCTACACCGATGCCGTCGGCGTCGAGCTCGGCTCGCGCTGGACGGCGATCGAGGCGGTCGGGCTCTACGTGCCCGGCGGCACGGCGAGCTACCCGAGTTCGGTGCTGATGAATGCGGTGCCCGCCAAGGTCGCCGGCGTCGAGCGCATCGTCATCGTCGTGCCCGCCTCGGGCGGCACGATCAACCCGCTGGTGCTGGTCGCGGCCGACCTCGCCGGTGTGTCCGAGATCTACCGCGTCGGCGGCGCCCAGGCTATCGCAGCACTCGCCTACGGCACCGAGACGATCCGCCCGGTCGCCAAGATCGTCGGCCCCGGCAACGCCTATGTGGCCGCCGCCAAGCGGCAGGTGTTCGGCACCGTCGGCATCGACATGATCGCCGGCCCGTCTGAGGTGCTCGTCGTCGCCGACAGCGACAACGACCCCGACTGGATCGCCGCCGACCTGCTCGCCCAGGCCGAACACGACGTCTCGGCCCAGTCGATCCTGATCACCGACGACGCCGAATTCGGCAAGGCGGTGGAAGCGGCCGTCGCGCGCCAGATCAAGCAGCTGCCGCGCGGCGAGACAGCCGCCGCCAGCTGGCGCGATTTCGGCGCCGTCATCCTGGTCGAGAACTTCGACGCCGCCATCCCGCTCGTCGACCGCATCGCGGCCGAACATCTCGAACTCGCCGTCGCCGATCCCGAGGCGCTCCTGCCCCGCATCCGCAACGCCGGCGCGATCTTCGTCGGCCGGCATACGCCCGAGGTCATCGGCGACTATGTCGGCGGCTCCAACCACGTGCTGCCGACGGCGCGCTCGGCGCGCTTTTCGTCGGGGCTGTCGGTGCTTGAGTTCGTCAAGCGCAGCTCCATCCTCAAGCTCGGTCCCGACCAGCTGAGGGCGCTGGCACCGGCGGCGATCGCGCTTGCCAGGGCCGAAGGGCTCGATGCGCATGCGCGTTCCGTCGCCATCAGATTGAACATGTAGGCGGCGATGTCCGACAAGGGCCACGCACGCTCCCGCCTCGTCGACGTCGAACTCGACGAATCGATCGGCCGTTCGACGCCCGACGTCGAGCATGAACGCGCCGTCGCCATCTTCGACCTGATCGAGGAGAACAGCTTCCACCCGATCAACGACGACGGCCACGGCCCCTACAGGCTGAAGCTGTCGCTGGCCGATTCGCGGCTGGTCTTCGCCATCTCGCGCGAACATGGCGACCCGGTGGTCACCCACATCCTGTCGCTGACGCCGTTCCGGCGGATCGTGAAGGACTACTTCATGATCTGCGAGAGCTACTACGAGGCGATCCGCTCGTCGACGCCGAGCCAGATCGAGGCGATCGACATGGGCCGGCGCGGGCTGCACAACGAAGGCTCGCAGACGCTGCTCGATCGCCTCGCCGGCAAGATCGAGATCGATTTCGACACCGCCCGGCGCCTGTTCACGCTGATCTGCGTACTGCATTGGCGCGGATGACGCATGGCGGACGACGCTAAAGGCCCGCGCTCGGTGCTGTTCATGTGCCGCATGAATTCGGTCCGCTCGCCGATGGCCGAGGCGATCGCCCGGCACGGCCTGTCGCCGTCGATCTTCGTGGCGTCGGCCGGCGTTCGCGCCGGCGAGCGCGATCCCTTCGTCGACGCCGTGCTGGCCGAGCAGGGCATGCGGCTTGCCGGGCATCAGCCGCGCACGATCGGCGATCTCGAGGACGACTATTTCGACCTGATCGTGACGCTTGCCCCGGAAGCGCACCATGCCGCCCTGGAGTTCACGCGCTCGATGGCGGTGGACGTCGAGTACTGGCCCACCCCCGACCCGACCGTGGTCACCGGAAGCCGCGACCAGATCATGTCGGCCTACCGCGACGTGCGCGAGCGGCTGAAGGCCAAGGTGGCCGAAAGATTTGTGGTGGGAACGCCGGAAATAGACGCCGAATAAGCGTGTTCACAAAGCGCCGATTATCATATAGGTTCCGCGCAAATTCCGGCCGGGGCGCCGGCAATGCCACCCAAACCAAAGGTATCTAATGCCGAAGGAAGAAGTCCTCGAGTTTCCGGGCACCGTGACGGAATTGTTGCCGAACGCGATGTTCCGGGTCAAGCTCGAAAACGAACACGAAATCATCGCCCACACCGCCGGGCGCATGCGCAAGAATCGCATCCGCGTGCTGACCGGCGACAAGGTCCTCGTCGAAATGACGCCCTACGACCTGACCAAGGGCCGCATCACCTACCGCTTCAAGTAAGTCCGCGCGCGGCCCGCGAGCGAGCCTCCACCTACAGGATTGTGCGTTGAGCGATCTGCAAAAGCTTGTGCTTGCCTCGGGTTCACCCCGCCGCGTCGAGCTGCTGCAACAGGCCGGCATCGAGCCCGACCGGCTGTTTCCGGCCGATGTCGACGAGCGGCCGATGCGCGCCGAAAACCCGCGCTCGCTGGCCAAGCGCCTGTCGGCAAGCAAGGCACAGCGCGCCCACAACGTGATCGTCAAGGAACCGGAGCATTCGCCGGGCTTCATCCTCGCCGCCGACACGGTGGTCGCCGTCGGCCGCCGCATCCTGCCCAAGGCGGAGACGATGGACGAGGCGCTGCACTGCCTGCAGCTGCTCTCCGGCCGCTCGCACAGGGTCTACACCGGCCTGGCGCTGGTCACGCCGGCGGGCAAGCTGCGCCAGCGGCTCGTCGAGACGCGCGTGCGCTTCAAGCGCCTGTCGCGCCAGGACATGGACAGCTATCTCGCCTCGGGCGAATGGCGCGGCAAGGCCGGAGGCTACGCCATCCAAGGCTATGCCGGCACCTTCATCGTCAAGCTGGTCGGCTCCTACAGCAACGTCGTCGGCCTGCCCCTCTACGAGACGACCTCGCTGCTCTCGGGCGAAGGCTACCAGGTCCAGATGGGCTGGCACGCCGGCAACCACCCGTGACCGTCGATCCCAAGGACAAGGTGACGCCGCTGCGCGCCAGGCGGCCCTGCCCCGAATGCGGCAAGCCGTCGGCGCGGGAGACTTATCCGTTCTGCTCGCCGCGCTGCAAGGCGGTGGACCTGAACCGCTGGCTTTCGGGCAGCTATGCCATTCCCGTGCGCGACGACGAGGAAGAAGATTCCGACCGCGCGGCCGGCTCCGGCGAGGAAGCGTAGCCGCACTTCCACCTTCCGCAGCGGCCTGTGATTTCTTTCGAGAAAAACACGTTGGAGCGGCTGGACAGGGTGAAATCTCGTGCTATAACCCACGCGCTTTCGGGGGTGCAGCGCACCCTCAGAAGGACCGGATCGAGACCCCAGCGGCCTGATCCAGGACAGTTGCCCGGATAGCTCAGTTGGTAGAGCAGCGGATTGAAAATCCGCGTGTCGGTGGTTCGAATCCGCCTCCGGGCACCATTTTTCCCACAGCAGACCCGATTGCTCAAACCACAGCCACGCGCGCGCCGCTGCCCTGGCACCAGGACAGGCGAACCTACCCGGCCACTTCGCAGTTCCCGCCCGTCCCCCGTAAGACGGTTACCCGGCCTTCAAATAGATGACGCGCATGACCGCGACCTCTGACCCGGAGTTCGTGGCTCCTTCCCTGGTGCTGCCCTTGGTGCAGCTCCACACGTCGCCCGCCTTGGCCACAAACTCCATCTCGCCCGCCTTGACCTGCAACTCGCCGTCAGTGACCTGGCAGACCATGTCGTCGGTCATCGGTTCGCCGACGGGAAAAGCTGCCGCAGGCTGGAAAACGACGTCGATCATCTCGAGGTTCTTGTATGCGGCAATCACCGACTCGCGCTTGCCGAGTTCCACGACCCTTACGCCCGGGAAAATCTCCTTACCCTCGGCCGCGCCATAAGCCTTGGCGGCTGCCGGCGTCGGCGAGACGACAAGCGGCGTTGCGGCCACCGTCAGACCCAGTGCAAGTGCGGACCTGCGATTCATCTGTTGCATGGCTTCCTCCTACCTAAGTCGCCCACGAAGTAGGCATCGAGAATCATCGAACTGCCGCCGCCGCCAGTCAATTCGCACTTCCGATGTAGCCTCGCCGGCGTTGAACGTTCACGGTCGAAAGAGAGGCTCCGAGCGCTTCACCCAATGCACACGGACCATGCGATGCGCGTCGCACCGAATGCCGACATCAGCCCCGTTAGGTACCCTGCTTGGGTTGGCGAAAATGCTCGCCGACGGCGACGGTATCGTTCGCCTCATGGGGAGCAGAGAGCGCAGGCTGCTTTGCAAGCCTGCGCTCTGTGCCATGGCAGGGCCAGCTTACAGCCAGCCGCGGCGCTTGAAATACGCATAAGGCACGATGGCCGACAGAACCATCAGCCCCAGCGCCCAAGGATAGCCAAGCGCCCACTTCAACTCCGGCATGATGTCGAAATTCATGCCGTAGATCGACGCCACCAGCGTCGGGGGCAGGAACACGACGGCTGCCACGGAGAATATCTTGATGATCTGGTTCTGTTCCAGATTGATCAGCCCCAAGGTAGCGTCGAGCAGGAAGTTGATCTTGCCGGACAGGAAGATCGCATGTTCGCCCAGCGACGCGGCATCGCGCTGGATCAGCTTCACGCGCTCCCTGATGTCCTTCGTGGCCTTGCGGGGAGACGAACCGGCTGTCCGGTTGATCTCCACGGCGGTGTGATAGGCGGCCAGCCGGGTCATGCTGATCAGGCTTTCCCTGAGCTTCGTCAGCAGGTCGCCCTTCCGGCCGATCTGCTCGATCAGCGACTGGAGATCGCGTGTCTTCTTCGTCGCGCTCTTGGCCTTGTTGCGGAAGACCTCGCGCGAAATCGCATCGGCTTCGTCGCCAATGCGTTCGAGCGCGTCCGCGACCCGGTCGATGAGCGCCTCGACCAGACCGAGCATGACCGCCTCTCCAGTCATGCACTGGCCTGCACTGCCCCGCTGTCCCTTCGCGATGTAGTGAGCGAACGGCTTCGAGTCGAAATGGCGGACAGTGACGAGCGCCTGCCCCTTCAGGATGAAGGTGATCGGCGCCTTGACCGGATCGTCGCTCTCGATCTCGGTGACGGCCGTCATGGTCATGAACTCGGCGCCATCCTCGTTGTAGAGGCGATCCGAGAGTTCGATTTCCGCCATTTCGTCCCGCGTCGGGATGGCGATGCCGAGATGCGTCTCGAGGCGCTTGACCTCATCGGCCGAGGCGCTGAGGAGGTCGATCCAGAGGGCTTTGGCTGCCTCCGGATCGTCGAAGTCGGGGATCGTCTTGAGACGGCCGTTCTGGCCCGCAAAGATGCGCAGCATTTGTGGCTCCTTCTGGCAAGCTGCGACGCCGCCCGCGGAGCCCTGAGATCAGGAGCGTCGCGCGACCGGCAATATCGAAGAGGAACTTCGACTGTCGGGGTCCATGGTTATGTCCTGTCGTTTGATGACGGTGGGATGACCGTCGGTTGCGCGATGCGCCATCTTTGCCGCTGAGTCAACACACATTGGGGCCTTGGCACTAAACGGATATCGCCCCCTCGAACAAGCAGCCGGCGGTGGTCGGGTCATCGGCATCCGATACGGCCAGAACCTCTATGGCGCGCTCGGACCGCCAGGCGTGTATCCCCTCGATCTTCGCGAGGGGGGACAAGCCATCGATACGAACGAGGTTCAATTCCTCGTCGAGGATGCAAAGCGCCGAACCAGCAAGCCTGCCGTCGCGATAGGCGTCGGCGGTATCCTCGGCGACCGCCGAGAGCACGATCGAGCCGTCTGCGAGGGCGCAGGCATCGGTGACGCATAGCGGCACCTCCTCGACGGAGGGAAGGCGCAACGACGTGGCCGAGAGAATGTCGACCACGCCGCCTTGCAGTGCCCGGTCCAGCTCGACGGCAAGAACGGTGTTGTCCGGCCGCGAGGTGTTGCCACGATTGAACAGCAGCAGTTGACTGCCCCGCACGACCGCACCCTCGACGTTCACCTCATCCACCGCGCCCGCGATCGCCTGGAAAAGCAGAGCCATGTCGAGGAGCCGGACCGCCCCCACGCCTCCATCTGGGTCGAGGCCGATCATCGCGGCACGGCGGCGCTTGTCGGTCGACCCCGAGCCGATCGCCAGAAGCACCGACCGGCGCCCATCCTCTCCATCTGGCAGTCGGAGCAACACTTCGAAATCGGGCTTCACAGCCTTGCGCAGGTCCGGATCGCGCGGAAGCCGCCCCGGAAGCAGGCGGACCATCTCCCCCGGGGCACCGCCTTCGATAGGGAAGATCGCGAGGCCGAGTTCATCGTCGCCCACGACATACAGCTTCGATCCGACGGCGACCAGGCCGCTGGCTGCCGACAAATGCCGTTGGCCCGAAGCGCCGGGACGATCGATGGTCAGGTGACGTCGAAGCTTGAGTTCCATCGGTCCTGCAGGTGTTGGTGTCGTCGCTCGAATTGCTATCAGACAATCGCATCGGTTTCTGCATCAGGCCGAACGTGCCGCAATCGGTGCAGCGCGCCCTCCCCCTTCGCCGGTTTGGTTAGCCGCCTCCCCCATTCCGATGAATTTACAAGCGGACCGGGGGGCGCGAGGTTCGCGGATCACCCTGTTGATCGCAGCGCTTGTCCCGAAAACATCTGCGGAGGAACTGCCATGAGGTCTTCACATCTCGCCAGCTGCGCCCTGATTGCCCTGGCCTTCGTCTGGAACGCCGGTCCGGCCGTCAATCCCGCCAGGGCCGAGGGGCCCAGCAAGGCCGAACTCGACGCCGCCCGCCAGGCTCTGGAGAAGTACAAGGATCCCTACGTCGCCGTCCGCGACCTCTATCTGTCGACGGTGGGTTGCGTCCACTACAGCGGCGAGAAGATGGAAGGCCGGATGGAGTATGCGAAGGGCGCAATGGGCGTCCACTTCGTCAATCTCACCGTCAAGGGACCGCCCGACCTGGCCAAGCCGAACGTGCTGGTCTACGAGCCCGACGGCGGAAAACTGCGCCTCGTCGCCGTCGAATGGCTGGTTCCGCTCGCAGTCGCCAAGGAGCGGCCGACCCTGATGGGCCAGCCCTTCGAAGGGCCGATGGAGGGGCACGAACCCCTGATCCCCAAAGAGTTCGCCCACTACGACCTGCATGCCTGGCTGTTCAAGGACAATCCGAACGGAATGTTCAGCGCGACCAACCCGGACGTGACATGCGAGGGCCATCCCTTCAGCCTGCTGGAGGAACCCACCAAGATGGTGCCCGTCCCCTGAAGCGTGCGATCGGAGCCATGTCGCGCCGGGCCGGCGCGCGCGCCTTCAGCCGCACTGCGCGCCGGCCTCCAGCGCTTCGATCTCTGCTTCGGCCAGCAACGCGCCGTGGTGGCCGATGACGGTTGCCGCGACGCGGGCGGCGAACGCGGCGGCGAGGCCTTCGTCGCCGGTTTCGAGATAGTTCGCCAGGAAGGCGCCGTTGAAGCTGTCGCCGGCGCCGGTCGTGTCGACGACCTTTTCCGCCCGTGCGGCGGGGACGAAGGCTTGGCGGCCGCCGAAGCTCAGGGTGATGCCGTCGGCGCCGTCCTTGACGACGAGCTTGTCGACGCCGAGGCCGCGATAGCGCGCGATCGTCGCCTCGACCGAGGCGTCGCCGAAATGCGTCGCCTCGTCCTCGAAGCTCGGCATGACCATGCTGGAGACCGCCGCACCATCGGAAATCGCGCGCCGCATCCTCTGGGCATCGTCCCACAGGCGCGGGCGGATGTTGGGATCGAAGGCGACGGGCTTGCCGGCGGCCTTGGCACGGCCGATCTCGGCGAGCAGCGTCGCAAGCGCATCCGGCGCAAGGATCGCCAGCGTGATGCCCGAGAAGAAGACCGTGTCGGACGCATCGATCGCGGCGCGCAAGCCGGCCGGGTCGTCGGCGAGCAGACGCGCGGCCGAAGCCGAGCGCCAATATGAGAAGCTGCGCTCGCCGTCCTTGAGGTGGATCATGTAGAGGCCGGGCGTGCGCTCCGGCACGCGCCTGACGAAGCCGGTGCCGACGCCCGTGCCTTCCATGAAGGCGAGCATCTCGTCGGACACGGGATCGGTGCCTACGGCGGTGAAATAGTCCACCTGCCATGCTGCGGGCAGGAAGGCGCCCAGGTAGTAGGCGGTGTTGAAGGTGTCGCCGGCGAACCCCTTACGCAGCAGGCCGCCCTCGGCCTGCCTGAGTTCGACCATGCATTCCCCGATCAAGAGTGCGCGCGCCATGTGCCCTTCCAAGAATGAAGTCGGATCGTGTCGGAATTTCCTAGCCGCGGCCTTGGGCCCGGCTTGCGCCGTGGCCGTCGTCGTCGGCCATGTGGCCGAGGCGGCTCGAAAGGTCGGCCGCGGCGTCCAGCAGCGTCTTCAGGTAGCTCGCATGGTTCTTCAGCCCGTCTTCGCGCGGCGCGACCAGGCAGAGCGTCGCCACGCAGACGCGGTCGGCCTGGTAGACCGGCACGGCGAAGCAGTGGGTGAAGTTCTCGACGGCGCTGTTGAAGGTGTAGTAGCCGACCCTCGCCGCCTCGCGCACTTCGGCGATGAAGGCGGCCGGATCGATCCACTGGCCGTTGGGCAGGCGGAAATCCTCCTTCGGGATGAAGTCGAGGATCTCCTGGTCGCTCATGTGCGAAACCAGCAGCCGGCCCGATGCCGTCCACGGGATGGCGACCGGGTCGCCGACGTTCGACGAGATGCGGAACGGCCTCGAGCCCTCCTTCATCTGGGCGACGGTGTATTTGTTGCCTTCGAGCAGGCACATCTGCGCCGTCTCGCGCGTCTCTTCGGCGATGTGCGTGAGCAGCTTGTCGCATTCGCGCATCAGGTCGAACTGCTCGGCATAGGCCATGCCGAGGAAATAGAGCTTGCGGCCGAGGAACACGCGGCCGTCGTCGCCGCGATACTCCAGTATGCCCTGCCGCATCAGGAGATTGACCAGTTCGTAGACCGAAGAGCGCGGCGCACCGATGCCCGACGCGATCTCGTTGGGGCGCAAGGGCGTGCGCTTGAGACGCAGGAAGTTCAGGATCTCGAAGGCGCGGTCGAGACCCCGCGCCCGCCTGCTTGTCATGTCGTCCCGTACGTCGTCCATGCGCCGCCTCCCCGGCGGATTTGCTGATGAATCCGGTGTCGACTCACGGCGCCTTGTAGGCGACGCAGTCGATCTCGACCTTGCAATCGACCATCATACTCGACTGCACGCAAGCGCGCGCCGGCGGATGGTCGCCGAAATACCCGGCGTAGACGCCGTTGAAGGACCAGAAGTCGCGCGGGTCGTCGAGCCATACGCCGACGCGCACGACGTGTTCCAGCCCATAGCCCGCCTCCTTCAGGATGGCGATGACGTTTTCCATGGTCTTGTGCGTTTCTGGGATGATGCCGCCGCCGACGATCTCGCCGTTCTCCATGGCGACCTGGCCGGACACGTAGAGCCAGCCATTGGCCTCGACGGCACGGGCGAACGGCAGGGGTTGCTTGCCTGCCCCGGTCTGGCCGGTGCCGTAGCGCTTGATCGTCATGTCTATTCTCCGAATGCTAGTTGAAGGTAGAGGTCTTGAGGAACTCGGCCAGCCGCTCGGTCTGCGGCTTGACGAACATCTCGCGCGGATTGCCCTCCTCGCCGATGCGCCCCTGGTTCATGAAGATGACGCGCGACGACACTTCGTAGGCGAAGCGCATCTCGTGGGTGACGAGCAGCATGCTCATGCCGTCGCGGGCGAGGTCCTTGATGACCTGCAGCACCTCGTTGACCAGTTCGGGGTCGAGCGCCGAGGTGACCTCGTCGAACAGCATCAGCTTGGGGTTCATGGCAATGGCGCGGGCGATCGCCACGCGCTGCTGCTGGCCGCCGGAGAGCTGGCCGGGAAAGCGGTCGCGGCGCTCGGCCAGGCCGACGCGGTCGAGCCACTTCTCGGCGACACTGCGCGCCTCGTCGCGGGCCATGCCCTTGACCTTGACCAGGCCCAGCATGACGTTCTGCGCCGCGGTCACATGCGGGAACAGGTTGAACTGCTGGAAGGCCATGCCGGTCATCGCGCGCTGGCGGGCGATTTCCTTTTCCTTCTTGCGGCGGCGCACGCCGCCCACGGTCTCGTAGCCGATCTCCTCGCCGTCGATGCGGATCGAGCCGCCCTGGAATTCCTCCAGCATGTTGATGCAGCGGAGCATGGTCGTCTTGCCCGAACCGGACGAGCCGATGATGGAGATGACGTCGCCCTGGCGCATGGTGCAGTCGACGCCCTTGAGGACTTCGACCTCGCCGTAGCGCTTGTGCAGGTCGCGGATTTCGAGAAGGTTGCCGGTCATGGGTGCGGCCTCACGAGGGGATCGAGGTCTTGCGTTCGACGTAACGGCCGAAGCGCTCGATGCCATAGTTGATGACGAAGTAGAGGAAGCCCGCGAAGATATAGAATTCGAGGCTCATGAAGCTGCGCGAGATCAGCTCCTGCGTCCTGAGCAGGAGCTCGGCCACGCCGATGATCGACAGCAGCGTCGAGGCCTTGACCATCTCTGCCGCCGTGTTGACCCAGGCGGGCAGCACCTGGCGCAGCGCCTGCGGTCCGAGCACATAGGCGAAGGTCTGCGGGAAGGTCAGGCCGATCGCCTTGGCGGCCTCGGTCTGGCCCTTGGGGATCGACTGCAGCGCGCCGCGCACGATCTCGCCGACATGCGACGAGCAGAACACCGCGAGCGCCAGCACGCCGGCCTGGAACGGCCCGAGGTCGATGCCGATGGTGCCGAGAACGTAATAGCTCGCCAGAACCAGCACCAGCACCGGCGTGCCGCGGATGAAGTCGGTGTAGCCGCGCACCAGCCAGCGCACAGGGCCCTTGCCATAGGTCAGCGCCAGGCCGACGCCGATGCCGAGCACGGTGCCGACGAGAATCGCCAGCAGCGAGATGGAGACGGTGACGCCGATGCCCTTGAGGATCGGGATGCGCGCCAGCCAGAGCGTTTCGAGGAATGCGACGAGTTCCATGTCTGTCACCTCGGGATGGACATGCGCTTCTCGAGCCGGCGCAGCATGGCTGCCAGCACGGAGCAGGTGGCGACGTAGAGACAGCTCGCGACGATCCAGGTCTCGATGACACGGAAGGTCTCGACGTTGATCTTGCGCGCCTCGAAGGTCAGTTCCGGCACGGCGATCGCGGCGGCCAGCGAGGTGTCCTTGAACAGCGAGATCATGGTGCTCGACAGCGACGGCAGCACGTTGCGCAGCATCAGCGGGATGACGATGGAGTTGCGGATCTGCGCCTGCGTCAGGCCGATGGCAAGGCCGGCCTCCCTGAGCCCGTTGGGCACGGCCAGGAGGCCGCCGCGGAAGACCTCGGCGAGATAGGCGCCGGAATAGACCGACAGGGTCGCGACGAAGCTCTCGATCTTGCCGAGACGGAGGCCCAGCTGCGGCAGGGCGAAGAAGGTGAACAGCACCAGCACCAGGATCGGCGTGTTGCGGATGATGGTGACGTAGATGCGCGCCGGATGGCGCAGCAGGCCACGCTTCGACAACAGGCCGAAGGCGGTGATCAAGCCAAGTACGCAGCCGATGGCGATCGCCACGAAGGCGAGCGCCAGGCTGAGCGCGAGCCCTTCGAGCAAGAGGTCGAAGCTGCGCCAGACCGCCGAGAAGTTGAGGGTGTAACCCATGGTGCCCGTCCGAGTGAGAGATGTGGCGCGGCCGAATTCAGGCCAGGGGCCGCGCCACCTTTGGCGAGTTTACTTGTACTCGACCGGGAAGCCGATCTGCGGCGGAGCGAGTTCCTTGCCGAACCAGGTCTTGTAGGAGTTGGCGTAGAAGTCGAACTCGACGCCGGTCATCGCCTCGTGCAGCGCGGTGTTGACGAAGTTCAGCCAGTCCTGGTCGCCGCGCTTGACGCCGCAGGCATATGTCTGCGGGTTCCAGCCGTAGCCGCCGTCCTTGTAGCGGTCCGGGTTCTGCTTCATGTACCAGGCCAGCGACGACTGGTCGGTGGCAGCGGCATCGGCGCGGCCCGATTCCAGCGCCTGGTAGATCAGGTCGACGGACTCGTACTGGTCCACCTTGGCCTCCGGCAGTGCGGCGTGCACCATGGCCTCGGCATAGACGTTCTGCAGCACCGAGACGGTGACGCCCGAGCCGGCGGCCTTGAGCGCGGCATAGTCGGCATACTGGCTGTCGGCCTTGAGCATCAGGCCGACGCCCTCGCGGTAGTAGGGAATGGTGAAGGCGATCTGCTGGGCGCGCTCGCCTGTCACCGTCATGAACTGGCAGGTCAGGTCGACCTTGTCGGTGGTGATGTTCGGGATACGGGCATCCGACGACTGGTTGACGTATTCGATCTTGTCCGGATCGCCGAACAGCGCCTTGGCGACGATGCGGCCCATGTCGACATCGAAGCCCTGCAGCTTGTCGTCGGCGCTCTTGAAATGCCAGGGCGCGTTGGTGCTGCCCGTGCCCATGATCAGGCGGCCGCGCGCCAGAACCTCATCGAGCTTGCTCTGCTTTTCCTGTGCGCCGGCAGGCAGTGCCGCCATCAGCGCGAGCGCGGCGACGGCCGCGGAAAGTGCGATCTTCATCTCGCCGTTCCTCCCAAAAGAGTTCCCTAAAACAATGTCCATTATTGTGGACATGTGTCCTGAATAATGGATTGACGTATAAAGCGGCACGCGGCATTGTTTGTCAAGCGCTTCGCGGGCAAGGTCCCGGCGCGTGTGATTTGGAGGCAAGGCATGTTCGACGAGATCCAGACGCCCGCCGTGTTGGTGGACATCGACGTGGCGAAACGGAACATCGAGCGCTTCCAGGCCTATGCCGACAGCCACGGCCTCAAGGTCCGGCCGCACATCAAGACGCACAAGCTCCCGGCCATCGCCGAAATGCAGCTCGACGCGGGCGCTGTCGGCATCACCTGCCAGAAGGTCTCGGAAGCCGAAGCCATGGTCGCCGGCAGCGATCGGCTCAACGACGTGCTGATCACCTATAACATCCTGGGCGCCGACAAGCTCGCGGCGCTCGTGGCGCTGTCCCGCAAGGTCAAGCTGGCTGTCGTCGCCGACAATGCGACCGTGATCGACGGGCTTTCGACCGCTTTCGCGTCGGCTGGCGCCACGCTGAACGTCTTCGTCGAATGCAATACCGGCGCCGACCGCTGCGGCGTCGGCACCCCTCAGGAAGCGGCCGAAATCGCCGCCCGCATCCATGCCGCGCCTGGAATCGCCCTCGCCGGCCTGATGACCTATCCGCCAGTCGGCGGCGCTTCGAAGGTGCAGGCTTTCATGGCCGAGGCCAAGGCGATCATCGAGGCCAAGGGTATCGCGGTTCCCGCCGTCACCTCGGGCGGTTCGCCCGACATGATGCTGGCGCACCTGGCCCCCGTCACGACCGAGTTCCGCCCCGGCACCTATGTCTACAACGACCGCTCGCTGGTCGCGCGTGGCGTCACCACCTGGGACGACTGTGCGCTGACCGTGCTCGCCACCGTCGTCTCGGTGCCCGCGCCCAACCGCGCCATCATCGACGCCGGCTCAAAGACGCTGACCTCCGACCTGCTCGGGCTTACCGGCCACGGCCATGTGCTCGGCCGCCCCGACATTTCGATCGACCAGCTTTCGGAGGAACACGGCCGCCTGCACAGCGAAGGCGACATCGGCCTCAAGGTCGGCCAGCGCCTGCGCATCGTGCCCAACCACGCCTGCGTCGTCACCAACATGGTGGACGGCGTCTATGTCTACGGCAAGGACAGGGCGCCGGAATGCTGGCCGGTGCCGGCGCGCGGCAAGATCGTCTGAGGCTCAGCCGAGCGCCTTGACCATGCGCAGCAGCGGCACCGGAGCGCCGCCCCGGTCATCGCTGACGAGATCGACCGCCTCATAGCCGCAGGTGCGGTAAAGCGGCACGCCGGCCATCGTCGCCATGAGCTCCATCCGGACGAACCCTTCGGCGCGGGCCGCCTCTTCGCACAGCGTCATGATCAGCGTGCCTACGCCACGGCGCGCGAAGCCGGGATCTGTGTACATGGCACGGATGCGCGCCGGCTCCTTTGCCGGGTCCAGCAGGCGAGCATCGCGCCGGTGTGCGGTCGCTGCCGTAGAGTGTGGCGCGGCGACTCCAGCCGCCACAGCCGGCAATGGCGTCGCCCAGGAGGATGACGAAATAGGTGCCGTCATCGACGAGTTGCGTGTCGAGCCCCATGATGGCGCGGCTCGACTCGATCTGCTCGGGGTTCAGGAAGGGCTTCTGCAGCTCGGCTATCGCCGCATCCATGATCCCTTTCAGGACCGGCAGGTCGTCCTGCGTCGCCAACCGATGCGTCAAGGCGGAGTCCGTCAAGGAAACCTCCCCTTTCGCGCCCGGAGGGGCCGGGCCCGGGCAAGCCGCCATCATACGCCGGTTTTCGCGGCGGATTAACCTCGTGCCGCGAAATCAGCGAACGACCAGCACCGGCACCCTGGAGTGGGTCAGCACCTCGACGGTCTGGCTGCCGAGGATCAGCCGCCCCAGCCCGCGCCGGCCGTGCGAGGCCATGACGATGAGGTCGCAGCCGCGATCCACCGCCACCTGGTTGATCGCCTCGGCCGCCCACATCTCCTCGACATGCAGCGTCTCGGCGTTGACGCCGAGCTTGTCGGCATCCGCCTTGGCGGCCTTGAGCACCTTCGCGCCATACTCTTCGCCGGCCTTGTGGTAGGAGACGATGTCCTCGGCGGTCGCCACCGGGCCGTACATGCCGGCGGAGGCAAAGATCGGCGCCGGCTCGGTGACGTTCAGGATCGTCACGTTGCTGCCGAGCCCCTTGGCCAACTTCAGCCCGTGCTCGAGCCCCTTCTGCGCCAGTTCCGAGCCGTCGGTGGCGATGAGGATGTGAGTGTACATGGGCTGTCTCCTTGGCGCAGCGGATTTCGGCGCCAGCCTCGCCCGGCAGCCGGCGCCCGGTCAAGGTCAGCCGCGCGGCTGCGGGGACACGTCGCACGCGCAGCGGATTGGTCAGTTCCGGCAGATTTCGGCCGGCAGGCCCGAGGGAGACCTGCTCGCCTCGGTTCCGACGGAGAAGACGGCGCACTCCAGCGTGTTCGCCATCTTCTCGCCGTCGATGTCGAAGGCCATGGCGCTGTCGCCGTCGCGGAAGACCTGGTGGCTCAGGACCCATTCCAGCTGCGCCCTGACGATCGCCGGGTCGAGCCCGGGCGACCGCTTGAGCACGGCGCGCACGCCAAGCTCGGGGTCCTTCAGGCAATCGCGCCACGCCTGCCGCGTTATCGACCGCAGCTTGCCGGCCAGCGAAGGGTCGCGTTCCAGCACCGAATCGAGCGCGACCAGGGCGCTCGAATAGATGTCCAGTCCGTGGTCGGCGAAGTAGAGGAACTGCAATCCGCTGCTGTCGTGGCCGCGCATCTGCATGGCGAATTTCAGCGTCGCGTCGAAGCAGGTCGCGGCGAGCACGGCCCGCGTGGCGACCAGCCTGTCGCGCTCCTCCGGCTGCACGCCGAGATAGCTGTAGTCGTTGGTCGCATAGCCGTTCTTGGCGAGCAGCAGCGGCAACAGCCGCGCCGAGGTGTCGCCATTGGGGCCGCACAGGGTGCTGCCAGACACATCGGCGAGCGTGAGCGGTTTGCCGTCCGGGAGATAGCCCAGGCAGCATGGCGAATGTTCGTAGACCGGCAACAGGCAGGTGATTTCCTGCTTGCCGCTGCGCAGGGCGCGCTCGAACACCGAGGACACGTCGCCGAAACCGATATCGGCGGCGCCTTCGGCCAGGGCACGCGTCACCTGCGAGGAGCTGAAACCCTCGACGAAGCTGCAGTCGAGCCCTTGGTCGGCAAAATAGCCGGCGTCCGCAGCGTGCAGGAACGGCGAGTTCTGGCCCTGGTAGAGGTGGTTGAGTTTGAAGCGCAGGTCCATTTTCGCAAAAATCCCAGACTTTGGAATATGCCGCTCTTGAGAAACAGATTCTCCGGAAAGTATCCTAACGGTGGAGGCTCCCGTCCTTGGTAGCCCCCCGGGTTTGCGATATAACCACCCTACCCGGTTTTCAAGCTGGCCACCAAAGGAGAGATCATGGAATTCGTGCGGACGGCGCTGCTGGGCATCATTGCGGCTTTCGGCATTAGCGCGGCGAGCGCGCAGGACTTCAAGTCCGGCCTCGTCAACGCCGACACGATCACGGTCGGCACCTCGGGATCGGCCCCGCCCTTCAGCATGACGAGCGCCACCGGCGAACTCGAGGGCTTCGACATCGACGTCGTCAACCTGATCGCCAAGCAGCTCGGCGTCACCGCCAAGTTCGAGAAGCTCGACTTCGCCGGGCTTTTGCCAGGCCTGACCGCCGGCCGCTTCGACCTGATCGCCTCGGGCGTGACCCGCACGCCGGAGCGGCTGGCCTCGAAGGACTTCTTCCTGCTCTCGCCCTATATCGTCAACGGCGTCGCCGTCACCCGCCGCGAAGCCGACAGCGCCATCACCGGCTGGAAGGACGTCTGCGGCAAGACCATGGGCGCCGTGCGCGGCGGCACCTTCCAGAAGGTCGCCAAGGAGAAGCTGCCGGCCGACTGCGTCACCGAGAGCCGTGAATATCCCGGCGCGACGGAGCTGTTCCTCGACCTCGAAAACCGCCGCATCGACTTCGCCGCCCACGACTTCCTGGGGCCGAAATATCTCGCAAAGTCGGGCAAGCTGACCGGCGCAGTCACCCTCGACGACCTGCTCTCGACCATTACCCAGAGCGTCGCCGTCAACAACAAGAACAAGCCGCTGGCCGACGCCATCGACGCGCAGTTCGAGACCTGGCGCAAGGACGGCACCCTGCAGGGCCTCGCCGACAAGTGGTTCGGCGCTTCGATCGACTGGTCGAAGGCGCAGTAGCCAGCCTTCCGGGAGGGGCGGCCGGACATGGAAATAGCGATTGCCTGGCTGCCGCGGTTGCTCACCGCGGCAGTGCTCACGATTGCGCTGTCGGCGGTGGTTTTCACATTGTCGGCAGCGTTCGGCCTGCTGCTCTCGCTCGTCCACTACGGCCGCGAGAAATCCTGGCTCCGCCGTGGCATCGAGGCGTTCAGCGCCTTCTTCCGCTCGGTGCCGGAGCTGGTGGTGCTGTTCCTGTTCTTCTTCGGCGGACCGCAGGTGGGTGTCGACCTCGGTCCCGTCGGCTCGACCATCATCGCCTTCACGCTGGTCGGCATCGCCTTCGATTACCAGGTGTTCAAGGGTGCGCTGAAAGCCATCCCGTTCGGGCAGTATGAGGCCGGCCTTTCGCTCGGCCTGCCGAAACTGATCGTGTTCCTGCGCGTGCTGGTCCCGCAAATCCTGCCTTTGGCGCGCAAGGGCTGGATCACCTACGCCATCGGCACGGTCAAGCGCATGTCCATCGCCTCGGCCGTCTCGGTCAGCGAGATCCTCTACGTCACCAAGCAGGGCATCGCCGCCACCAACGCGCCGTTCACCTTCCTGACGCTCGCCGTCGGCCTCTACATCCTGATCGTCACGCCGCTGCTCGTCTTCAACGAGCGCAAGCCCAGGCAGGCGGTGGCGCGATGAACGTGCTTCTCGATCCGACCTACCAGCGCATGCTGCTCGACGGGCTGGTGATGACGCTCGTCATCTCGGTGGTCGTCGTCATCGTCTCGAACGTTTTGGCGCTGCCGCTGGCCATCCATATGCAGCGACCCAGGGGCGTGTTCCGGCGCATCATCGTCGGCTACAGCTTCTTTGCCCGCGCCGCCCCTGTGCTGGCGCTGCTGTTTGCGCTCTATTATGGCCTGCCGCGACTCGGCATCTATCTCGAGCCGGTGCCGTCGGCACTGATCGGCCTGATCTTCGCCTCGACCGCCTACAACCTCGAATTCCTGCGCTCGGGCTTCGAAAGCATCCCCGCCGGCCAGCTCGACGCTGCCAAGGCGCTCGGCCTTCGGCCGTTCGCGACCTACTGGAAGGTGATGATCCCGCAGGCCTACCGGCTCGCGGCACCGTCGCTGTTCTCCAACGCCATCCAGATGGTCAAGGGCAGCTCCCTTGCCAGCCTCGTCGCCATCGACGAGCTGACGGCCGCCTCGACGGTCATCATCTCCGAGACCTACAAGGCGATCGAGGTGCTGCTCGTCGTGTCGGTGTTCTACCTGCTGATCGCGGCCGTCATCATCGGCCTGCAATATGCCTACGAATCCCGCCAGACCTTCGGACGGCGCTAGAGCCGTCCGCCGTCAGCCCCTATAGACCAGCCCCTCGGGATCGATCTCCGGCTTCCGCCCCGCCACGAGATCGGCCAGGAACTTGCCCGAGCCGCAGGCCATGGTCCAGCCGACATGGCCATGGCCGGTATCGAGATAGAGGCCCTTGTAGCGGGCCGGGCCGATCACCGGCACCGAGCCGGGCATCATCGGCCGGAGCCCGGCCCAGACCTCGGCCTTGGCCGGATCGAAGGCGCCGGGGAACAGCTCCTTGCCGGTGTCGAACAGGCGGGTGAAATCGGATGGCTTGTGGCTGCGGTCGAAACCGGTGAATTCCGCCGTCGAGGCCAGCCTGAGGCGATCACCGAGGCGCGAATAGGCGACCAGCCTGTCCTCGTCGACGCCGCCCATGGTCGGTCCCTTCGACGGATCGTCCATGGTGACGGTCGCGGTGTAGCCCTTCACCGGATAGACCGGCAGGTCGATGCCGTTGCGCCGGCCGATGAGCCCGCTCTCCGGCCCCATGGCGATGACCACGGCATCGGCGTTCAGCCGACCGGCGGAGGTCTTCACGCCGACGACGCTGTCGCCCTCGACGATCAGGTCCTCGACCGTGGTGTCGAACATGAACCTGGCGCCGAGCTTCTGCTCGGCATGGGCGGCGAGCGCCTCGACGAACATGCGGGAATCGCCGGTCTGGTCCATCGGCGAGAACACGGCGCCGGCGATGCCATCCTTGGCGGCCACAAGCCCCGGCTCGAGTTCGGCCATGCGGTTGCGGTCAACGACCTCGATGTCCAGCCCGTGCTCGGCCAGGAAGCCGTACATCGCAGCGCCGTGCTCCAGGCTCCGCTGCGAGCGGAAGAAATACATGATGCCTCGGGCGCGCTGGTCGTAGCCGATGCCGGTCTCGGAGGCGATCTCGTTGATGCAGAGGCGCGAATAGAGCGCCAGCCTGAGCTTCGCCTTGGTGTTCTCGCGCACGCATGCATTGGTGCACTGGAGCAGGAAGCGGAAGCTCCAGGCGTAGAAGTAGGGATCGAGCCCAAGCCGCACCTTGATGCCGAGGTCGGGCGTATAGAGCGACTTGATGAAGGTCTTGAGCGCCGCCGGCGAGGCCCAGGCGGTGGCGTCGCCGGGCGACACCAGGCCGGCATTCGAATAGCTCGTTCCCCGCGCGGCCTGCGCGTGGCGTTCGACCACCGTCACCTCGTGGCCGTCGCGGGCCAGGTAGTAGGCGGCCGCCGTTCCGACCACGCCCGCTCCGAGAACCAGGATCTTCATTCCGTACCTTGATTGACACCGGGCTCTGACCGGGAACCCATGACCGCCGGGAACTCAGTTCCGCGGGTGCACGACTAGCGCTTCCTCCCCCGAATTTCGAGGGAGGAAGGGCAAGATTCCACTAAGCCAGCGCCAGGCAGGCCGCCGTCAGGCCGAGTTCTTGCGGCTCAGCAGGCTTTCCCAGTTGAGCGCGTCGCGCACGATGCCGTCGAGATCGTCACGGGCGGGCGTCCAGCCGAGCTCCTTGCGGGCGAGGTCGGTGTTCGCCACCACCGAGGCCGCGTCGCCGGCACGGCGGCCGCCGGTTGCAACGGCAAAATCGGAGCCATGAACGCGGCGCACGCTGTCGATCACCTCGAGCACTGAATAGCCGTGGCCGTAGCCGCAATTGGCGACGAGGTTGCCTTCGCCTGCACGCAGGCGAAGCAAGGCCAGCCGGTGCGCCGCGGCCAGGTCGGAGACGTGGATGTAGTCGCGCACGCAGGTGCCGTCGGGCGTCGCATAGTCGGTGCCGAAGACCTGCATCGATGCCCGCTTGCCGAGCGCGGTCTCGGAAGCCACCTTGATCAGGTGCGTTGCGCCCTTGGTCGACTGGCCGGTGCGGCCCTTGGGATCGGCGCCGGCAACGTTGAAATAGCGCAGCGCCGTGTAGCGCAGCGGATGCGCGGCGGCCGCGTCGCGCAGCATCCATTCGCTCATCAGCTTGGACAGGCCATAGGGCGACTCGGGCGCGAGCCGGGCGTCCTCGCGCACCGGCTCTACTCCGGCCGCGCCATACACGGCAGCGGTGGACGAGAAGATGAAGTGCTTCACGCCGCAGCCAACCGCCGTCTCGATCAGGCTGCGGGTCTTGCAGGTGTTGTTCTCGTAGTAGCCGAGCGGGTCGGCGACCGATTCCGGCACCACGATGGACCCGGCGAAATGGATGATGGCGTCGACACCGTTCTCCCGGATCAGCTTGGCGACGAGTTCGCTGTCGGCGACATCGCCCCTGACGAGCTTGGCCTCCGGCGCCACCGCCCAGTCGAAGCCGGTCGAGAGTCGGTCCAGCACGACGACCTGTTCGCCGGCATCGAGCAGTTCCCAGACCATATGGCTGCCGATATAGCCCGCGCCGCCCGTCACCAATACCGCCATCTATGCCTCCATATGCCGACTCGTGGGCCTCCTCTGTAGCGCGAAAGGTCGGTCGAATACGAGGCATGTCCGAACACAATCGATGAACGCAGGCAATGCGGCCGGGTCGTTGCGCCGCGCTTGATCTGCATCAACGACGCCGCCCGCGCCGGATGGTCTTTGACATGCGTCGAGGGCGTGGCATTTTGACCGGTATGGGTCGATGGACGCCGAACCGGCCGTTGATTATGCTCACGGCGAAAAATTGGGACGTCGAGATGAACTACCAGCGGTTTTTCGAAGAAGCGATCGACCAGATCCACGCCGAGCGCCGTTACCGCGTATTCGCCGATCTGGAGCGCATCGTCGGGAAATTCCCGCGCGCCATCTGGCGGTCCAACGGCAGGGCACAGGAAATCACCGTCTGGTGCTCTAACGACTACCTCGGCATGGGCCAGCATCCCGACGTGGTCGCGGCCATGCAGCAGGCGGCCGGCAACATGGGCACCGGCGCCGGCGGCACCCGCAACATCTCCGGCAACAACCACCCGCTGGTCGAGCTCGAGCTCGAACTCGCCGACCTGCACGCCAAGGAAGCCGGCCTCGTCTTCACCTCGGGCTTCGTGTCCAACGAAGCGGCGATCTCGACCATCGCCAAGCTCCTGCCGAACTGCCTCGTGCTTTCGGACGAACTCAACCACGCCTCGATGATCGAGGGCGTGCGCCGCTCCGGCGCCGAGAAGAAGATCTTCCGCCACAACGACGTCGCCCACCTCGAAAGCCTGCTGCAGACGGCCGGCCGCGAGCGGGCCAAGCTGATCGTGTTCGAGAGCGTCTATTCGATGGACGGCGACATCGCGCCGATCGAGGCGATCGCCGACCTCGCCGAGAAATACAACGCCATGACCTATATCGACGAGGTCCATGCGGTGGGCATGTACGGCCCGCGCGGCGGCGGCATCACCGAGCGCGAGGGCCTGGCCCACCGCATCGACATCATCGAAGGCACGCTCGCCAAGGCGTTCGGCACGCTGGGCGGCTATATCACCGGCACCCGCGCGGTGATCGACGCCGTGCGCTCCTACGCGCCGGGCTTCATCTTCACGACGGCTCTGCCGCCGGCGATCGCCGCCGCGACCACCGCATCGATCCGGCACCTCAAGAATTCGCAGGCCGAGCGCGACGCCCAGCAGCGCCAGGCGGCCCGCGCCAAGAAGGTGCTGGCCGACGCCGGCCTGCCGGTGATGGAGTCGGCCACCCACATCGTGCCGATCCTGGTCGGCGACCCCGAGCTCTGCAAGATGGCCACCGACCGCCTGCTCGGCGTGCACGGCATCTATATCCAGCCGATCAACTATCCGACCGTGCCGCGCGGCACCGAGCGCCTGCGCATCACGCCGACGCCGTTCCACGACGACGGCCTGATCGAGACGCTGAAGGATGCCTTGATCGAGACCTGGAACGCGCTCGGCATCCCCTACCGTACCGAGGGCCACACCCAGGTCGCCAAGAGCGAGCGCATCGTGCCGCTGCTGGTGCCCAAGTCCGGCGGCTGACCAGCAGGTAGCCGTATTCAACGAAAAGGCCCGGAGCGGTTTCGCTTCCGGGCCTTTTTCGTCAGAGGTCCCTGATCCACTTCGCCAGGCGGTGCGACGCCTCCTCGACCTGGTCGAGGCGGCGGTGGAAGCAAAGCCTGAGGAAGCCCTCGCCGCCGGCACAGAAGGCCGTGCCCGGCGCCAGGCCGACCAATGCCTTGTCGACGATGTCGAAGGCGGCCCGCTCGGCGTCCTTCATGCCGTCCACCGCGAAGAACAGGTAGAACGCGCCCGGCGGCACGCTGAACCGCACCCGACCCGTCTCGCCCAGAACCCTGCAGACGATGTCGCGCGCCTTTCCGGCCCGCTCCACCTGCTCGGCGATGAAGCCGTCGCCCTCGTCGAGGGCGGCTATGGCGCCGCGCTGCAGGAACTGCGCCACGCCCGACGTCGAGTACTGCACCAGGTTCTCGAACATGCGGCTGAGCGAAGGATGCGTCTTCAGCCAGCCGACGCGCCAGCCGGTCATCGCCCAGTTCTTCGAGAAGGTGTTGACGAACAGGACCTTGTCCTCGGGCTCCATGACGTCCATGAAGGACGCCGCCCGGCCGCCGCCGTAGTAGAACAGCGCGTAGATCTCGTCGGCGACGATCCAGAGGTCGTGCTTGCGGGCAAGATCGAGGATCGCCTGCAGGGTCTCGCGGTCGGCGGTCCAGCCCGTCGGGTTGGACGGCGAATTGACGAAGATGACCTTCGTGCGCGGGGTGATCGCAGCCGCGATCTTCTCCACGTCGCAGGACCAGCCGTTGTCGGTCATGTCGAGCAGCACGGGCACGGGCCTGGCGCCGGCAATCCCCGCCGCACCGGCGAAATTCGGCCAGGCCGGCGCGAGATAGATCGCCTCGTCGCCGGTGCCGGACGTCGCCTGCAGGGCCATGGTGATCGCCTGCATGCCGCCGATGGTGACGATGAAGGAGTCGGCGCCGAAATCCTTGCCGAAATGGCGCCGGTGATAGCGCGCGATCGCCTGGCGCAGCTCCGGAATGCCGGCCTGCCAGGTATAGAAGGTTTCACCGTTGGCGAGCCCGCGGCTGGCGGCATCGCTGATGAAGGCAGGCGTCGGCATGTCGCTCTCGCCGGCCCAGAGCGGGATCAGGCCGGCGCGCTCGCGGCCGTAATTGGCCACCGCCTCGATACCGCTCACCGGCGCGAGACGGGCTTCGGGGCGAACCATATCGGTCAGGCTCATGGTCAATCCGATTGCTGTTGGCTTCGACGACAGTCCTAGCGCGCCGCCCAAAACGAAAAAACCCCCGCTGGGCCAGCCACGCGGGGGTTTTCGGCATGCCAGCGAAAGACGTCACTTCTTCGCGAGAAGGTCGCGGATCTCGGTGAGCAGCACCACATCGGCCGCAGGTGCAGCCGGCTCGGCCGCCTTCTCCTTCTCGAGCTTCTTGCGCATGGTATTCACGGCCTTGACCATCAGGAAGATGATCCAGGCCAGGATCAGGAAGTTGATGACGACGGTGATGAAGTTGCCGTACGCGAACACCGGCCCCTGCTTTTTCGCCTCTTCCAGCGACGTCGCGGTCACCGCGTCCGAAAGCGGGACGAAATAGTTCGAGAAATCCGCGCTTCCAGCCATGCCGATGATCGGCATGATGATATCGCCAACCAGCGACGACACGATCAATCCGAAGGCGCCGCCGATGATCACGCCGACGGCCAAGTCCATCACGTTGCCCTTGGAGATGAACTCCTGGAATTCCTTTAGCATAGAACCCTCCATTCACGATCTGCAAAAAGGCGAATCGTTCCCCGCCGTCCGTCGCCGAGCGCCGCCACCATAGCAAAAACCTCCGCGTGCAAAACCCGTCAATGCAACGACAGCGTACAAGCCGGACCCGACCCTGCGGAAAGCCTCTAGGCGACAAGGATAATGGACTTGGCAACCAAGCTGTGATTGCCTCCGGCGGAAAGGCCCGGGAAGCGGCCCGGATCCGGAGAAGGCGCTCGACGTGCAAGGCCTGGCCATCGTCTTCATCGCCATCGCCTATGTGTCGCTGCTGTTCGCGATCGCGAGCATCGGCGACCGCCGGGCCGCCAGCTGGGCACCCGGTCGCCCGCGGCCGTTCATCTATGCGCTGAGCCTTGCCATCTACTGCACCTCCTGGACGTTCTTCGGGTCGGTGGGTCTCGCCTCGGAACGCGGGCTCGAGTTCCTCGCCATCTATATCGGGCCGGTGCTGGTGTTCATGTTCGGCTTCCCGCTGCTCAGCCGCGTCATCAAGCTGGCCAAGGCCGAAAAGATCACCTCCATCGCCGACTTCCTCGGCGCCCGCTACGGCAAGAGCTTCACCGTCGCCTCCATCGCCACGCTGATCGCCACCGTGGGCGCGGTGCCCTACATCGCCCTGCAGCTCAAGGCGATCTCGGGCTCGGTCAGCCTGATGGTCGAGCACTACAGCGGCTCGCCGCCGTCCTTCGATCCGTTCGTCAGCGACATCTCGCTGGTCGTGGCGCTGCTGCTCGCCCTGTTCGCCGTTTTGTTCGGCACCCGCCACGCCGACGCCACCGAGCACCAGAACGGTCTGGTGCTGGCCGTCGCGGTCGAGTCCATCGTCAAGCTCGTGGCGTTCCTGGCCGTCGGCCTGTTCGTCACCTTCGGCCTGTTCGGAGGCCCCGGCGACATGTTCAAGAGCTTCGCCGCCAACACCCAGGCGGCAGATGCCATGGGCTACGGCACGTCGCTCGGCACCTGGCTGGTCGTCACCGTCATGAGCGGCTTTGCCATCGTCATGCTACCGCGCCAGTTCTACGTGATGATCGTCGAGAACCGCAGCGACAGCGAGCTGCGCACGGCCGCATGGGTGTTTCCGGCCTATCTGGTCGCCATCAACCTGTTCGTGCTGCCGATCGCCTTTGCCGGCCTCGCCGTCGTCGGCGGCGGCACCACGGGCGACCTCTACGTGCTGTCGCTGCCGCTGTTCGAAGGCTACGACTTCCTGGCGATGGTTGCCTTCATCGGCGGCCTGTCCGCCGCCACCGCCATGGTCATCGTGGAAAGCGTGGCGCTGTCGATCATGATCTCCAACGACCTGGTGATCCCGATCTTCGTGCGCCGCCTGATCAACACCAAGGCCGGCAACACCGAGGACTGGTCGGCGATCATCCTCAACATCCGCCGCGCCTCGATCTTCATCATCCTGTTCGTCGCCTTCCTCTACTACCGCGAAAGCACCAACAGCACGCGGCTCTCCTCGATCGGTCTGATGTCGTTCGCGGCCATCGCCCAGTTCGCGCCGGCTTTCATCGGCGGCCTGATCTGGCGACGCGCCAATGCCCGCGGCGCGGCCCTCGGCATGACCGCCGGCATCGCCACCTGGTTTTACACCCTGCTCTTGCCTTCGCTCGCCTCGCCCGGCGCCTCGATTATCTCCGACGGCCTCTTCGGCATAGAGGCGCTTCGCCCGCAGGCGCTTTTCGGCACCGTGGCCGAGCCGCTCAACCATGGCGTCCTCTGGAGCCTCGCCGTCAACACGCTGTTCTTCGTGCTCGGCTCGCTGTCGCGCGCATCCGTGCCGCTCGAACGCATCCAGGCGTCGATCTTCGTGCCGCGCGACACCAGCCCGATGCCGAGCCTGCGCCGCTTCCGCACGGCGATCACCGTCAACGACCTCAAGGATACGATCGCCCGCTACCTCGGCGTCGAGCGCACAGAACGCTCGTTCCAGACCTTCCAGAACGAGAGCGGCAGCAAGCTCGTCGGCAACGAGCAGGCGGGCATGGACGTCATCCGCTTCTCCGAGCAGCTGCTCGCCAGCGCGGTCGGCTCATCGTCGGCCCGGCTCATCCTGTCGCTGCTGTTCAAGCGCGGCGACAACTCCGCCAAGGACACGTTCCGGCTGCTCGACGACGCTACCGAGGCGCTGCAGCACAACCGCGACCTGCTGCAGATCGCCCTCGACCAGATGGAACAGGGCATCACCGTCTTCGACCAGGACTTCAGGCTGATCTGCTGGAACCGGCAGTACCGGTCGCTGTTCGACCTGCCCGACGACATGGGCCAGGTCGGCGTTTCGATCGACCGCATCCTCGGCTACCTCGTGGCGCGCGGCGACATTGCGCAGGCCTCGCGCTTGACCGCGCTCAACCGCCTTACCGGCTTCGGCGGACCATGGCAGATCGAACTCAAGACGAGTGGCCGCATCATCGAGATGCGCTCCAACCCGATGCCCGACGGCGGCATCGTGGCGACCTACACCGACATCTCGGCGCGCGTCGCCGCCGACCTCGCGCTCAAGCGCGCCAACGAATCGCTCGAGCAGCGCGTGAAGAGCCGCACCGCCGAACTCACCCGCGTCAACGAGGAGCTGGCGCAGGCGCAGATGCTCGCCGAGGAGGCCAATCTCGGCAAGACGCGCTTCCTGGCGGCCGCCGGCCACGACATCCTGCAGCCGCTCAACGCCGCCCGCCTCTACTGCTCGTCGCTGATCGAGAAGGCCGGCAAGGGGACGGCCGGCCAGGCGGCGCGCAACATCGAATCCTCGCTGGAATCGGTCGAGACGATTCTGGGTGCGGTGCTCGACATTTCGCGCCTGGACGCCGGCGCCATGAAGCCGGCCGAATCCGCCTTCCGCCTCGACGGCCTGCTGCGCCAGATCGGCACCGACTTCCAACCCATGGCGCGCGCCAAGGACCTCGACCTCGTCATCGTGCCGTCCAGGCTCGCGGTCGAGACCGACCGCAACCTGCTGCGCCGGCTGATCCAGAACCTGGTCTCCAACGCCATCAAATACACCCGCTCGGGGCGCATCCTCGTCGGCGTCAGGCGGCGCGGCGAACTCGCCGAGATCCAGGTCATCGACACCGGCATCGGCATCGCCGCCGACAAGCTCGGCACCGTCTTCAACGAGTTCACCCGTCTCGACGACGGCGTGCGCGAGGCGCAGGGGTTGGGGCTGGGCCTGTCGATCGTCGACCGCATCGCGCGCGTGCTGAAGCTCGAGATCCGCATCCATTCGCTCAAGAACAAGGGCACGCGCTTCTCGGTCATCCTGCCCGTCACCACGACCGAGGCTTTGCCTGCCGCCTCGGCTGCGCGGCCGCGCGTGCAGGCGGGCGCGGTGCTCGACGGCCTCAGGGTGATCTGCATCGACAACGACGCCCGCATCCTCGAAGGCATGCGCCTGCTGCTCGAAGGCTGGGGCTGCGCGGTGCGCACCTATTCGGGCACGGTCGAGTTCGCTGCAGCCGCCACGGACGGCCCCGCGCCGGAAGTCATCCTCGCCGACTACCATCTCGACGGCGAGAACGGCCTCGACGTCATCCAGGCCCTGCGCGCCAGCTTCGGCGAGACCACCCCCGCCGTGCTCATCACCGCCGATCGTTCGAACGAGGTGCGCGCGGCCGCCGACGCGATCGATGTCATCGTGCTCAACAAGCCGCTGAAACCGGCCGTGCTCAGGACGCTGATGAACCGCATGCGGCGGATGGCCCACGCCGCGGAATAGGCTCAGGAGGCGATGCGCGGCTCGCTGCCGATCTTGGAGAGCAGGATCACCGCCTGGGTGCGGCTGTCGACGCCGAGCTTCTGCAGGATGGCCGAGACATGCGCCTTGATGGTCGCCTCCGACACGCCGAGCTCGTAGGCAATCTGCTTGTTCAACAGCCCTTCGGCCAGCATGCCCAGCACCCGCGTCTGCTGCGGCGTCAGCGACTGCAGGCGCTTGATGAGATCGGAAATCTCCGGATCGCGCTCCACGCCGAGGTCGATGTCGCTCGGCGCGATGATTTCGCCCGACAGCACCGTCTCGATCGCCTCGCGGATCTCGTCCATGCTCGCCGATTTCGAGATGAAGCCCGAGGCGCCGAGCTCCAGCGCGCGGCGGATGGTTTCGGGATCGTCGGTGGCCGAAACGATGACGACCGGAACCGTGGCATGGACGCCGCGCAGCGAGATCAGCCCCGACAGGCCGCTGGCGCCCGGCATCGAAAGGTCGAGCAGCACGATGTCCAGGTCGTCATTGGCGGCGACGATCGCCTTGACGCTTTCGAAATCGCCGGCCTCGAGCACGCTCGACACGTCGGCCAACCCGGCGATGGCCTGCTTGAGCGCGCCCCGGAATAGCGGATGATCGTCTGCGATGACGAACTTGTGGCCTGCCGACAATTGTCCCTCCCGAGATCCCGGCCATCTGCGCGCCATGGACCGTCGGGCGCGATTATGCGGCCCGGTGGCGCCTTTTCAAGCAGTTAAACGGAAGTCGGGCCTCCAGAATACGCTTCATGCGCAACTTTCGGGCATCGGCGGGCCGTCCGCGGTTCAGGTCCGGTCGGGGGCAGGCGCCGGCTGGCCGGTCTTTTCATTCTCGAAGTCCTTCACGATGCCCAGGAAGCTGCGGAAGAAGCGCTCCATGTAGCCCATCGTCTTCTCGAACTCCTCTTCGCTCGGCAGGGTCGATTCGAATTTCTGGGCCAGCGAGCCCTCGAGCTTGACCACACGCTGGTCGAGATCCTTGAGCTCCGTCTGCAGCCGGTCGATCTCGTCCTGCAGCGCCGAGCGCTCGTCGGCGGCCAGCTTGCAGACGAGCTGGCCGTCGCGGTCCTCGCAGATCGACATCTCGCCGGTCCGCGTGTCCATGCGCACGTAGCCCTTCTCGGTCTTCTCCATCTGGTAGCGCTGGGCCTCGGCTGCCGAGGCGTTCCCCATGCCCAGGCCGGCCAGCAGGGGGACGAGCAGGATTGCACTCTGGCGCATGGCATTCTCCATTTTCGACCCGGCGCCATTATCGCGCCCCAATAGGCCCAAATTACGGTGGGGCGAGGCTTGCCGCCCTTCCACGCATGATGCTTTCAGCCTATAGCGCCCGTATGACGAAGACCATCTACAAGATCTGCCCCGAGCCGCTATGGCGCGACGCCGAGCGCAAGGGGGTTTTCGAAGGCGCCCCGGTCGATCTGGCCGACGGCTTCATCCATTTCTCGACCGCCGGACAGGTCAGGGAAACAGCGGCAAGGCACTTCGCCGGCCAGGCCGACCTGCTCCTGGTCGCCATCGACGCCGACAGCCTCGGCGCGGCCTTGAAATACGAGGTCTCGCGCGGCGGCGCCCTGTTCCCGCATCTCTACGCCCCGCTCCAGACGGCAGCCGCCGTCTGGGTCCGGCCGCTGCCGCTCGAGGCAGACGGCAGCCACGACTTTCCGGAGCTCGAACGGGAATGAATGCATTCGACCGGCTTGGACGCCACCTGCTCTTCGGCTTCGATCCGGAGGCCGCGCACGGGCTGTCGATCAAGGCGCTGCGTTGCGGCCTCCCGGTCGGCGGTCGCGCGCCGCAGGATGCCCGGCTCAGGGTCAAGGTCGCCGGCCTCGACTTCCCCAACCCGCTCGGCATGGCCGCCGGCTATGACAAGAACGCCGAGGTGCCCGATGCGCTGCTCGGCCTCGGCTTCGGCTTCGCCGAGGTGGGCACGGTCACACCGCTGCCGCAGGCGGGCAACCCCAGGCCGCGCATCTTCCGCCTCGTCGAGGACGACGCCGTCATCAACCGGCTCGGCTTCAACAACGAGGGTCATGACGCCGCCGAGCGACGGCTTGCGGCCCGCGCCCGCCGTCCGGGCATCGTCGGCGTCAACATCGGCGCCAACAAGGACAGCGCCAACCGGATCGCCGACTACGTCATCGGCGTGAAGCGCTTTGCCCGCCACGCCTCCTATCTGACCGTCAACATCTCGTCGCCCAACACGCCGGGCCTGCGCAACATGCAGGCGCGCGAGCAGCTGGCCGAACTGTTGGCCAGCGTCATGATCGCCCGCGCCGAAGCCGGCCAGGCGGTGCCGATCTTCCTCAAGATCGCGCCCGACCTGCACGAGGCAGAGCTCGAGGACATCGCCGCCGAAGTGACCGAAAAGGCGATCGACGGCATCATCGTCTCCAACACCACCATCACGCGGCCGCCGCTGCGCAGCACAGCCAACACCGGCGAAACCGGCGGCCTCTCCGGCAAGCCGCTGTTTGCGCGCTCCACCGCGGTGCTCGCCCGCATGCGCAAGCTGGTCGGCCCCGAGCGCGCCATCATCGGCGTCGGCGGAGTGGATTCCACCGACACCGCGCTCGAGAAGATCCGCGCCGGCGCCGACCTCGTGCAGATCTATACCGGCATGGTCTATGCCGGGCCGTCGCTGCCGGCGCGCATCGTCCGCGGCATGTCCGACTTCGCACGGCGCGAGGGCCTGGAAAGCATCTCCAAACTGCGCGACAGCAAGCTCGATCAGTGGACCGCGGCACCGCTGTGAAAGGCCGTGCGCGCCCTCGGCCGCAGCAGCGCGAGCAGCGACAGGCCGCGCGCGATCAGGAACAGATGCAGCGACATCCATAGGCCGGCATTGCCGAAGGCGACCGGGAGTGTCGCCAGCGCGGCCACGAACACGAGCAGCGACAGCAGCATCATGTTGCGCATGTCGCGCGACCAGGCGGCGCCTATGAACACGCCGTCCATCTGGAAGGCGAGGACGCCGCTCAAGGCAGTGAAAGCTGCCCAGGGCAGAAACGCCATCGCCACGGCACGCACATCCTCCGCCGTCGAGATCATCGCGACGAAGCTGCCGCCGAAGGCGAGCAGGACGAGCGCCATGACGCCGGCCATCGCGAAACCCCAGACCGAGCAGAGCCGGACCGCCTTGCGGAAGGCCGCCTCGTAGCGGGCGCCGATCGCCCGTCCGGCCAGTTGTTCGGCCGCGGTGGCGAAACCGTCGAGGAAGAAGCTCGCGACGAGGAAAAAGTTCATCAGCACGGCGTTGGCCGCCAGCGTCGCGGTGCCGAACTGCACGCCCTGGCGGGTGAACAGCGCAAAGGCCGCGAGCAGCGCAAAGGAGCGGATCATGATGTCGCGGTTGAGCACGAACAGCCGGCGAAACGCCTTGCCGTCGAAGATGCCGGCGCGCGCCAGCGGCGGCTGCCGGCCGAACCGCCGCATGAGCACGGCGAGCCCGAGAAAAGTGCCCGCCACCTCGCCGCCCACCGCCGCCCAGGCCACGCCTTCGACGCCCCAGCCCAGCTCCAGTCCGAGGAGGATGGACAACACGATGTTGACGCCGTTGAGCGTCGCCTGCAGCAACAGGCCGAAACCGCCCTCGCCGCGGCCGAGCACATAGCCGAGCACGGCGTAGTTGACGAGCGCGAACGGCGCCCCCAGCATGCGGATGCGGACATAGGCGTCGAGTGTCTCGCTGACGCGCGGCTCGGCCGACATGAACCATTGCCCGGCGAGCGAAGTGAGCGGCGCCGCAAGCATCAAAAGCAGGCCGGCGACCACGGCGATCACCGTCGCCCGCCAGAACACGGCCTGCTGCTCGGCATCGTCGTCGCGGCCGACGGCCTGGGCCACCAGGGCCGTGGTACCGGCGCGCAGGAAATTGAAGCTGGTGAAGACGACGTCGAAGGCGACGGCGCCCGCGGCCAGTCCGCCGAGCAGGGCCGCATCGCCGAACTGCCCGACCACCGCCGTGCCGACCACGCCGATGAGCGGCGTCGTCAGATAGGCGAGCGTCATCGGCACGGCGATCGCCAGCACCGTCCTGGTGGTCACGTCGAAAGCGCCTACATGCGTGACCCTGGACGCAGCGTCCAACGTCTCCCCTCCTCAGGCATGATTCCCGTCAGCTGTGCAGTTGGACCGGTTTCTTCGGCCGGCGCAACCGTCTAACCTGGCAGGACAATTCATTGCGCCGCACTGGTTCAGCATGCCGCTTCAGATCGTCAGCCACCCGGATTACGACGCCGGCTTCTCGCCGGATCACCGTTTCCCGATGGGCAAATACACCCAGCTCATGGCGCGCCTCGGCGAACTGGGGCTGACGGCCGGCCTCAACCGGGCGCAACCGATCTCGCCCGACTGGCTGCGGCTCGCGCATGAGGACAGCTATGTCGGGCAGGTGCTGGCCTGCACGGTGCCGACGCACATCGAGCGTGAGATCGGCTTTCCCGTCGGCGAGCGGGTGTCGCGGCGCGCCCAGCTCGCCGCCGGCGGAACGCTGCTCGCGGCACGGCTGGCGCTCGACCACGGCATCGCCTGCAACACGGCCGGCGGCAGCCACCACGCCAGGCGCTCGCAGGGTGCCGGCTTCTGCACCTTCAACGACGTCGCGGTCGCGGCGCTGGCGCTGCTCGCCGAGCGGCTGGTCGAGAACATCCTCGTCGTCGATCTCGACGTTCACCAGGGCGACGGCACCGCCGAGATCCTCGCCGGCATGGCGGGGACCTTCACCTTCTCCATGCATGCCGAGAAGAATTATCCGGTGCGCAAGGTCGCCTCCAGCCTCGACATCGGCCTGCCCGACCGCACCGGCGACGATGCCTATCTGGCGACGCTGTCGGAGGCGCTCGGCAGCCTGTCGGCGATGCGCCGCTGGGACCTCGTCTTCTACAACGCCGGCGTCGACCCGCACCGCGACGACCGGCTCGGCCGCCTCGCCCTGAGCGACGACGGCCTGCGCCGGCGCGAGCGTCTCGTCATCGAGCATTTCCGCGCAGCCGGCGCGCCGCTCTGCGGCGTCATCGGCGGCGGATATTCGACCGACGTCGCCGCGCTCGCCGCCCGCCACGCGATCCTGTTCGAGACGGCCGCCGGCTTCGCCTGAGCTATTTGCGGTAGCTGAACAGCCTGAGGACGACGAAGGCCGGGATGACGATCGCGGCGCCCAGCAGGATGTAGCCCAGGAAGCGGTCGATGGCGCGGAAGCCCATGCGCCAGATGTCGAGGAAGAAATCGCGGATGCCGTAGAGCACGTCCCAGGGCGACCAGCCGAAGGCATTCATCACGATGCCCACCAGGAAGGAGATGACCAGGAGCTTGATGAGCACCCGAAGCGGGGTGTCGCCGAGAAAACGCGCCAGTCCGTTCAAGTCAGTCTCCTGCGATTCTTGGGCCTACCCCCGAATATCGCGATTGCGCCACGCGCTTCAAGATGCGGCACCGGGGCATATCGGCGAAGATCTCATCGAGTGCCATTGCCGAGCGGGATGCGCGATGCTAACCAAGTGCCCGCGCGGGTATGATGTAATGGTAGCCTGTCAGCTTCCCAAGCTGAACGCGCGGGTTCGATTCCCGCTACCCGCTCCAGCTTTCAATTCAAGGTCTTGAGCCAGGATCGACCGCCCCCGCGGTCATCAGGGCCTAAGGCCGTCGCTGCGGAATCGGCCAGCAATTCTGGCAAAGGCCGGCTTCCGAGCGGACGCCGCAGGCCGGTGGCCTGCGGCATCCTGTTTCGAAGCTCTGTCGATCAATCCTTGCCGTAGATGTCGAAGTCGAAATACTTGGCGTTGATCTTGGCGTAGGTGCCGTCGGCCACGATCGCGGCGATCGCCGCGTTCAGCTTCTCGCGCAGCGGGTCGCCCTTGCGCACGGCGATGCCGGTCAAAGACTCCGTGCCCTTCAGGTCGCCGACCAGCTTGCAGCAGTCGTTGCCGGTGGTCTTCATCCAGTCGACCAGCACGAACTTGTCCGACACCACCGCATCGAGGCGCCCGTTGGTCAGGTCGGCCATGGCTTCGTCCTGCGTCGGATAGAGCTTCACGTCGGCGCCGGCCTTGGCATATTTGTCCTCGGCGTAGATGGCCTGGGTCGTCGAGGCCTGCGCGCCGACGGTCTTGCCGTTGAGCGCATCCGGCTCCGGCGAGGCCAGGGTCGTGTCCTTCAGCGCCACCAGCGCCAGCGGCGTGGTGTAGTACTTGTCGGTGAAGTCGACCTGCTGCTTGCGCTCCTCGGTGATGGTCATCGAGGCAACGATGGCGTCGAACTTGCCGCCCTGCAGCGCCGGGATGATGCCGTCCCAGTCCTGCGTGACCCACTCGCACTCCACTTTCATCTGGGCGCAGAGCGCGTTGCCGACGTCGATGTCGAAGCCGGCGAGCTTGCCGTCGGCGGTCAGGGTGTTGAAGGGCGGATAGGCGCCTTCCGTGCCCAGCTTGAGCTTGCCGCCCTCCTGCGCCGAGGCGGCGCCGACGCTCAGCAGAAGGGCCGCCAGCGCGGCGGAGCATGCCAATCTTCTGGAAATCTGCATTTTCGTCTCCGTTGTCGAACCACTCTTTTTTGGCGAGTGTTCCCACCTTCCAGCCAATCACACAGGCCGGCAACGGACAAGCAAAGTCTTGATAAGGCTGGGCTACCTTAGGTCATGCGGAAGTGCTTGGACAGCTTGAGGCCCTGCGCCTGGTAGTTGGAGCCCAGGTCCGAGCCGTACAGTGCGCGCGGGCGTGCCAGCATGTACTCATAGACGAGGCGGCCGACGATCTGGCCATGTTCGAGGATGAACGGCACCTCGTGGCTGCGCACCTCGAGCACGGCGCGGCTGCCGGTGCCGCCGGCGGCGGAATGGCCGAAGCCGGGATCGAAGAAGCCGGCATAATGGACGCGGAACTCGCCCACCAGCGGATCGAACGGGGTCATCTCGGCGGCGTAGAGCGGCGGCACGTGCACGGCCTCGCGCGAAACCAGGATGTAGAATTCGTCCGGGTCCAGCACCAGTTCGCCCGAACCGTGGTTGTAGATCGGCTCCCAGAAATCGACCACCGCATGGGCCGCGCGCTTGTCGACGTCGACCAGGCCGGTGTGGTGCTTGCCGCGATAGCCGACGATGCTGCCCGCCTCGCCGCCGAGGTCGATCGACAGCGCTATGCCGCCGCCGGAAATGTTGGGCGGATCGATCGCCACCAGCCGGTCGGAGACGTGCAGCGCGTGCAGCTCCGCCTCCGACAGCAGCGCATTGCCCTTCCTGAAGCGGATCTGCGACAGGCGCGAGCCCTTGCGCACGACGATCGGGAAGGTGCGCGGGCTGACCTCAAGATAGAGCGGGCCGGCGTAGCCGGCAGGGATCTTGTCGAACTCCTGGCCGCGGTCGGTCATGACGCGCGTGAAGATGTCGAGGCGGCCGGTCGAACTCTTGGGATTGGCCGAGGCCGAGATGTCGGCGGGCAGGTTGAGCGCCTCCTGCAGCGGCACGATGTAGACGCAGCCCGTCTCCAGCACGGCGCCGTCGGCGAGGTCGATCTCGTGCAGCTTGAGCCGGTCGAGCTTGGCCTGCACCAGGTGGCCGGGGCCGGGCAGGAAGCTGGCGCGCACGCGAAAGGCCTTGGCGCCGAGGCGCAGGTCGAGGCTCGCCGGCTGGACCTGGTCGGCGTCGAGCGGCGGTGCGGCCAGCGCACCCGAAGCGAACAAAGCCGCGATGTCCTGGTCCGGAAGAATGCCCGACTGCCGCATTGGCCAACTCCTCTACAACGCCGGCGCGACCGTGCGGCAAGGACGCTGCAGCGCTCGATGCCCATGGACCCGGCCTTCGGACCATGCGCGTGGCCCAAAACGTTTAGTCGAGCCCGCGATTGACGCAAGCCGGCGACAGGTCTAAAGGACCTTTATCCCGTGGTGATTTGGCCGGTCGGCTTGCAGCCACGTTAAACAAGTCGCTAAAGGGCCGCAGTTGGACCGGTTTGCGACTTCTCGCGGCCGGTTTTTTTGTATTTGGAAGTCGCTATGACCACCGACAAGACACGCAACTGGAATCCCCAGACCACCCTCGTCCACGGCGGCACGCTCCGCTCGGAATTCGGCGAGACCTCCGAAGCGATCTACCTGACCCAGGGCTATGTCTACGACAGCGCCGAAAGCGCCGAAGCGCGCTTCAAGGGCGAGACGCAGGGCTTCATCTATTCGCGCTACGCCAACCCGACCGTAGACATGTTCGAGAAGCGCATGTGCGCCCTCGAAGGCGCCGAGGACGCCCGCGCCACCGCCTCGGGCATGGCCGCGGTCGCCGCCGCCATCCTCTGCAGCCTCAAGGCCGGCGACCACATCGTCGCCGCGCGGGCGCTGTTCGGTTCCTGCCGCTGGATCGTCGAGACGCTGGCGCCCAAATACGGCATCCAGGCGACGCTGGTCGACGGCACCAGGATCGAGAACTGGGAAAGGGCTCTCCAGCCCAACACCAAGCTCTTCTTCCTCGAAAGCCCGACCAACCCGACGCTGGAAGTGGTCGACATCGCCGCCGTGGCCCAGCTCGCCGACTCGATCGGCGCCCGCGTCGTCGTCGACAACGTCTTCGCCACGCCGATGCAGCAGAAGCCGCTCGAACTCGGCGCCCACATCGTCGTCTACTCGGCCACCAAGCACATCGACGGCCAGGGCCGCTGCCTGGGCGGTGTGATCCTGTCCGACAAGAAGTGGATCGACGAGAACCTGCACGACTATTTCCGCCACACCGGGCCGAGCCTGTCGCCGTTCAATGCCTGGACGCTGCTCAAGGGGCTGGAGACGCTGCCGCTGCGCGTCCGTCAGCAGACCGAGACCGCCGGCAAGATCGCCGACTTCCTCGCCGGGAGGCCGGAAGTTTCGCGCCTCATCTATCCGGGCCGCGCTGACCATCCGCAGGCCGACATCGTCAGCAAGCAGATGAAGGGCGGCTCGACGTTGATCTGCTTCGACGTCAAGGGCGGCAAGAAAGCGGCCTTCGCCTTCGAGAATGCGCTCCGGATCATCCTGATCTCGAACAATCTCGGCGACTCCAAGAGCCTGATCACCCATCCGGCGACCACCACGCACAAGAACCTCACCGACGAGGCCCGCGCCGAACTCGGCATCGACGACGGCACGCTGCGCCTGTCGGTCGGCCTCGAGGACGCCGACGACCTGCTCAACGACATCGGCGACGCGCTGAAGGCCGCCCGCTGAGATCTCCGGCGGCCCCAGGCGGTCAAGCAGGTAGACAAATGAGGGGGCGCTCCGGTCGACCGGGGCGCCCCCTCTTTCGCTGTCCTTACGGCAGCTTGGTCTCGTAGACGTAGAGCTTGGTCTCGTTGTCCTCGGGCGCCGCGGTCAGGCGAATGCCGGTTTCGGTCTTCTCGACCAGCACCGGATTGCCGGTGATCGACTTGCCCTTCTCCGTCCAGATCTGCACGGGCACCTGGAACAAGGGGCGGCCTTCCTTGAGGTCGATCACGTCGATGCCGCCAAGGCGGAACAGCTGTCCATCCGGGCCCGGACGGTATTCGGTCAGGCCGGTGCAGACCGCCTGGCCCGGCTTCGCCAGTCCGCAGTCCTGATAGTCGATGTAGTGCGAGGGATTGAGCGTGCGGGTCTTCTCGGGGTCGAGCGCCGCGTCCGGCACGGTGAGGTCCTCGGTCACCTTCCAGGTGTAGAACCGGCGCGAACCCCAGCTGACGGCATGCAGCGTGCCCTGCTCGGCATCGTAGACGACGCCGCCGATGTGGTCGGGAAAGCGGAAGACCTCGGTGGCTTCCAGCGTCTCCGGATCGACGCGGTACATGATCGACTTGCTGTTCGGGCGGTACTCGGCAACCGGCACCCACAGCCAGCGGCCGTCGTAGTCGATGCCGCCGGGATGGTAGATGGCCCCTTCGCCGAGCTTCACCTGGCCGATGAGCTTACCGTCGGCGTCGAGCTTGAACAGATGCCCGGCGCCTTTGCCCTCGTCGCGGTCCATGCCGTTCTGCGGCGTCTCGTATTTCTTGGTGCGCTCGATGATCTCGACAGACGACATGAACAGGGAGTCGCCGACACGCGCGAAGCCCTGCGGATGGAAGGTGTCGAAACCGAGCATCGATGACTTGACGAGCGTCCACTCCGCGCCACGGGTCAGCTTGCCGATGCTGTCCGCCAGGTCGTCGGCGCGGGCAGCCGTGCCGGCCAGGCAGACGGATGCGAGCAGGAGTGTGAAGAGACGTTTCATTGCAGTGATTCCTTGTCGTTGGACGACGCGGAAACTCACGCCCGCGCATGACGCGCGGGTGACACATGGGTGTCGGTTGTGCGAAATCCCCGCCATGTGCCGATCACATTCGGCGTGAACAAGGCGATCAGTTGTTGACCGCCCGCGGCAAGGGGCGGACCCTAGCGTGAAGGTCATGGAGCGCAGCATGTATCGCGCGGTCACCCGCAACATCGCCGTCGAGGTCGAGCCGTTCTACCTCGAGGAACGGTCCGAACCTTCCGAGAACCACTACGTCTGGGGCTATCGCGTCACCATCGAGAACAACTCGGACGAGTTCGTGCAGCTGTTGTCGCGCTACTGGCACATCACCGACGCGGCCGGCAAGATCGAGGAGGTGCGCGGCCCGGGCGTCGTCGGCGACCAGCCCGAGCTCAACCCCGGCGACAGCTATCAGTACACGTCCGGCTGCCCGCTCTCGACGCCGTCGGGCATCATGGTCGGGCGCTACACCATGCGCAACGAGGCGGGCGAGCTGTTCGACGTCGCGATACCGGCGTTCTCGCTCGACCTGCCCAATGCGCGGCACAGGCTGAACTGAGCTATTCGGCTGCGGCGAACTCGCCCGGATCGAACTCGTAGGCCTTCGAGCAGAACTCGCAGTTGACGCGAATGCGGCCGCCTTCGACGCTGTCCTTGATCTCCTCCGCCGAGAAACCCTGCAGGATGCCGCGGATCTTGTGGTCCGAGCACGAGCAGTCGTCGGCGACATGCACGCCTTCGTAGACGCGCACGCCGTGCTCATGGAACAGACGGTAGAGCAGCCGCTCGGCGCCCACGGTCGGATCGATCAGTTCGGTCGGCTCGATGGTCGCGACCAGCGCCAGGAGCTCCTGCCAGGCATTGTCCTCGGGCTCGGCCGCGACATCGCGCTGGTCGCCGTCGCCGCCATGAATGTCCTGCACCCTCCGGCGCTCGGGCGAGTCCGGCAGGAACTGGGCCAGCAGCCCGCCGGCGCGCCAGTGCTCGCCGCCGCCCTCGCCCGGAAGCACCAGCTTGGCGACAGACAGGCGCAGGTCGGTCGGGATCTGCTCCGACTGGCGGAAATAGGTGCGCGCCGCCTCTTCGAGCGAAATGCCGTTGAGCTCGACGATGCCCTGGTAGCGCTGGGTATGCGCACCCTGGTCGATGGTCAGCGCCAGGACGCCGGTGCCGAGCAGGTCCTCGGGCGCGGTCATGCCGGCCTTGATGGCCTCCTCGACGCGGTCGGCGTCGAAGCGGGCATAGGCACGCAGCGAATGCGGCGTGGTGAAGTCCGCCACCAGCATGTCCACCGGCCCGTCGGTGCGGGTCTGCAGGATGAACTTGCCCTCGAACTTGAGCGAGGTGCCGAGCAGCACCGTGACCACGCAGGCCTCGGCGAGCAGCCTCGCCACAGGCTCCGGATAGTCATGGCGGTCGAGGATCTGGTCGAGCAGGGGCCCGAGCTGCACGGTGCGGCCGCGCACGTCGAGCGGCTCGACCGCGAATGGAACGACGTGGTCGTCGCCGGCGAACCCGAACTCGCCGAGCTTGCGTTCGGTCTCAGTCACTGGATCTGTTTCCCATATAATGAATTCTGCGACCAGTCGGCCAGCCGGCGGTCGCAGAACAAGGCATCGATAGATTGTGTTGATCCCGCCCCAGATAGGGTCGCGGGATCAGTCATTCAAGCGCCGAGGCACCAGGCCAGCACGGCCTTCTGCGCATGCAGCCGGTTCTCGGCCTCGTCGAACACCACCGAGTTGGGCCCGTCGATCACCTCGTCGGTGACCTCCTCGCCGCGATGCGCCGGCAGGCAGTGCATGAACAGCGCGTCCGGCTTGGCGTGCTTCATCAGCTCGGCATTGACCTGGTAGGGCAGGAAGACGTTGTGGCCGCGGGCGCGGTGCTCCTGGCCCATCGACACCCAGCAGTCGGTCACCACGGCATCGACGCCGCTGACGGCTGCCTCCGCATCGCGGGTCAGCATCACCTTGCCGCCATTGGCGCGGGCCCAGTCGACGTACTTCTGCTCGGGCTCGCTGCCTTCCGGCACGGCCATGTTGACGTTGAAGCGGAAGCGCGCCGAGGCTTCGAGCAGCGAGTGCAGCACGTTGTTGCCGTCGCCGGTCCAGGCAAAGGTCTTGCCGGCAACCGGGCCGCGATGCTCCTCGAAGGTGAGGATGTCGGCCATCAGCTGGCACGGATGGGTGTCGTCGGTGAGGCCGTTGATGACCGGGATCGTGGCGTTCTCGGTCAGCTCGAGCAGGCGGTCATGCGCCGTCGTGCGGATCATGATCGCGTCGACATAACGCGACAGCACCTTGGCGGTGTCGGCGATCGACTCCGAGCGGCCGAGTTGCATCTCGGTGCCCGTCAGCATGATCGTCTCGCCGCCGAGCTGGCGCATGCCGACATCGAAGGAGATGCGCGTGCGCGTCGACGGCTTGTCGAAGATCATCGCCAGCACCTTGCCCTCGAGCGGCTTGGATCGCTCGCCAGCTTTCAGGCGCGCCTTGCGCGCCGCCGCATCGTCCAGAATCCCGCGAAGGTCGCTCCCGGACAGGCCCGAGAGGTCGGTGAAATGACGAATTGCGCTGGTCATAAGTCGTCCTTGGTTTATCCGCCGTTGGCGGCGGCCTTGGAGAGGCTGGCGGCGCCGGCGCGGATGCGCTTCAGCGCTTCCTGGATGTCCGCGTCTGTGGTGGTGAGCGGCGGCAGCAGGCGGATCACATTGTCGCCCGCAGGCACCGCGAGCAGCTTCTGGTCGCGCAGCGCCATGTTCACCTTGGTGTTGGGCATGGCGCATTTGACGCCCAGCATCAGGCCGGCGCCTCGGATGTCGGAAATCACTTCCGGGAACTCGTCGGCGATGGCCGCGAGCCCCTGCTTCAGGAGCAGCGCCTTGCGGCTGACCTCCTCGAGGAAGCCTTCGTCGAGCACGACGTCGAGCACGGCGTTGCCGACCGCCATGGCAAGCGGATTGCCGCCGAAGGTGGTGCCATGCACGCCGGGCGTCATGGCGCTCGCCGCCGCTTCGGTGGCAAGGCAGGCGCCCACGGGGAAACCGCCGCCGATGCCCTTGGCGATCGCCATCAGGTCCGGCGAAACGCCCGACCACTCATAGGCGTAGAGCTTGCCGGTCCGGCCGATGCCGCATTGCACTTCGTCGAAAATCAAAAGCAGGTCGTGCTTGTCGCACAGCTGGCGCAGGCGCTTGAGCGAGGCTGTCGGGAACGGGCGGATGCCGCCCTCGCCCTGCACCGGCTCGAGCAGGATCGCCGCCGTTTCGGGTCCGATCAGCTTCTCGGCCGCGTCGATGTCGTCGAAGGCCACCTGGTCGAAGCCGTCGACCTTCGGGCCGAAGCCTTCGAGATATTTCGCCTGGCCGCCGGCGGCGATGGTGGCCAGCGTGCGCCCGTGGAAGGCGCCCTCGAAGGTGATGACGCGGTAGCGCTCCGGATGGCCGTTCTTGTAGTGGTAGCGACGCGCCGTCTTGATCGCGCATTCCAGCGCTTCCGCACCCGAATTGGTGAAGAAGACGCGGTCGGCGAAGGAGTGCTCGGCCAGGCGTTCGCCCAGCCGGCTCTGGCCGGGGATCTCGTAGAGGTTCGAGACGTGCCACAGCTTGGCGGCCTGCTCGGTCAGCGCCTGGACGAGATGCGGATGGCCGTGGCCCAGCGAATTGACGGCGATGCCGCCGGCGAAATCGAGATATCGCTCGCCGTTCTCGGCCACCAGCCAAGACCCCTCGCCTCGCTCGAAAGCCAGGGGTGCACGAGCAAATGTCTCGTAAAGCGCCGATCCGCTCATTATATGCATCTCCGGAACCGGAAAATCAAAAAGCCGCCTCAAGCGGCGGCCCCGCGGGTATATCAGGTTTTTCGGTCATGAAGTCAACGAAAACGTCGTGCAGGACCAAGCGACGTGCCCTTGCTGGCCGCGCCCCGCGGCAAGGTTGAGGCAAGTTGGGGAAAACCGAAAAAACAGAATCACTGTTGCCGGTCGGACTCTTGTCACCGAGTCAGCGCATCGGTAATTGTAGTTGAGAAATAACTAGATTTCGTGCGGCGGACATAATCACCGAATAGATGTGGTGCCCACCCGGCCCCCGGGGTGGTGACGGATTCCGAATTCTGCGCGCTAAATCAGGAGCACGGTCTCATGAACTGGACTGACGAGCGGGTCGAACTTCTCAGGAAATTGTGGTCGGAGGGTCTGAGCGCAAGCCAGATCGCGGCGCAGCTCGGCGGTGTCAGCCGCAATGCCGTCATCGGCAAGGTCCATCGCCTGAAGCTGTCCAGCCGTGGCCGCGCCACGGCCGCGCCGACGCGCCAGAAGAAGGCGACCGCGACGGCCCCGAGCGCGACCAAGTCGGTCCAGCGCACGGTGACGACCACGCGCACCGTGACCGCCACCATCGGCGCCACCGCGCTGCAGGCCCAGTTCGACGTGGAGCCGGTCGCCCGCCACTACATCCGCCCGGTCGAGAACGTCGTCGTGCCGATCTCGCGGCGCCTGCAGTTGATCCAGCTCAGCGAGCGCACCTGCAAGTGGCCCAATGGCGACCCGCTGAGCGAAGACTTCAACTTCTGCGGCAACGACGTCGGCGACAGCGGCCCCTATTGCGGCTACCATTCGAAGGTCGCCTTCCAGCCGGCCTCCGAGCGCCGCAAGGCGCGCTGAGCGAATAGCGAATAGCGAATAGCGAATAGCGAATAGCGAATAGCGAATAGCGAATAGCGAATAGCGAATAGAAATCTAAGAAAAGGCCCCGGATCGTCAATCGAACGGGGCCTTTTTCTTTCTAGTCGCCACTCACTACTTATTTCTCAATATTCCCCAATTCCCTTCGCTACTCACTACTCACTACTCCCTACTCGCTCCCTTCACAGCCACCCGTTCTTCCTGAACCGCCAGTAGAGTACCGAGCACACTACCGTGATGATGGCGAGCACCGTCGGATAGCCGTAGGCAAACCTGAGTTCGGGCATGTCCTGGAAGTTCATGCCGTAGATGCCGGCGAGCGCGGTCGGCACGGCCAGGATCGCCGCCCATGAGGCCAGCTTCTTGGCGATCGCCGTCTCCTGGCTCTGGCCGACGAGCACGCTCGCCTCGAAGGCGAAGGCCAGCACCTCGCGCAGCGTGTCGACCTTTTCGAGTACCGTGCGGATATGGTCGCTCACGTCCCGGAACATCGGATGCATGGCGGGCCGAAGTTGCGGCAGGTCGGCCGTCGTCAGCCTCCGGCAGACCTCGACCAGCGGCCCGGCCGCGTTGCGCAGGCGTAGCAGGTCGCGCCGCAGCATGTAGAGCCGCTCGATGTCCTTCGAGGTCATCGGCCGCGCCAGCACGCCGTCCTCGATGGCGTCGACCTCCTCCTCGATCTGCTCGAGCACGGGCATGTAGTTGTCGACGATGAAGTCGAGGATGGCGTAGAGGATGAAGTCCTCGCCCTTGGCCAGCGCGCTCGGGCAGGATTCCCAATGCTGGCGGACCGCCGCGTAGGACGTCGAGACGCCGTGCCGGACGCTGACGATGTAGCCCTTGCCGACGAACATGTGGGTCTCGCCGAAGTCCACCCTGCCCTGCACCAGCTGCGCGGTGCGCGCGACGATGAAGAGCGCATCGCCATATTGCTCGATCTTGGGGCGCTGGTGCGGATGCTCGGCATCCTCGATCGCCAGGTCGTGGAGGTTGAACTGCTTCTGCACCCGCAGGAGCAGTTCGCGGCTCGGCTCCAGGAGCCCGATCCACACCACATGGCCGTCCTTGGCGGCCCAGTCTCCGGCTTCCTCGATGGCGATGTCGGCCAGCCTGCGCCCGCCGAGATAGACGCTCGACGCGACGACGCCCGCTTCCGGGTTCTGGTCGAACTTCCTGGCTAACTCGGTCATGGCTGCACCTGGACGATGATGTGCCTGCGCGGTCAGGCGTTCAGTCTAGTCCCTCGCCGCAATCCGTAGAAGTGCCTTGCGTCGGGGCTCAGGGCTTGGCCTCGGCGGCCAGCGTGACGCGATGGCTCGCGTCCTCCTTCGGCCGCTCGGGCGGCATCTGCTCGCCGGTGACGATGTAATAGATGGTCTCGGCGATGTTGGTGGCGTGGTCGCCGATGCGCTCGATGTTCTTGGCCACGAACAGGAGATGCGTGCAGGGCGTGATGTTGCGCGGGTCCTCCATCATGTAGGTCAGCAGCTCGCGGAACAGGGATGTGTACATGGCGTCGATCTGCTCGTCGCGGTCGCGCACGAAGCCGATCTTCTCGACCGAGCGCGAAGCATAGACGTCGAGCACTTCCTTGAGCTGTGTCAGCGCCAGTTCGGCCAGCGCCTCGAGGCCGCGGAAAAGGCTGGTGGGCTGCCGCCCCTCGGCCACCACCGAGACGCGCTTGGCGATGTTCTTGCCGAGGTCGCCGACACGCTCGAGGTCGGCCGAGATGCGGATCGCCCCGATGATCTCGCGCAGGTCGGTCGCCATCGGCTGGCGGCGGGCGATGATCAGGATCGCCTTGTCGTCGATCTCGCGCTCGGCCTCGTCCAGCAGCGCGTCGTCCTGGATCACCCGTTGCCCGAGCTCCGGATCGCCATTGACGAGCGCTGCGACCGCGCGGTCGACCATGCGCTCGGCCTGGCCGCCCATGGCCGCGATCTTGCGGGCGAGGAACTTCAGCTCCTCGTCATAGGCGCTGACGATGTGAACGGACTGCATTTGCGACACGGGCCTTCCTGCTTGGCGGATGATTCACGCTTCTAAATCCGCAAGCCTAAGCTAGCCTGATGACAGAAAAAAGAAATGCTTGGCGTCGGCAAACCTTTTGCCGGCTCAGCGCGCCGGCAACGACACGGTGAAGGCCGATCCCTTGCCGAGTTCCGACCTGATGGTCAGCCGGCCGTTGTGCCGGCTCAATATGTGCTTGACGATAGAAAGGCCCAGCCCGGTGCCCTTCTGGGCGCGGCTGGTCTCGACGTCCACCCGATAGAAGCGCTCGGTGACGCGCGGAATATGCTCGGCCGGTATGCCCGGGCCGAAGTCGCGCACCGTCACTTCCAGCTCCGGTTCGCCGGCCTCGCTGACGCGCCGCATCGACACCTCCACGCGTCCGCCCGACTGGCCGTATTTGCAGGCGTTCTCGAGCAGGTTCTGGAACACCTGGAACAGCTCGTCGCGGTCGCCGTGGACCTCCAGCGGGCCCTCGGCGAAATCGCGCTCCACCACCACGCCGGTCTCGGCGGCGAGCGGCGCCAGCGAGGCGATCACCGCCTCCACCGTCTGGCGCAGGTCAACCTTCACGCCGGGCTTGAGATAGGGCTTCATCTCCAGCCGCGACAGGGACAGCAGGTCGTCGATCAGCCGCGCCATGCGGCCGGTCTGGTTCTGCATGATCTGCAGGAACTGGTCGCGCGCATTGGCATCGTTGCGGGCCGGTCCGCGCAGCGTCTCGACGAAGCCGGCGATCGAGGCCAGCGGCGTGCGCAACTCGTGGCTGGCATTGGCGATGAAGTCGGCACGCATGCGGTCGATGCGGCGCGACTCGCTCTGGTCCTTGAAGGCAAGCACGAACAGGCCGGTGCCGCGCCCGACCGCCGATGCGGTGACGCGGAAGACCCGTTCGAAAGGCACCCTTTCGACATATTCAGCCGTCAGCGAGCCGTTGCGGCCGTCGAGCACGCCCTCGATCAGGGCCTGCATTTCCGGCGCGCGGAATTTCAGCAGCAGCGGCAGCTCGGGCTTGATGGCGCCGAAGGCCGTCTCGGCGGCCTCGTTGGCGTGCACCGCGGCGCCGCCGCGATCGAAGATGATCAGCGGGTCGGCAACGGCCGCGGCCAGCTTTTCGCCCGACAGCCGGTCGAGCGGCGAGCGCTCCGCACGCGCCGCCACCTCGGCCAGGCGCCGCCCGGCATTGGTGCGGGGCGCGACCATCGCAAACAGGAAGAGCAGGACGATGGCGAATACGGTCACCCAGGCGGAGTCGGCGCCGTAAAAATGCACTGCAAGCACGGCGACGGCGGCCGCGGCGAGCATCCACCGGTTCTGGTAGAGGCGCCCGGCTGTGAGGCGCACCGTCCGCTTCGCTCGTGTCTGGGTGCCGGTATCCGCCATCTCTGCCCATCGCGATGCACGGCCCGAGGCATCCAACATGCCTCTGGACCGCGATTGTGCCACCCAATAGCATGGTTCGCAGAGCTGGAAAGGTGCCGTGGCCATGAAAAAAGACAAGGAAAGCAAGAAGGATGCTCCCGCCGAGGCCGTCGGCGTGCCCCCTGCCGCCGAGGCCGGCCCGGTCAGGCTCAAGGTTGGCAAGGAGGAGCGCAGCTTCGACATCAACGACCCGAAACTGCCCGACTGGGTCGACAAGAAGGCGCTGAAGTCGGGCAACTATCCCTACGACGACAAGCTGCCCGAGAAGGAATACGAAGAGACGCTGGAACAGATCCAGATCGAGCTGGTCAAGTGCCAGGCCTGGATGCAGGCGACTGGCAGGCGGGTGCTGGCATTGTTCGAGGGCCGCGACGCCGCCGGCAAGGGCGGTACCATCTTTGCGATCAGGCAGTACATGAACCCGCGCACCGCGCGCAACGTGGCGCTCCCCAAGCCGACCGAAACCGAGCGCGGCCAGTGGTACTTCCAGCGCTACGTCGCCCAGTTCCCGACCGCCGGCGAGTTCGTCACCTTCGACCGCTCCTGGTACAACCGCGCCGGCGTCGAGCCGGTCATGGGCTTCTGCACGCCCGAGCAGCACCGGCAGTTCCTCGACGAGGCGCCGCATTTCGAGGAGATGATCGTCAACGAGGGCATCTACCTGTTCAAGTTCTGGCTCGACATCAGCCAGGAGATGCAGCTCAAGCGCTTCCACGACCGCCGCCACAGCCCGCTGAAGAACTGGAAGTTCTCGCCGATGGACGTTGCAGGCATGACCAAGTGGGACGACTACACCAAGGCCATCGAGCTGATGGTGGAGAAGACGCACACGGCGCGCGCGCCCTGGATCGTCGTGCAGGCCAACGACAAGCGGCGGGCGCGGATCGCCGTCATCCGCCACGTGCTGCGCGCCCTCAACTATCCGGGCCGCGACCTCGATGCCATCGGCCGTCCCGACGGCAAGGTCATCCACGAAGGCATGAAGTTCCTGAACGACTGATCCGCGCTCAGAATAAACGTGCCCTGCGGTGCGGCGTCTTGGCCCAATGGTGCGGACGCCGCCACAGTTCGAACAGCGCGCACCATGCGGCGAGCGACAGCATTGTCCAGTAGACCGGCGTGAACAGGCACAGCTTCCAGAAGTCGTGCCGGTCCTGCGGCTTCAGCACGATCCAGCCCAGGAACAGGAAGGAGCCGTAGCCCAGGAGCATGCTGAAGATGTCGAAGGCCACCAGGTAGGACTGCCAGAGCTCCGTCTGCAGGTCGAAGGCCAGCTGCACGCCGAGGCCGACCAGCAGCAGGATCAGCAACAGGTGCAGCAGCGACGACAGCACCATGCCGGCGAACAGGATCTGCGTCACCACGAACGACAGCACGGGCAATTGCCGCGCCAGCAGAGCCGGCTCGCGCATGTGCACCAGCCAGGTCATGATCCAGCCCTTGAGCCAGCGCACGCGCTGGCGATGCCAGGAGCGGAAGTCCTCGGGTCCGTCCTCCCGGGTCGGCCGCGACAGCGTCTCGCAGCGATAGCCGCGGCGCGCCAGCCTGAGGCCGAGATCGGCGTCCTCGGTCACATTGTAGGGGTCCCAGCCGCCGACCTCTTCGAGCACCTCGCGGCGAAAGTGGTTCGACGTCCCGCCCAGCGGCAGCATCAGCTCGTTGTGCGCGAGGAAGGGCAGGAGCCCGCGGAACAGCGCCGCGTATTCGAAACCGAACATGTTGGCGATCAGCCCGGCGCGGCGGTTGGCGATCTCGAGCGGCGCCTGCAGGCAGGCGAGATCGCGGCCCGAAGCGTGAAAGCGCTGCCAGGCCTCCACCAGTTGCATGGAATCGGGCCGGTCCTCGGCGTCGTAGAGGACCACCAGTTCGCCGCGCGTCAGCGGCAGCGCGTAGGCCAATGCCTTGGGCTTGGTGCGCGGCAGCGACGGCGGCACCAGCACAAGCTCCACATTTCGGCTGAGCGGATGCGTCTGGATGGCGGCGATGGTCTCGAGGTCATCCCCCTCGCACACCAGCTTGATCTCCAGCTTGGTTCGCGGCCAATGCAGCCGGCTCAGCCCGATGAGCAGGTCGGGCACCACCTCCGCCTCCTGGTAGAGCGCAACGATCACCGAATAGACGGGCAGGTCCGGCGACAGGAGCATCGAAATCCGCGGCTGTCTCGCCGGCGGCCGCGAGATCGCCGCCGCCGTGCGCAAGGCGGCGCAGGCGATGAAGAACGTCACCAGCAACAGGTGCAGGCCAAACAGCATCAATGTCGGCACGGTCGCCATGGCGACGGGCAGAAATCCCGTCAGCATGCCGAGCGCATAACCCTGCCACGGCCACATCACGTGCCGCGCCGAATGCTCCGGCTGCTGTTCGTACAGGGCGTCGCGTGCCCTCCGGGTCAGGCTGCGATGGAAGCGCGCCAGCAGCGCCTTGCGCAGCGCCGAGGGCGTGACGATGCTCACGCGATGCCTGATATCCTGCCCGCAGCGCCGGCGCAGGCTGTCCCAGCCGGCCTGGGAGGGGGCGATGAGCTTGCACAGCCGGCCTTCCCCGTCGAGATAGCCCGCGGCCATGATGCGGTCGCTGCGGCCGAGCATCTCCATGCATGCTCCCTCGTCGAGGAACAGCCGTTCGGGATCGATGGATCCGGCATATTGCAGGCCGATCGCACGCGCCATTGCGGCAAAATAGGCCGGCTCGGACACCTGGCCAGACGCCAGCACCTCTGCCTGGAACGTGGTGCCGTGAAAACGCGCCTGCGCCGCCAGCCGCGCGCACTCGCTTGGCGATACGCCGAGGCCGCCGAGCACCGCATGCATATCATCCATGCTGGCTGGAATGGGAAAGGACGGATCGACGGGGATTCGGGCGCTTTCGCCCGGCAGGATGCCATCAGCGGCAGGCTTGCGCGCAAAAAAAGAGGGGCGGATGGTTGCTCGACTTGCGTCCGCGGCAACCATCACGCACCCGCGGCCTGCGAGCCGCAAATTTGGATACTACAACGATAGTCGGACCAAACCGCACCGATCGCAGCACACGATCTGTACGCCCCCGCACATCCTCCCCACGGCGACTGGTCCAGTGCCACTGCAACATCCCCCAATGCTGCAAGCCCTGCCGCCATCTATGCATATCGCCGGGCGCTGTTCCATGCCCCGAACGGGTGAGTTAACAGGCGGAATATATATCATGCTATATGTTCAGCGGCATCGCTGCATCAACTCACATAAAGTTGCATCGTGGCGTCGCAGGGGGCTTTGCCTGGCCACGGCAGCGGCGCTAATGCTTGCTCACAGGATGGGGAATTGGCCGGAGCATTCATGAAATTCGCACCGCTGATGCTTGCGACGGCCATGTCGTTGACGGCTCTCGCCGCGCCGGCTGCCGCGGAACCGCAGGTGCCGGTCCTGTGGGACCAGAAGGAGAGGCTGCCGAAGCCGGATCTTTCGGCGATGCCGCGGCTGCGTTTCCTGACGACGACGGACTTCCCGCCCTTCAACTTCATCGACAAGAATGGCCGCCTGTCGGGCTTCCATGTCGATCTCGCCCGCGCCATCTGCGCCGAACTGGGCATTCCCGAAAAATGCCAGATCCAGGCGCTGCCCTGGGCGGAGCTCGACGGGGCCCTCAAGGCCGGCGAAGGCGAGGCGCTCATCGCCGGCGTGCCGGCCACCGCCGACAACCGCGAGCAATACGCCTTCTCGCGGCCCTATCTCCAGTTTCCGGCGCGCTTCATCATGAAGAAGCCCCAGGCCGTCACCGAGCCGCTCGTCGACAAGCTCGCCGGCAAGCGCGTCGGCGTCATTGCCGGCTCGGCGCATGAGCGGGTGCTGCGTGACTATTTCCCCCAGGTCCAGGCCGTCACCTTCTCCAAGCCGGAATGGCTCTTCGGCGACCTCAAGGCCGACAAGCTCGACGCCGTCTTCGGCGACGGCATGCGCCTGTCGTTCTGGCTGGCGGGCACCGAGGCCGAAGGCTGCTGCCGCTTTGCCGGCGGGCCCTATCTCGCGCCCGAATATCTCGGCACCGGGCTCGCTATCGCGGCAAAACCCGATGACCAGCGCCTGGCCGAGGCCTTCGACTACGCACTGCACGAGATTTCGGCGAAGGGCACCTTCGCCGAACTCTATCTGCGCTACTTCCCCGTCAGCTTCTACTGACAGTCAGGTCAGCATGCGGTGGCGGGCCTTGGTCGCCCGCTCGATCGCCGCGACCGTCAGCGCATCGACGCTCAGATGCTGGCGCAGCAGCTGCAGCACGCGCAGTTCCTCCATGCGCATTTCGAGGTCGACCGAGGCGACCTCGAAGGCCGCCGCATAGGCGGTGTCGTGCAGGCGCTCGGGGATCGCCCGCCTTGCCAGGTCCAGCACGCCCTCCAGCCCGGGCTCCTCGTGCAGCAGCTCCTGGCAATCCTGCGCCACGCCGATCAGCCGCTTCTCGTCGAAGTCGACGAAGATCGGCCAGGTCCTGACCACCTCGCCGATCCGCGCCAGCTCGACGTCGGTCATGTCGCGGTCGGAAGCGGAGGTGATGACCATCAGATAGATCAGCGCCTCGTGGGCGGTCGGCAGGGGCATGGAATACTCCAGAGGTTGAATGCCCGCAGAACTTAGGAACGCGCCGGCCCCGCCGCAATGAAAAACGGCTGGAATCGTTGACGCCCGCGGGTTCGCCGCATAGAGCATGGCCGTCTTCGGCGGAAAATCCGTCCAACGAAAAGGGCTCTCGACATGACGAGATCAAACGCGATCGATCTCAACCCCGAACTCCTGGCGGCCGCGGCCGAAAGCAAGGCCTGGCCGTTCGAGGAAGCCAAAAAGATCGTCGAGCGCTACAAGAAGACGGGCCTGCCCGAAACGGTCCTGTTCGAGACCGGCTACGGCCCGTCCGGCCTGCCGCACATCGGCACGTTCGGCGAGGTGGCGCGCACCACGATGGTGCGCCACGCCTTCCACGTGCTGACCGAGGGCAAGGTCAAGACCAGGCTGCTCTGCTTCTCCGACGACATGGACGGCATGCGCAAGATCCCGGACAACGTGCCGGATCGCACAGCACTCGAGCCCTATCTGCACATGCCGCTGACCGCCGTGCCGAACCCGTTCGGCGGCGACTACGAGAGCTTCGGCCACCACAACAACGCGATGCTGCGCCGCTTCCTCGACACCTTCGGCTTCGACTACGAGTTCGCCAGCGCCACCGACTACTACAAGTCTGGCAAGTTCGACGCGATGCTGCTGAAGGCCGCCGAGAAGTACGACGACATCATGAAAGTGATGCTGCCGACACTCGGCGAGGAGCGCCAGGCGACCTACAGCCCGTTCCTGCCGATCTCACCGAAGAGCGGCCGCGTGCTCTACGTGCCGATGAAGAACGTCGACGCCAAGGCCGGCACCATCACCTTCGACGACGATGGCACGGAGACGACGCTGTCGGTCACCGGCGGCAAGGTCAAGCTGCAGTGGAAGCCCGACTTCGGCATGCGCTGGGCAGCGCTCGACGTCGATTTCGAGATGTTCGGCAAGGACCACCAGACCAACGCGGCGATCTACGACCGCATCTGCGTCATCCTCGGCGGTCGCGCGCCGGAACATTTCGTCTACGAACTGTTCCTCGACGAGAACGGCCAGAAGATCTCGAAGTCCAAGGGCAACGGTCTCACCATCGACGAGTGGTTGACCTACGCGCCGACCGAGAGCCTCGGGCTCTACATGTTCCAGCGCCCGCGCCAGGCCAAGAAGCTCTATTTCGACGTCATCCCGAAGGCGGTCGACGAATATTACAGCTTCCTCGCCGCCTATCCGCGCCAGGCCTGGAAGGAGCGCCTCGGCAACCCGGTCTGGCACATGCACGACGGCAACCCGCCGGCCATCGACCTGCCGGTGCCGTTCTCGCTGCTGCTCAACCTCGTCAGCGCCTCGAACGCGCATGACAAGAGCGTGCTGTGGGGCTTCATCTCGCGCCATGCTCCCGGCGTGACGCCCGAGACGCATCCCGAGCTCGACAAGCTGACCGGCTACGCCATCCGCTACTTCGACGATTTCGTGAAGCCGACGAAGGTGTTCCGCGCGCCCGACGAGGTCGAGCGCGAGGCACTTGCGGCCCTCGAAAAGGCGCTGGGCGAACTGCCTGCCGGCGCCGACGGCGAAGCGATCCAGAACGCCTCGCTCAACGTCGCCCGCAAGATCGAGCGCTACCAGGATCATTCGAAGCAGAGCCCGGAAGGCGGCCCTGGCGTGTCGGGCGCCTTCTTCCAGATGATCTACCAGGTGCTGATCGGCCAGGAGCGCGGCCCGCGCTTCGGCTCCTTCGCCGCCCTCTACGGCATCGCCGAGACCCGCGAACTGATCACCAAGGCGCTGGAAGGCAAGCTCGCGGCTTAAGCCGCGCGATACGTTCTCCGAAGCTCTCCCTTCTCCCTGCCCTGTGTGCGGGGAGAAGGCCACGCCTTGTCGAGCCGGCGAAGAAGGGCGCGTCTCAGTAGCCTTCATGGTGAGCCTGTCGAACCACGAGGGCTACTGGGGCGCGCTTCGCCCCTCATCCTGAGGTGCGAGCGAAGCGAGCTCGAAGGCGGCACCGCCATGGATGCGTGGGGTCAATCGGTAGAGCCGGCGGTGTCGGGCGGCGGACCGAAGATACCCTTTTTGTCCGCCTCGGCCTTCCTGCCGGCATCCTCATAGGGGCCGCCAGCCTCGGCCCTGGCCCAGCCATTGGCGACCAGCCATTCGCCGACATCCACCGTGCCGATCCGGCATTTCGCCACGGCCTCGCCGCCGGTCTTCTCCGGCGGCACGTCGCAAACCACGGCGCGGCCGCGCAGGAAACCGCGGAAGGCGGTTCGGGCCCGGACGCCGCAATTCCATTCCTGGCCGTCGGCGGTGCAGTTCTCCCCCTCCTCCGGCGGTACCACTCCGGCGATCGTCACGCCGAGGCCCATGGCCTCGATCCGCCCGGCAGCACTCGCCACCGGCCGGAACAGGGTTGCCCCGTCCCATTCGTCGTTCATCTTCGGCTTCGGCGGCAATGCCAGGCTGAGTTCGCTCAGCGGCGCGCGCGGCGCCTCGCGGGTGAGCCCGCCGGCCTCGATGGCCGGCGGCGCGAGTTCGCCCTCCGCCACCGGCCGCGCGGGATCGAGCGCCGCCTGCCCCGTCTCCTCCGCCACTGGCCCGCCGTCCATCGCATCGGCGGTCCCGGTCGGCCCGACCGCGGCAGTGCTGTCGACGTCGAAGTCTTCGGGCAGATCGGCCGGCAGGTCGCTCTCGTCGATCGTGTCGACGGACGGCGCTTCGAGCGCCGCCAGGCGCTGGCCGCCCGCGGAGACGATGGCCACTGCGAGACCGAAGCCCAGTGCGGCGAAGGCGAGTGCTGCTGGTTTCATGCGATGCTACTGGCTTGCCCAGACGATGCGGGCCACCCACTCCACTTCGCCCGTCACGAAGCGCCGGTTGGGATGCTCCGGATTGAGCGATATCAGTTCGATGATGCCCTGCGCCTGCCGTTCGAGCACCTTGGCCATGACCTCGCCGGAGGTGGTCTTGACCACGACGCGGTCGCCCTTGCGCACGGCCGCACCCGGCTCGACGATCAAGACGTCGCCGTCACGATAGAGCGGCAGCATGGAATCGCCCTGCACCTGCAAGGCATAGGAACTGTCGGAGGTGCGCGCCGGAAGCTCGACCAGGTCCCACCCCTGCCCTGCCGGAAATCCGGCATCGTCGAAAAACCCGCCGGCGCCCGCCTGCGCAAAGCCGAGCAGCGGCACGCCGGCCGTCCTCTGCCGGGCCTTCGCCTTGACCGCCGCCTTCGACGGCTCGACGAACCCCAGGAACTCCTCCAGCGAGGAGTTGGTGGCCTCGATGATCTTGGCAAGCGACTCGGTCGATGGCCAGCGTGGCCGGCCATCCACGGACTGGCGCTTGGATTTGTTGAATGCGGTCGAGTCGAGCCCGGCCTTCTTGGCAAGGCCCGATGCCGAAAGCGAATAGCGCTCTGCGAGAGCGTCGATCGCGGCCCAGACACGTTCGTGCGAGAGCATGGCGCTCCCCTTGAGAACAGGAAAAAATACCTTTCGGCATTTAACCACGCGGGCCGGGAATGTCCAGATGCGTCTGGCCGGCGCCATCCATCGCGCCGGCCAGGCCGCGTTCGCTCGGCGCGTGAGCGCTACATCTTCTGCAGTGCGGCCCTGAGCCCGGCGCGCAGGTCATCGGCCGTCATCACCGGCGTCATTTCGATCGACGCGTCGAACGCCATGAAGAACGGCTCGCAGATGGCGGGCATGGCGCTGATGTCCTGCACGTCGATGAAGATCAGGCCGGTACGAAGGCCGTTCTGGACTGTGAAATAGGCTGCCTCCGGCTTGAGTTCAGCAAGCGCCTTTTCCATGACCGAGGGCAAGGTACCGTCCGTGATGGTACGGTTGCCCTGGCTGGCGGGGATCGAAACTTTCAGCATCATGCGCATGGCAATATCCTTCCGGCAAATGCCATTATTAGCACTTGCTGACATTACCATTCACGCCGTACGCGAGGAAGCAGCCCCTCGCCGAACTCGGGGTGCCCCGCGGGCTTCACTCACCCGATTTGGCGAGCGCCCTCAGTCCCTTGTGCGAGGCGATGAAGATGCGCTCTTCCTCGCTCACGTCGCGGGGTGCCGCCCCGTCATAGCCCAGCTCGGAAACCAGCTCGTCGATCGGCACGAAGCGGCGGTTGCCGCGATCGTAGACGCCGGCGCTGGTCATGATCAGGGCCGCCGTCTCGCCGTTGTCGAGCACGAAGCGGTGCTTGCCGATCACCTCGGTGCCGTTCCACGTCTCGATGGAGGAGACCACGTCGAAGCGCTTCCACAGCCTGATCTCGCGCACGAACACCGTCTGCAGGCCGCCCAGCATCGGCGCCCAGCGTTTCTTGCGGGCGAGCTCGATCAGGCCCGAGCGCATGAAGATGTCGATGCGGCCGACATCGGCCAGCATCATGTAGCGCGCATTGTTGAGATGCATGTTGAAGTCGATGTCGGTCGGCAGGCAGCGGAACGACAGCCGACCCTCATCGCCAAAACGGTAAGGGCCGCGACGGGATTTCGTCGCGGCCATACGAGCCAGTCTTGCCCAGACGTACATAGTTCGTCAGGCCGCCTGCTTTTCCTCGGCCTTCGCGTAGGGATCGAAGCGCTGGTAGAAGGTCTCGCCCTTCTCGGCCATGTCGATCAGAAGCTTGGGCGCCTTGAACTCGGAACCGTATTTCTTCTGCAGGTCCTTGGCGATCTTGACGAACTTCCTGGCGCCGATGCCGTCGATGTAAGACAGCGCGCCGCCCGTGTAGGGAGCAAAGCCGAAGGCGAGGATCGAGCCGACATCCGCCTCGCGCGGGTCGGTGACGATGCCCTCCTCCATCACCCGCGCCGCTTCCAGCGCGATGACCGAGAGCAGGCGCAGCTTCAGTTCCTCGACGTCGACCTTCTCGGGCGCCTTCTGCGGATAGAGGTCCTTCAGGCCCGGCCACAGCTTCTTCTTCGCCGGCTTTGCCGGGTAATCGTAGAAGCCCTTGCCGTTCTTGCGGCCGAAGCGGCCATGGGTGTCGACCATAGTGTTGATCAGCGCCATCTGGCGCGGATCGACGGCCTTCTCGCCGAGATCCCGGATGGTCTGCTTCATGATCTTCTGGGCCAGGTCGACAGCCGTCTCGTCGGTCAGCGCCAGCGGGCCGACCGGCATGCCGGCAGCCTTGGCGGCGTTCTCGATCATCGCCGCCGGCACGCCTTCGATCAGCATCTTGAAGGCTTCCGACATGTAGCGCAGCACGCAGCGGTTGACGTAGAAGCCGCGCGTGTCGTTGACGACGATCGGCGTCTTCTTGATGGCGCGGACGAAGTCCATCGCCACCGCCAGCGCCTTGTCGCCGGTCTTCTTGCCCATGATGATCTCGACCAGCATCATCTTGTCGACCGGCGAGAAGAAGTGGATGCCGATGAAGTTCTTCGGCCGGGCCGAGTTCCTGGCGAGCGAGGTGATCGGGATGGTCGAGGTGTTGGAGGCGAACACCGCCGACGACTTGAGCGCGGCTTCCGCCTTCTCGGTCGCGGCCTTCTTGACCTCCGAATCCTCGAACACCGCCTCGACCACGAGGTCGCAGCCGGCAAGGTCGGCATAGTCGGCGCTCGGCGTGATCAGCGAGAGCAGCTTCTCGCGCTCCTCGGGCTTGGCGCGGCCCTTCTTGACCTGGTCGGAGATCAGGCTGTCGGAATGCGCCTTGCCCTTTTCCGCCGATTCCTGGTCGCGGTCGATCAGCACCACCGGGATGCCGGCCTTGGCCGTGACATAGGCGATGCCCGCGCCCATGAAGCCGGCGCCGATGATGCCGATCTTCTTGAACTTGGTGTCGGCGATGCCCTCGGGGCGGCGGGCGCCCTTGTTCAGCTCCTGCAGCGACACGAACAGCGAGCGGATCATCGCCGCCGCTTCCTTCGACTGCATGATCTCGGTGAAGTAGCGCTGCTCGATGCGCAGGCCGGTGTCGAACGGCACCAGCAGGCCCTCGTAGACACATTTCAGGATGGCCTCGGCGGCCGGATAGTTGCCATGGGTCTCGCGGCGCAGGATGGCGATTGCCGGCGGCCAGAGATTGGCGCCCGCGGCCGAATAGACCGGGCCGCCCGGCAGCTTGAAGCCCTTCTCGTCCCACGGCTGCACCGGCTTCAGGCCGTTCCTGATCATCGCCTTGGCGGCCTCGATCAGCTTCTTCGGCTCGGCGATCTCGTGGATCAGGTTCATGCCCTTCGCCTTCTGCGGCGAAAGGTTCTGGCCCGAGGTCAGCATCTGCAGCGCCGACTGCGGGTCGGCGAGCCTCGGCACGCGCTGGGTGCCGCCGGCGCCCGGGAAGATGCCGACCTTCACTTCCGGCAGGGCCATCTTGACCTTGTCGCTATCAGCCGCGACGCGGCCGTGGCAAGCCAGCGACAGTTCGAACGCGCCGCCCATGCAGGTGCCGTTGATGGCCGAGACCCACGGCTTGCCGCAGGTCTCGAGCTTGCGCCACAGCGCGCCCATGCGGCCGGCATTGTCGAAGAGCAGCTTGGCTGCCTTCTCCGGGTCCTTGGCCTTCTCCTTGGCATAGATGCCGAGCATCTTCTGCAGCATGGTGAGGTCCGCGCCGCCCGAGAAGGTCTCCTTGCCCGAGGTGATGACGGCGCCCTTGATGGCAGTGTCGGCGACGACCTGGTCGATGATCTTGTCGAACTCGCCCATCACCTCCTCGGTGAAGACGTTCATCGAGCGGTCGGGCATGTTCCAGGTGACGAGTGCGATGCCATCGGCATCGACGTCGACCGAAAAGTTCGTGTAGGTCATGGAGATTGTCTCCCTATCTCAAATCCGTTGTTCGCGGCGGGCGCCGTCGGCGAAGCTGCTGTCTTCTCCCCGTTCACGGGGAGAAGATGCCGGCAGGCAGATGAGGGGCAGTGCTGACTTCCGAAAGCAGGCGCAGCCCCTCATCCGGCCCTTCGGGCCACCTTCTCCCCGTGAACGGGGAGAAGGAAAAGGCGCTAGACCCTCTCGATGATCGTCGCGGTGCCCATGCCGGCGCCGATGCACAGCGTCACCAGAGCGGTGTTCAGGTCGCGACGCTCGAGTTCGTCGAGCACGGTGCCGAGGATCATCGCGCCGGTCGCGCCCAGCGGGTGGCCCATGGCGATGGCGCCGCCATTGACGTTGATCCTGTCGTGCGGGATCTCGAAGGCCTGCATGTAGCGCAGCACCACCGAGGCAAAAGCCTCGTTGAGTTCGAACAGGTCGATGTCCGAAAGCTTCATCTTGGCGCGCTTCAAGAGCTTTTCGGTCACGTCGACCGGGCCGGTCAGCATCATCGCCGGCTCCGAGCCGATGTTGGCGAAGGCGCGGATGCGGGCGCGCGGCTTGAGGCCCATCGCCTTGCCGGCCTTCTTCGAGCCGAGCAGGACGGCTGCCGCGCCATCGACGATGCCCGACGAATTGCCGGCGTGGTGGACGTGGATGACCTCTTCGAGTTCCGGATAACGCTGCACGGCGACCGCATCGAAGCCGCCCATCTCGCCGGGAATGACGAAGGACGGGTTGAGCTGGCCGAGCGACTGCATGTCGGTCGTCGGGCGCATGTGCTCGTCATGGGCGAGGATGGTCAGGCCGTTCTGGTCCTTCACCGGCACGACCGACTTGTTGAAGTAGCCCTTCTCCCACGCCTTGGCGGCGCGCTTCTGGCTCTCCACCGCATAGGCGTCGACGTCGTCGCGCGAGAAACCGTATTTGGTGGCGATCAGGTCGGCCGACACGCCCTGCGGCATGAACCAGGCAGGCAAGCCGACCGAGGGGTCCATGAACCAGGCACCACCCGACATGCCCATGCCGACGCGCGACATCGATTCCACGCCGCCGGCGATGACGATCTCGTCGGCCCCTTGCGCGATCTTGGCGGCGCCGAAGTTGATGGCATCGAGGCCGGAAGCGCAGAAGCGCGAGATCTGCATGCCCGGCGCCCTGTTGTCGTATCCGGCCTCGAAGGCGGCCGAGCGCGGGATCACCGAGCCTGCTTCGCCGACCGGGTCGACGCAGCCGAAGATGATGTCGTCGACCTCAGCCGTGTCGAGCCCGTTGCGGTCGCGCAGGGCTTCCAGCACCTTGGCGCCAAGGCGCACCGCCGGGACCTCGTGCAGGGAACCGTCCTTCTTGCCCTTGCCGCGCGGCGTGCGCACGGCGTCATAGACAAAAGCGTCAGCCATTTTTCGTCTCCTTTAAGGCCAAGCCTTGCGATTTCTTCCGCGTGGCTTTGCGTCTGCAGTCGACCCCCGCTCCGTCTCGGCTGCGCCTCGACACCTCTCCCCCGCTCGACGGGGGAGAGGAAACGCAGCCCTTGTGACGGCGCTACTCCAGTCTGGGTTCCTCTCCCCCGGGCAGGGGGGTGGCCCGCAGGGCCGGAGTGGGGGTGGTTCAAATCTTCGTCTTACAAGCTCCTCGCAATGAGCAGCTTCATGATCTCGTTGGTGCCGCCGTAGATGCGCTGCACGCGGGCATCGCGATACATGCGGGCGATGGGATACTCATTCATGTAGCCATAGCCGCCGAACAGTTGCAGGCACTCGTCGACGATCTTGCATTGCAGGTCGGATAGCCAGTACTTGGCCATCGAAGCAGTTACCGGATCGAGCCCGCCGGAAATATGACGGGCGACGCAGTCGTTGTAGAAGACGCGCCCGATGGTCGCCTCGGTCTTGAGCTCGGCCAGCTTGAACTGGGTGTTCTGGAAGTCGAGGATCGCCTTGCCGAAGGCCTTGCGATCCTTGACATAGTCGATCGTCTCGGCGAGCGCGCGCTCGATCATGGCGATCGCGCCTGTGCCGATCTGCAGCCGTTCCTGCGGCAGCTGCTGCATCAGCTGGACGAAGCCCTGGCCTTCCTCCGAACCGAGCAGGTTCGAGGTCGGCACGCGCACGTCGTTGAAGAACAGCTCGGAGGTGTCGTTGGCCTTGAGCCCGATCTTGTCGAGGTTGCGGCCGCGCTCGAACCCTTCGACCTCGTCCGTCTCGACCACGATCAGCGAAGTGCCCTTGGCGCCCTTGGACGGGTCGGTCTTGGTGACGACGATGATCAGGTTGGCGTGCTGGCCATTGGTGATGAAGGTCTTGGAGCCGTTGATGCGGTACTGGTTGCCGTCCCTGTCGGCGCGCGTCTTCACGCCCTGCAGGTCGGAGCCGGCGCCCGGCTCGGTCATGGCGATGGCGCCGATCAGCTCGCCGGTCGCCATCTTCGGCAGCCACTTCTTTTTCTGCTCTTCCGAGCCGTAGTGAAGGATGTATGGCGCGACGATCGAATTGTGCAGCGCGATGCCGAAACCGTCGACGCCGACATGGCCGATCGCCTCGATGATGGCGCTCTCATGGGCGAAGGTGCCGCCCGAGCCGCCATATTCCTCGGGCATCGAGGCGCAGAGCAGGCCGGCCGCGCCCGCCTTCTGCCAGCTCGCGCGGTCGACCATCTCGTTCTTTTCGAACTCGTCATAGCGCGGCAGGATCTCTTCCGACAGGAAGCGGTGTGCCATGTCGTAGAGCATGCCGACTTCCTCGCCCGCCCAGGCGGGTTTCGGAAGACCCAGAACATCTGCAGGAATTGTCGCCACGATCTCCTCCGCGTTTCGACGCCGCAAGCATGAAGGGCGACCGCGAACGGCCGCCCGGGTATTCGATCAGAACGCCTCCGCCGGCAGCGCCATCATGGTCGCCGAGCCGGTCGAGATGCGGGCGAGATGCGCCGCGGTCTCGGGCATAACGCGCTCCATGAAGTAGCGGCCGGTCACCAGCTTGGTCTCCAGGAAAGCCGCCTGGTCTCCGGCGCCGCCCACGAGCTTGTCCTGCGCGGCCTTCACCATCCGGACCCACATGTAGCCGAGCGCGACGAGGCCGAAGAGATGCATGTAGTCGGTCGAGGCGGCACCCGCATCGTCCGGATTGGCCATGCCGTTCTGCACCAGCCACATGGTCGCGGCCTGCAGATCGTTGAGACCCTTCTTCAGGCCCTTGGTGTAGGGCGCCATCTTCTCATCGGTGCGGTTGGCCTCGCAGAACTCGCCGACGTCCTTGAAGAAGGCCTGCACGGCGCGACCGCCATTCATGCCGAGCTTGCGGCCGACCAGGTCGAGCGCCTGCACCCCGTTGGCGCCCTCGTAGATCATGGCGATGCGGGCATCGCGCACGAACTGGCTCATGCCGTGCTCTTCGATGTAGCCGTGGCCGCCGAACACCTGCTGCGCCATGACCGCATGCTCGAAGCCCTTGTCGGTCAGAACGCCCTTCACCACCGGCGTCATCAGGCCCATGTGGTCCTCGGCCGCCTGGCGCTCGGCCGCCTCTTCAGAGCGGTGGGCGACGTCGGAATTGATCGCGGTCCACAGCACCAGCGCGCGGCCGGCCTCGTTGAAGGCCTTCATGGTCATCAGCTTGCGGCGGATGTCGGGGTGGACGATGATCGGGTCGGCCTTCTTCTCCGGCGCCTTGGCGCCGGTCAGCGAACGACCCTGGATGCGGTCCTTGGCGTAGGCGACGGCGTTCTGGTAGGCGACCTCGGATACGGCGAGCCCTTGCAGGCCGACGCCGAGTCGCGCCTCGTTCATCATAGTGAACATCGCCTTCAGGCCGCCATTGGCCTCGCCGAGCAGGAAGCCCCTGGCCTCGTCATAGTTCATGACGCAGGTCGAGTTGCCGTGGATGCCCATCTTCTCTTCGATCGAGCCGCAGGATACGGCATTGCGCTCGCCGGCATTGCCCTGGCCGTCGAGGTTGAACTTGGGAACGATGAACAGCGAGATGCCCTTCACGCCCTCCGGCGCGCCCTCGATGCGGGCCAGCACCAGGTGCACGATGTTCTCGGACATGTCGTGCTCGCCTGCCGAGATGAAGATCTTCTGGCCGGAAATCTTGTATGAGCCGTCGCCGTTGGGCACGGCCTTGGAACGCAGCAGGCCGAGATCGGTACCGCAATGCGGCTCGGTCAGGTTCATGGTGCCGGTCCAGATGCCCTCGACCATCTTGGGCAGCCAGGTCGCCTTCTGCTCGTCCGAGCCGTGGACGAGGATCGCCGCCATCGCGCCCTGGGTCAGTCCGGGATACATCATCAGTGCCATGTTGGCCGACGACATGTATTCGCCAACCGCCGAATGCACTGTGTAAGGCAGGCCCTGGCCGCCATGCTCGGCGGGCACGGCCAGGCCCATCCAGCCGCCTTCGCGATACTGGTCGAAGGCTTGCTTGAAGCCCTTCGGCGTGGTCACGGTGCCGTCGTCGTTGCGGACGCAGCCTTCCATGTCGCCGACGCGGTTCAACGGATGCATGACGTTTTCGGCGAGCTTGGCGCCCTCGGCGAGGATCGCCTCCAGCACGTCGGCGCTGGCGTCGGCAAAGCCGGCGAGGTTGCTGTGACGCTCGTAGCCGAGCACGTCGTTCAGCACGAAAAGGGTGTCCTCGACCGGGGCCCGGAATATCGGCATGCTCTTCCTCCAAGCAAGTTGGTGCCGGCTCCGACGAGACGCTATGCGACACGGAACCGCTTGTCGAACCGCGAATAGCAAAAATTGACGTTTGCGTAAACGTCAATTTTTATGAGGCCGGCTTTGGCGGCGAAACCCTCGCCCCACGCACCCCGCAAACGCAGAACGGCCCGGCAGGGTCTCCCCGGCCGGGCCGTCCAAATCGTTGGTCTGGCCGTGCGGCTCAGCCTGCCGCGCTGACCTGCGGTGCCGCGCGGTCCGCCAGCAACTGCCGGACGACCGTCATGTGGTTGTTCAGCTCGTCGATTGCCTCGTCGAGCAGCTGGCGCTGCTTCTGCAGGCGGCCGAGCTGCTTTTCCGACTTGTCGATGGTGAGGCGAAGCTGCTTCGAATTGGTGCCGCTCGGATCGTAGAGGTCGATCATCTGCTTGACGTCGCGCAGCGAGAAACCGACCTTCCTGCCGAGCAGGATCAGCTTCAGGCGGGCACGGTCGCGCCGCGTGTAGAGGCGGGTCGAGCCTTCGCGCTTGGGGTTGAGCAGCCCCTTGTCCTCGTAGAAGCGCAACGTCCTCAGCGTCACGCTGTATTTCTTCGCCATCTCGCCGATGCGGACATAGTCCTCACCGGTGAGATTGTTTTCATTGGCCGCAGCTTCGGCGACCGATACGAGCTTCATCATCTACTTCCGATATCCCCGATTGTGAGCACGGCGGCGTGGCCTGCGGTGCTCTGATCAAAGCCGAAGGGGGCGGGCTTTCGATCGTGGTTGCTGTGTAAATGCACTTAAGCGGGTGTTCCCCACCCGACTTACGTTTACGTAAATGCTATAACGATGAGGCGCACCCTACGCAAGGGAAATCTGGTCGTACCTCACCGTGCGGCAGGGTGCTGCGATGTCGCACATTCTTAAGCTTGGTTAAGGGCTTGTTTACCACGTTAGGGGAAATGTGCGCATGTCGGTTCTCCCGTGGTCATCATGTATCGAATTGTTCACGGTTTCGGAGGGCGGCGAGAGCCCCGGAAGCCATATTCCGCGCGGCGCTTCGCAAACCCCGATCCCGGCAAGGATTTGAGACTCTGGTCTTATGCCAGCACTCTGACCAACGGGCGTTCGATGAACAGCAAGCGGTCCTATATCGACTCCCTCAACTCCGGCAGGCAGCGCCGCGAGCACGTGTCGCTGGAGGAACTCAACCGTTCGCTTGAAAAGCTCGAAGCGCGGCTCGACCGCTCGCACGAGGAAAATGCCGAGGCGCCTCGCTCCGACTATCGCCAGGCGCCGGCGCCCGGCTACGTCCCGCGCGGCGAGTATGGCCGCAGCAAGCCCTACGAGCGTCCCTACCAGGCGATTGCCCGCGACATCGACCGGGTGCGCGGACAGGAGGACGGCGTCGCTGCGATCGGCAAGATCGCCGGCGAGCTGCGCGCCCTGCGCGACGAGATGCGCCACCAGATGAGCGTCGGCCTGCAGCGCGAGTTCGACCAGTTGCGCAAGGACATCGACCTCGCCGGCCGCTCCGGCTCGCTTGGCGCGGACAGCACGGAATTCGGGCTCGAACTGGACCGCCTGTCCGGCGCCATCCAGTCGCTGGCCGAACGCAGCGACGACAAGAGCATCAGCATGCTCCGGCTCGAACTCGAACAGCTGCGCGGCTCCGTCGCCGGCCTCGCGCGCGAGGAGACCGTCCGCTCCGTCGACCGCCGCTGGGACGAGTTCAATCGCCGCTGGAACGACTTCACCGAACGCATGTCGGCCGGCCAGGCACACGACGGCGCGGACCCGGCCCTGGCAGCGCTCGCCCATCGCCTCGAACAGATCAACGACGCCGTCGGCAACCTGCCCGAATCGCTGTCGCTCAGGACCATGGAAGACAAGGTCCGCACACTCGCCAGCGCGGTCGAACAGTTCGTGCGCCAGCGCGACAGCCACGGCGACGAGATGTTCGGCCTGATCGACGAGCGGCTCGACGAGATCTCGCGCGCCATCGTCGCCTCGACCGTCGCCGCCCAGCCGCATTTCGACCCCGCCCCCTTCGAGCGCGTCGAGGCCCGCATCACGGCCCTTGCCGCACAGATCGAGGAAATCGTCGCCGACCAGCCGGCCGCCGAGATCATCGAGCGCCTCAACCTGCTTTCCGACCGCGTCGACCATATCGCGGCGCGAAGCGACGTGCCCGAACAGGCCGTCGAGCGCCTCGGCCGCCAGATTTCGCTGATCGCCGAAAGGATCGAGCGCCAGCCTGCCGCCGCCGACACCGGCCTGATCTTCCAGGGCATCGAGCGGCGCTTCGATGCGCTGGCGGATGTGTTCGAACGCCGGCAGGGCGATGCGATGGAGCACGGCAACGCCCTGTTCCGCGACCTCGAGCACCGCCTCGAAGACCTCGCCCAGCGGCTCGACCGGCAGTCGGCGCAGCCCGCCGCCGACCAGCGCGGCATCATGGAGGCGATCGACGCACGCTTCACCGCCTTCGCCCAGCGGCTCGAGACCAATCGCCCCGACGCGGCGACCGAGCAGGCCATGCGTGGCCTCGAAAAGCGGCTCGAGGACATCTCGCAGCGTCTCGAAGTCTCCTCGGCCCAGGTCGCAAGCATGGATCCGGGCCTGATCCGCAGCCTCGAGGCGCAGGTGAGCGAGTTGTCGGCGCATCTCGCCCGTCCAGGCGCGTCGCTGCCGGAGTTCGAGGACATCCATCCGCGGCTCGAAGAGATCGAGCGCTCGATCGCGGGCAGCCACCGTGCCCTCGTCGAGGCTGCCCGCCAGGCGGCCGAGGACGCCGTGCGCGGCTTCGCCGGCTCGGCCGCGGAGTCGGTCGCCGTCGAGGGCCTGGCGCAGGACCTCAAGGCGCTCGAGGCGCTGGCGCGCCGCTCGGACGAGCGCAACGGCAAGACCTTCGAAGCCATCCACGACACGCTGCTCAAGATCGTCGACCGCCTCGGCTCGCTGGAAAGCAGCGGCAAGGTGCCGGCCGAGATGCCGCCGGCCTCGGTGGCCGAGCTGCTCACCGCGCCGATCGCGGAGTCCGAGCCGGTGCGCACCGTGCTCGAAAGCCCGTCGCTCGCGCCCGACGAACCGGCGCCGCTGCCGGAAGAGCCGGCCACCTTCGGCCGCCGCGGCACCGACCGCCTGTTGCCGGACGAACGCAGCACCCGCAGCCCGGCCCAGGCCGCGGCCGAGGCGGCGGCAGCCGTCGCGGCGCTCGAAGGCGTGCGCGCCGACAAGGGTGAGCAGAAGCCCGGCAAGAGCTCGATGTTCGGCGGCATCGCCCGCGCCTTCGCCCGCAAGGCCAAGGAACAGCCCGCCGCGGCCGAACCCAGCGAGCCGGTGGTTGTGCCGCCCTCGCCCGAGGTGTCGCTCGACGCGCCGCTCGACCCCAAGGTGGTCAACCGTCCGCTGGAGCCCGGCTCGGGCGCACCCGACCTCAACGCCATCATGCGCCGCGTGCGCGACGAGCGCGGCCAGACCGGACGCGCCGGCGAGACCGACGCCGCCAAGGCCGATTTCATCGCCGCCGCCCGCCGGGCCGCCCAGGCCGCCGCCGCCGAGGCCGAGGCGCTGAAGCGGAGTTCCGATCTCAAGGGCCCGGTGCGGGCGCTGCGCATCGGCGACCTCATCAAGGCGCGGCGCAAGTCGGTGCTGATGGCCGTCGGCGCCGTCATGCTCGCCCTTGCCGGCATGCAGCTCGGCAAGGCGTTCCTCGACGATCCGGTGGCGACCGCCAGCATAGTCACCCAGCCGCCGGCCGAGGCGGCCAAGGCCGAAACGCCGGTTCAGCCGGCAAACGAAGCCATCGCCCCCAAGGCCGAAGCGCCCACCGCTCCGGCCGTCGAAGCCACCAGTTCGGAACCGCCGATGGACGATATCGGCGGGACCGGGCCGGTCGACGTGGCGCTCGACCATCGCAGCACCCAGTCGATCCCGGCGGCACCGGCCGTCTCCGAGCAACTGGCCCCGGCGGCAGCCGCGCCCGCGGCAACGCTGACGGTACCCGAGAGCATCGGCCCCAAGGCGCTGCGGCAGGCGGCAAACGCCGGCGACCCGAGGGCGCTGTTCGAGATCGGCGTCCGCGTCGCCGAAGCCCGCGACACGGACATGAAGTCCGCCGGGCAATGGTACGAGAAATCGGCCGAGCTCGGCTTCGCTCCGGCCCAGTACCGCATCGGCAACATGTACGAGAAGGGCCTCGGCGTTGACCGCGACGTGTCGAAGGCCAAGACCTGGTACCAGCTCGCCGCCGCCCAGGGCAATGCGAGCGCCATGCACAACCTGGCGGTGCTGCTGGCCATGGGCGCCGACGGAACCGTCGACAACGACACGGCCGCCCGCTGGTTCATCGATGCCGCCGAACTCGGCGTCAAGGACAGCCAGTTCAATCTCGGCATCCTCGCCGCCAAGGGCGTCGGCATGAAGCAGAATCTCGAGGAGTCCTACAAGTGGTTCGCCCTCGTCGCCAAGCAGGGCGATGCCGACGCCGCCTCCAAGCGTGACGAGGTCGCCAAGGCGCTGTCGCCCGAACAGCTCAAGCGCGCCAAGGCGGCGGCCGAGCTCTGGCAGGCCAAGGCTCTCGACCCCGCCTCCAATTCCGCCGACGCTCCCGCCGCCTGGCAGGAGGCTCCGGCGGCCGGCGTGGACGTGAAGAAGGCCATCGGCAACGTCCAGGCCATCCTCAACAAGAACGGCTATGACGCCGGCAAGCCCGACGGCATGATGGGCCAGAAGACCAAGGACGCCATCGCCGCCTTCCAGAAGGACAACGGCATGGCCCCGACCGGGGAGGTCGACCGCAAGCTGGTTCAGGCACTGCTCGACCGCAAATGAGCGCCGAACGGCGGCGTTTGTCGCCGCCGTCTTTACCGGGCGGTTAACTGATTGAGATATTTTCCGTTTCGAGCGCGGTTCGTTTGACTTCGCCGCAATGTCGGCGCAAGTAGCCGCTACGGCATGTCCCCGGAGATCGACGGCGATTTTCGGATAGGAACATGCACAGGTTCCTGGTGCACCGGCGCCCGAAAACGGGCGGCGGCATGTTGTTTATTTTGTAGAGACTGACGGGTGGGCATCTATCTCCCGATCGCGGAAATGTCGGTCAACGTGTTCGTGCTCCTGGCGATGGGGGCTGCGGTCGGCTTCCTGTCCGGCATGTTCGGGGTCGGCGGCGGCTTCCTCATCACCCCCCTCCTGATCTTCTACAACATCCCGCCGGCGATCGCCGTCGCCACCGGCGCCAACCAGGTCATCGCCTCCTCCTTCTCGGGCGCGCTCGCCCACCTCAAGCGCGGCACGCTCGACTTCAAGCTCGGCACGGTGCTGCTGGTCGGCGGCATCGCCGGCTCGGCGGCGGGCGGCGTGGTCTTTGCGCTGTTGCGCTCCATCGGCCAGCTCGACCTGTTCATCTCGCTGCTCTACGTCGTCTTCCTGGGCACCGTCGGCGGCCTGATGCTGGTCGAGAGCGTCAATGCGCTGCGCCTGACCAAGGGCGGCGTGCCGCCGGCGCTGAAGAAGTCGGGCCAGCACAACTGGATCCACCGCCTGCCCTTCAAGATGCGCTTCCGCACCTCGAAGCTGTTCGTGTCGGTCGTCCCGGTGCTCGGCATCGGCGCCGGCATCGGCTTCCTCTCCGCCATCATGGGCGTCGGCGGCGGCTTCATCATGGTGCCGGCGCTGATCTATTTGCTCAAGGTGCCCACCAACGTCGTCGTCGGCACCTCGCTGTTCCAGATCGTCGTCGTCTCTGCCTTCACCACGCTGGTGCACTCGACCACCAACCAGACCGTCGACATCATCCTCGCACTGGTGCTGATGGTCGGCGGCGTCGCCGGTGCGCAATATGGCGCCAAGGCCGGCCAGAAGCTGCGCGGCGAGCAGCTGCGCGCCCTGCTCGCGCTGCTCGTGCTGGCGGTCGCGCTGCGCCTCGGCTTCGACCTCTTCGTCAAGCCGCAGAACCTCTATTCGCTGACCGCCCCGAGCGGGGGCACGCTGTGAAGGCGGCCGCGGCCGCCGCCGCCCTCGCCACAACGCTCGCCGCCATACTGACCACCGCCCTTCCGGTCCGCTCCCAGGAAATCCCCGCCGAAGGCATCCAGATCGGGCTGTCCACCGACCGCGTCGCCATCACCGCCGACTTTGCCGGCGCCGACCTCACCATCTTCGGGGCGCTCGAGAACGCCGACCCCCAGGTCACCCGCCAGGGCCGCTACGACGTCATCGTCGTGCTCGAGGGTCCGGCCCGCCCGGTCGTTGTGCGCCGCAAGGACCGCATCCTCGGCATGTGGATCAACACCCGCTCGGAAACCTTCGTCAACGTGCCGGTGTCCTACTCCATGGCCACCACCCGGCCGCCGCAGGACGTCACCACCCCCAACAGCTACAAGCAGCTGTCGCTCGGCATCCCCAACATCTATCTCGAACCCGAGGACAAGCGCGGCAACCCCGTCACCATCCAGGAGTTCACCGACGCGCTGCGCGAGCGCAAGGAAGGGCTCGGCCTGTACAGCGACAATATCGGCGGCGTCCAGTTCCTGTCACAGAACCTGTTCCGCGCCACCCTCCACCTCGCCCCCAACGTGCCCGTCGGCACCCACAAGGCGCGCGCCTTCCTGTTCCGCAACGGCCTGTTCGTCAAGGAAACCTCGACCCAGCTCGCCATCGTCAAGTCGGGCTTCGAGCAGACCATCTACCGCTTCGCCAACGACCACGGCTTCGGCTACGGCCTCTTCGCCATCGCGCTTGCCATGTTCACCGGCTGGCTCGGACGCATCGTGTTCCGGAAAGACTGAGGCGCGCCAGCGGGGTGCGGCGAGCGCGGCGCCTCGTATCGCCCCCCCCTCTGGCCTGCCGGCAATCCCCCTCAAGGGCGAGATTGGCCGCGTCCACGGCGGCGCTCGTCCTGAGAGATTGCACAGGTTTGCGCATGCGGTGATCGAGACGTGATCTCCCCCCTTGAGGGGGAGATGGCCGGCAGGCCAGAGGGGGGCATTCAAGCGGCCCTCATCCGGGAGCTACCCCGGCCGGAGCAACGACCCGGCAATCGGATAGACGCGGCTCGTCCCGATCATGTAGGCCGTCGGCGCGCCCTCGCGGAACATGCCCTTGTAGGCGCGGTCGAGCACGTTGAGCGAGCCGGTGAAGGCGCCGAAGGCCGGCATCACCAGCCGCTCGCCGTCGCTGGCAAAGCAGCGGCGCCGGACCGAGCGGCCGCGCTGGACGATGCGGGCGCAAGGGTGCAAATGGCCGGCGACCTCGCCCTCGGCGTGCCCCTTCGACGGCTCGTGGCGGAAGACGAGGCCTGCGACCGCCAGCTCCACGACCGTCTCGCCCGGCAGGTCGGCCGGAGCCTCGGGATCGTGGTTGCCGGCGATCCAGAACCAGTTCCGCCCCGCCATCATCGCCGTCAGGCTGTTGCGAAACGGGTCGGGCAGGCGCTCGGCACCCTCGCCGTCATGGAAGCTGTCGCCGAGGCTGACGACGATGCGCGGCTGGTAGTCCTCCACCACCTCGGCCAGACGCGTAAGCGTGGCAGCGGTATCGTACGGCGGGATCAGCCGGCCGCGGCGGGCATGGGAAGAACCCTTCTCCAGATGCAGGTCGGAGACGACGAGCAGGTCGAGTTCGGGGAAATGCACGACGCCGCGCCAGTCGCAGGCGGCACGCATGCCGGCGACCGCGATGGTCTCGCAGCCTGCCCTGGTCAGCTCGCGCGCGGCTATGTTCATGCGCTTCCCATCGCCTCTTCGATCAGGTCCGCCGCCTCCAGAAGCAGGGAGTCGTGCGCCTCGCCATTGACCGGCTCGCGGCCGATCTCGAGCATCACGGGCACCGCCAGCGGCGAAATCTGGTCGAGCATCTTATGAACGATTCGGCCGCGGATGCGCGAGAGCATCTCGGCCAGCCTCCTGACATCGAGCAACCCGCTCGCGGCATCCGCCCGCGTCGCCTTGAGCAGGATGTGGTCGGGCTCGTGGCTGCGCAAGACGTCGTAAATGAGGTCGGCCGAAACCGTCACCTGCCGGCCGCTCTTTTCCTGCCCGGGGAAGCGCTTCTCGATCAGGCCCGAAATGACGGCGCAGTTGCGGAACGTCCGCTTCAAGAGCCAGCTGTCTGCCAGCCACGCCTCGAGATCGTCGCCCAGCATGTCCTCGTCGAACAGTTCCGCCAGCGACGGCCTTTTCGCCTTGAACATGCGGCCGAGATCGCCCAGCGCCCAGACGGCAAGCGAATAGTCGGTGGCGACGAAGCCCAAGGGACGCGCGCCCATGCGCTCCAGCCGGCGGGTCAGGAGCATGCCGAGCGTCTGGTGCGCCAGCCGGCCCTCGAACGGATAGGCCACCATGTAGAAGCGCTCGCCGCGTGGGAAGGTCTCGACCAGCAGGTCTTGCTTGCGCGGCAGCACGGACTTCTCCTGCTGGATGCGCAGCCAGTCGGCCACCTGCTCGGGCAGCGCCTTCCAGCGCGCGGGGTCGGCCAGCATGCCGCGCACCTGGTCGGCGAGATAGGTCGACAGCGGAAACTTGCCGCCGGCATAGGACGGCACCAGCACGTTGCCTGCGCCGCCGGTCGAGACGTAACACTCGTTCTCGCGGATGCCCTCGAAACGCAGCACCTTGCCTGCGAACATGAACATGTCGCCGACCGAAAGTGTCTCGACGAAATACTCCTCGATCTTGCCGAGCACCGGCCCGCCGCGAAGTGCCACCGATGCGGCGTTGCCTGCGCCCGCCCTGCCCTTGGCGCGGGTGTAGCGGACGTTCAGCATCGGCGCCTCGATGATGGTGCCGACATTCAGCCGGTATTGCTGGGCGATGCGCGGATTGGATACGCGCCACTTGCCGTCCTTGGTCTTGCGGATACGGGCGTAGCGCTCATATGTGCGCAGCGCGTAGCCGCCGGTGGCGACGAAGTCGACGACGCGGTCGAAGCTGTCGCGGTCGAGCCCGGCATAGGGCGCCGCGCCCGTCACCTCCCGATAGAGCTCGTCGGCATCGAAGGGCGCGCCGCAGGCACAGCCCAGCACGTGCTGGGCCAGCACGTCGAGCGCGCCGTCGATCAGCGGCGGCGTGTCCTGCGCGCCGAGATAGTTGGCCTCGAGTGCCGCCCGGCACTCCAGCACCTCGAAGCGGTTGGCAGGCACCAGGATCGCCCGGCTCGGCTCGTCCATCCTGTGGTTGGCGCGACCGATGCGCTGGGCCAGCCGGCTCGCGCCCTTGGGCGCACCGACGTGGACGACGAGGTCGACGTCGCCCCAGTCGATGCCGAGGTCGAGCGTCGAGGTGGCGACGACGGCGCGCAAGCTGTTGTCGGCCATCGCCTTCTCGACCTTGCGGCGCTGGCCGACGTCGAGCGAGCCATGATGAAGTGCTATCGGCAGATTGTCGTCGTTGACGCGCCACAGCTCCTGGAACAGCAGTTCCGCCTGGCTGCGGGTGTTGACGAACAGCAGCGTCGTCCTGTGCCGGCGGATCGCGTCATAGACCTCGGGGATGGCATAACGCGCCGAATGGCCCGACCACGGCACGCGCTCCTCTGAATCGAGGATCGTGATCTCGGGCTTGGCCCCGCCTGACACGGTGATGAGATCGGCCATGGCGTTACCCTCCCCCTTGCGGGGAGGGTCGCCCGAAGGGCGGGGTGGGGGTCCGTCCGCGCCACCAGATATCACCCCGACGCCGCGCGTCGATGCACCGGGGCGAGCCGTGGGTCTCACCCGTCCTTCGGACCCCCAAATGGCGGAGGATGAATTGCCCTGCCTCACCAGCCAGCGCCTCAGTTCGTCCGGTTCGGCCACTGTCGCCGACAAGCCGATCGCCTGCAGGTTCGGCACGAAGGCCCTGAGCCGCGCCAGCCCGAGCGACAAGAGATGCCCGCGCTTGGAGGTCACCAGCGAATGCAACTCGTCCAGCACGACGTAGCGCAGGCCGTTGAAGAAGCGGTCGGCGTCGGGCGAGGCGACCAGCAGCGCCAGCTGCTCGGGCGTCGTCAGCAGGATGTCGGGCGGCGACAGCTTCTGGCGGGTGCGCTTGTGCTGCGGCGTGTCGCCGGTGCGCGTCTCCATCGTGATCGGCAGGTTCATCTCGTCGACCGGCTTGCCGAGATTGCGCTCGATGTCGACGGCCAGCGCCTTGAGCGGCGATATGTAGAGCGTGTGCACGCCGCGCTGCGGCTCGCCCGGCCGCTTCTTCGGCCGGACCGCCAGGTCCGTCAGCGCCGGCAGGAACCCGGCCAGCGTCTTGCCCGCCCCGGTGGGCGCGATCAGCAGCACCGAATTGCCCTGCTGGGCGCTGGCGAGCAGATCGAGCTGGTGCGCACGCGGCGACCAGCCGCGCTCGGCGAACCATCGCACGAATGGTTCCGGCAGCATGGCAGGGCTCGAATTCGGCTCCAGTCGCGCTTGGCTCGTCACGCCCCATGCCTAGCGCGGCGATCGTGCCGCGCCAAGTGAAATCTGGAACAAAAAGGGATCAAGAGATGCAGACCTTCGTAGGCCGCGTTCCGTCCCACCCCCCTCTGCCCTGCCGGGTGCCCGGCAGGGCAGAGGGGGGTGGGACGGAGCGCGAGTTACCCGACTTGCATCCCGAGGGCTGCCGTATCAAATGGCGACCCCACAAATCCGAGCCCGCATCATGACCGACGCAACCTCCCACGAAGCCCGCATCACCGAGCTGGAAAAACTCGTCCGCGAGCTTCAGGCGCAGATCGAAACGCTGAACAAGCAGGCAGGCATCGCGCCCAAGCCGGCTGAAAAGCCGCTGCGCTCGCGCGGCATGCTGGGCAGTCCGAAGGGCCGCTAGCCTGGCCGTTCCGTCACCACGATCAGCCCCTCGACCGGCTCGCGGCGGTCCTGGCGGATGACGGCGCGCTCCAGCGACACCAGCTTCAGGCCGGCGGCGGCGATCAGCCCGTGCACATAGGCCTCGGAATGCGCGTAGCGGCGCGACTCCTGGAGCGCGAAGGCTCCCTCCCCGGCAAAGCGCTCGACCGAGAACGCAAAGACGCCGCCCGGCGCCAGCATCTTCATGACGCTCGCAAACACGGGATCGAGCGCGCCGAGATACATGAAAACGTCGGCAGCGGTGACGAGGTCGGCCGCCTCGCCTTCCGGCTGCAGCTCCTGCAGGTCGGCCTTGACCAGATTGTCATACACGCCCTTGTCGCGCGCCTTGCGCAGCATCTCGGCCGAGATGTCGTAGCCGTCGAGCCGCTTCGCCACGGGCCTCAGCTTCACGCCCATCAGCCCGGTGCCGCAGCCGAGGTCGACGGCATGTCCGAACGCGTTGCGCCCCGTTGCCCCGATCGCCGCCGCCAGAAGCTCCGGCACGCGGTAGTGCAGCGTCTCCACCAGCGCGTGGTCGAACTTCTCCGCATACTGGTCGAACAGCATCTCGACGAAGGCGCTGGGCGGACTGTCGGCTGCAGGTGCGGCACCTATCAGCTGCAGCTTGAGCGCAGCCCCCGGCCGGTCTGCCGGCTCGAGCTTCAGCGACATGCGCCAGGCCTCGGCAGCCGCCTCGGCCTGCCCTGCCGCTTCCTGCATCTCGCCCAGCCGGAACCAGCCCATCGCCCAGCCAGGCGCCAGTTCCAGCGCGCCGAGCATCAGTTCGGCCGCGGCGGCATGGTCGCCCGAGGCGAACAGCATTTCGGCATAGTCCGCCCGCCGGTCGGCAAGCAGGTCGTTGGAAGAGAGCTGCAACGGCGTCAAGCGCGGCAATCCATGTGAAGGAGGGTGGCGCGCATTACTGCCAAACCGGCCTTCCACGCAAGCGGCAAATGCCTATCTTGGTGTGATGCGGCCCAGCGACCTGCTCCACTCCCGCCCCGAAGGGCTCTACTGCCCGCCAGGCGATTTCTACATCGACCCGGTGCGTGCCGTGGAACGCGCACTCATCACCCACGGTCATTCCGACCACGCCCGCCCCGGCCACGCCAAGGTGCTGGCGACGCGCGAGACGCTCGACATCATGGCGATCCGCTGCGGGCCGGATTTCGCCGGGACCACCCAGGCGATGGCGCTGGGCGAGAGGATTCGGCTCGGCGACGTCACGGTGTCGTTCCACCCGGCCGGCCACGTTCTCGGCTCGGCGCAGATATCGGTCGAGCGCAACGGCATGCGCATCGTCGCCTCGGGCGACTACAAGCGCGCCAGGGACCCGACCTGCGCCGCCTTCGAGGCGGTGCCCTGCGACGTCTTCATCACCGAGGCCACCTTCGCGCTGCCGGTCTTCCGCCATCCAGACGCATCCGGCGAGATCGGCAAGCTGTTGAAATCGATCCGGCAGTTCCCCGAGCGTGCCCACCTCGTCGGCGCCTATGCGCTCGGCAAGGCGCAGCGCGTGATGCGGCTGTTGCGCGACCAGGGCTACGACAGGCCGATCTATATCCACGGCGCGCTGACGCGGCTCAGCGAATATTACCAGGGCCAGGGCGTCGACTTGGGCGACCTCCAGCCGGCGACCGTCGAGGACGGCGACAAGGCCGATTTCGCCGGCGCCATCATCGTCGCGCCCTCCTCCACCTTCGCCGACCGCTGGGCCCGCCGCTTCCCCGATCCGCTCGCCGCCTTCGCGTCGGGCTGGATGCGCATCCGCCAGCGCGCCAAGCAGGGCGGGGTCGAGCTGCCGCTGATCATCTCCGACCATGCCGACTGGGACGAGCTGACCGCCACCATCACCGAAACCGGCGCCGGCGAGGTCTGGGTCACCCACGGCCGCGAGGAGGCACTGGTGCGCTGGTGCGAGCTCAACGGCATCGCCGCCCGCCCGCTGCACCTGGTGGGGTACGAGGACGAGGGGGATTGAGGATGTTCGTCGCGTTCCTTCCCACCCCCCTCTGGCCTGCCGGCCATCTCCCCCGCAAGGGGGGAGATCACGCCTTCGCCATCGCTTCGGCCAATCTGGAAGGTCGCTACTCCCGCAAGTCTTCGATTCTGACTGTGCCCACACTGGAACGCCTCAGGACGCGGGCCGCCGTCGCCGCGGCTGATCTCCCCCCTTGCGGGGGAGATGGCCGGCAGGCCAGAGGGGGGTGCGAAGGAACACGACGTGCACCGGGAGCGCCCCTCCCATGAACCGCTTCGCCGAACTCCTCGACCGCCTGGTGCTGACGCCGTCCCGAAACGGCAAGCTGAAGCTCATCACCGACCACTTCCGCGCGGTCGAAGACCCCGACCGCGGGCTGGCGCTTGCCGCGCTCACCGGCGAACTGGACATCGCCTCGGTCAAGCCGGCAATGCTGCGCCAGCTCGTTTCCGAGCGCATGGACCCCATCCTGTTCGGCTATTCCTACGACTATGTCGGCGACCTCGCCGAGACTGTGTCGCTGGTCTGGCCGGAGGCACGGTCTGCGGCTGACGCATCGCCTGTGACACCCCCACCCCTTACCCCTCCCCACGAGGGGGAGGAGGACGTCAGCGTCTCAGAATCCCCCTCCCCCTTGTGGGAAGGGGTAAGGGGTGGGAGTCTTCCAGAACACAAGCCCAACCACGACATCACACTGGCCGAAGTGGTCGAGAGGCTGCAATCGGCCAGCCGCTCCGACGGCCCGGCCGTGCTCGCCCGCCTGCTCGACCAGGCCGGCACCTCGGCCCGCTTCGCCATCATCAAGCTCGTCACCGGCGGCCTGCGCATCGGCGTTTCCGCCCGTCTCGCCAAGCAGGCGCTGGCCGATCTCGGGTCCGTCGACGTCGCCGAGATCGAGGAGCTGTGGCACGGGCTTGCCCCGCCCTATGCCAACCTGTTCGCCTGGCTGGAAGGCAAGGCGCCGAAGCCCGAAAAGGCAGCCCGCGCCCTGTTCCGGCCGGTCATGCTGTCCAACCCGGTCGGCGCCGGCGACCTCGAAAAGCTCGATCCCACAGACTACGCCGCCGAATGGAAATGGGACGGCATCCGCGTCCAGGCCGTTTCCGAAGGCGGCATCCGCCGGCTCTATTCGCGCACCGGCGACGACGTCTCCGGCGCTTTCCCCGACGTGGTAGCGGCGATGGATTTCGACGCGGCCCTCGACGGCGAGCTGCTCGTCGGCGTGCCCCGCGAGGCGACCGGCACGTTCTCCGACCTGCAGCAGCGGCTCAACCGCAAGACCGTCTCGGCCAGGATGCAGGACCGCTACCCCGCCTTCGTGCGCTGCTACGACCTGCTGCAACTCGATAGCGAAGACCTGCGTGAATCGCCCTTCACGAGGCGCCGCGCCCGCCTCGAAGCCTTCGTCGCCACGCTCGACCCCAACCGCTTCGACCTGTCGCCGTTGGTCGCCTTCGACGGCTGGGCACAGCTCGAGGAGATGCGCCGCAGCCCACCGCACCCGATCATCGAAGGCGTCATGCTGAAGCGGCTGGACTCATCCTATCTCGCCGGCCGGCCGAAGGGTCCGTGGTTCAAGTGGAAGCGCGATCCGCACACAGTCGATGCCGTCCTGATGTACGCCCAGCGCGGCCACGGCAAGCGCTCGAGCTTCTACTCCGACTACACCTTCGGCGTCTGGTCGGGCCTCGAGGGCGAGGAAGAACTGGTGCCGGTCGGAAAAGCCTATTTCGGCTTCACCGACGAGGAACTCAAACAGATCGACAAGTTCGTGCGCGACAACACCATCGAGCGCTTCGGCCCGGTGCGTTCGGTGCGCGCCGACAGGTCGAACGGGCTGGTGCTGGAGGTCGCCTTCGAGGGGCTGAACCGCTCGACCCGCCACAAGTCGGGCGTCGCCATGCGCTTCCCCAGGATCTCGCGCCTGCGCTGGGACAAGCCGCCGGCCGAAGCCGACCGCATCGAGACGCTGCAGGCGCTGCTCGACTAGGCATGGTCCCGAAAAGTGGACGCCGGTCTTCGGACAAGATCATGCCCGATGAAAGACCGACAGCTACTCGGTCACCGACACCCTGATCTCGTAGATGTCGACCGCCTTGCCCTGCTCCTCGAAGTCGGGGCTGATGGCGATGGTGCCGCCGCCGGCGGGCTGCTTGTCGGGCACGTCCATCTCGAACAGGTATTCGCCGCGCTCGTAGCCGACGAGATAGCGCTTGCGGCCGCAGTCGCCGAGTTCGCCGAAGTCGCAGTCGATCGCCATCTGCGTCTCCTTGCCGTCCTCGGAACGGGCGACCACGTCGAACACCGCGTGCTTGCCGGCGATCTGCTGCAACACGCCCTGGCCGACGTCGAAGCTGATCGCGGCCGCACCCTTGCCGGAGCGGATCCTGAGGAAGCGGCCGGTGTCGTCCTGGGTCATCTCGGCGCTGGCCCCGCTCGGGGCGCTGACGTCGGTCGGATCGGCTGGCGAAAAGACCGAGATCCAGTTGCGGGCTTGGTCGTGCTCGCCCTGCCGCGCCGGACCCGAATTGGCTCCGCCGGGGACGAAATCCTCGCTCTCGAGCTGCCGCGGCGGGTTCGGCACCGACGTGTCGATTTCTTCCGGCGACTTGAACAGCCCGGTCTGCACCGCCCACCAGGCGCCGATGCCGCCCATGGCAAGCAGCGTCACGACAAAGAACATCGCCGCGAACGGGCGCCGCCGTTCGGTACGGCGCGACGCGCGGTCGGCCCGCCTGCGCTCCGCCCTGGTCAGCTTCTCGTCGATCCCGGCGGCCGGCGGCATCTGCCTGTCGGGAATGATGTCGGGCACGACCGGCGTCACCCCGGAGGCCCTTGCGCCGTTCGGGCTCGCGCCGACCGACACGCTCGGCGCCTTCTTGCCGTTGCCGCCGATCGACACCTCCGGCGCAGTGCGCCCGCCGTTGCCGCCGAGCTTCACATCCGGAGCGGCTCCCGGCCTTGCTGCGCCCAGGTCGGCGGCAAACGAAGGGCCGGCCGGCTGGAACTCCGATTCGATCTCGGTGATCTTCGCCTGCAGCGCCTTGCGCCGGTTGATCGCCGCCTCGACGGTCATTGCGGGGTTCGATTTCAAGGCGCGGTCGAGCGCCGCGAAGGCCGCGCGGTAGACCTTCTCGCGAAACTCGCGGTTTTCGGGATCGCCCTTTTCGAAGGCGTTCCGGATCGCCTTTTCGATCGAATCCAACCGATTTTCCTCGCAACCACGCCTGTGTTGCCAGATGGTTAGCGACACAGGCGGCATCAATCAACGGCATCGCCCGCGTTTTGTCGTCAAACCGGATACAATGCCGTTGATGAGCCGTGAAAACCGGTCCGCCTTGCGGCATTGCCGCCATGGCCCGATCCGGGGTAGATGTGACGTTTACGGAAACGTCAAAAGCCGGGAGAGACGCGTGGCATTGCCTGAAATCCTCAAGAACAACCTGCGTGTCCCCGTCGTCGGGTCGCCGCTGTTCATCATCTCGCACCCGCCGCTGGTGCTCGCCCAGTGCAAGGCCGGCATCGTCGGCTCCTTCCCCGCGCTCAATGCCCGCCCCGAGGCGCAGCTCGACGATTGGCTGGCCCAGGTCACCGAGGAGCTCTCCGCCCACGACGCCGCCAATCCGGACCGCCCGGCCGCGCCCTTCGCCGTCAACCAGATCGTGCACCGCTCCAACACCCGCCTCGAGCACGATCTGCGCCTGTGCGTGAAGTACAAGGTGCCGATCGTGATCTCGTCGCTGGGCGCGGTCGAGGAGGTCAACCAGGCCGTCCATTCCTATGGCGGCATCGTGCTGCACGACATCATCCACGACCGCCACGCCCGCAAGGCGATCAAGATGGGCGCCGACGGCCTGATCGCGGTCGCGGCGGGTGCGGGCGGCCATGCCGGCACACTGTCGCCCTTCGCCCTGGTCCAGGAGATCCGGCAGTGGTTCGACGGTCCGCTTTTGCTCTCGGGCGCCATCGCCAACGGCGGTGCCGTGCTGGCGGCCCAGGCAATGGGCGCCGACCTCGCCTATATCGGCTCGCCCTTCATCGCCACCGCGGAAGCCCGCGCCTCCGACGCCTACAAGCAGATGATCGTCGAGTCCAAGGCGGCCGACATCGTCTATTCCAATCTGTTCACCGGCATCCACGGCAACTACCTCAAGGGCTCGGTGCGGGCCGCCGGCATGGACCCCGACAACCTTGCCGTCTCCGACCCCTCGAAGATGGATTTCGAGGAAGCCGGCAAATACAAGGCCTGGAAGGACATCTGGGGCTGCGGCCAGGGCATCGGCGCCATAGACAAGGTCGTGCCGGTGGCCGAACTGGTCGACCGCCTCGCCCGCGAATACGCCGAGGCCAGGGCCAGGCTCGCGGCGTGAACACGGCACTCAGGGTCCTTGACCGACAGGCGCGAACTCCCTCCACGCCCAGGCCTTGACCGTCAGGCCTGCCGGCGCGCGAACCGCGCCCTCTCCCAGGTGCAACACGCCTGCTCGTTGTCCCGTGCCGGTCGACAAACCTGGCAGGTGGATTGTCGCAACGCCTGTCAAAACCCTGCAAAGGCCGCTTGAAATCGGCGCGCAATGAAGTTATCAGGCAAACACCATCGCGCAGCCTTCGCGGCTGCGCTACCTGGAAGCCGCTTTAGCTCAGTTGGTAGAGCACATCATTCGTAATGATGGGGTCGCGTGTTCGAGTCACGCAAGCGGCACCAGCCAGCAATCACTTACGCAGAATTGGGGCAAAGCCCGAAAAGGCCGGCTCACCGAATACCCGTATCGGCCGATGAGCAAATTAGCTCCCAGTCTGCTGCGAGCCGATACTGCCGAGTCCGGGGCTTCTGCCGCTTCGGGCCAGGCCTGTATCAGGCCAAACTCCAGCCTGCCTGAAGACGCTCTATTTCTTCAGGATCTGGCGGCCGCTGGCCTCCCAGGCGATCATCCCGCCGCTCAGATCGCTCACCTGCGTGTAGCCGAGTTCGGCCAGGCGTTTCGCCGCCACCGCGCTCATGCGGCCGCTCCGGCAATAGAGGACGACCTTGGCGTTCCTGTCCTTCGGCAGCTTGTCGAGATTCTCGTCCATCTTGTCGAAAGCTATGAACGCGTCCGTGCCCTCGATCTCGCCTTCATAGGGGATGTGGACGTTGACGAAGGCGAAGTCCTTCCGCTTCAGCATGCCGGCAAGCTCGTCGCTCGAGATCATCACGACCTCTCCCGTGGAATCCCCGGCTGCCAGGCTCGGCCCCCGGCCGCTGAACGCGACGAGCACGGGCGCCATCAGCGTCGTCAGCAGCAGCTTGCGTCTTGTCGTCGGCATTGGTGATCCCTTTCCTTCAGTCCGGCCACGGCGTGCAACCGCGCGGCGTCGCGATCTTCGACCCGCCCGGGTGTCGCGCCGCCTTTCCCAAGCTCGATCCTCGGCGTTTGTCGGCAATGTGGCCGATCTGGCGGCGCCGGACAAACCGATCGTGTTCACGATTGATTGAAAGGCGATCCGGACGAGCGCAAAAAACCCCGCCGCCTTTCGGCAGCGGGGCATGTTCGGGCCAGTGCGCGCCGCCGGGTGCGTTGCCGCATCCCGGCGAAGGTCGTCTTAGGGCACCACAAAAAGCGACGGCGTGACGAGGTTCGGACGATAGGTATCCATCGTCGCGCCGTTGCGATCCTCGTCGAGGAGGGTGCCGCTTCCGAAGCTGGCGCGCAGTCCCACGGTCACTTTGTGCGACTGGAAGCTCTCGTCGGAGCCGTTGATCGACAAATCCTCGAACTGATAGCGGCCGAAGACCGACCAGGGGGTTTCGGTGAAGCGGTAGGTCGCCTGCAGAGCCAGGGCGATCGTATCGAAGTCGACGTCGACCTCGTCGATGGTCATGCGGTGGAAGCCGAGTTCGGCATCGAAGCGCAGGTTGTCCTGCGCGAAATAGCGCACCACGCCGCGGATGCCCATCAGGTTGAAGTCGACCGGGGCGCCCTCCAGTTCCAGGCTGCCATAATAAGCTTGGCCGTAGAGCGTCACCCGGTCGAAATAGACCTGGGCTTCAGGGCCTACCCTCCAGTCCCAAACGTCGGGGAAGAAGTCGGAGCCGGGCCCCGAGGCTCCATAGGTCTTGACCTCGGCGAAACCGCCGACCGCATAGGATGCCGGGTCGCGCCAATTGAGGTGAACGACGCCACCGATGCTGCGGAGCGAGTTGTCTTCCGCGCCGATCGCATCCACCGTCAGGTCGCCCTGGACGTTCCAGCGCTCGGCGAACGGCACGTTGACGCGCGCGGCGCCGCCGGCAGCCCAGATATCTTCGTCGCCGCCCGGGTCGGTCCACAGCCCGCCGCCGTAGATTTCGCCGTAGCCAGAAATCTGCCGGGCCGCCTGGCCCTCGATCGGCGCGGTCGGATCGGCAGCAAAGGCCGAAGTGGCAAGCGCCGCCAAGGCGACGGTAGAAAGCAGAAATTTCATGCAAGCCCCCAAGAATCCCCTAATGGAAAGCTTCCATAGCGCTAATCTTCGAATGCGCTAACCCTCCCAAGGCAGCGCGGAACGTTGCCCCGCGTCTTCGTGCCTTACTGTTGCCGTAACGTCACACTCGGACGGCCCGCAGGTCCGACGCCGCCGATGAGCCCCCACCCATCGGCTTTGCCTGTCTCCCCGCCCGGCTGTATGAACGTCCCGGACGGAGCGAGTCGAACGGATGAACGCGCGGGATCTTGGCATCGTGGTGGGCACCCTGCCCGTCGGCGTAAACAACGCCATCACCGATGTGCCGGGCGTGATGGTCGGGCACCACACGCTGCGCGACGTCGACATCAACACCGGCGTCACCGCCGTGCTCCCGCATGCCGGCAATCTCTATCGCCGGAAGGTGCTCGCCGCCTCGGACGTCATCAACGGCTTCGGCAAGAGCGTCGGCCTGATGCAGGTCGAGGAGCTCGGCAGCATCGAGACGCCGATCCTGCTCACCAACACCTTCGGCATAGGCACCTGCGCCACTGCCCTGATCAGGCAGGCGGTCGCGGCCAATCCCGACATCGGCCGGAAGACGGCGACCGTCAATCCGGTCGTACTCGAGTGCAACGACGGGCCGCTCTCGGACATCCAGGCGCTCGCCGTCACCGAGGAGCATGCGAGGCTCGCCCTTGCCGACGCCAAGGGCGGCGAAGTCCGGCAGGGCAATGTCGGCGCCGGCACCGGCATGAGCTGCTTCGGCTTCAAGGGCGGCATCGGCACCGCCTCGCGCCGGCTACGGCTCGGCGGCCGCGAGCATCACCTGGGGGTGCTGGTGCTGTCCAATTTCGGCCGCGCCGGCGATCTCGTCCTGCCCGACGGGCGGCGCCCCTCGCCGCGCGCCAAGGCCGAGGCCGAGAAGGGATCGGTCATCGTCGTCCTCGCCACCGACGTGCCGATGGATGGCCGCCAGTTGAGGCGCGTGACGCGCCGGTGCGGCGCGGGGCTGGCACGGCTGGGCGCCTTCTGGGGGCACGGCAGCGGCGACATCGCACTGGGCTTCAGCACCGCCGTCAGCCTCGACCACGACGAGACGGCGGATTTCGTCTCCCTCAAGGCACTCAACGAGAACCGCATCGACGAATTGTTCCGTGCAGCCGCCGAAACCACGCAGGAAGCGGTGCTGAATTCCATGTGCGCGGCCGACGCCATGCGCAGCCGCGGCACTTTCCGCCCCTCGCTGGCCGACTGGCTGCGCGGATCCGGCGCCAAGCCGGATTGAGAGCCGGCCCAGGCCGATTTGCTGTCGACAACGAGCGCTGAGCCAACCAGCCGCTTGACCATGCATTAGAAACTGCGCACCTTCGCTCGAAAATGGAGGAAACGGCCCGGTCGTGGGGATGCGATCCGGGCTGCCGAGGGGGAACAATCATGTCCGACCAGGTCGCGGCGCCGCCCGCCACGCGTGCCTTTGCCCGCCAGCCGCTGCCGGCGCGCATCGACTGGCTCAATGTCAGCGGCCTCGCCTTCTATCATCTGGTAGCACTTTACGCCCTGCTGCCCTGGTTCTTCTCCTGGACCGGCGTCATCCTCTGCATTGTCGGCATCTATGTCTTCGGCACGCTCGGCATCAATCTCTGCTACCACCGGCTGCTCACCCATCGTGGCTTCACCTGCCCGAAATGGCTGGAGCACGGGCTGGCGATCATCGCCGTCTGCGCCTTCCAGGACACGCCGGCGCGCTGGGTCGCGGTGCATCGCCGCCATCACGAGCACGCCGACGAGGAGCCCGACCCGCACAGCCCGGTCATCAATTTCCTCTGGGCGCATGTCGGCTGGCTCCTGGTGAAGTCGCCCGACATGGAGCGCATGCAGATCTACGGGCGCTACGCCAAGGACATCGTCCGCGACCCGTTCTACCGCAAGCTCGACAAGCCGCACGTCTATCTAGCCATCATCCTGGCGTCGTGGGCGGTGTTCTTCGGCGGCGGAGCAGCCGCTGGTCTGCTCGCCGGCCAGGGCTCCGGCGGGGCCGTGCAGTTCGGGCTCAGCCTTCTGATCTGGGGCGTGTTCCTGCGCACCGTCATCACCTGGCACATCACCTGGTCGGTCAATTCGGTCACCCATGTCTGGGGCTACCGCAACTACGAGACCGCCGACGACAGCACCAACAACGTGCTCGTCGGATTGCTCAGCAATGGCGAGGGCTGGCACAACAACCACCATGCCGACCCGCGCTCGGCGCGCCACGGCCATCACTGGTGGGAGTTCGACGTGACCTATCTCACGATCCGGCTGCTCGGGCTGCTTGGCCTTGCCGACAAGATCGCCGAGCCACGGCGGCGTGCCGACTGACTGGCACTCGGCTGGAGACCGGCTTCGCCGAAAAAGAAAGCGCCGGCGAAGCTCGCGCTCGCCGGCGATCGCCGAAAAGGTTCGGCCGCTTTGCTAGGCCTGCTTCACGAGCCTCAGCAGCACCAGCAGTATCACAGCGCCAATGGTGGCGTGGATGATTGAGGCGATGATGCCCGAGCCGAGGCTGATGCCGAGCACCGGGAACAGCCAGCCGGCGATCAGGGCGCCGACGATGCCGACCACGATGTTGCCGATCAGGCCGAAACCGTAGCCCTTGACCAGCTGGCCGGCAAGCCAGCCGGCGACGGCGCCGACGATGAGGAAGATGATAAGGCTTTCGATTCCCATGGATCTCTCCTGCTGTTGCCCCTGCCCCGCGCCGGTGGCGCGTCACGCTTGAAGATCAGGCTGTCGCGGTGGTCTGGTCGTCGACGGTCGCGCCCGGCGCGTTCTTCTTGATCGACTCGATCGCCTTCAGCGCCGAGGCCTTGGCCGAATAGCCTTCCGAGCTGAACATGGTCTCGCCGTTGGATGCCTTGAAGCGGAACCGGAATTCGCCGGCCTTGTCCTTGTAGACTTCGAACTTGTACATCGCATTTCCTCGTTGTTGCCGGAGCGCGACTCACACCGGTGAGCAAAGCGTCGCATGATCGGGCCGCGAAAGTCCATGCGGGTTGTGCGGCCACTCGTCCGGCACGCAATGGGCGATCCCGCACCGTCGGGGCGCGCGAATTCGGCACGCCGCCGCGACTGCCCGGCTCCGCCGGACGTCCGCAATCCCATGCGCCGCGCTTCCCCCAAAAGGAAAGGGGCATGGCCGCGTTTGCTGCCATGCCCCTTGGTCGTCCTTTCGCGCTGCGGAGCGCCGGCTCAGGCCGCCCGCTTCCTGGCGATGCGGGCGCGGATGCTCTCGACGTCGGCGCGCGGCGTCGCCGCAAACAGCGTCTTGGTGTAGCTGTGCTGCGGGTTGGAGAAGACCGCGTCGCGGCTGCCATATTCGACCGCCTCGCCGAAATACATCACCATCACCTGGTCGGAGATATAGCGCACCACCGACAGATCGTGGCTGATGAAGACGTAGGTCAGCTTGAACTCGTCCTGCAGGTCGGCAAGCAGGTTCAGCACCTGGGCCTGCACCGAAAGGTCGAGCGCAGAGACCGGCTCGTCCAGCACCAGGAGCTTCGGGTTCAGCATCAGCGCGCGCGCAATCGCGATGCGCTGGCGCTGGCCGCCCGAGAACATGTGCGGATAGCGGTTGTAGTGCTTCTCCTCGAGGCCGACCTTCTTCAGCAGCGTCATCGCCCGGTCGCGACGTTCGTCGGCCGGCGTGTTGGTGTTGATGACCAGCGGCTCGGTCAGGATGTCGCCGATCTTCTGGCGCGGGTTGAGCGAGCCGTAGGGGTTCTGGAACACGATCTGCACCTTGCGGCGCATCTCGGGCGTCATGTCGCCCTTGGCGATGTCGATCTTCTTGCCCTCGATCAGCAGCTCGCCCGAGGTCGCCGGATCGATCAGCGTCAGGATGCGGCCGAGGGTCGACTTGCCGCAGCCGCTCTCACCGACGATGGCCAGCGTCTTGCCCTGCTCGACGGTGAAGCTCACGCCCTTGACGGCGTGAACGGTCCGCGCCTTCTTCAGCAGGCTGCCCGGCACGTGGTAGTCGCGCACGATGTTGCGCGCTTCGAGAATGACGCTCATCGTGCAACCCCTTCCATCTGGTCGTCGACGAACAGTTCCGAGATCGTCGGCAGGCGGTCGCCGGTCGCGTTGTCGGGCAGGGCCGCAAGCAGCGCGCGCGTATAGTTGCTCTTCGGGTTCTCGAACAGCGTCAGCACGTCGGCCTCTTCCATCTTGCGGCCCTTGTACTGCACGACCACGCGGTCGGCGGTCTCGGCCACGACACCCATGTTGTGGGTAATCATGATGAGACCCATCCCGTGCTCGGCCTGCAGTTTCATCAAAAGGTCGAGAATCTGCTTCTGGATCGTCACGTCGAGCGCGGTGGTCGGCTCGTCGGCGATCAGGAGCTTGGGGTTGCAGGCGATCGCGATGGCGATCATGACGCGCTGGCACTGGCCGCCCGACATCTGGTGCGGGTAGGAGCCGAGGCGATCCTCGGGGTCCGGAATGCCGACCGCCTGGAACAGCTCGATCGCGCGCTTGCGGCGCGCGGCCTTGTCGAGACCCATGTGCACGCGCAGCACTTCCTCGATCTGGAAGCCGACGGTGAAGCACGGGTTGAGGCTCGCCACCGGCTCCTGGAAGATCATGGCAATGTCCTTGCCGATGATCTTGCGCCGTTCGGCGGCGGGCATGGAAAGCAGGTCGCGGCCGTTGAAGGTCAGCTTGTCGGCGGTGACGGTGGCGGTCCAGGGCAACAGGCCCATCGCCGCCAGCATCGACACCGACTTGCCCGAGCCGGACTCGCCGACGATGGCGAGAACCTCGCCCTCGTGGACCTTCATCGACACGCCGTTGACGGCGCGGAAGGGACCGGAGGCCGTCTGGAATTCGACGACCAGGTTTTCGATTTCGAGAAGCGCCATCTCAGGACCTCTTCAGCTTCGGGTCGAGCGCGTCGCGCAGGCCGTCGCCCATCAGGTTGATCGCCAGCACGGTGACGAGGATCGCGACGCCCGGAAGCGTCACCACCCACCACTTGCTCTGAATGAACTCGCGGGCCTCGGCCAGCATCGTGCCCCATTCCGGCGTCGGCGGCTGGGCACCCATGCCGAGGAAGCCGAGTGCGGCGGCGTCGAGGATCGCGCTCGAGAACGACAGCGTCGCCTGGACGATCAGCGGCGCCATGCAGTTCGGCAGGATGGTCTTGAACATCAGGCGCATGTTGCCGGCACCGGCGACCTTGGCCGCCACCACGTAGTCGCGGGTCTTTTCGCTCATCACCGCTGCGCGCGCCAGGCGCACGAAATGCGGCTGGTAGACGAGCGAGATGGCGATCATCGCGTTGACCAGGCCCGGCCCGAGGATGGCCACCAGCACGAGCGCCAGGAGCAGCGACGGGAAGGCGAGGATGATGTCCATCACGCGCATGATGGCGGTGTCGACCCAGCCGCGGAAGTAGCCGGCGATGACGCCGAAGATCACGCCGACGACCAGCGACAGCGTCGTCACGATGACGCCGACGAACAGCGAGAACTGGGTGCCGTAGATCAGGCGCGAGAGCATGTCGCGGCCGACGGCGTCGGTGCCGAGCAGGAAGTCGGTGCGGCCGCCCTCCTGCCAGAACGGCGGCACCAGCACCGCGTCGCGGTACTGCTGGGCCGGGTCGTGCGGCGCGATCATCGGCGCGAAGATCGCCAAGAGCACCAGGAAGATGAAGAACACCAGGCCGATGACGGCGCCGCGGTTTTCGGAGAAGTAGTACCAGAACTCGGCCAGTCGCGCCCGGCGGGACGGATCGGTCGATACGGCACTGGTTGCAGCAGCTTGAGACATCGTGCCCTCCTAGTGCCGGATACGCGGATTGATGAGGCCGTAGAGCAGATCGACCGCAAGGTTGACCAGCATGATCACGGCAGCGATCATCAACAGCCCGCCCTGGATGACGGCGTAGTCGCGCCGCGACACGGAATCGACCATCCACTTGCCGATGCCCGGCCAGGAGAAGATCGTCTCGGTCAGGATGGCGCCGGCGAGCATCACGCCGACCTGCAGGCCGACGGTGGTGACGACCGGGATCATGGCGTTGCGCAGGGCATGGATGCCGACGACGCGGAAAGCCGAAAGGCCCTTGGCGCGCGCGGTCCGGACGTAGTCCTCCGACAGCACCTCCAGCATGGCCGAGCGCGTCTGGCGCGCGATGACGGCAAGCGGGATGGTGCCGAGCACGATCGTCGGCAGGATCAGGTGGCTGACGGCCGACTTGAAGGCGCCGGCCTGGCCGGACAGCACAGAGTCGATCAGCATGAAGCCGGTGACGGTCGGGAAGTAGTACATCAGCGAGATGCGGCCGGAGACGGGCGTCCAGCCCAGCATGCCGGAGACCAGCATGATCAGGAGCAGGCCCCACCAGAAGATCGGCATCGAGAAGCCGACGAGGGCCGTGCCCATCATCGCCTGGTCGGCGAAGGAGCCGCGCTTGATCGCGGCGATCACGCCGGCCGGGATGCCCAGCACCACGGCGAAGACGATGGCGCAGAGCGAAAGCTCCACGGTCGCCGGGAAGAGTTCGAAGAACTGGTCGACGACGGGCCGCTTGGTGACGATCGAGGTGCCGAAGTCGCCGCGCACCACGCCCCAGAGATAGTCGAGATACTGGATGACGGTGGGCCGGTCGAAGCCGAGCTGGGCCGAGATTTCCGCGTGCCGCTCCGGCGACATGACGCGTTCGCCGGACAGGAGGGCGACGGGGTCGCCGGGAAGAAGGCGGATGAGGGAGAATGCAATGATGGATACCCCGATGAATGTCGGGATGAGGACGGCGAGCCGTCCCAACAGGTACCGGAGCATGTCAGACCTTTAAGTGAATGTTCCGAGGACTTCGGGCAGGATAGCACAGAAGTGAAGCGGGGCGCTTGCATGGCAAGCGCCCCTCCAAGATCGGGCCTGTTTAGGCGACCTTACTCGACGATGTCAACGCCGTCGAAGGCGAAGTCGCCGAGCGGGCTCTGGACGAAGCCTTCGACGCCCTTGCGCATCGGCACGACCGACAGCGAGTGGTCGAGGGTCGCCCACGGAGCGTCCTTCTTGAACACGACCTGCGCCTGCTCGTAGAGCTTGGTGCGCTCGGCCACGTCGTTGGTCTCCTTGGCCTTGGTCACCAGGTCGTCGAACTCCTTGTTGCACCACTGGGCGCGGTTGTTGCCGCCGACGGCGTCGCAACCGAGCAGGGTGTCGAGGAAGTTGTCCGGATCGCCGTTGTCGCCGGTCCAGCCGAGGATGACGGCGCCGTCACGATCCTTGGCCTTCGACTTGTCGAGATACTCGGCCCACTCGTAGGAGACGATCTCGACCGTGACGCCGACCTTGGCGAAGTCGGACTGGATCAGCTCGGCGGCGCGGCGGGCGTTGAGCATGTAGGGACGCGAAACCGGCATCGCCCACACCTTCATCTTGAGGTCCTTGACGCCGGCTTCCTCGAGCATCTTCTTGGAAGCTTCCGGATCGTACTTATCGTCCTCGACGGCGGTGTTGTACGACCACATCGTCGGCGGGATCGGGTTCTTGGCAGGCGTTGCCGCACCCTGGAACACGGCGTCGACGATGGCCTGCTTGTTGATGGCCATGTTGAGCGCCTTGCGGACCTCGGGCTTGTCGAACGGAGCCTGGGTGGTGTTGTAGGCCAGGTAGGAGACGTTGAGGCCTTCCTGCTCCATCACCTTCAGGTTCGGATCGGCCTTCATCGCGGCCACGTCGGCGGCGTTCGGGAACGGCATCAGCTGGCATTCGCCGGCCTTCAGCTTCTGGAAGCGGACCGATGCGTCAGGCGTGATGGCGAAGACGAGGTCGTCGATCTTCTGCTTGCCGCCCCAGTAGTCCGGGTTGGCCTTGTAGCGGATGATGGCGTCCTGCTGGTAGGCGACGAAGGCGAACGGACCGGTGCCGAGCGGCATCTGGTTCATCTGGTTCATCTTGCCGTCGGCCTGCAGCTTGTCGGCATATTCCTTCGACACGATCGAAGCGAACGGCATCGCGATATTGGCGAGGAACGGCGCTTCCTTGCGGGTCAGGGTGATCTTGACCGTCAGGTCGTCGACCTTCTCGACCGACTTGATGACTTCCGGGAAGCCCATGCCGGCAGCGTATTCCCACGAAGCGCCGGTCACATACTTGTTCCAGGGATTGTCGGCCTTGAGCTGGCGCTCGAAGGAGAACACGACGTCGTCGGCGTTGAAGTCACGGCCCGGCGTGAAGAACTCGGTGGTCTGGAACTTGACGCCCGGACGCAGCTTGAAGGTGTACTCCAGGCCGTCGTCGGAAATCGACCAGCTCTCGGCCAGGCCCGGTTCGGTCTCGGTGGTGCCCTTCTTGAATTCGAGCAGGCGGTTGTAGACGGTGTGTGCAGCAGCGTCGAAGGTCGTGCCGGCAGTGTACAGGCCTGGATCGAAGCCCTCCGGCGAACCTTCCGAGCAGTAGACGAACGTCTTGGCGCTCGCCGCCCCGCTCAGGACGGTTGCAGCCAGCAACGCGGCCGCAAAGGTCGTTTTTTTGAACATTGAACACTCCCTATGATTTTCCCAAGCCCCTACCTGTCAGGCTCGCAGGCGCGCATATAAGCACCGTTTCTCGGCCTTTGGAACTCCCTGCCTACATGCCGCTCGGTAAGCAGAATAATCTACCCACATGTGACTATTTATTAGTAGTTTGTTGCGCGGCGTCACTGGCCGCTCACCAATTTCGACTTGGAAATGTTCTTATTAGAGAAGGCTTCAGCAGCTTGCAGGACGCAGATCTACGTGGCGGGATGCGCGCCTGAGCCAACGTTGCGGCGATCCGAAATTCGCCGGCCCAGCTGACGTTGGGTGATACTTGCCGTTAACGTCAACTGGCAATACAAACACCTACAACATGCCCCGATACGGCACTGTTCTTGCGGCGCCGCGACAGACGAGGGCCAGACCGGCACACCGCCGGAACGATAAGAACAGCAAGGGAGGCTGATTTGGCGAAAACTACCGGCAACACTGGCGCGGCAAAGGGCAAGGCCAAGGCGGCCGAAACCAGGATAGAAACCGCCCCGAAAGCGACGGCGCCGAAGCCGGTGAAGTCGGCCCCGAAGGCCGCATCCAAGCCGGCGGCGACCAAGGCCTCCGCAGCAGCCAGACCGTCCGCCGGGAAATCGGCCAAGGCCGAGCCGGCAAGGGCGGCGCCGGCGGCAAGTGCCGCCGCACCTGCCAAAGCCATGGCCAAGCCTGCCGCGAAGGCCGCCGCTGCCGCAAAGCCGGCAGCCGCGAAGCCGTCGCCCAAGGCGGCGGCCAAGCCCGCAACGAAGGCTCCGGCAAAACCCGCAGCCAAGGCCCCGGCAAAGAAGCCGGCCAAGGTCGAAGCGGCCGCCGCGCCTGCGCCGCTTGCGGCGATTGCCGCAAAGCCGGCGGCCGGCGAAAAGGTCTGGCTGAAGAGCTATCCCGCCAACATGCCGGCCGAGATCGCGCCGCTGGCGCACCAGTCGATCGGCGACCTGCTCGCCGCCGCCTGCCACCAATATGCCGGCCGGCCGGCCTTCTCCTGCATGGGCAAGTCGCTGACCTATGGCGAACTCGACCGCATGTCGACCGCCTTTGCCGCCTGGCTCCAGTCGAAGGGCCTCGCCAAGGGCGCCCGCGTCGCCATCATGATGCCCAACGTGCTGCAATACCCCGTCGTCATGATGGCGGTGCTGCGCGCCGGCTATACGGTGGTCAACGTCAATCCGCTCTACACGCCGCGCGAACTCGAGCACCAGCTCAAGGATTCGGGCGCCGAGGCGATCGTCATCCTCGAGAATTTCGCCACCACGTTGCAGGCGATCGTCGCCAACACCAGGGTCAAGCATGTCGTCGTCGCCTCGATGGGCGAGATGCTCGGCGTCAAGGGCCTCCTGGTCAACTTCGTCGTCCGCAAGGTGAAGAAGCTGGTGCCGGCCTGGTCCCTGCCCGGCCACGTCAGGTTCCTGGCGGCGCTGCACGAGGGCCAGGCCAGGAAGCTGAAGCCCGTCGAGGTGTCGGCAAGCGACACAGCCTTCCTGCAATATACCGGCGGCACGACCGGCATCTCGAAGGGCGCGATGCTGCTGCACTCCAACGTGCTCGCCAACGTCGCCCAGCTCGCGCTCTGGGTCGAGGACGCCTATACCGTCAAGCCGAAGCCGCCGCACCTCACCTTCGTCTGCGCGCTGCCGCTCTACCACATCTTCGCGCTCACGGTGAACGCGCTGATGGGCATGCAGCAGGGCGCGCTCAACGTGCTCATCCCCAACCCGCGCGACATCCCCGGCTTCGTCAAGGAACTGGCGAAATTCCGCTTCAACATCTTCCCGGGCCTCAACACGCTGTTCAACGCGCTGTGCAACAACGAGGACTTCCGCAAGCTCGATTTCGGCGGCCTGATCCTGTCGCTCGGCGGCGGCATGGCGGTGCAGCGGGCGGTGGCCGAGCGCTGGAAGAAGGTCACCGGCAACCACATCACCGAAGGCTACGGCCTGTCGGAGACCTCGCCGGTTGCGACAGCCAACAAGTGCTCGTCGGCCGATTTCACCGGCACCATCGGCCTGCCGCTGCCCTCGACCGACATCGCCATCCGCGACGAGGACGGCCGCGACCTCGCGCTCGGCGAGGTCGGCGAGATCTGCATCCGCGGGCCGCAGGTCATGGCCGGCTACTGGAACCGGCCCGACGAGACCGCCAAGGTCATGACGCCGGACGGCTACTTCAAGTCGGGCGACATGGGCTTCATGGACGAGGCCGGCTACACCAAGATCGTCGACCGCAAGAAGGACATGATCCTGGTCTCGGGCTTCAACGTCTATCCGAACGAGCTCGAGGACGTCGTCGCCCAGCACCCGGGCGTGCTCGAGGTCGCGGCCGTCGGCGTGCCCGACGAGCATTCGGGCGAAGTGCCGAAGCTGTTCGTGGTGCGCAAGGACCCCGACCTCTCGGTCGAGATCCTGCTCGCCTATTGCCGCGAGAACCTCACCGGCTACAAGCGGCCGAAATACATCGAGTTCCGCACCGAGCTGCCGAAGACCAATGTCGGCAAGATCCTGAGGCGCGAGTTGAGGGGCTGAGGCGACTTCGGCTTCCCCGCCGGGCTTTCAGCAGCCTTGGCGGTGAAGCGGTTGTCACAAGCCAGGAGTAGCACGACCCACCAACAACGCCCGTGTAGCGAGGCAAAGAGTGGCTTCCTTTCCTCCATGTTTGCTTGGTCAACGGCTGCCTTGGTCGCGTTGTCTCATCATGCGCAAGCCCAAGAGCTCGGCGGCCCGATCGACTTGGAGCAACTGCGAGGACTGCCCGGCCTCGTGATCGAAGATGGCGCCCAAGGATCGAACACCACGATCATCCGGAAGGGTGGGGTGGAGATACGCCAGACGTTTTCCAACGGCCAAACGCAAACCTTCGGCGTAGACAATAGCGGCCAAGGCGCAATCCTGTGCACTTGGCAAATCTTGATCACAATGAGAGCAGTGATCGATGCCTGCTATGCGAAGGACTATGTCGAGTTGCTTCGCGACCTCGATGAGGACATCGGCAAGATCAACACGTTTATCAGCCAAAACAACCTGACGCCGATTACCAAGCCTGAAGTCGACCGCCAGGAGGCGACGCGAAGCAAGACGCTTGGCGATGAATGGTCCAGAGCACCCTCGGAATCCTGCTCGAACAAGCCAATGCTATCCATGATCAAAGGGCTGGCCGATCTGGGTCGGACCGAAAGAATGAAGCGCCTCGACGAATTTTTGGGAACTCCTCGACCTCCGGTGACCAACCCGTGCCTCTAGGCTACCTGCCTGCGAAGGCAGGCATCGCCTCTCTCACGACGGCAGTTCCGACGTCCGCTTGATGGTCTGGCTCGGCACGTCGGTCTTGACGTTCTGCACGCCCTTGATGCGGCCGAGGTGGCCGGACTAGAAGCGGCGGTACTCGTCGATGTCGGCGGCGGAGATGCGCTCCATTGCATCGCAGTCGCCCGGCATCGGCTAGCATCCCAGCACCCGAGGGAACAGCGAGGCGACTGGCATCAGCAATCTCGCCGTCGAACGGAGCGACATGTGCGTCACGATTCCGATGTTCGGCATGATCGAAAGCCTGAACCTCGGAACCAGCAGCGGAATCGTCCTGGACGAAGTCGCCAAGCAGAGGCGCGAGTATCAAAGCCAGTACAAGTGGCGCGACCATCGCGGCGAGCGCGCGACCCCGACGGTTATCATGCCAAAAATCTAGTTCGTTCATATTCAAAAATGAATGGACGTTACGCCGCTCGGCGCCTTTGCGCGGCTGGCGTGAACTGCTTTTCCACAGGTGGGCGACTTTTTTTGGGGGGCTCAAACCGCCATTCGGTACCGCCGGCAACAATTCCTCCCTGTTGATGCGGCCAAAGCGTTTGTGAACCTACCCCCACCCCTAACCCCTCCCCACAAGGGGGAGGGGGATTCTGCGACACCGCCGTCGCGCCAACTGTTGGCGATCTCGGCCGCAGGGCGGCAAGCAAGTCCCCCTCCCCCTTGTGGGGAGGGGTTAGGGGTGGGGGTATGAGGCCCGTCAAACCCTCGAATCCCTTGCGGCATGAAAGCCTCGGGTGAGACGCCGACGCTGCCAATCTCCCCCCTTGCGGGGGAGATGTCCGGCAGGACAGAGGGGGGTGGGACGGAATGAGA